>DASZKP010000071.1:0-29693 GCA_035553395.1 Solirubrobacteraceae bacterium | reverse complement strand
CCCCAGCGCCAGCGGTCAGCGCGACCCGCCGGCCATCGCCGGCAGGATCACGAGGACATCCGACCCGCCAACGCCGGTGTCGAGGCCGTCGAGCACGCGGACGTCCTCGTCGTTGAGATAGACGTTGACGTACCGGTTGAGCTTGCCGTCGGCCGAGAACAGCTGCGTCTGTGTTGCGGGATGCTGCTCGGCCAGCGAGCGGAGCACGTCTCCGACGTTCTCGCCGGCCGCTTCGACCTCCCGCTCGCCGCCAACGGAAGCGCGCAGGACCGGCGGGATCTTGATCGTTGCCATCGCGCGCCGAACCCTAGCCGGACGCGGCGCAGAACGCCTCGTAGTCGGGGAAGACGCCCATCTCCTCGTCGGTGATCTCCTCCGGCGGACGCGAGCAGACCGGGCACTCCGGGTCGCGGCGGACCTTCAGCTCGGTGAACGTCGCGCTCAGGGCCTCGTACAGGAGCAGACGGCCGATCAGCGGCTCACCGGCGCCGATGATCAGCTTGACGACCTCGGTCGCCTGGAGCAGGCCCATCGTCCCGGGCAGCACGCCGAGCACGCCGTTGGCACCGCACGACGGCGCGAGCTCGGCCGGCGGCGGCACGGGGTAGAGGCAGCGGTAGCAGGGCCCCTCGTACGGATCGAAGACCGACAGCTGGCCGTCGAAGCCGAGGATCGAGGCCGAGACGACCGGGATCCGCAGGCGGACGGTCGCGTCGTTGAGCAGATAGCGGGTCGGGAAGTTGTCGGCCCCGTCGACGACGATGTCCCAGCCCTCGATGATCTCCATGATGTTCGACGCGTCGAGCCGCGTGACGTACTTCACGACATCGACGTCCGGGTTCAGCGCGTGGATCGTCTCCTCGGCCGAGTCGACCTTCGGCACACCGATCCGATCGGTCGTATGGACGACCTGGCGCTGGAGGTTCGAGAGATCCACGACGTCGTCGTCGACGATCCCGATCGTCCCGACTCCGGCCGCGGCAAGGTAGAGCGCCACCGGCGACCCGAGGCCGCCGGCGCCGAGCAGGAGCACGCGCGCGTCGAGCAGCTTGCGCTGTCCCTCCTCGCCGACCTCGGGGACGAGCAGGTGGCGCGAGTACCGCTCACGCTGCTCGGGAGTCAGCGACTTCGGGACGACGACCTTGTAGCCGCGGTCCTTCCAGAGGGTGATCCCCCCGGTCATCGACTCGACGTTCTCGTAGCCGAGCTCGTTCAGCGTCCGCGCGGCCAGGGCCGACCGGGTGCCGCCGGCGCAGTAGACGACCACGCGCTGGGAACGGTCTGGAACCGCGCCCTCGATGCGGGTCTCGAGAAAGCCCCGCGGGACGTGCTTGGCTCCGGGGAGCAGGCCGCTGGCCGTCTCCTCGGTCTCGCGCACGTCGATGATCGCCACGCCGTTGCCGAGAAGCGGCTGGACGTCGCTCGGATCGATCTCCGTGATCTGGCTCTTCACCTGCCGGACGAACTCGGCGCCTGACGGACTCATCGCAAACTCCCTGAACTCGTGTCTGAATTTCTAACTATAAAAAGTATAGCGCCCGCGTGGCGTGACCGGAGGGCACCGTGCTGATACCCTACTGCGCAAGTAGGTATTCGAACTGATGATGTTCTCAACAAAAGCCGAGTACGGCGTCCGCGTGATGGTCGAGCTTGCCCGACGCGGCGGCGACCAGCCGATCCCGCTGGCCGAGATCGCCGAGCGCGAAGGGCTGCCGCTCGCCTACCTCGAGCACCTCGTCGCCCGCCTGCGCAAGGCGGACCTGATCGAAAGCAGACGCGGCGCCCACGGTGGGTATCTACTCGCCCGGGACGCCGATCAGATCACGATGGCCGAGGTGGTCGAGGCCCTCGAGGGGTCGATCGCCCCGATCGAGTGCATCTCCGGCGGCCCCGACGGGAGCGTCGTCTGCGCCCGGGAGACCGATCCCGAGCACGTCTGCACGACGAAGCTCCTCTGGACCCGCGTGCGCTTCTCAATCATCCGGACGCTCACCGAGACCACGCTCGCCGACCTGATTCCCGCAACCCGCAAGCAGCCGGCCGCCGCCTGAGCGGCAGCGCGCTGCACTGGAGTGACATGGCCGAACTGAAGATCGACAACCTGCACGTCCGTCACGAGGAGCGCGAGATCCTCCACGGCGTGGACCTGGTCGTCCGCAGCGGCGAGATCCACGCCCTGATGGGCCCCAACGGCTCCGGCAAGTCGACCCTCGCGAACACGATCATGGGCCATCCGTCGTACACGGTGACCGAAGGATCGATCGTCTTCAACGGCGACGACATCACCCAATCGCCGGCCCACGAGCGGGCCCGCGCCGGACTCTTCCTCGCCTTCCAGTACCCCGTCGCCGTCCCCGGCGTGTCGGTCGCGAACTTCCTGCGCATGGCGATCAACGCAAAGCGCGACGAGCCGATCAAGGTCAAGGAGTTCGGCCAGCAGCTGGCACACGCCGTCGACCTGCTCGACGTCGACCGGTCGTTCACCTCACGCCACCTCAACGACGGGTTCTCCGGCGGCGAGAAGAAGCGCGCCGAGATCCTCCAGATGGCGATGCTCGCCCCGGAGATCGCGGTGCTCGACGAGACCGACTCCGGCCTCGACATCGACGCCCTGCGGATCGTCGCCAACGGCGTCGTCAAGCTCCACGCCGAGCAGGGCCTCGGTGCCCTGATCATCACCCACTACCAGCGGATCCTCGACTACATCACGCCCGAGTTCGTCCACGTCCTGATGGACGGCCGGATCGTCCTCGACGGCGGTCCGGAGCTCGTCGCCCGCCTCGAGCGCGAGGGCTACGACCCGATCCGCGAGCAGGTCGGCACCGGTGCCTGAGACGACCGCCACCCCCCGCAAGGCCGGCTCAGCCCGCGAGGCGGTGCTCTACCGGGCGCTGGCCGGCGCCGGCGAGACCGGCAGCCTCGCCGACCTGCGCCAACGGGCCCACGCGGCCTATGACGCGCTCGACCTGCCGACATGGCGCCGCTCCGGCTTCTGGCGCACGAGCCTCGACGAGCTCGACCTCGCGGCGCTCGAGATCCGCACGTACCCATCGACCGAAGTCTCACCCGAGGTCGTCGGCGACGGCCCGACGGCCGGCGTGCTCGTCCAACGGGGCGGTTCGGTCGTCCACACCGAGCTCGACCCCGAGCTTGCCGCCGCCGGCGTGATCCTCTGCTCGCTCGAGGACGCCGCCCGGGACCACGGCGAGCTGTTCTCCCGGTACTTCATGCGCCGGCTGCGCCTCGACCGCGACAAGCTCGAGGCCGCATCGGCGGCCTTCTGGACCGGCGGCGCCTTCCTCTATGTGCCCCCGGGCCTCGTCGTCGAGCACCCCTTCCAGATCGTCTACGAGATCCCCGAGCCGGCGACCGCCCAGTACGCCCACACGCTGGCGATCGGGGACCGGTCGAGCAACTTTCGTCTGCGCGAGTACGACATCGCCCCCGACTTCACCGGTCAGGCGGTCCACGCCGGCCAGTTCGAGCTCTATCTCGAGGACAACGCACGCTGCCGGCTCGGGCATCTCACCGACTGGGGATCGGGCGACGTCTGCGACGTCTCGACGGCCGTCGTCGAGGTCGGCCGGGATGCGTACTGCCACTGGCTGCCGGCGCTGCTCGGCGGTCATCTGATCCGCCACCACGACGAGCTCGTAGTGGGTGGCAAGGGCGGCGATATGGCGTTCCGGGGAATCTTCTTCGCCGAGGCGGACGAGCATCTCGACGTCTTCGCCGTCGACCTCCACGAGACCGGTCCGTCATCCGGCGACGTCCACTGGCGGGGGGCCGCGACCGGCTCGTGCCGAGCGAGCTTCGAAGGCCTGATCCAGATCGATCCCGGCGCACAGCAGACCCACACCTACCTCCAGATCCACTCGATGCTCCTCTCAGCCCAGGCCAAGCTCGACGCCATCCCGTCGGTGCTCGTCTGCGCCGACGACGTCTCGGCATCCCACGGAGGCACGGTCGGCGAGCTCGACGAGGCGCTGATCTTCTACATGCAGACGCGCGGGCTCACCCGCCCGGACGCGGTCCGTGTGATCGTCGAGGGCTTCTTCGAGCCGCTGATCGTCCAGCTCGAGGACCCGGCCTTCGAGCAGACGGTCCGCGCGCGTATCGGGGCCAAGCTGGCAGCAGCGGCGGCCGACATCGAGCAGTACGCACTGGCGAGGTAAGCATGGGCGGCAGTACGACAACGACGGGCAGCACCAGCGCGCTCGACATCCGCGCCGACTTCCCGATTCTCGGCCGGATCATCGACGGTCGCCCGATCGTCTACCTCGACTCGGGCGCGACATCGCAGAAGCCCGAGTCGGTGATCGCCGCGATGGACGACTACTACCGCGCCCACAACGCGAACATCCACCGCAGCGTCTACACGCTCGCCCAGGAGGCAACCGACCTCTTCGAGGGCGCCCGCGAGCGGATCGCCACCTTCACGGGTGCCGAGACCGAGGGCACGATCTTCACGCGCAATGCGACAGAGGCGATCAACCTCGTCGCCTACTCATGGGCGCGGGCCAACCTCGGCCCGGGCGATGCGGTCCTGATCACCGAGATGGAGCATCACTCGAACATCGTTCCGTGGCAGCTGGCGACGGCCGAGACCGGCGCCGAGCTCCGCTACCTCGAGGTCGGCGACGACGGCACGCTCTCGCTCGACCAGCTCGACGCCGAACTCGCCAGGGGCGACGTCCGCCTGATTGCCGTGGCCCACGTCTCCAACGTCCTCGGGACGATCAACCCGGTCGCCGAGATCATCGACCGCGCCCACCAGGCGGGCGTGCTCGTGCTGATCGACGGGTCACAGGCCGTCCCCGGAATGCCGGTCGACGTCGGCGAGCTCGACGCCGACTTCTACGCGTGGACCGGTCACAAGGTGCTCGGCCCG
This sequence comes from Solirubrobacteraceae bacterium, assembly GCA_035553395.1. GTDB lineage: Bacteria > Actinomycetota > Thermoleophilia > Solirubrobacterales > Solirubrobacteraceae > Palsa-513. Next base: position 24,802 of record DASZKP010000071.1, on the reverse strand, counting down.
ACCGGGATCGGCGTGCTCCATGGGAAGACGTCGCTGCTCAAGGAAATGCGGCCGTTCCTCTCCGGCGGCGACATGATCTCTCACGTCGGCCTGCAGGAGTCGACCTGGAACGACCTGCCCTGGAAGTTCGAGGCCGGGACGTCGATGATCGCCGAGGCGGTCGGGCTCGGCGCAGCCGTCGACTACCTCTCGGCGCTGGGCATGGACCGCGTCCGCGACCACGAGCACGCGCTCACCGAGAAGGCGCTCGCCGAGCTCCCGACGGTGCCCGGCGTCCGCGTCGTCGGACCGCCCCAGCGGGCGGGGATCGTCTCGTTCGTGATCGACGGGATGCACCCCCACGACATCGCCGAGCTCGTCAACCGCGACAACGTCTGCATCCGGGCCGGACACCACTGCGCGCAGCCCCTGATGCGACGGCTCGGCGTCGGCGCGACCGCCCGCGCGAGCTTCGGCCCTTACAACGTCGCCTCGGACGTCGACGCGCTCGTCGCGTCGCTGCGCGGTGCCCGCGACGTATTCGAGCTCTGACCCCTGATGGACGACCTCTACCGCGACTTCATCCTCGAGCACTACAAACGTCCGCTCAACTTCGGCGAGCTCGACCCCCACGATCTCGAGGCGCTCGAGCACAACCCGCTCTGCGGCGACGAGCTCGGTGTCCACATCCGCGTCAAGGATGGCCGCGTCGGCGAGCTCGCCTTCCACGGCCAGGGCTGCGCGATCTCCCAGGCGTCGGCTTCGATCGCCTCGGAGGAGCTGATCGGCATGGAGCTCGACAAGGTCGCCGCACTCGACGCCGACTGGCTGTTCGGCCTGCTCGGAATCCCAATCTCCGCGACCCGCCGCAAGTGCGCGCTGCTCAGCCTGAAGGCGATGCGCGCCGCGATCACCGGCGACGGCAGCTGGCCCAAGTAGCCAGCCGGGCGGGGTCCTCGACGGCCCCGGGAAGCAACCTCAGCTGAGCCCGACGGACTCCAGACCTCAGCTGAGCCCGACGGACTCCAGACCTCAGCTGAGCCCGACGGACTCCAGCAGACTCCCGGCCGCGACGCTCACGCGGCTGCGCGCCGTCTGGCGGACCCGCGTTCCGAGCCTGTAGAGAGCGGCGAGCACGCCGGGCGGCGGCGTCAGGCGGACCGTGAAGCGGCCGGACGCCGATGGTCGCACCGAGGCGACATCGATCCCCGCCGAGCATGACGTCGACTGGCGAATCGTGACCGGCGCGAGCGGACTCGCCAGCGGACCGGTCACGCGCCCGGTCAGGACGACCTTCCCGCCGATCTCCCGCGGCGGCTCCAGGATCACCCTCCGGGTGAGCGGCAGGGCGGCCGAGCGGAGGCTGCCGAGCACAGCCTCGTACCGGGCTGAGGCCCCGGTCAGTGCCGAGACCGCCGGGAGCGGCGCCGCCGCGGTGAAGCCGCCGTCGCTCGCGACGGTCGCGACGGCGACCTGTGTCGCGTGGGCGCCGAACAGGATCCTCACCCGGCGTCCGGCAAGGCTCGCCGGCGCCGCGCCGCTGATCCCGACGTCCGAGCCGTTGACCACGACGTCGGTGATCGCCAACTTCGCCCGCGTGCAGCTCAGCAGGAGCGCGGCGGCCCGCGGACCGCGCCTCGCGGGCGTCGCCGGGACGGGGGCGCTCGCCCCGGGCACGCTGCCCGGCCGAGGCGTGGTCGACGGTGCCGGCGTCGGGACCGCCGCGGGTCCCGGCGGCGTGGGGTAGGTGTAGGGCAGCGGTCCGCTCGTCCCGTGCGCCGTGGTGACCGTGACCTGCTCGACCCCGCTCCCGGCCGGCATCACCGCGGTCAGCTGGTTGAAGCTCAGCACCTGGACGCCGGTCGCCGCCGTCCCGCCGACGGTGACGCTGGCGCCCGGGACGAACGACGCCCCGTCGACCGTCACCGCCGTCCCGGCGCTCGCCGGCCCGCCGGCCGGGCTCAGCGAGCTCAGCGTCGGGGCCTGGGTGACCGGGGCCCGCAGGGCGCACAGCTGGTGGGCGAGCCCACCCGGCCCGCCGGCCAGCGGCGTGCCCAGCCCGGTCGCCATGTCGTAGCCGACGCCGACCGGGTACAGGCCGCCGTCCAGGCCGCCGTAGTCGTTGTCGGCTGGGACGCCGGGCGTCGCCGACGGCACGATGTCGGTCAGGGCGCCCGCGTACGCCGAACCGCCGGCGATCGCGTAGAGCAGGGGGTTGACCATCCCGAACGTCGCCGGCACGGCACACCCATCGGCCGAGTCGGCGTTGATCAGGGCGGTCATCCCCGCCCAGAACGGCGCCGCCGCGCTCGTGCCGCCGACCGCCTCCCACCTGCTGCCAGCCGGGTTGCCCCCCTGGCAGAGCGTGTTCGGCGTCCCGTCGTCGGTGCAGTACACCTCGCTCCCGCCGACCGGGTCCGCAGCCGCGCTGACGTCCGGCAGCTCGCGGCAGAGACCGCCGGCAGGCGCCCTGCACGGCGCGCCGCTCGAGCTCGCGTTGACCACGCCCAGTCCGGCCGGAGCCCCCGACTGGTAGCTCGGCATCCCGTGCACGGTCGAGATTCCCCCGCCCCCGGCGCCGGCCGACGCGGCCGACTCGTTCCACACCGTCTGGAACGGCGGCACAACCAATGGCGTCGCGTCGACCGCCGCCGGCCTGCCGCCCGCCGTGTACGCCGCGACCAGGCTCGTCCCGCCGACGCCGGTGACCTGGGTCTGGCTCGCGGGGTCGTTGACCGCGAGCGAGCGCTTGAAGGGCGTGCCCGCATCCCCGGCGCAGCCCTCCGACCCGCTGTCCCCGGTCGCCGCGTAGAGCGTCTGACCCTGGGCGGCCATCTGCTGGAATACCGGGGTCTCGTCGGCGATCGAGTTCGGGTCGCCCAGCAGCATGTCCTGCTCGCAGAGTCCCCAGGAGGTCGTGTTGACCTGCGAGGTGTCCTGGTCGGCCATCGCCACGTAGATGTCGAGCGGCCCGCTCCCCGTGGTCGGCCCGGCGAACACCTCGATCCTGCTCTGGGGAGCGACGCCGAGCACGGTCTCGATGTCGATCGCCGCCTCGCCCGACCCGGCCCCCGCCCCGGGACCCCCGTCGACCGGGATCTCGTCGACGACGCCGCCGGCTCCGAAGCACGACCCGAAGGCGGCGATGTCGCTCGGGAGGTCCGGCTCGAGCTCATAGATCCCGATCGTCGTCCCGGCGCCCAGGTCCCCGGCGCCGTAGAACGGATCGAGGTCGTAGCCCTCGGCCAACTGGTCGATCGTGTACGCCCGCTGCACGGCCGCCTCGCCGGACGCGGCCGCGCACGGCGTCGGTCCGATCGCGTCGGGCAACGTCTGCGGGGCCGCCGCCGGCGTCGTCGAGGCTCCCGGCGCGAGGCCGGGCACGACGGCCGGGGAGCCTGAGGCGCGGGTCGCCGTCGTCAGGCCGAGCGCCTGCGGCCGGGAGAGCGTCTGGAGTCCGACGACATCCCGGACGGCCCCCGCGACGTCGGCCGGAAGCTCCGGGGCGCTGGTATTGGCGAAGCCCCCACGCCCGCCCGGGAGGCTGTACCTCGCGAAGTCGACGTGGAGCGCCGCGGCCACGACGGCCGCGCGCCCGCTGACGGGGATCGTCAGGCCGTCCGAGCTCGCCGCGCCGGGGCGCAGGCCTGCCGAGCGCAGCGCCGCGGTGACGGCGGCGATCGTGTGCGGCGTCGCCCCGAACGCCGGGCCGAACTCGCCCGGGGCGAGATAGTGGCCGTAGCTCGGCGATCCCGGGCTCGACACGGCCTCGACGAAGCTCGTCAGGCCGGCCTCGTCGCGCGGCTTCAGGACCACCGTGAGGTCGAGCGGCACGTCGGCGGCCAGCGCACCCGCGTACCGGGCGCCGGGGATCGCCGGCGCCGTCCCGCCGACCGCCTCCATGCGCGGCGGCATCCCGGCGGCGGCGCCGGCGGGCAGCGCGGCGAGCCCGAGTACGGCGGCGAGCGCCCCGAGTCTGACGGTCACCGGCCGGGTTCCGCGGCTCACGCCGCGCGAGGATAGACGAGCGTCTCGGGCGAGGCGCCGACGTTTTTCGGCCGGACCCCTCGAGCGCGCTACAATTCCTACCACCGAGCACAGGATTACGCAGAGGAGCTTATGGCCGCCACAGATATCACTCGAATTCCGACGGCGAGTCCGATCGTCGAGACCGACAAGGGCGAGCTCGTCTCACCAAAGGGCGTCTCCCGCGAAGTCATCCGCGAGCTTTCGAAGATCAAGGGCGATCCGACCTGGATGGCCGATGCGCGCATGAAGTCGTTCGAGATCTTCGAGCGGAAGACCGTCCCGACCTGGGGCTGCGATCTCTCCGGCCTCAACTTCGACGACCTCGTCCTCTACTCACCTCCGACCACGGGGCGCTTCGACTCGTGGGACGACGTGCCCAAGGACATGAAGGACACCTACGAGAAGCTGGGGATCCCCCAGGCCGAGCGCGAGCATCTCGCCGGCGTCGTCGGCGTCTGGCGCCAGGAGCCGGTCTACGAGGGACTCAAGGAGGAGTACGCCAAGCAGGGCATCCTCTTCTGCTCGATGGACACCGCCGTGCGCGAGTACCCGGACATCGTCAGGCAGTACTTCATGACCAAGTGCGTTCCGGCCCAGGACAACAAGTTCTCGGCCCTGCACGGAGCCGTCTGGTCCGGCGGATCGTTCGTCTACATCCCCAAGGGCGTCAAGTGCGACCTGCCGCTGCAGGCGTACTTCCGCATGGAGGGCGCCGGTGAGGGCACCTTCGAGCACACGCTGATCATCGCCGACGAGGGCGCCGAGGTGAACTACATCGAGGGCTGCACGGCCCAGACCTACAGCGTCAACTCGATGCACTCGGCGGTCGTCGAGATCTTCGTCATGGAAGGCGCCAAGGTCCGCTACACGACGGTCCAGAACTGGTCGAAGGACGTTTACAACCTCAACACCAAGCGCGCGGTCGTCCAGGCCGAGGGCACGGTCGAGTGGGTCGGCGGTTCGATGGGCGCGAAGGCCGTGATGCTCTACCCGGGGTCGTTCCTGCTCGGCGAGGGCGCCCGCGCCGACCACCTCAACGTCGGCGTCGCCGGCAAGGGCGTCCACAAGGACACCGGAGCCAAGGTCGTCCACATGGCGCCGAACACGACGTCGAACATCCTCGCGAAGTCGATCTCCAAGGACGGCGGGATCATGGGCTACCGTGGCCTCGTCCGGATGGGCAAGAACTCGCAGGGCTCGAAGTCGCGGGTCCAGTGCGACGGCCTGATGATGGACGGGATCTCCCGGTCGGACACGTGGCCGGACATCCAGATCCAGAACCCGAACGTCACGGTCGCCCACGAGGCGACGGTCGGTCGGATCTCCGACGACCAGCTCTTCTACATGGGCTCGCGCGGGTTCACCGAGGACGAAGCGGCGGCGATGATCGTCAACGGCTTCATCGAGCCGGTGACCAAGGAGCTGCCGATGGAGTACGCGATCGAGCTCAACCGCCTGATCCAGCACGAGATGGTCGGCTCGATCGGCTGAGGCTTACCCGGCGGTCCGGGCTGGGCGTGCGGTTCTCTGCCGGCCGCACGTCCACCCGTCGCGCCGGGCTGAGCATGCACGAGCAGGACTGGCGACTCGAAGTCCGCCTTGAGGCCGGGGTCGCAGGCCGAGCCGGCCTCCACCTCCACCGCGTCCGCGCCGCCGATCTCGTCGACGACGTCCGGGCCGTCGTCGCGCACGACGTGGTCGTGACTCACGACGGACGTGAGCTGTTCGCCTACGGCGCGACCCACCAGATGCTCGACGCGGCGCGCGAGGCGATCGATGCCGTGACCCAACGGACCGGCCTTTCGGCGAGCGTCGTGCTCAGCCACTGGGACGACGCCCTCGGCTCGTGGCGACAGATCGATCCGCCTCCGGACGCCGAGCTCGCGGGCGTCGACGACGCCGCCGCCCGCAGCGCCCAGACGGTCGAGACCCGCACACTGGTCTGCATCGCCGGCAAGCTGGTCCGTGCCCGCTTCGAGCAGACGATGCAGAAGTCGGCCGGGATCCTCGGCATCGAATGCGTGATCGCGGAGCGTCCGCGCCTCCTCACGACCCACGTCACCTTCACCGTCACAGGCCCGCGCGGCAAGCTCGACAGCTTCCGCGCCCACCTCGTCGCGCAGGGCTGGGCGACGATCCGAGCCGACGCCCTGACGATGAATCCGACCGCCTAGCGGGAGGACGCCGGCCTCAGCCGGGCATCAGCTCGGCCGTGGACCGATCGGCGAGCAGTCGCAGCAGGCGTGGCGGACCCTCGTCGTCGAGCACCACGCAACCACCCGGCCAGTACGGGCTCCCACCGTCCACGTGGGTCATCAGGTACGTCTCGAAGACCCAGCAGCCGCAGTTGTGGAGGCGGGCGCCGCTCGGTGTCGTCCACTCGGTAAGCCCATCGCCCGGGAGCTGCCCGGCCCGATGGGTGTGGCCGAAGATGACATGCGCGGCGCCCAATGCCAGGCGCTCGCAGACGAGGGCCATCGCCTCGAGGCTCGACCGGCGCAGGGCCGCGCCCGAGAGGTCGCCGCGCAGCGGACCCACCCCCGCCCGGTTGAGCGCGGCGATGATGACCGGGAAGGCTGCCGCCATGAACCGCGCCCGCGCGCCGTCGAGGCCTCCGCCGCCGCCGAGCAGGGCGCGGCGGACGCGCACCGATGCCGACGCGCCCCCCTCGAGCAGACCCCCGCCGTCCGGGCCGCTCTGGGAGACCGCCTGGACCCAGGCGTAGATCGGCGCGGTGAGCGCCTCGTAGTCGTCGGGGCTCGACTCCCGTCCGGTGGTCGAGCCGATCAACCTCGACATCGCCCCGATCCCGATCCGCTCGAGACTCGGGACTGTGACATGACGGTCGAGGTAGTTGCCGTGCATCGCGTAGACGTCCTCGCGCAGCCAAACACCCGGGTGGGCGACCTCGAGCGAGGTGCGCGGCCCGAGGAAGTCGTCGAGCGCCGCCGCGATGTACGAAGCCGCGCCCGGCTCGAAGCGCTCCTCCAGCGGCAGCGGGCCCACCCGGCGCTCGAGCCCGGGCGCGACCACCGCGTGGTCGTGGTTTCCGGCGAGCAGGATCAGCTCGCGACCGTCGAGCGCCTCACCGACGGCCTCGAAGAACCCCTGCGCGGCCTCGAGCGCGTGGCGCACGGGCCCGCCCCGCAGCTCGAGCACGTCACCGAGCAGGACGAGCCGATCGACGGCGCCGGGCGCGCCGCGAGCTCCGAGTGCTCGCAGGAGCGCGTCGCGAGGCTCGGGTCGGCGGAGCACATCGGCCTGTGTGCGGGCGCCGAGATGCAGGTCGGAGACGACCAGCGTCCGCAAACGACGGCGCCGCTCAGCTCGGGACGGCGGCCGGGCGATCCGGGCGGATCGTCTTCGGCAGCATGAAGCGGACGTCCTCCCGCATGACGGCGAACTCCTCGACCTGCTCGACGCCGCGAGCACGGAAGAAGTCGACCAACCGCGTCACGAGCTCCTCGGGCGCGCTGGCCCCCGAGCTGATCCCGACGACCCGCTTGTCCTCCAGCCAGACTTCGTCGACGTCCTGCTCGCCGTCGATCAGATGGGACTCGGTCCCGAGATCCCGCGAGACGTCGACCAGCCGCTTCGAGTTCGACGAGTTCCGCGACCCGACGACGAGCACGAGGTCGCAGAGCGGAGCCATCTGCTTGACGGCCGATTGACGGTTCGTCGTCGCGTAGCAGATGTCGTCGGTCCGCGGCCCGATGATCTGGGGGAAGCGCGCCCGCAGGCGCGCGATGATCGTGCTGGTCTCGTCGACCGACAGCGTCGTCTGGCTGATGAAGGCGAGCTTGTCCGGGTTGCCGATCTCCAGGCGCTCGACGTCGTCGTCGGTCTGCACGAGGACGATGCTCTCGGGCGCCTCGCCCATCGTCCCTTCGACCTCCTCGTGGCCGTCATGCCCGATCAGGACGATCGTGTACCCGTCGGCGGCGAACTTCTTCGCCTCGACGTGGACCTTCGTGACGAGCGGGCAGGTCGCATCGATCGTGCGGAGTCCCCGGGCCGCCGCGTTCGTGTGCACGCTCGGGGCGACCCCGTGTGCCGAGAACACCGTCATCGACCCAGACGGGACCTCGGTCTCCTCGTCGACGAAGATCGCGCCCCGGGCACGGAGCTGCTCGACGACGTGCTTGTTGTGGACGATCTCCTTGCGCACGTAGACCGGCGGTCCGTAGCGCTCGAGGGCGAGCTCGACCGTTTGAACCGCTCGATCGACCCCTGCGCAGTATCCCCGCGGCGCGGCGAGCAACAGCTTCTCAACAGTGTTGGTCGCCGTGGCCATCACGCCTGATTGTAACGACACGCCCAGCCGCCGCCGGACCCGGTCCGAGGATTCACATCACCGTCACCTGACCCAGCCGCGGCGGTCGCGGTGAGTCGGCCGAGCCGGCGGCTCCCGACGCCGCGCGGCCAGCGGACGCACTACGCTTGAGCCCCGCGAGCCGAAGAACGACGCCGGAATCTGCGATGGCCCAGCAACACCTCGACCGCCTCAGCGCAATCGATGCCTCGTTCCTCCACCAGGAGGGCCCGACCTCGCACATGCACGTCGGCGGCCTGGCGATCTTCGCGGGGCCGCCACCCCCGATGGCGGAGATCATCGAGCAGGTTCGCGGCCGACTGCACCTGGTTCCGAGGTACCGCCAGAGACTCGCGCACACGGCGCTCGACAGCGGCCGGCCGGTGTGGGTCGACGATCCGAGGTTCAACCTCGAGTACCACTTCCGCCATACGGCCCTGCCTCCGCCGGGCGATCGCGAGCAGCTGCTGCGCCTCACGGCCAGGATCAACTCGCAGCAGCTCGACAGGTCCAAGCCGCTCTGGGAGACCTGGTTCGTCGAAGGCCTCGCCGATGGGCGGTTCGCGCTGATCTGGAAGACGCATCACGCCCTGATCGACGGGATCGCCGGCGTCGACCTCGCGACCGTGCTGTTCGACCTCAGCCCCGAACCACCGGCGATCGAGCATTCCGGCACGCCGTGGCAGCCGAGCCCCGAGCCGGGCACGGCCGCGCTCGTGGCCGCCGGCGTGCTCGGGGCCCTGAGCGCGGTGTTCCAGATCACGACGCACGCGCTCGACGCGGCAACGCACCCCGAGCGGGCGCTGACCCGCCTTCGCGAGGTCACCGAGGGAGTCGGCGAGGTCGCCTGGGCTGCGCTGAACCCCGCACCCGAGACGCCGCTCAACGTCGAGATCGGACCGCACCGGCGCTTCGTGGGGCTGGCCTGCCGGCTCGACGACTTCAAGCTGATCAAGAACACCTTCGGCGGAACCGTCAACGACGTCGTGCTCAGCGTCGTCTCCGGCGCCCTGCGCTCGTTCCTCGAGGATCGCGGCACGCGGACCGAAGGGCTCGAGCTGCGCGCGCTCGTCCCGGTCTCGGTCCGCACGAAGGACGAGCGCAACCAGTTCGGCAACCGGATCGCCGCGATGCGCGCGGCGCTCCCCGTCTACGTCGAGGATCCCGTGACCCGGCTCGAGGTCGTCCGCGCGGCGATGGACGGGCTCAAGGAGTCCAAGCAGGCGCTGGGCGCCGAGGTGATCGCCGGCGTGCAGAACTTCGCGCCTCCGACGATCCTCGCGCAGGCCTCGAGGATCAACTTCTCGACCCGCCTCTTCAACCTCCTCGTGACCAACGTTCCCGGCCCGCAGTTTCCCCTCTACGTGCTCGGGCACGAGCTCGAGGAGGTGTTCCCGGTCGCCTTCCTCCCGCGCAAGCACGCCCTCGCCGTGGCGATCATGTCCTACAACGGGGCGATCAACTTCGGCCTGCTCGGAGACTACGACGCGCTCTCCGACATCGATTCGATCGCCGACGGACTCGACCGTGAGCTCGCGACCCTGCTGCTGCTCGCCCGCGAGGCCCGCAAGGCCCGCGCCCGGGCCGCCGAGGAACCGCCGGTCCGGGTCCCGGCGCCAGCCCCGGCCCCCGACTCCTCGATCGACGAGCAGGCCGTCGAGCCGCCCGCCGCGAAATCGCCGCCGCGCCGATCGGCAGGCGCCCGACCCCGCCGGGCGAGCACGCGCGAGGCCTGACCCAGCAGTGGGGGGCCAGGCGGCGGGCGGGCGGGCGGGCGCGCACGCGAGCCCGCGTCGCACGACGGTGGCGATCGCCGCCGTGCTCTGCGTCCTCGCCGGCCGCGTCGCGCCGGTGCGGGCCGACTCGACGTTGCCCTTCAGCTTCCTCGCGACGCCGACCGACCAGCTCGCCGTGCCAGGGCTGTTCGCGGCCACCGAGGTCACCCCGGAGGGAGACCTGTACACCGGCTACGGCGAGCTGACCTTCGAGCTCGGCAGGCCGCTCGCGGTCTACGACCAGCCGCTGCGCACGCTCGAGGACGGCCGCTACCCGGTGATCGACTCGACCGTCGAGCGCTCGGGCGTCCGCTACGACATCGAGCTCCTCGCCAGGCCCGTCGGCGGGGTCTCGATCAACTTCGTCCGGGTGGTCATGCGCAACACCACCCACAGCGCGGTCACCGCTGTCTGGGCGGTCGGCATGCGTCGCAGCGGAGGGGGCCGGCTGACCGCCCAGGGAGCGCCGTACTTTCGCTACCGCGCGCCGTCAGGCACCGAGAACGGCCTCTACGCCCAGCCGGGTGCGGTCATCGGGCCGACCGAGACGTGGACGGTCGCGGACGGCGCAATCGTCCGGGACGGCCAGGTCTCAGCCTTCCTCCCGGCCGCGACGAGCGGCCGGACAGTCGCCGTCCGGGCGAGCTGCCCGGCCCGCGTCGAGATCTGCGCCCGCGTGAGCTACGCCCGCCGCCTCACGCCCGGGCAGGAGACCGCGCTCGATTTCGAGATGCCGGCGGTGCCGATCGCCCTCTCGAGCCCCCTGGCCGTCCGGATCGCCGGACTGAACTTCCCCGCCGAGCACACCGCGCTGCGCTCGGCATGGGACACGGCGCTCGGTCCGGCGATGCGGCTGCGACTCCCCGAGAAGGCCGTCGAGGACGCCTACTACGCGAGCCTCACCCAGATCCTCACAAGCCGCTATCAGCTGCCCGAACCCGACCCGCGCGACGGGCCGGGGCGACCGTGGGTGCAGACCGTCAACGACCTCCAGTACCACGCGTTCTGGCTGCGCGACGCCGCCGTGATCGTCAACGCCCTCGACCTGGCCGGGCTCCACACCGCCGCCGCCCAGGACGTCGCGTACTTCGCCTCGTGGCAGCAGCCGGACGGCCTGTTCATCAGCCGGCCCAACCAGTACGACGGGATGGGTCAGGCGCTGTGGACGATCGGTCGCCACGCCGAGCTGACCGGGGATGCCCACTTCGCGCGCAGTGAGCTGCCGGCCGTGACGCGGGCCGTCGCCTGGATCGGCCGGCAGGTCGCGGTGGATCCGCTCGGCCTGATGCCGATCAGCAACCCCGGCGACAACGAGGACACGGCCGGGCACCTCGCCGGCGACGACTTCTGGGCCGTCGCCGGAATGGACGCCGCGCTCCGTCTGGCGGAGATCGCCGGGCACCCGGAGCTCGCCGCGAGCTGGGTCGCCCTCGACACACAGCTGCGGGCCAACGTCGCCCGGGCGACCCGAGCCGCGGCAGCCCGCAACGGCGGGGTCGTGCCGCCGGCACTCGATCACGCCGGGGGACTCGACTGGGGCAACTGGTGGGTCGCCTACCCCGACGGCCCGCTCGGCCTCTACGACCCGATCGTGACCGCGACGATCGCCGAGGCGACGGCCGGGATGCGCGAGGGCATCGCGACCTACGACCACGGCCGGCTGCTCCACGACTACCTCGGCTTCCGCATCCTCGAGACACAACTCGAGCGGGGCGACCAGGCTCCGGTGGTCGCCGGCCTCTACAGTGAGATCGCCCACTCCAGCGGCACCGACGGAGGCTTCGAGACGAACATCGCCCCGCTCGGCAAGCGGTCGAGCGCGTCCAACCTGAGCCCGCACGGGACCTACGCGGGCGAGCTGGTGACGCTGATCCGCAACATGCTCGTCCGCGATGACGCCGGCCAGATCGACCTGCTGAGCGCGATCCCGGGCGCCTGGCTCGAGCCCGGAGCGGTCACGGCGGTCACATCGGCGCCGACCACGCTCGGGCTGGTCTCGGTCCGCCTCAGCGCGCGCGGGGGCGGCGCGACGCTCAGCTGGAGCGCCCCCCCATCCACTCGCCCGGTCTGGCCGGTTCCCGACGCCGTCAGCGACTTCCACGCGAGCGCGGGAACGCTCGCCGGGCGGACGCTGACGCTGCCGGCGGCGAGCGGGACGCTCCGGGTCACGTGGAAGGTCCGCAGCCCGACGCCGACGCTGGGCGGCACGATCGCGGCGCTGCGCGGCGAATACGGCGGGCGCGGGGCGCCGTTCTGATCGGTGCCTAGAGACAGCTCGGTACGAGCGCCATCGCCGCCCGGACGGCGTGGAGCACGGGTGCCCGGGTGATGAACTGGTCGGGCTGGTCGTCGGGCATTCGCCGGCCGGCGAGCATCGCGACCAGCGGCGGTCCGCCGAAGGCGAGCCCAGGCAGGCAGGCTCGAGCGGCGCCGACGCTCGCGCGCAGCTGCGGCGCCGTCTCTGTGACCGCCCACGCCGGGCGCGAGCCCGGCCGCAGGAACACGGCCGGGTTGGTCGGCGAGCCGAGCAGCGAGGCGGTCTGGACGAGGGTGAAGGCGAGCCCGACGAGGCACGCGAGCAGCGGCCCGTTGGCCAGCCGCCGGCCGCCTCGCTGGGCCGCGAGGGCCGCGCCAGCGAGTGCCAGCGGGAGCAGGACGCCCTCGACCGGGACGACGATGTTCAGGCTGGTTCCCTCCTTGAGGTTGGTCGCGAACGTCGCCAACATCGCGAGCGCGAGCACCACGCCGATGTTGAGCAGGCGCGGATCGCGCGATCGTGACCGCAGTGCCCAGGCGACGCCGGCCGCGACGACCAGCCCGAGCAGGTTCCACCCGCCCTGGGCCCAGAACCCGGCCACCGCGGAGAGCGAGCGATGGCCGGTCTGGGTCTGCGCGTAGACGACCTCCCGCCACAGCGACTGACCGCCCCCGAGCAGGACGCTCGCGAGGACGCCGGCCGCCAGCGTTGCGACCGCGGCGATCAGGCTCCTGCGGCGCTCGACGGCCATCACCAGAAGCACGGCGGCCGGGAGAACGAGCGGAACCTTGATCAGCGGCAGGACTCCGCAGGCGAGGCCGAGACCGAGCGCCCACCGCGGCTCGACGCTCATCCGCAGGCCGCCGATCAGGAACGGCAGCGCGACGACCTCGGGAAGCAGGGCGCCGTGCTCGTGGACGGCCCAGGGCGTGAGGAGGATGGCGGCCGGTGCGAGGAGCGTCGCCAAACGGCTCTCGGTCACGCGCCAGACGACGCTCGCGGCGATCAGACCGGCGCCGAGCTGGAGCGCGCCGACGCCGAGGCGAAGCCATTCGAGGCTGTCGTGGACCGCGAGCAGGCCGGCGCCGGCGACGAACACGCCGGGCGGTTGGGCGGCGACGACGTGGCCGTAGAGATCGGCCCCGTGAAGCCAGAGCTGGGCGGTCAGGGCGTAGACGCCCTCGCTGTAGTCCCAGTACGAGCCACGCTCGACGAAGTGGAGTGCGACCAGTGCGATCAGGCCCAGCAGAGCCCCGCCGAGCACCACTTCGCGGGGCGCCGCCAGACGACGTGGCACCACGACGCTACCTCTGGACGTCGCGCCGCCGGCTAGAAGCCGAGCGCGAACTTCGCGTCTTCGCTCATCCGCTCAGGCGTCCACGGCGGCGTGAAGACCATCTCCGACTCGACCGACTCGACGCCGTCCAGCTCACTGACGAACTCCTCGATCTGCTCGCTCACCTGCGGCCCGATCGGGCAGCCGGGCGACGTCAGCGAGAACGTGACGTGGACCTTGCCGGCATCGACCTCGATCCCGTAGATCAGGCCCAGCTCGACGAAGTCCAGGCCGAGCTCGGGATCGATCACGTTGGTCAGCGCATCCTCTACATCTTCGACGGTAGCCATGCCCCCAGTGTACCGCCGACCGGACCCGACCCGACCCGAGTTCGCGCCAGCACGCGAGGATCTGCCGTCGGCCGCCGCAGCGAGCGCGAACAAGACGGGAGTCGGGTTGCGGGTTGCGTAGCCTTAGAGGTCGGATGTTCCTGTTCTTCCTTGCGATCCTGGTCGGCCTCCCGGTGCTCGAGATCTACGTGATCGTGCGCGTCGGCGAGGAGATCGGCCTGGTGGCGACCGTCGTGCTCCTCGTCGCGAGCTCGATGATCGGCGTGCGGCTCGTCCGCGCGCAGGGCCGCGCTGTCCTGCGCAACTTCCAGGCCGCGATCGCAGCCGGCCGCCCGCCGGCCCGGGAGGCGCTCGACGGGGCGCTGGTCTTCGTCGGCGGGGCACTCCTGATCGCGCCGGGCTTCATCACCGACGTGATCGGCGCGATCCTGCTGATCCCGCCGACCCGGTCGATCGTCCGTCGGCTGATTGTCCGCCACTACGCGGGACGGGTGCTCGGCTATGTCACGAGGACCGGTCCCGGCCGGCGGGGCCCCGACCGGCCGGGCGACATCGACGGGACCGCGGTCGACATCGACGTCAGCGAGCTCCCGCGATGAGCGGACAGGTCAAGCTCGGCTTCGGCGACCGCGGACTCAGCGCGATCGCGCACGCCGAGACAGGGACCCTGCTCTGCCGCGACGGCCGTACGGCGACGCTCGGTCCGCCGGTAGTCGAATGGCACGACGCGGACCGCAGCTGGCGGGCGCGCGTGGACGGCGGCTTCGATGTCGTGCTGCGACCCCTGGGCGAGCCGGCGCAGTTCGCCGACGGGTCGCAGGAGTGGCTCTGCGAGGTCGACGGAGCCGCCGACGGAACCCCGATCGACTGCCTCGGACACATCGTGCTCGCCGGCGACGGGCCGCCGACCGACTGGCGAAAGACGGGACTCGAGCGCGGCGTGGCCGCGTGGTTCGCAGCCGATCTCGCGTTCGCCGTACACGCCCGGCGACCGGCCCGGGCCGACGCGCACGAGGCGGAGGCGCTGGAGGCGATCGTCCTCCGCGGCGAGCCGCCCGCGCCGGTCGCGATCGACGATCCCCGGCTTTCGACCGCCTACGACGGCGACGGCCGTGCCCGCCGGGCCGGCCTCGAGCTGTGGGAGACCGAAGAGTCCGACTTCGCGCTGCGCTTGGCGGCCGAGACGATCGGCGAGGGCGAGCTCGTGCTACCCGGCGGGGCCGTTGTCCGCAGTGCGTTCCTGCTCTGGCGCTACGACGGCATGGTCGGGACCGGGCGCTACGACATCGGTCTGGCGCCCCGCTGAGGACGAGGCTAGTTGTCTGACCCGAGCCGGTCCCAGACGTAGAGCTCGATGCACTCGGCCGCGAGCTTCTCCGCCCGGCTGCGCGAGAGCCGCGGCAGCACGGTCCGGAGCGCCTGCTCCTCGGCGACCCCCGCGTCGAAGGCCTCCTCGCCGCGAAAGCTCGCGGCGATCTTCAGCGCCTCGCGGCGATGCTCACCGAGCGAGGGGAAGACGCTGACCAGGAAATCCGTGTTGGCGATCGGCTGGCCGATCGTCTCGAGCGAGGCGTGCCAAGCCGCCAGCATCGACAGGTCCTGCTCGTCGAGCTCGGCGATCGCCTTGGCGTAGTGGGACACGAGCTCCCGCTCGGGCAGGTCGTCGACCCAGGCGTGGAGCACCTCGCTGACGAGTTGGCGACGAGCCTCGCGGCCAATCGATTCTGCGATCACCCGGATCGCATCCTGCGGTTCGATGAAGCACAGCGGCATCGAGGGCGCTCCCGGCATCCTGAGGGACGAAGTCGACTTCCCACTGTACGCAGCCCGGCGGACAGCACCGCACGACGACCACGGGGTCCCCGTCATGACGACGGAGACCCCGCGAACGGCGATCTGGGCCGGCCTGACCGACGGCCGATCGTAGGCGAGCCTAGAGGCCGGTCAACTGCTTGAGCACCGTGGCGTAAGCCGGCCGGGGAACGGTTCCGGTCGGGTCCATGAGGCCGGCGTCGAAGCGAGCCGTGGCCGGCTCGCCGAACCAGTTGTAGATGTAGAGCCGCGTGATTCTCGGGTTCGACTTGGCCAGCTTGAACATGTACGCGACGGCCTTGTTGGCCCGCGACAGGCTGTACGGGAAGGCGCCGCCGAAGTTGACGAGCCCACCGGTCTCGGTCAACCAGACCTGGCCCTTGACGGCGGCGAGCACGTCCTTGGTCCCGGCGTCGCGGAAGCGGTTGGTGTCGGAGTAGTTGTGCAGACCCCAGATCGTCGGCAGCGACGACTTGTCCTTCTTGACGTCGGCCTGGAACTGGTGGATGTAGGTGATCGTCGGCTTGGGGTTCGATCCGTCGAGGACGTCGAGGCCGACGATCGTGCAGCCCTTGCAGATCTTCTTCAGGGCGACGTAGTAGGCAGCCGACTGCCTGGCCGTCGGGCTGTCGTAGGACGCGCCGCCGCTGATCGTGACGTTGCCGCGGTTCTCCTCGTTCCACGGCGTGTATGTCTTGATCGACGGGAAGTCCGTCATGAACTTCTTGATGTCGGCCGTGTATGTCGCGACGCTCGGCATCTTGGTTCCGTGCACGCGGGAGTGATAGAAGGCGATCAGCGGCACGACGTGGTCATGCTGGGCGCCGACCAGCCACTGACGGAAGGTGGCGAGGTCGGCTGGCGTGGTGACGAGGTTGTACGGGGCGATGTACCGGGTGATGCGCGTCTTCAGAGTCTTGTAGAACGGGCTCGCGAACATCGCCGGGTTGTTGTCGCCGACGCCCGTCTTGTAGGTGGCGGCCTGACTGGCAACCGGCATCACGGCGCAGCCGGTCATGCCGAGCGCGAGTGTGGTCACGACTGCAGAATGGCGCAAGCGCAAGAGATTGTTCCTTCCGATTCGTTTTGGTCCGCGCGGACTGATTCCAAGCCTAGCGGCCCGCTCGCTGCTGAAACAGATCAGCTGGACGAAGGTTGCGCTAGACGTGCCCGTTGGTCGCCGGGACCCGGAGATACCGGTCGACGACGCGGGCGCACTGGCGGCCCTCGTTGATCGCCCAGACGATCAGCGACTGGCCCCGGCGGGCGTCGCCGGCCGCGAAGACACCCTCGGCGGACGTCTCGTATGTCCCGGCCTTGACGTTCCCGCGCGGGTCGAGCCCGACCCCGAGCTCGCCGATCAGACCGTCGTGCTCGGGGTGGACGAAGCCCATCGCGAGGAGCACGAGGTCGGCCGGGAGCTCGCGCTCGGTGCCGGGGACCGGGTGAAACGGCGGCGCGGCCTCGGCCTGCGCCAGGTGAAGGGCCGCGACGTGGCCGTCGTGGCCCGAGAAGTGGGTGGTCACGACCGAGTAGGCGCGCTCGCCGACACCGGCGCCCTCGGCCTCCTTCATCGCGTAGGAGAGGCGCATCTTGTTCGGCCAGGTCGGCCACGGCGTGCGGTCGTCCGGGCGGCTGGGCGGCGGCTCGGGGAGCAGCTCGAGCTGGACGATCGAGGCGGCGCCCTCGCGCAGGGAGTTGCCGACGCAGTCGGCGCCTGTGTCCCCGCCGCCGATCACGATCACGTGCTTGCCGGCGGCCGTGATCGCCGGGAGGCTCGGCGGGGCCAGCGCCGGCTTGGGCTGGCCGTCCTCGTTGGCGGCGACCCAACGGTTGCGGACGTAGAGGTAGTCCATCGCGAAGTGGATCCCGTCGAGCTCGCGTCCGGGGACCGGCAGGTCGCGCGGTACGCGCGAGCCGATCGCCAGGACGACGGCATCGTGATCGCGGCGGAGATCGTCGGTCGAGATGTCGCGGCCGACGTCGACTCCCAGGCGGAGCTCGACGCCTTCGGCGACCAGCTGGTCGACACGGCGCTCGACGACCGACTTCTCGATCTTGAAGTCCGGCACGCCGAAGCGGATCAGCCCGCCGGCGGCCTCGTCGCGCTCGTAGAGGATCACGCGATGGCCGGCCCGGCGCAGCTGCTGGGCGGCCGCCATCCCGGCGGGTCCGGCACCGACGACGGCGACGGTCCGGCCGGTCTCGATCGTCGGCGGCGACGGGGCGATCCAGCCCTCCTGGAAGCCGCGGTCGATGATCGCGTTCTCGATCTGCTTGATCGTGACGGCGTCGCCCTCGATGATCTCGAGCACGCAGGCCGCCTCGCACGGGGCGGGACACAGGCGGCCGGTGAACTCGGGGAAGTTGTTCGTCTCGTGGAGCTGGCGCAGGGCATCCTGCCAGCGGTCGCGGTAGACGAGGTCGTTCCAGTCGGGAATCAGGTTGCCGAGCGGGCAGCCGCTGTGGCAGAACGGAACGCCGCACTCCATGCACCGGGCCCCCTGCTGGCTGAGCTCGACCGCCGGACGGTCGATCAGGAACTCGCGGTAGTCGTGTGCGCGGTCGGCCGGGTCGCGCTCCTTGACGGGGACGCGGTCGATCTTCAGAAAGGCGCCGAGCTCTCCCATCAGGCGGCGGCCGCGGCGTGGACGGCCTGGGCGCTGCGGGCGTCGAGCACGCGGCGGTAGTCGTTGGGCATGACCTTCACGAACCGCTCGAGGGCGGCGTCCCAGTCGTCTAGCAGACCGGCGGCCACGGTCGATCCGGTCCGCCGGTGATGCTCGCCGATCATCTCGCGGAGAACGCCGACGTCGTCGTCGTCGAGCTCCTCGAAGGAGACCAGGGCCATGTTGCAGCGGCCGGCGAAGCGGCCGTCGTCGTCGAGCACGTAGGCGACGCCGCCGCTCATCCCGGCGGCGAAGTTCCGACCGGTCGAACCGAGCACGGCGACCCGGCCGCCGGTCATGTACTCGCAGCCGTGGTCACCGACGCCCTCGACGACGGCCCAGGCGCCGGAGTTGCGAACGGCGAACCGCTCGCCGGCGAGGCCGCGGAAGAACGCGCGGCCGCGGGTCGCGCCGTAGAGCACGGTGTTGCCGACGATCACGTTCTCCTCGGGGACGAAGCGGGCACCGGCCGGAGGGCGAATCGCCAGCACGCCGCCGGAGAGTCCCTTGCCGGCGTAGTCGTTGGCATCGCCCTCGAGCGTGAAGCTGACCCCGGGAGCGAGCCAGCCGCCGAAGCTCTGACCGGCCGAGCCCTTGAAGTTGACGGCGATCGTGCCCTCGGGAAGACCGTCGACGCCCCGCTTGGTGGCGATCTCGCTCGAGAGGAGGCCGCCGACGCAGCGGTTGACGTTGCGCACGCCGACCGCGATCTCGACGGGCTCGTCCGCGTCGATCGCCGCGCGCGAGCGCTTGATCAGCCCCCAGTCGAGGGCGTCCTCGAGGACTGGCTCCTGCGAGCGCACACGACGCAGCGGCGTGCCCGGCGGGACGTCAGGCATCGCGAGGACCTTCGAGAGGTCGACGCCGCGGGCCTTCCAGTGGTCGATCGCCTGGTCGGCCTCGAGCAGGTCGACCCGGCCGATCAGGTCGTCGACGGTCCGCAGGCCGAGACCGGCGAGGATCTCGCGGAGCTCCTCGGCGACGAAGTGGAAGAACTCGATGACATGCTCCGGCGTCCCCTTGAACCGCTTGCGGAGCTCGGGATCCTGGGTTGCGATGCCGACCGGGCAGGTGTTCAGGTGGCAGGCTCGCATCATCACGCAGCCGGTCGCGATCAGCGGAGCCGTCGAGAAGCCCATCTCGTCGGCGCCGAGCATCGCGGCGATCGCGACGTCGCGGCCGGTCTTCATCTGGCCGTCGGTCTGGACCCAGATCCGCGAGCGGAGGTCGTTGCGCAGGAGGGTCTGCTGGGTCTCGGCCAGGCCGATCTCCCACGGGACGCCGGCGGCGACGATCGACGAGAGCGGCGACGCGCCGGTGCCGCCGTCGTGGCCGGCGATCAGGACGTGGTCGGAGTTGGCCTTGGCGACGCCGGCGGCGACCGTGCCGACGCCGACCTCGGAGACCAGCTTGACGCTGATCCGGGCGCGGGGGTTGGCGCAGCGGAGGTCGTAGATCAGCTGCTTGAGGTCCTCGATCGAGTAGATGTCGTGGTGTGGCGGCGGCGAGATCAGGCCGACGCCGGGCGTCGAGTGGCGGATCCCGCCGATGTACTCGTCGACCTTGTGGCCGGGAAGCTGGCCGCCCTCGCCGGGCTTGGCGCCCTGGGCCATCTTGATCTGGATCTCGTCGGCGTTGACGAGGTAGTGGATCGTCACGCCGAAGCGGCCGCTGGCGACCTGCTTGATCTTCGACCGGCGGAGGTCGGTGAAGCGGTCGGGATCCTCGCCGCCCTCGCCGGTGTTCGACTTCCCGCCGAGCGTGTTCATCGCCAGGGCGAGGTTCTCGTGGGCCTCGCGGGAGATCGACCCGAGGCTCATCGCGCCGGTCGCGAAGCGCTTGACGATCTCCGTCCACGGCTCGACCTCGTCGATCGGCACGGGAGTCTGGTCGGAGCGGATCTTGAGCAGGCCGCGGAGCGTCGCCCGGCGGGTCGCGTCGTCGTTGACGAGGGTCGCGTACTCGGCGTAGGTGCTCGCCCCGCCGGCGCGGACCGCGTGCTGGAGGAGGGCGATCGTCTCGGGATTCCACATGTGCCGCTCGCCCTCGCGCCGCCAGGCGTAGACGCCACCGACCGGGAGCAGGTCGGTCGGCACCGACGGGTAGGCCCGCTGGTGGCGGCCGAGCGTCTCCGCGGCCAGCACCTCCATCCCGATCCCGCCGATCCGCGAGGCGGTACCCGTGAAGTGGCGGTCGACGAGGGCCCGCTCGAGGCCGACGGCCTCGAAGATCTGGGCGCCGCAGTAGGACTGGATCGTCGAGATCCCCATCTTCGAGATCGTCTTCAGCAGGCCCTTGCCGATCGCGCGGACGATCGCCAGCTCGGCGGCCTCGACGCTGACGGCCGTCCCGTCCTTGGTCGGGATCCGGTTGTCGCCGGCGAGGTCGTCGACCGTCTCGAACATCAGGTACGGGTTGATCGCGCTCGCGCCGTAGCCGATCAGCGTCGCCATGTGGTGGACCTCGCGGGGCTCGCCGGACTCGAGCACCAGCCCGGCCCGCAGGCGGGTACCCAGGCGGACGAGGTGGTGGTGGACGGCGGCGACGGCGAGCAGCGACGGGACCCCCGCGCGGTCGGCGGAGACGGCCCGGTCGGAGAGGATCACGATGTTGACGCCGGCCTCGATCGAGTCGTGGGCCTCGTCGCAGATCCGGGCGAGCGCCGAGCGCATCCCGTCGGGACCTTCGCAGGCCGGCCAGGTGATGTCGATCGTGTGCGCCTCGAAGACGTCGTGGGCGACCATGCGGAGCGTCTCGAGCTCGTAGTTGCGGAGGATCGGCTGGTCGAGGATCAGCTTGTGGGCGTGCTCGGGGCTCTCGCCGAGGAGGTTGCGTTCGCTGCCGAGGCTGGACGCCAGGCTCATCACGATCTGCTCGCGGATCGGGTCGATCGGGGGGTTGGTGACCTGGGCGAAGAGCTGCTTGAAGTACGTGAAGAGGGGCGGCGAGCAGTCGGAGAGGACCGCCAGCGACGCGTCGTTGCCCATCGACCCGAGCGGCTCCTCGCCGTTCGCAGCCATCGGCGCGAGCAGGACGCGGAGGTCCTCCTGGGAGTAGCCGAAGGCCAGCTGCAACGAGCGCAGCGGCTCGGTCAGCGGCTGTCCGGCGGCCTCGGGGAGATCGCCGAAGTGGACCGTGCTCTCGTCGTACCAGTCGGCGTACGGCCGGCGGACGGCGACCTCGTGCTTGACCTCGTCGTCGGCGACGATCCGGCCCTGCTCGAGGTCGACGAGGAACAACTTGCCGGGCTGGAGACGGCCGAGCCGCTCGACCTCGTCGACGGGAACGTCGAGCAGGCCGGCCTCGGATCCGAGCAGGACATGACCGTCCTTGGTGACCATCCACCGGCCCGGGCGCAGGCCGTTGCGGTCGAGCGTCGCGCCGATCACCCGGCCGTCGGTGAAGGCGACGGCCGCCGGCCCGTCCCACGGCTCCATGAGGCAGGAGTGGAAGGCGTAGAAGCCGACCAGCTCGGGGGTCAGGTCGTCGCGGTTCTGGTAGGCCTCGGGGACCATCATCATCACGGCGTGGGGGAGCGACCGGCCGGCGAGGGTGAGCAGCTCGAGGACGTTGTCGAAGGTCGCCGAGTCCGAGCCGCCCGGCCGGACGAGGGGGATCACCTTCTGGAGGTCCTTGCCGAACAGCTCGGACGCGAGCGCCGACTCGCGGGCGCGCATCCAGTTGATGTTGCCCATCATCGTGTTTATCTCGCCGTTGTGGGCGATCATCCGGTACGGATGGGAGAGCTCCCAGCTGGGGAAGGTGTTGGTCGAGAAGCGGGAGTGGACGAGGGCGAGGGCGCTCGTGCACCGGGGGTCTGCGAGGTCGGGGTAGAAGCCGCGGAGCTGGTAGCTGATCAGCATCCCCTTGTAGACGATCGTCCGGGACGAGCAGCTCGCGACGTAGAAATCGGGGCCGACGGCGATCTCGGTCATCCGGCGGATCACGTAGAGCTTGCGGTCGAAGGCGTCCTGGTCGTAGACGTCGGTCTGCTCGAGGACCGGCCCGGCGCCGATGAACAGCTGGCGGATCACGGGCCGGCAGGCTTCGGCCGTCTCGCCGACGTGCTCGAGGTCGAGCGGGACGTCGCGCCAGCCGAGCACGACCTGGCCCTCGCCGAGCACGTTGTGCACGAGCAGGCGCTCGATCTGGTCGCGCTCGACGTCGTTGGTCGGCAGGAAGCAGACGGCGACGCCGTAGTGGCCGACCTCCGGGAGCTCGAAGTCGACGACCGGGCGAAACAGGCGGTCGGGCATCTGGAGAAGGATCCCGGCGCCGTCGCCAGTCTTCGGATCGGCTCCGGCCGCACCCCGGTGCTCGAGGTTCTCGAGGGCCGTCAGACCACGGTCGACGACCTCGTGGGTGGCCTTGTTGTCGAGTCGGGCGACCAGCGCGACGCCGCAGGCATCGTGTTCGTAGCGGGGGTCATACAGGCCGGAGGCCTGCGGCTTGGTGATCCTGGTCATGTGGGACTCCCGATGGCGGCGGGCCACACCGTCCCCGGACGCCCTGAACCGGGGGCGCGCGGGGCGGGCGTAGAGGAGAGGCGAAGAGCCAAGCGTAGCAGCGCAAAGCCCGAAAAAGGGGCCCGGCCGGCGGCGGCTCAACCAGACTTGACGGCGGGCTCGCGCCCGGCCGGGGCGGCCTTCTCGGCGGTCGCCGGAGCTGGGGCCTTGCGCGTCTTCTTCGGTCCGGCGCCCGTCCGCTTCTTGACCTCCTCGAGGCTGGCCTGGAGGGCGCTCATCAGATCGGCGCCATCGGGCCGCTCGTCGGGGGCCTGGGGCGAGACGACGATCTCCTCGCCGCTCGCCTTGCGGTCGATCAGGGCGAGGACCTGCTCGCGGTACTCGTCGTGGTACTTCTCGGGCTCGAACGGCCCGCTGAGCGATTCGATCAGCTGCTTGGCCATCGCCAGCTCGCGGTCGGTCGTCGTGACCTCGCCGTCGAGCTCGGCGAAGCGGTCGGGCGAGACGATCTCGTCGGCGAAGACCATCGTCTCGAGCGTCATCACGCCGGCGCCGGCCCGGATCGCGACGATGTGCTCCTTGGCGCGAAGCACGAGTCGGCCGATCGCGACCCGCTCGGAATCGCGCATCGCGTCGAGCAGGAGTCGGTAGGGCTTGACGCCGCGCTCGTCGGGCACGAGGTAGTACGGGTGGTCGAAGAAGATCGGGTCGATCTCCGAGAGGGCGACGAAATCCTCGATCTCGATCGTCCGGGCCCGCTTCGGCTGGAGCGTGGCGAGCTCCTCCGGCTCGATCACGACGTACCGGTCGGGGGCGATCTCGTAGCCCTTGACGATCTCGGCGAACGGAACCTCCTGGCCGTCGGCCGGGCAGATCCGCTTCTGCTGGACGCGGACGCCGTCGGTCGCGTGGAGCTGGTGGAAGTGGACGCCCTTGGCCGAGACGGCGGCGTACAGCTTGACCGGCACGCTGACCAGCCCGAAGCTGATCGCGCCCGTCCAGATCGCCCGCGGCATGACGTCAGTATCCCACGCCGACGCGGGGTCTAAGCGCCCTGCACGGCAGCTTGCTCGCCGGCCGGTCGGCCGGGATCGTCGCCGAGCGTGCGGGCCTCGTCCCACGAGCAGAGCCGGGCCCGGCCGGGACAGGTCGCGCAGAGTCCGCGATGGGGCCGGGGCGAGACGTCGAACCGGCCGGCGGCGAGCGGCGCCGCAAGACCGAGGAGCTCGGCCTCGAGCCGGCCGGCGTCGGCGGCCGAGTACTCGACAGAGACGACCTCCTCGGGACGGCGCAGGAAGCAGTAGGCGACTTCGACGGCGCTCGCGCCCGCGCGCAGGGCGGCGAGCCCGTAGATCCGTCGCTGGATCTCATAGGAGGCGGCCACCCGACCGGCGAGGTCGGTGCCGGCGTCGATCCGATCGGTCTTGTAGTCGACGACCAGCGTCCGGCCGTCTGACTCGCCGGCGAGCACGTCGATGTATCCGTTGACGAGGAGGTCGCCGACCGGCGCGGCAAAGCTGACCTCCCGCCTGACGGTCGCGGCGGCGGCGAGCCGGGCGCAGAGCGGACTGCGGCCGAAGGCGCCGGCCAGCTCGGCGAGCTCGGCGGTCTCGGCGTCGGTCGGCAGCCGGCCGCCGGCCTGGGCGCGGACGAGCGCGGGGGTGGGGAGCGCCGGTCGGGCGAAGTCGAGCCGCTCGAGCAGGGCGTGGACGATCCGGCCGCGGTCGGCCGCGTCGTAGGCCGCCGGCTCGAGACCGGCCGGAGGGGCGACCTCGGCGAGGCCGAGCACCCGCCGGAGGTAGTAGCCGTATCCGCAGCGACCGTAGTCGACCAGCGAGCTGTAGCTGATCGACGCCGGCGGCGGCAGGCGCGGCGTG
>DASZKP010000070.1:0-59657 GCA_035553395.1 Solirubrobacteraceae bacterium | reverse complement strand
GTCGCGGGTTGCTACCGCGGGTTCGGATCGTCGTTCGCGTGCTGCAGGCCGCCCACTGCGTCGTGCGACGTGCCGTTCGCGTTCTCCTCGTTGCCGACCGACTCACTCTCGCCGGTCCCGCTCGTCACCGTGCTGCCGATCCCGGTGCCGCTGTCCTCAGCGTCCGCCGGGCCTTCTGGGTGGGGATTCGGATCCATCATGTGTCCTCTCTCTCCGTAGGGTGATGGTGACCGATTAATACCCCCGGGCTCACGACCCGTAAACCCGATGGACGCGCCGTTCAGGCGAACCAAACGCCGTTGCGTCCGACGGCGAGCGATGTCGTCGGCTCAGCGTTCTCTGCTACCTCACGACGCTTCCACGACGCTTCTCCGCAGCCTTCATCGCTGCCTTCACGCGCCGCTTCGCCGCCGTCTTCTCGTCGGCTCGCCGAGCCGCCCTGCGCGCCTTCTTCTCCGCCCGCTTCGTCCCCAGGCTGGCTGCCTCGACCGCCCGCCGGCGGGCCTTCCGGGCCGCCTTCTTCGCCTGCTTCCCCGCCGCCTTCACGTCGTTGCGGGTCACCGGCGCGTCTCCCTCGGACTGATCGCTCTGCCTGGCGATCCCGCCGGCCAGCTCGTCGACCTTCGCCTTCAGCTCCTTGACCGCCGTCCTCGCCGACCCTGAGAGCTCGCCGCGGACGTTGGCCGACCCGCCGATCTTCTCAGCCATCTGTCGACGCAGACCCAGACCCTCGAGCCGTGCGACAACGTCGCGCCGTGTCTTCTTCGCGGCCTTCGCCATCTTCCGTCGTGTCTTCTTCGCTGACTTCGCCATCGTGCGCCCTCCTTCGGATTCGACGGGTCGTCCGCCTACCCTCAACCGACCGCCGACGAAACCCCGCGATTTGTGTGTGTGGGCCGCAGCACCTGTTGATCGATCCGCCGTCCGGGCGAGCACCGTTTGACCCGGCGGGGTCCGGGTATCCAGCGAACCATGGCTCGTCACCCCAACCGACACGCCGGCCCCGGACACCCGGTGGCCTGTCGGGATGGAAATCGTCTGGCGGGTGACGGCCGGACAGTGGCCGGGCCCGGCGCGTGAGCGGCTCCCCGCGCGTGTCGGGCCGGCCGCGCCGTCGGCCGGCCGGCCCGGCCGGGCGCGCCGCGGCCCCCTATGCGCTCGCCGTCGCGATCGAGCGGGCCGCCCAACTCGACCCGGTCGGCGACGCTCTCACCAAGGCGATCCGCACAGCTCTGCCCGCCGGAGCGCCCAAGGACCTGCTCAGCGGCACCTGGCTCGGCCACGCCCTCCACCCGATCCTCACAGACCTCCCGATCGGCGCCTGGACCAGCTCGCTGGTGCTCGACTGGGTCGGCGGTGCTCGGGCCAGGCCGGCTGCCGACACCCTGCTCGCAGTCGGGATCCTCACCGCCGTCCCCGCCAGCCTGACCGGCGCCGCCGACTGGGGCGACACCCAGCCCAAGGAGCGCCGCGTCGGCCTGGCCCACGCGGTCGCCAACACCCTCGCGCTCGCGCTCTTCTCAGGCTCCCTGGTCGCCCGCCGCCGCGGCCGCCGCCTCCGTGGCCGCGTGCTGAGCCTCGCCGGCGCCGGCGCCCTCGGCGCAGGCGGCTACCTCGGAGGCCACCTGGTCTTCGCCCGCGGCCTCGGCGTCGACCGCACGGCCTTCGAGTCGCGCCCCGCCGACTGGACCGACGCCGCCGCCGACGCCGACGTTCTCGACGGCCAGCCGATCGGCGTCCGCGTCGACGGCGTCGGCATCGTGATCACCCGTCACGACGGCGACCTCCACGCCCTCGCCGATCGCTGCACCCACCGCGGCGCCCCGCTCCACCAGGGCCTCCAGCGCGACGGATGCATCGTGTGTCCCTGGCACCAGAGCATCTTCCGCCTCGCCGACGGCGCGATCGTCCAGGGCCCCGCGACGACACCCGCCCCCTCCTACGACGTCCGCGTCCGCGACGGTCGGATCGAGGTCCGCGTCCCGCCCGAAGAAGTCGACTGACCACCGCTTGCCGGCGCTCGGCCCTCCCGCCGGCGGCATGACGACCCTCCGCCCGGCCGTGACGATGACCTTCGACGACGGGCCCGACCCCGTCTGGACCCCACGTGTCCTGCGCGAGCTGGCCGACGTCCGCGCCACGGCGACCTTCTTCGTGATCACCACTCGCGCCGCAGCCCATCCCCACCTGATCGACGCGATCCGCGCCGCCGGACACGAGATCGGCCTCCACTGCGCCCGCCACCTCCGCCATACCCAGACCCCCCGGACGGTGATCGAGGACGACACCGCCGAGGCACTCCAGACCCTCTCCCGGCTCGGCCAACGCCCGACCAGATGGAGAGTCCCGTGGGGCGCCTGTGCCGACTGGACCCACCTCGTCGCGGCCGACCACGGCCTGTCGATCACCGGGTGGACCGCCGACACCCACGACTGGCGAGGCGACCCGGCCGCCGCGATGCTCGACTCGGTCGCCGACGACCTGTCGGACCAGGCGATCGTCCTGATGCACGACGGCCTCGGACCCGGTGCCCTACGCGACGGATGCCGCGAGACCGTCCGCCTGATCTCCCCGCTCGTCACGGCAATCCGCGAACGCGGCTGCGAGCCTGTTTCGCTCGCCGAGATCCGGGAATCATCGCAGCCGAATTGACCCGCCCGAACCCCCTCACCGACTCTCCCCAGCCGTCCATCTGCGCCCCTTTGGAGGCGGTCATCGTCGAGATCGCAAACGCTGCGACCGGCCTCGATCGTGCCCCCTCGTTTCCGACCGCCGCCCTCGCCGCGCTCGGCCGGGCCGGCGCGCTCGCCGGCGGTCTCCCGCTCGCCGACCAGCTCCGTCTCGTCCGCGCCGTCGCCCGCGCCGACGGGTCGGTCGGGCGGATCCTCGACGGTCACCTGAACGCCGTCGAGCGCCTCCGCCTGCTCGCGGCCGACGATCCCGCCGTCGCCGGAGATCTCGACGAGATCTCCGCCGGCCGGCTCTGGCTCGGCCTGTGGGGCGCCGATCCGGTCGACGGGGAGGGCGACCCCGCCCGGCTCACAGGGGAGCCCGGCGACTGGCGGCTGACCGGGACGAAGGTCTTCTGCTCGGGCGCCGGCGGCGTCCACCGCGCAGCCGTGATCGCCCGCGGGCCCGACGCGCCCGCCGAGCGGTGGCTCGCATACGTCGACCTGACCGCCCGAGTCGACGTCGACCGGACCTGGTTTCGCGGCTCGGGGATGCGCGCGTCCGAGAGCCACCGCGTCGAATTCGACCACGCCCGCGTCCTCGCCGTGCTCGGCCAGCCCGGCGAACTCGCTCGGGAGCCGTGGTTCTCGCGGGATGCGATCCGCACCGCCGCAAGCTGGGCCGGGATGGTCGACACCGCGCTCGACGCGGCGCTCGCGTCGCTCGCCCACCGGCCCCGCGTCGGCGATCTCGAGGGCCTCGCCGTCGGGCGGATGCTCACCTCCAACAAGACGATCGACCTCTGGCTGGCTGCGGCCGCGGCCGCGCAGGACGACCCGAGCGCGCTGACCGAGCTCTCGGTGCATCTCCGCGACGCCGTCTCCACTGCCGCCGCCGCGATCCTCGACGAAGCCGCCCGCGTCTGCGGCTCCCGGCCCTTCGCGCTCGGCGACCCACTCGACCGGGCTCGCCGAGACCTCGAGCTCCTCCTGCTCCAGCACCGACTCGACCCGCTCGTCGCCCGCCGCGGCCTGCGGGCCCTCGAGGTCGACCGGTGACCGACCGCCGGATCGACCCCGGCTGGTTCGAGGCGCTCTACCGGAGCGACCCCGACCCCTGGGACTTCGCGACGAGCTCCTACGAGCACGCCAAGTACGACCGAACCCTCGCCGCCCTCGGCCCGGCTGAGCGCCGCTTCGCGACGGGCCTCGAGGTCGGCTGCTCGATCGGCGTGTTGACCGACCGCCTCGCCGCCCGCTGCGACGACCTCCTCGCCGTCGACGCGTCGCCCACGGCCGTCGACTCGGCCCGCGCCCGGCTGCGCGGCCTGCCCCACGTCACGGTCGAGCATCGCGTCCTCCCCGAGCAGCTTCCGACCGGCCCGTTCGACCTGATCGTCTGCTCGGAGGTCCTCTACTACTGGAGCGCCGGCCCGCTCGGCCGGCTGCTCGACGAGCTCGAGTCGCAGCTCGCGCCCCGCGGCAGCCTCGTCGCCGTCCACTGGCGGCCGGTGACGCAGACCTATCCGCTGCGGGGTGACCAGGTCCACGAGATCCTCGCCGCCCGGACGGGCCTCGTCCACGCCTACGGCGAGGTCCACGACCGCTACCTGATCGATCGCTACGACCGCTGCGAATGACCCGCCTCGCCGCCCCCGAAGACGAGCTCCTGGCCTGCGTGGTCGTCCCCGCCCACAACGAGGAGGACCTGATCGCCGGCTGCCTGCGCGCGCTCGGCCATCAGCGGGGGATCGCGGCGGCCGCCTACGAGGTGATCCTCGTGCTCGACGCCTGCACCGACTCGACACCCGAGGTCGCCCTGATGGTCGGCGGCGAGTTTCCGTCGCTGCGCCTGCATCTCCGCCACGGCCCCGGGCGGGGGGCCGGCGCCGCGCGCAAGCTGGGCATGGACCTCGCGGCCGCCCGGCTGCTCTCGCTCGGACGCGGCGACGGCCTGATCGCCTCGACCGACGCCGACTCGGCCGTCGCGCCCGGCTGGTTGGCCGCCCAGCTCGCCGCCGTCTCCCGCGGAGCCCGCGCGATCGGCGGCCGCGTCGAGCTGTTCCCGGCCGACGCCGAACGCCTGCGACCAGAGGTGCTCGACCGGCGCGCCGCCCGCGCCGCCGTCCGCCATGCCGCCGTCCGGCCGCCCTCCGACGCGTCGGAGCACTGGCAGTTCAGCGGAGCCTCGATGTCACTGACCGCGGCTACCTACCTCGAGATCGGCGGGCTCGACCCGCATGTCGCCCTCGAGGACGAGGGCCTCCAGCGCTCACTCCAGCGCAACGGAATCCCGATCGAGCGCCGGCTCGACGTCCGCGTGGCGACCTCCGGCCGCCTCAACGGCCGAGCCACCCGCGGTCTCGCCCACGACCTCGCCCTCGACGACTGGCTCACCCGGCGGACCTACGACACCCGCGCGACAATCGACGACCTCCTCGCGATCAAGGACCACACGATCAGCCTGGTCCTGCCGACGCGGAACGTCGGCGACTCGCTCGACGGCGTACTCGACGCCCTAGGTCCCTCCCGTGACGCCGGACTGATCGACGAGATCCTGATCGTCGACGCCGCATCGAACGACGCGACCAGATCGATCGCCGCCACGCACGGCGTGACCCTGCTCCAGGAGTCGGCCCTCCTCCCCGAGTTCGGCCCGGCACTCGGCAAGGGCGACGCCCTCTGGCGAGGCCTCAACGCCACGCACGGCGAGATCGTCGCCTTCCTCGACACCGACACCCGCAACTTCTCCGCCCGCTTCCTGCTCGACCTGGTCGCCCCCCTGCTGGGTGACCCGCGCGTGCATTTCGTCAAGGGCGCCTTCCGCCGGCCGTTCACCGACGGCGATCAGATCACCCCCGACGGCGGCGGCCGGGTCACCGAGATCCTCGCCCGGCCCCTCCTGAACCTCCACCTCCCCGACCTCGCCGGCTTCGCCCAGCCCCTCGCCGGCGAGGTCGCCGGCCGCCGGGACCTGCTCGAGACGCTCAGCTTCCCGGTCGGCTACGGCGTCGAGATCGCGATGCTGATCGACGCCTACCGCAAGGTCGGCCGCGACGGTCTGGCCCAGGCCCAACTCGGGCTCCGCGAGAACCGCCACCAGCCGCTCGACGCGCTCGGCGCGATGGCCTACCAGGTCCTCGTCGCCGCCCAACGGCGGATCCACGGACCCGACGCGATCGACCAGCTCGCGCCCGGGACGCTGCTCCAGCCCGCCGGCGTAGGCCTCGAGCCAAGGGCGCTCGCCGTCGAAGAGCGCCCGCCGCTGCGGACGCTTCGCCCAGCCCACGACTCCAACGGCCGTCGCTGACCCGACCCGTCCGTGCCAGGGCGAGCGACAGCCCGATCGGGCTGACCCGAACCCTTGAGCAAGGGCGAGCGGCAGACCGATCGGGCGGGGGCCCGGAAAGTTGCATACACTGCGCGCCGCGTACTTGGCAGCCGTCGCTGCGCCGACGATGCCGGTCGTACCCGCCGCTCCCTCGATGACAGCTTCGCGAGTCCCGTTCAATACGGCCGGTTCGCGGTTGGCCTCGGGTCCCCTGTTTCTCGAATCCCCCGTGGAGGACCGATGACCGGAGATCCAGCCCCCGTCGACGGCAACCCAGACGCCGAGAGCCGCCCGCAACAGAGCGTGCTCAGCGCGATCTCCAACGAGATGGTCCGCATCTACAAGGACCAGTTCGGCCGCGGGCCGACGAAGACCCGGACCAACTGGGCCGGTCCGGACACGATCGTCGTCACGCTCGAGGAGACGCTCACCCCCGCCGAGCGGAGCCTCCGCAGGCTGGGCGAGCACGAACGCCTGCGCGATCTGCGCATGCTCTTCCAATACGCCGAGATCGCCGCCTTCTGCGAGCCCGTCGAGCGGCTGACCGGACGGAAGGTCCGCGCGTTCATCAGCGGCTTCGACACCGAGGTCGACCTCGCCAGCGAGATGTTCGTCCTCCATCCCGACGGGTACGTCGGCCTGTCTCGAAGCGGAGGCTGAGCCCGGTCCCCGTCGGCCCCCGGGCCAGCGGCGGTTTCGGCGCGCTCAGACGGGGTACCCGCGCGTCGGGCTCGATCGCACGACGGGCCCGGCGACGCTCGATCGACATTCAGACGGGCGAGCCTCGACCCCCTGGAGGGAAGGCGCATGACGAACATCGATCACGATGGCGAGCGCGACCGCGGGCTCCTGGACCGGCTCGTCGACGACGAGACGCCGGCCGGCGACACACCCGAGGCCCACGACGAGATCAGTCCCCACGACCTGCCACCCGGCCACCCGATGCGCGCGGAGGTCGCCCGGCGGGCCGCGCAGGCCGGCGGCACGACGACCGGGTCGGACTGACGGTGCGGTCGCGGGGCTCGACCGCCGGCTGAACGGTCGGCCGCCGCGATGTCGGGTGGTCGAGGATGTTGTGCCGTTTGTCACGCATCGGCGGGGTCTCACGGTGTAACGTGTGTCATCCGCCGCATCGGTCCGACGGGCCGGCGCGACGCCGAGTGCAACGGGCACGCGCACGGTTGCTGCAGCCGCGCTCCGGATCCAGATCTGAGACCCCCACAGGGGAGCAGGTGGCGCCGTATGTCGACACACCCCGATCCCGACGGCCCCGCGCCCGGCAACCGCGGCGCCTTCGTACTCCGGCGCGACCGACTCCAGGCCGACGACGCCGAGGTCGTCGTCCCCGTCGGCGAGCTCGACATCGCGACGGCCGGCGAGCTCGAACTCGGTCTCGAGCTGGCTGCCACGACCGGCGCCCGGCGGATCGTCCTGGACCTCCGCGAACTCCTCTTCATCGACTCGAGTGGCATCAACGCGATCCTCGAGGCCTATCGACGCCTCGGCGACCGCCTGCTCGTCGTCCAGGGACCCGAGCACGTCCAACGTGTGTTCGCCCTCTGCGGCCTCGACGCCCGGCTCGTCTTCGTCGACGGGCTCCCGGATGCTCAGCCGGCCGAGCGCGACCCGGAAGCGCGGCCGCAGCCGGCCGAGCGCGACGTGGGAGCGCGGCCGCGGCCTGGCGTCTGGGCGGGCGACCGCAGTCCGGCGGACCCGTGAGCGACGAGACCACCGGCCCGCGCCGACGCCTCCGGTCGCTGACCCGGTCCCGAGTCGGCGCGCCTTGAAGGCCGGAGCTCACGAGGTCGGGCGGCCGGCGCCGGGGACACCGATCGCCGCGGCTGGCGCCCCCCGCCGATCCGCCTGCCCGGTCGCGTGGCTCGAAGCCGCGACGGGCGTCCGGCTCGTCGTCACCGGCCCCGACGAGCTGCTGACGATCACCGTCGCAGGGGAACTCGATCTCGCGTCGCTCGACGTCATCGAGAGCGTCGCCCGAGCCGCAGTCGCCCGAGCCCCCGCCCGCGTAGAGCTCGACCTGCGAGGTGTGTCGTTCATCGACGACGACGGCGTCCTGATGGTCGCCCGCGCCTGCACCTACGCCCGCCTGCGGCAGATTCCGTTCCTGATCGCCAGGCCGCCGGACGTTTGACCTCCGGCCAAGCCGAGCACCCTCGATCGACGCGGCGACCGAAGGAGGCGGCTTGGCCAGGCACGACCGGGCCGGCACGGACTGGCGAAAGCGCCTGGCCCGCCGGCACAGACAGGCCCCGAGGAGACGTCGGAGCCAGTCGCTGACCCCCCGGCAGGTCGTCCTGCTCGCGGCCCTGACGCCCGCGGTCGCCGCCGTCGTCGCGCGCCGCCGGCTGCGCCTGCCGCGGCCGGCGACGCTCGCGATCGTCTCGGTGACGCCGCTCGTCGTCGCCGCCCTGACGCCCCGCAGAGGCTGGCGCTACGCGGCGATCTGGCTGGCCTACATGTGGTCGTTCACCGTCACATGGAACCTTCCCAACGAGAATCCCGAAAAGCTCCGCGGCCGGCTGCGGGTCGACTACCCGATCCGCATCGACACCCTGATCGGACTCGGCGCCCCCCCGACCCTCCGCCTCCAGCGAGCCCTCCGCGACCCGCTTCGGGTCACCCGGCTCGACCGGCTGGTGACGCTGATCTACGGCTCCTGGATCCTCCCCCACTGCCTGCTCGCCTGGCTCCTCTTCCGCCATCCCGAGTACGTCCCCCGCGCCGCCGGCCGGCTGGCCGCCGCCTACCACCTGACCGCGCCGTTCTACTACCTGCTGCCGACCGCACCACCCTGGTGGGCCTCCGAGCACGCCGGTCGGCTGGACGGCGAGGTCGAGCGGGTCAGGCGACTTGTCGTCAACTCCCTGCTCGGCCGCCCGGCCCGGTCGACGGCGACGCCCGAGGGCAACCCGTGGGGGTCGATGCCCTCCGATCACGTCGCCTCGGCGGCGATCACCGCAATCGGCCTCGCCGAGGTCAACCGGGTCTACGGCGCCCTCGGCTGGACCTACGTCGGACTGGCCGGGTTCGCCGTCGTCTACCTCGGCGAGCACTACGTGATCGACTCGCTCGCCGGCCTCGCGATCGCCGTCGCGATCCACGCCGGCGAGCCGCTCGTCACGCCGCTGGTCGACCGTGTGGTCGTCGGCCTCGACCGGATCGCCACCTGATCGTCAGCTGACGCAGTCGCGATCCCGACACCTCGCCAACACCCCGTCGTCGTCTGCGCCGCGAGTGGGCGCGCAATCGAAACCACTAGGCTCGGCCGGTGCCAGACGGGTCACTCCAGCCGGACAAGGCTCCCGAGATCAAGCTGCGCGCCCAGCCGCGAGCGCGACCCGAAGCCGGCCGCGACCCGTCGCGGGCGATCGGACGCCCGGCACTCTCCCGCCCCCAGGTCCGCACGCCCGGAGCAAAGCGAGCCGTCGTGATCGGTGCCGGATCGTTCGGCACGGCGATCGCCGTGCTGCTCGCCCGCGGCGGCCTGCGGACGACCTTGCAGACGCGTACCGAGGAGCAGGCGGCGACGCTCATCGAAGCCCGCGAGAACGTCGTCTACCTCCCCGGCGTCGAGCTGATGCGCGAGCTGCGGATCGAGCCGGCCAGCGCCGGGATCCAGCGAGCCGACTACGTCTTCCTCGGAGTTCCGTCGATGGGCCTCGCCGAGGTGATCAACGGCCTCGTCGACGCCGGCCTGCACCGCCGGGCCGCCGTCGTGTCCCTCTCGAAGGGTCTGATGGCCCCAGCCGGCCGCCCGCCGACGATCGCCCTGCGCGACCGGTTCGGGCCCGAACGAGTCGCCTGCATCGGCGGGCCGGCCCACGCCGACGAGATGGTCACCGCCGGCGCCGGCCTGGTCGCCGCGTCGACCGACGAAGCCCTCGCCCAGGCCCTCGCCAACGTCTTCACCCGTGCCGGCGTCGTCTGCGAGCTCTCCAATGACCCGATCGGCGTAGAGCTCGCCGGCGCCGCGAAGAACGCCGCCGCGCTCGCCTCGGGCGCTACCGAGGCCCAGGGCCTCAACGCGGCCGGCGCCGCCGCCGGGCACATCTTCGCCGAGGTCTGGCGCTTCGCCGAGACCCAGGGCGCCCGTCCCGAGTCGATGATCGGCCTGGCCGGGACCGGCGACCTCGTCGCCACCGCACTCGCCCCCCAGAGCCGCAACCGCCGAGCCGGCGAGCTGCTCGCCGAGGGCGTCCCCGCCGCCGAGATCCAGGCCCGCGTCGGCCAGACGGTCGAGGCCCTCGAGTCGGTGCCCCTGCTCGCCCTCGCCCTCGACCGGGCAGGCTTCGCCGCACCCGTCACCGATGCCCTCGCCAAGCTGATCGCCGGCGAGCTCCCGCTCGAGGACTGGGTCGCCCTGGTCCGCGCGACGGTCCCCCCGCCGGCCGGCTGGACGCACCCCTCACAGGGTCTGCCGAGCCGCATACGCCAGTGGTTTCGCGCCCGCTGGCCCGGCCGCCGACGGTCCCGGCGCCGGCCCGCCTGACCGGCCGCTCGTCTCCCCGATGGCGGGCCCGCGCGAACGCCGACCGGCCGCTTGGGCCCGTGCCGGGCGAGTCGTGGTTTGAACTTAGGCGCCACCGACGATCCCGTGTCCACGGATTCCCGAGCGAAAGGAGATCCCGGAGCGAAAGGCCATCCATGTCCGTCAGCTTCTCGATACACCTCGTCCCCGACCTGACCGCCAGTCGGATCGCCCGCGAGACGGTTCGACGGCGGATCGCCGGCGAGGTGCCGCCCGCGATCCTGGCCGACGTCATGCTTGCCGTCAGCGAGCTCGTCACCAATGCCGTGATCCACGGCAGCGGCCCGATCGAGCTCCGCATCGAGACCGACGACCGCGTCGTCAAGGGCGAGGTCATCGACGCCGGCGGCGGCCTCGAGCGCCAGGTCCGCGCCGGCGAGGCCACCGGCAAGGGACTGAAGATCGTCGGCCAACTCGCCGAGCGATGGGGCGTCTTTCAGGGGACAACGCATGTCTGGTTCGAGATACCGATCGACGGATCCTCAGGCCGACCCTCGGCCCCGGCCCTCGGCCGGCCAGACGACGGCGACCGGCCAGGAAATCCGGGCTGATCGCGGATGTATGATTTGACGTGGACGAGCGACGTCTTCAGGCGTCAATCGGACATTTTTGGCATCACGCAGCCGGGAAGCCAGGGGTCTCCGATGAACGAACAGCTCAACATCTCGACCGTTCAGGACGACAACGGCGTCCGCGTCGTCGTCGAGGGAGAGCTCGACCTCTCAACCGCTCCACTCCTCGACGCAGCCCTGATCGCCACCGAGGCGACCCCGGCGACGACGATCACGCTCGACATCGACGGCGTCTCGTTCATCGACTCGACCGGCCTGCGGACACTGCTCGAGGCTCACGCCCGATCCCAGCAGGACGGAAACCGGATCAGGCTGACGAGGGGAAGCCCCCAGGCCCAGCGCCTGTTCGCGCTCGCCGCCGTCGACGACGTCCTCCCGTTCGTCGACCCGTAGCCCTGACCCCAGGGGCCGAGCTCCGGCGGGCGGGCGGGCGGAGGCGGGCCGCCCCGACCGGCCCGGACGCGCTTCTCAGCGTCGCATCAAAGTCGTGACCACGGCCTCGTACACGCCCTGCCCGTGGGCACCCTGCGCCACCCGGACGTTCGACCGGCCGGCGATCTCTGAACGAAGCGTCGGGTCGCGGACGACCGCGTTCGCCACGAGCCAGAACTCGCCGACGTAGCCCGAGATCCCCAGGTCCTCCCGCGAGTCGCCGACCCCGATCGTCTCCGACCGGTGAAGTCCCCGCGCCGCCTGGTGGGCCGCCACGCCCATCGCCTTCGACGCACCCCCCGGCAGCAGGTGGTAGCTGCGGACGTGATCGAGCCCGTCCAGCGCTGGCGACCGGCGATGGACGACCCCGTTGTCGACCAGCCGCAGATCCTCGTGTCCCGCCCCGGCCAGCACCCCGTCGACCTCGGCGACGTCGACCTGCCCCCGCAGCAGGTGCGACACATCCCGCCCGACGTGCCACGGCTCGTGGTACTCCAGGCGACCCGCGTACCGCTCGAGCAGCAGGTCCGGCGCGCCCGAGTCCCGGATCTGGTCGTGCACCGACACCGGCCCCGGCCTGTGGGAACCGGTCAGCCAATGCTCCTCTCCCTCGAATACCAGCACGCTCCCCGCCTCGTAGATGTACGAGCTCGCCCCGAACAGCCTCGCGTTCTCGGCCACCGTCGCCTTCCGCCGGCCCGACATCAGGACGACCTCGACCCCAGCTCGAAGGCACGCCTCGATCGCCCGCGGCCCGAACAGCGAGACGCCTCCCTCCCCGTCATGCAGCAGGGACCCATCCCGCCCGAGCAGCGTCCCGTCGAGATCGAGGTAGAGGCACCGGAGCACTCCGCCTACTATGCCAAGGGGTGCCCGGACGACGTCCTTCCACGACTCCCGACACCCCCGCCGACTGGGATGACCTGCTCGCCGACGACCGCGTCGTCCACGCATCGTCCCAACACGGCCGTCTCGCCGACCTCGTCGACCTCCCCGACGACCTCCACCCCGCCGTGCGCGACGCGCTCGCCCGGATCGGCATCGACGGCCTCTACTCCCACCAGGCCAGCGCCCTCGCAGCCGCCGCCGACGGCCCCGTGATCGTCACGACCGGGACCGCATCCGGCAAGTCGCTCTGCTTCCACCTCCCGATGCTCGAAACCCTCTCCCACGATCCCAAGGCCCGCGCCCTCTACATCTATCCGACGAAGGCCCTCGCCCAGGACCAGGCCCGCGCGATCAACGCCTTCGGCCTGACCGCGCGCGTCCGCCCGGCGATCTACGACGGCGACACCCCGTCCGAGGCCCGCACCCAGATCCGCCGGCAGGCCAACGTGATCCTCACCAACCCGGACATGCTCCATCTCGGGATCCTCCCCCGACACACAGCCTGGGAGGAGCTCTTCGCCAACCTCGCGATCGTCGCGATCGACGAAGCCCACGTCTACCGCGGCGTGTTCGGCTCCCATGTCGCCAACGTGATCCGCCGACTCCGCCGGATCGCCGCCGCCTACGGCACCGAGCCCCGCTTCCTGCTCGCCTCCGCGACGATCGCCAACCCCCTCGACCTCGCCCAGCGGCTGACCGGCTTCGACGAGATCGCCCTGATCGACCGCGACGGGTCCCCCGCCGGCCGCCGGCGGATCGCCGTCTGGAACCCCCCGCTCACCGACGAGGCCCTCGGCCTGCGCCGCTCCGCCCTCGCCGAGGGCGCCGAGCTGCTCGCCCGCCTCGTCGCCGGCGGCGTCCGCACGATCTGCTTCGTCCGCTCCCGCAAGGCCGTCGAGCTAGTCAGCCGGATGGCCCAGGCCGAGCTCGAGAACCTCGGCGCCGGCGAGCTCGCCTCCCGGGTCACCCCCTACCGCGCCGGCTACACCTCCGAGCAGCGGCGCGAGATCGAGCGCCGCCTGGCCGCCGGCGAGCTGTCCGCCGTCGTCACGACCGACGCCCTCGAGCTCGGGATCGACGTCGGCGGGTTGGATGCCGCGATCGTGATCTCCTTCCCCGGCACCGTTGCCAGCCTCCGCCAGATGTGGGGCCGCGCCGGCCGCCGCGGCCGCGGCCTCGCGATCTACATCGCCGGCATCGACGCCCTCGACCAGTTCTTCGCCCGCCATCCCGCCGAGTTCCTCGACCGCCCCGTCGAGGCCGCGATACTCGACCACGAATCCGCGGAGATCCACCTCCAGCATCTCGTCTGCGCCGCCCACGAGGGCCCGCTCGACCCCGTCGGCGACGCCGAGTTCTTCGGTCCCCGCCTCGAGGCCTACGCCGAGCGCCTCGTCGGGACCGGCGACCTCCGGCGCAAGGCGGACGGCCGCGGTGGGTCCGGTGGTGTCTTCGTCGTCCGCCGTCGCGAACGCTACCCGGCCGGCGAGGTCTCGCTCCGCTCCGCCGACGCCGCCCGCTTCACGATCGTCGAGGCCCGAACCGGCGAGGTCCTCGGCTCCGACGACGCCACCCGCGCCTACTCGACCCTCCACGACGGCGCCGTCTACCTCCACATGGGCGCCCGCTACGTCGTCCGCGGCCTCGACCTCGAACTCCGCGAGGCTCTCGTCGAACCCTTCGACGGCGACTACTACACCCAGCCAAAGACCGAATCCGACCAGCTCATCGAGCGGCTCCTCGACCGACGCGAGACGCTCGGCGTGACGCTCTCCTTCGGGCGCGTGATCGTCACCGAGACCGTGACCGCCTTCCAGCGCCGCCACGCCGGCGACCACCATCCGATCGACATCACCGCCCTCGATCTTCCCCCGCGGACCTTCCAGACCCAGGCGATCTGGTTCGAGCCCGAAGACCTGCTCGCCGACGAGTTCCCCTTCGACCTGCTGATGGGCTCCCTCCACGCCACCGAGCACGCCCAGATCGCCGTCCTCCCCCTGATCGCGATGTGCGACCGCTGGGACATCGGCGGCCTCTCGACCAACGCCCACCCCCAGACCGGCGGACCGACGATCTTCATCCACGAGGCCCACCCCGGCGGCGTCGGGATCGCCCGGCAGGCGTTCCGCGAGTTCGAGTCCCTCGTCGCCGACGCCCACCGCCTGATCGGCGAATGCCCCTGCGAGAAGGGCTGTCCCTCATGCATCCAGTCGCCCAAATGCGGCAATCTGAACGAGCCGCTCTCCAAGCCGGGGGCACTCGAACTCCTCCGCCGCATGCTTCAACCGGCGGGCCTGGCCCGTCAAACCCGTACCATCCGCCGCTAGCGTGGGTGCACAGAAAGCCATGCCGCGAGACCGCGGGCGCCAACGCGTATCGCTCACGTCGGCCACCAAGACGAACGAACGCCTCGTCTGGGCCGTGTCCGGCGGAAGCCTCGCCCTCGTCGGCCTGATCCTCCTGATCCTCTTCGTCACCGGCGTCTTCGACGCCAGCGGCGCTCCGACCGACCCACTCCCCGTATCCGAGCAGCCCTGGGTCCAGGAGGGCCCGACCAACCGGATCGCCCTCCGCGACGACTGGGTCCGCCGCCTGGACCCCAACGACCACGGCTACAACCACGACTGGCCCGCCGGCGGCTTCGTCGGCACGCCCGTCGCGGTCCCCAACGACGCCAACCCCCAGCCGGTGACCGGAGCCCCGGGGATCAAGAACTTCGCCGGCTCGATCGCCTGGTACCGGACTAAGTTCACGGTCCCGAGCGCCGGTGTCTACGAGCTCGACTTCCAGTCGGTCGACCAGCGCGCCACCGTCTGGATCGACGGCACCCAGGTCGGCAACTCCCACGTCGGCACCTACCTCCCGTTCCAGCTCCGCTTCCAGACGACCGCCGGCCCCCACACGCTCGTCGTCCGCGCCGACTACCGCGACCCGGCCGCCCAGAGCGCGGCCGGCTTCCACCGGACCTGGTTCAATTTCGGCGGGATCAACGGCGAGGTCACGCTCCGCCCGATCGGCGTCAGCGACCTCTCAGATCCGGAGATCCACACCCACCTCGCCCCCGCCTCCGATGGCTCCGTCGAGGCGGTCGTCAACGTGACCGTGCTCGTCCAGAACAACGGCGGGGCCCGCACCGTGACGCCCTCCGGCAGCCTCGACCCCGTCGACGGCGGCGGCGTCACGCTCAACTTCCCATCGATGGAGATGGCCCCCGGACAATCCGCCACGGCCGCGGCCGTCGTCACGATCGAGCACCCCGAGCTCTGGTCTACGACCAGCCCCAACCTCTACCAGCTCGATCTTCAGATCGCCGGCGAGAGCGACTACCAGACCAAGGTCGGCCTTCGCGAGCTGACGACCGCAGCCGACCACCACATCCTGATCAACGGCCAGCCCCTGACGCTGCGCGGCGCCTCGATCCAGGAGGACGCCAAGGGGCGCGGCGACGCCCTCACGCCCGCCGACCAGGATTCCCTCGTCTCCGAGCTGAAGACCCTCGGAGCCAACGCCACCCGCTCCCAGCACCCGCTCGACCCCGCCCTGCTCGAGAAGCTCGACGCCGCCGGGATCGTCGTCTGGCAGGGAATCGGCCCCGTCGACGCATCAGGCAACTGGGCCTCCAACACGCCCGCACTCGAGCGCCTCGCCGAGACCCGCGCCAAGATCACCGTCCGCCAAGCGCAGACCCACCCCTCGATCATCGCCTGGAACCTGGCCAACGAGGTCGGCGACAACGGCCACACCGGCGGCCAGATCCCCTACGTCGAGAACATGGCCGGCTGGCTCCACGCCAACGATCCCGGCCGCCTCGTCGCCCTCGACATCTGGGGCACCCACCCCCCCAAGGTCGCCGGTCCGATCTACAAGAACATCGACGCGATCGGCGAGACCGACTACCTCGGCTGGTACGAAGCCCCCCTCGACAACACCCCGACCGCCCTCGCCGCCGCGATCACGGCACGCCTGAACAATCTCCAGGCCGTCTTCCCCACGAAGGTCCTGATCGTCACAGAGTTCGGCGCCGAGGCCAACAGCCTCAACGGGACCGGCGAGGCGCCCGGTGGATACGACTACCAGTCGCACAATCTCGTCACACACATCCACACCTACGAGAACCTCCCCTACCTCAGCGGAATGCTCGTCTGGGATCTCCGCGACTTCGCCGTCGCCCCGACCTTCGACGGTGGCTCGATCCGCCGCCTCGTACCCAACATCAACCTCGTCAAGGGGCTCAACCAGAAGGGCCTGATCAACTACGAGGGGTCGCCCAAGCCCGCCTTCGACGTCGTCAAGAACCAGTTCGCTGCGCTCGCTGCCAGTGAAGGGGCGGCCGGGGCGGGGGGCGGCGGGGCGGCTGCGGGGCAGGGAAGTTCGCCCTGAAACCGGGGATTGGGGGGCCGGGGCGTCCGCGGGGCTGGGGCGTCCTCTGGGGTGGCGGGCCTGGGGCGGGCAGGGGGGGCGGGGGGCGGGGGTGGCGACGACGTCGGGGTGGACTCGCGTCGGCGGATGATGTGATCGAAGGGCTCCCGGTCGAGGGCGAGTTGTCGAGTCCCCGCAGAAAATAGCTGCCTGACGCAGGCAGTTTTTCAGAATGGTTGCTTAGCGCAAGCAACCTTCAAGGTAGCTGCCTGACGCAGGCAGCTTGTTTCTCAAAGGACGCCGCACGCTCGCACACAGCCACCGAACGGCTCCGAGCTGGTGCGAGGCCTCCCCAAGCTACCTTCCGGTGTCAGGCAGCCCAGTCCCGTGGCTCGGTTCTGGTCGACGACAGCACCGAGTGCGACGAGGCCAGGAATGACCGCCGCGAGGACACGACGAACAGTGCTCGCATTCGTCGCTCGCCGAGGGACAAATCACGCTCACGGCCATCGGTCGGGTTCTCGACGAAGGTCCACCGCACGCGGCGCCGCCCTCCTCAGGGAAAGCCGATCCGGTTGAGCGGCCAGTACAGGACGAACGCCTCGCCGATCACCCAGGACGTCGGGATCGGTCCCCAGAAGCGGCTGTCGTCGGAGTTGCCACGGTTGTCGCCCATCAGGAACAGCTGGCCCTTGGGGACCGTGATCGTCTGGTGCAGATCGCACGCCTGCCCGCCGGCGCACGGCGCCGTGTACGAATCGGGCTCCTGGACTCCGTTGCGGAGCACGTGCCCTCCGCGGATCGAGATCCGGTCGCCGGCGACGGCGACGACCCGCTTGATGAATACCAGCGACGACCGCTCGGGAACCGACTCCGGGCAGGCGCTGTCGGCGCTGTGCGGCATCCCACACGACGGGATCGGGATGTTCTCCGCGCCGACCGGCGGGTTGAAGACGACGATCTGGCCGACCTTCGGCAGGGCGCCGGTCTCGTGGGAGATCCGATTGACGAGGACCCGGTCACCCTTCTGGAGGGTCGGCTCCATCGACGCACTCGGAATCTTGTACGGCTTGACCGCGTAGGCCTGGACGCAGAACGCGAGGCCGGCGGCGAACGCGACCGTCACGATCAGCTCGACCAGCTTGTTGGCGCGCAGACGCCCGAACAGGCGCACCTCGGCTCAGGCCCCGCTTCCGCGGGCCATCCTGCGCAGGTCGAGCGCCGTGTCGAGGATCTCCTCAGAGACGCCCTGCTCCCGGGCGACTTCCCGCAGCGTCCGGCCGGACCGCGTCGCCTCCTGGACGATCGTCGTCGCCATGTCGTAGCCGATGTGGGGGTTGAGCGCCGTCGCGACCGCCAACGTCGACTCCGCACTCCGCTGGGCTCCGGCCAGGTTCGGCTTCAGCCCGGCGATGCACTTCGTGTCGAGCACGCTCACCGCGCTCGTCAGCAGCCCGATCGAACCCAGCAGATTGCGCGCGATCAGGGGGATCCGGACGTTGAGCTCGAGGTTGCCCTGCATCCCACCGATCGTCACGGCCATGTCGTTGCCGATCACCTGGGCTGCCACCTGGAGAACGACCTCGGGGATCACGGGATTGACCTTCCCCGGCATGATCGAAGACCCCTTCTGGAGCTCCGGCAGGAACAGCTCGCCGATCCCGGCCCGCGGACCCGACCCCATCAGGGCGAGGTCCTGGGCGATCTTCGTCAACGAGACCGCCAGCACCTTGAGCGCCCCGGACAATTCGACCAGGGCATCCCGGTTGGCCTGCGCCTCGAACGGGTCATCCGGCGCCGCGACGCTCAACCCGGTATCTGCCCGCAGCCGTTCGCGGACCTTCGCGGCGAACTCCGGATGCGTGTTGAGACCCGTGCCCGTCGCCGTCCCCCCCAACGGGACCTGGGAGACCCGCGGCAGGGTGTCCGAGATCCGCGCCCGACCGAGACGGATCTGCGCGGCGTAGCCGGAGAACTCCTGGCCGAGGGTGACCGGGACCGCATCCATCAGATGCGTGCGTCCGGCCTTGACGATGTCCTCGAAATCCACGGCCTTCGCCTGGAGCGCCTGCTCCAGGCCGGCCAGCGCCGGCAGCAGCTCCCGCGTGACCTGCTCGAGCGCCGCGAGGTGGACCGCCGACGGGAACACGTCGTTTGACGACTGGCCCATGTTGACGTGGTCGTTCGGATGGACCCCCTCGCCGGCCAGGGCCGCGATCACCTCGTTGGCGTTCATGTTCGTCGACGTACCCGACCCCGTCTGGAAGACGTCGATCGGAAACTGGTCGTCGTGGCTGCCCGCTGCCACCTCACCCCCCGCCTTCGCGATCCGGTCCGCGATCCCCGCGTCGAGCAGGCCGAGCTCGCCGTTGACCTCGGCCGCCGCGCCCTTGATCCGGCCGAGCCAGTGGATCACCGAGGCGGGCACCGGCTCGCCTGAGATCGGGAAGTTCTCGATCGCCTTGCGGGTCTCCGCCCCGTAGAGAGGCGTGGACCCGGCGGCGGTCTCGGTTGGCGTCATCGGTCGTCCTGCTCCTTGCTCGAGGTCTTCACCACGCCCCACGGTGCGTGATCC
This sequence comes from Solirubrobacteraceae bacterium, assembly GCA_035553395.1. Classification (GTDB taxonomy): domain Bacteria; phylum Actinomycetota; class Thermoleophilia; order Solirubrobacterales; family Solirubrobacteraceae; genus Palsa-513. The sequence goes on along the minus strand of DASZKP010000070.1, from coordinate 40,285 downwards.
GGCCGGTCAACGCGCCAGGGCTGGATTGTCGCCGAGTTACACGCAGAACGCGGCAAGCTCCCGGGCCAGGCCGACCGGATCGTCGTAGGAGAGCAGATATCCCGCGCCCGCGAGGACCCGCAGCTGGGCCCCCGGAATCAGGTCGCGCGCCCGCTCGGCGATCGCCAGCGGGTGCTCCGGATCGGAGTCGGCCCAGAGCAGGAGGACCGGAGGCTCGAGTCGCCCGTACGCCTCGAGCAGGCCGGTCTGCGCGCCCGTCGGCCACCGCCCGGCGAACCGCGCCCACGAACGGGCGAGCTCGACGTTACCGCCGACGTCGGCGAACGCGTGACGCACGAGATCGGACGCCTCCGGCACCCCCCGTACCGAGAGCCGGGCCCCCAGTCCCGGCCGGAAGACCAGCGGAGCCCCGTAGGACAGCGGACGTCTCAGACCCGGGATCGCGGCGCTTCGCGCGGCCAGGCGCCACGCCATGCGCAACCCGGCGTGGCCCTCGCGCCCGTGCATCCGGCTCGGCATCAGGACGATCCGCGACGGCGCGATACGCCCGTCGAGCACGGCGAACAGAATCAGCTCGGCCCCAAGCTCGTGTCCGGCGAGGATCGGACGCGGACCCAGCACCTCGGCGCTGAAGCCGGCAAGGACGTCGACGAACCAGTCCCGGGTGTACGGGTGCCCCCGGCCGATCTCCGAGTCCCCGTGGAGCGGGAGGTCGGGTAGGACCAGACGGAAACGATCCCCAAGGGCGTCGACGACCGGCTCCCACTCCTTGTGGGAGAGCATCGTCGAGTGGAGCAGCGCCAGCGTCGGCCCGGTTCCGGTCTCCCGGTAGGCGATCCGCGTGCCATCGGGGTGGTGGTACAGACGCAGCCTCACCGCGTCGCGACCGACGACCGGCAGGCCAAGCGCCTCTCTCGCATCGCGCAATGGTATTGAGCCGACCACGTCGCCCACGTCCTCCGCCGCCCAGACGACCCGCGACGTCCGTCGACGTCGCTAGCCTCCGGCCGATGGGCCTCGTCCCGGGTGATCCCCTGGCACACCGCGCGCTCGATTCGCTGCTCCGCGCCGAGGCCAGCGTCCGCCGGCGCCTCTCGGTCGAGCTCGGCCGCCGGGGCCTGTCGGCCTCCGGGTTCTCCGTGCTCGTCGTCCTCAACACCGCCGGTGGCGAGCTCGAGATGCGCGCCCTCCGGGCCCGCCTGCGGATGACGAAGGCCAACGCCAGCGAGGTCGTCACGACGCTCGAGGCCGCCGGCCTCGTCGGCCGCCGCCGCCTCCCGCACGACCGCCGCGCCCAGACCGTCGTCCTCAGCGAGTCCGGCCGGTCGACCGTCGACCGGCTCTTCCCCGAGCACACCCAACGCGTCGCCGACACGTTTGCCGTCCTCGACGAGGACGAGAAGCGCTCACTCGCCCAGATCTGCCGCAAGCTCGCCGCCTGAGCCTCCGGCCTGAGCCTCCAGCCTCGGCCCCGGGCCTGATCCCGTCCGGGCCTGAGCCCCGGGCCTCCCTCCGGCCTGAGTCCCCCTAATCCCGCTCGCGCCGCGTGCCGATGCGAACGCGTGGATCCCGTTCCCGCCGCTCCCTCGGCCTATGCGTTCGTCGAGGGCATGCGGAACACCCGCCGGACGCTCGAGGTCTGGCGCCGCCGCCCCTGGCACGTCCTCGGCGGCTGGCTGGCCGGAAGCCTGGTCGCCGCGGTCGGTCTCCTCTTCGTGGTCTGGCTCGTCGCCGTGGTCTCGCGGGCCGGCGGCTTCACCGGGACGACGCAGGCTCAGGTGATCCGGCCGCCGTTCGTCGTCGGCGACCTCCGCGACGTCGCGACGATCCTCGGCCACAACCTCCTCGTCCTCGCCCTCCACGCGATGGCCTGCGTCGCCGGCTTCATCGCCGGCAGCTCCGTCCCCGAGCAGGCGCGGCGCCACCAGGGCATCCGACGCGTGATCCACGACCAGTGCGGACGCCTGGCGATCGCCTTCGTGATCGGCGCGACGATCTTCTCCCTCTCGGCCCAGGGCCTCCTGATCGGCACCGAGGCCGCCAGCGTGGCGACCCGTCTCCAGACCTCGCCCGGTCTCCTCCTGGTCGCCCTCCTCCCTCACGCCCTGCTCGAGTTGACGGCCCTCTTCCTCCCGCTCGCGGCCTGGATCATCGCCAGCCGGCGGGGCGAGTGGGACCAGCTGCTGGCGGCGACCTTCGTGACCGTCGGGATCTCCCTCCCGGCCCTCGTGCTCGCAGCCCTGATCGAGGTCTACGTCTCGCCGCACTGGCTCGCAGCCCTCCTCTCCTGAGCCTGCCCACCCGCCCCGACCAGCGGCCTGCCGGGCGGTTTCGGAGGCGATCCCAGGCCGCCCGCGACGCCCCCGGAGGACCCACTACAATTTGTATAGTATTGAACCAAGAGCGATCCGAAGGAGAGAAATGGCAGACCTCAAACATGTCACCGACGCCAGCTTCCAGGCCGAGGTCATCGAATCCGAGCTCCCCGTCCTGGTGGACTTCTGGGCGCCCTGGTGCGGCCCGTGCCGGCAGGTCGCTCCCGCCCTGGAGAAGATCGCCGCCGAACGCGACGACCTGCGGATCGTCAAGCTGAACATCGACGACAACCAGGCGACCGCGGCCGAGTTCGGCGTCCTCTCGATCCCGACGATGATCCTCTTCCGCCACGGCGCCGCCGTCAAGACGGTCATCGGCGCCTTCCCCAAGGACAAGATCGAGGCCGCCCTGGAGCCAGCCCTGGCCTAGGTCCGCGACCCGGCAGCCCCGGCCCGCGGGAAACCCGCAGCCCGAGAACCCGGCACCTGGGCACCCCCGACGCACTGGGAGTGCCGGCGCGCACGGGAGGCCCGCCTGAGCCCCAGGCCCCAGGGAAAGCTCCACGGGTCCCCACCACCGCCGCCGCCGCCGACCCACCGGTCGTCGGCGGCGCTCGCAAACCGGCCCGCATCCGCCGGCATAGCGCACGTCAGGCCCCGTCACATCAGGCCCCGCCACGTCAGGCCCCGCCACGTCGGGGCCCGTCACGCCGGTCGGTCAGGTCAGGCCCTGGCGAGGGCGATCCGCAGCAGCAGGTCGTCGATCCTGACCGGCTCTGCCGCCCGCCCGTCGAGGTCCCCGCCGATCGTCAGCTCCCGCGCGAGGGTCTCCCCCGCGATGTATGAGGCGTGGGCCGTCGCGGCTCCCAGCAGCTCGGAGTCGCCGCCGAGCTCGAGCGCGATCCGGTCACCGACGTCGAGGCCGGCCGCCTTCCTCGCGGCCTGCACGGCGTGGACGATCTCCCGAGCCAGACGTTCGGCCCGCAGCTCGGCGTCGATCCCGAGCTCGAGCGCGACCGCGTGCGACCCGTCCCGCTCGAGCCCGTAGCCGTCGAGGGGAGCCAGCGTCACCAGGAGGTCATCGGCAGCGAGCTCGTGGTCGTGACCGTCGATCGAGATCACGACCCGACCCCCGTCGCGGACCGCCGCCGCAGCCTGCTGGGGGTCGAGCGCGGCGATCGCCGCTGCCGCAAGGGGCATCGCCTTGCCCAGCCGGGGCCCGAGCGTCCGGTAGTTCGGCTTGACCTGGTGGCTGCCAAGCTCGTCGGCGGCGGCGACGAAGCGCAGCCGCTTGACGTTCAGCTCGTCGCGAACGATCGCCTCGAGCCGCTCGATCGCCACCCGTTCGCGCCCGCTCGCGACGACGATCGCCTCGTGCAGGGGCTGGCGGTTGCCGACCTTCGCCTGGGCCCGGGCCGCCCGCCCGAGGCGGACGGTCTCGCGGGCCGTGGCCATCGCGAACTCCAGCTCGTCATCGCGGTCCGCCGGCTCGGGAAACGCCTCGAGGTGGACGCTCGCCTCGGTGCCGTCGAGGTTGTCGTAGATCTCGTCGGCCACGAACGGCGTGAACGGCGCAAGCAGCCGGGCGACCGTCAGCAGGCACTCGCGCAGCGTCGCGAACGCAGCCGGGTCGCCGGCCCAGAACCGCGGCCGCGACCGGCGGACGTACCAGTTGGACAGCTCGTCCACGAAGCTGCCGATCGCCCGTCCGGCATTCGTCGTGTCGTACGCGTCGAGCCGGTCGCAGACCTCCCCGACGGTCGCCGCCAGCCGCGACCGAACCCACCGATCGAGGTCGGCGTCACCCTCCCCGCGCCCCGACGGCCGAGACCGCTCAGACGGCCGTCCGGCTGCTGAGGACTCGCCAGCTTCCGTCTGCCCCCCGGCCTCCCCGACGGACGCGGGAGTTGCGTTGGCGAAGAGCACGAACAGGCGGTAGGTGTTCCACAGCTGGCGGAGCAGCGTCTGAACACCCTCGCCGACCGCCTCCATCGAGAAGCGGTAGCCGTCCCACGGAGCCTTGGCCGTGAAGAAGTACCACCGCAGGGCGTCGGCGCCGAACCGATCGAGGACCTCCCATGGTGAGACGACGTTGCCCTTCGACTTCGACATCTTCTGACCCTCGTCGTCGAGGATCAGGCCGAGGCAGACGACGTTCCGATACGGCGCCTGGTCGTAGAGCAGCGTCGAGACCGCCAGCAGCGAGTAGAACCACCCCCGGGTCTGGTCGAGCGCCTCGCAGATGAAGTCGGCCGGGAAGGCCCGCTCGAAGCGCTCGGCGTTCTCGAACGGCGCGTGGTGCTGGGCAAACGGCATCGCACCCGAGTCGAACCAGACGTCGATCACCTCGGGCACCCGGTGCATCGGCTGGCCGCACTCGTCGCAGTCGAACCCGATCTCGTCGACGTACGGTCGGTGCGGGTCGCCGACCGGCGTGCCCGACCGCCGCTCGAGCTCGGCGAACGAGCCGATGCAGACGACGTGTCCTTCCGCGCACCGCCAGATCGGCAGCGGCGTGCCCCAGTACCGCTCGCGCGAGAGAGCCCAGTCGACGTTGTTGTTCAGCCAGTCACCGAAGCGCCCGTGCTTGATGTGCGGCGGATGCCAGTCGACCGTCTCGTTCGCTGCCAGCAGCCGGTCGCGGAGCTTGGTCGTGGCGATGTACCACGACGGCTTGGCGTAGTAGATCAACGGCGTCCCGCACCGCCAGCAGTGCGGGTAGGAGTGCTCGCGCACCTCCGCCCTGAACAGACGTCCGAGCTCACGAAGGTCGCCGATCAGCTCGTCGTTGGAGTCGCGGACGCCGCGCCCCGCGTACCGGCCGATCCGCTCGTCGTATGTCCCGTCGACCCGCACCGGGTTGACGACAGTCAGGCCGGCCGCCGTGCCCAGGCGGTAGTCGTCCTCGCCGAAGGCGATCGCCGTGTGAACGAGGCCGGTCCCGTCGCTGTCGGAGACGAAGTCCGCCATCAGCACCGTGTGACCCCGCTCGCCCCACGCCTCGGTCGCGATGAAGTCGAACGGCGGTCGATAATGGGCCCCGTCGAGCACCCGGCCCGGAAAGCTCTCGAGCACGTCGGCCCGCTCGCCGAGGACCCGGTCGACGAGCGACGCGGCGAGCACGTAGACCGTCCCGTCGAGTCTCGCCCGGACGTACGTCAGGTCGGGGTCGGCGGCGATCGCCGCGTTGGCCACCAGGGTCCACGGCGTCGTCGTCCAGATCAGCAGTTCGTCGCCGGCGACGAGCGGCCCGAAGTCGCCGGCCACGCCCATCCGCACGTACACCGACGGATCCTCGACGTCCCGGTAGCCGAGGGCGACCTCGTGCGACGACAGGGCCGTCCCACACCGCGGGCAGTACGGGACGACCTTGTGGCCCTCGTACAGCAGGCCCTTCGCGTGGATCTGCTCGAGCGCCCACCAGACCGACTCGACGTAGGAGTCGTCGAGCGTGCGATACGCGTCGTCCAGATCGATCCAGAAGCCGATCCGCTCGGTCAGGCGGTTCCAGTCCTCGAGGAACTCGAAGACCGATTCCCGGCAGCGCTTGTTGAACGCCGCGATCCCGTAGGCCTCGATCTCGTCCTTCGACTCGAGGCCGAGCTCCTTCTCGACGGCGATCTCGACCGGCAGGCCGTGGCAGTCCCAGCCGCCCTTGCGCTCCACCCGGAAGCCGCGCATCGTCTTGTACCGGGGATAGATGTCCTTGAAGACCCGCGCGAGGACGTGATGGGCGCCCGGACGCCCGTTGGCCGTCGGTGGGCCTTCGTAGAACACCCACGGCTCGGCGTCGGCCCGGCGGGCGAGCGACTCCGCGAACACGTCGCGCTCACGCCAGCGGTCGAGCACGGCGAGCTCGAGTGCGGGGAACGACTGTTGGGGATCGACCGGCCGGTACATTGCCTGCTGATTCTAGGTGGGCGCGATCTCCCCGGCCGGCGCCCCAGGTCGGCTCCCGCGGGCATGCGCAGGCCACTCAGACCGCCGCAGGCCGCTTTGGACGCCGGCCGGCGGCGCCCCGATCGACCGGTTGCGGGCAGCGCCGGGGCGACCAACTCCGGTGCCCGATCCGCCGCGTCGGCGCCCCGAGTCCGGGCCGGCACGACGACGCCAGAGCCCGGACGGACGCGGTTGCACAAGCTGACTGTGTGCAGCCGCCCGGCCGGCCACCGGCGACTCCGGAGCTGACCTCACAGCCTCGCCGCCGCAAGCGCGTGTTCGTTGGCCGCGTCGTGCTACGCGGGTCAGCCGTGGAACGTGTCAATCGAGTTCGCGCGCCTCGATCCGCGGCTGGTGTTGATCGTCAGCGTGAGGAGCTTCGCGCCTGCCCACGCCGACAACCGTCACCCGGCCGGCGGCTTCGCCCGCTGCCCTGCCCTTTCGACGCGTGGGGTGATCCCGGCGGTCGGGTGGCGTACCGTGTTCGGTTGATGGACGACGACGACGGACACCGGATCACGGACGGGCTCGACTCCGATCGACTCCGCACACTGATCGACATCGGCGGGTTCATCGTCGCCGACCTCGACCTCGACTCTGTACTCGGGCGAGTCCTCGATGCCGCGTGCGAGCTGACTGGTGCGCGGTACGCCGCGCTCGGGGTGCTCGACGAGGCGGGAACCGACCTGGAGCGGTTCATCACACAGGGTCTCGATCCCGAGACCGAGCAGGCGATCGGCGAGCGCCCGCTCGGTCGTGGCCTGCTCGGCGTGCTGATCCGCGATCCCAAGCCGCTGCGCGTCTCGTCGGTCGACGAGGATCCCGCCTCCTACGGGTTCCCGGCGGGTCACCCTGCGATGAACACTTTCCTCGGTGTCCCGGTTCTCGTCCGCGGCCACGTCTGGGGCAATCTGTACCTGACCGAGAAGCAGGGCGCCGGACAGTTCGATCAGGCCGACGAGGACGCCGCCGTCGTGCTCGCCCGGTGGACGGCGATCGCGATCGAGAACGCCCGCCTGTACAGCATCGCCGAGCACCGGCGCGGCGAGTTGGAGCGGGCGGTTCAAGGCCTCCAGGCGACACAGGCGATCGCCCACGCGGTCGGCGCCGACATCGATCTCGACCGCGTCCTCGAACTGATCGTCAAACGCGGACGCGCGCTCGTCGACGCGCGGAGCGTCGTCATCCTCCTGCGCGACGGGGATGAGCTGGTGCTCACGGCGAGTGCCGGCCACAGCCGCCGGCCCCACGGCGAGCGCATCGCGATCGACGCGTCGACCTCCGGCGAGCTGATGCGCCACGGCCGTCCCGAGCGGGTGAGCAACGTCCAGGACCTGCTGCGGATGGCCCCCGAGCAGTTCGGCGTCGACGGCGCGCATTCGGCGCTCCTGATCCCCCTGGCGCATCGCGGCGAGCCGCTCGGCGTCCTGATCGCGTTCGATCGCGAGCCGACCGGAGCGTCCTTCAGCGAGGAGGACGAAGCCGCCCTGAAGGCCTTCGGCGCAAGCGCGGCGACGGCAGTCGGAACGGCCCGCGGCGTCAAGCGCCAGCGCCTGCGCGACGCGCTCTCGGCGGCCGAGGCCGAACGCCGCCGGTGGGCGCAGGAGCTCCACGACGAGACGCTCCAGGGTCTCGGCGGACTGCGCATCCTGCTGAGCGTCGCCCGTCGCGACGGGCGACCGACGGTGCTGACCAAGGCCGTCGATCAGACGATCCTCGAGATCGAGCGGGAGATCACGAACCTCGGCTCGATCATCACAGAGCTGCGCCCGGCGGCACTCGACTCGATCGGCCTGGCCGCAGCGCTCGAGGCGCTCTTCGATCGCCACCGAACCGTGAACGACCTCAACATCGAAGCACGCCTCGCGATACCCGACCGTGGGCAGGCCGGTGGCACGCTCGACCCGCAGCTCGAGGCGTCGGTCTACCGCCTGGTCCAGGAGTCCCTGACCAACGTCGTCAAGCACGCCCGTGCCACCCGCGTCGAGGTGAGCGTCACCGTCGGCGCCGGCCGCGTCGTCGCCGAGATCGTCGACGACGGAGTCGGCTTCGCCCTCGACCACGTCAGCCGGGGATTCGGCCTGACCGGGATGCGCGAGCGTGTCGTGATGGCCGGCGGCGAGCTGACGATCGATTCGTCGGACGCCGGAACGATCGTCGCCGCGACACTGCCGGCGTCGGCCGACGGGACCGCCAAGGCCGACCAGATCCCCGACGGGACGCTCTGATCGGCGAGACCGGAACATAGGTCCGGTCCGTAGGTGCCCGCAGCCCGAAGCCGGCGCATACACGGATGCCGTCGGAGAGACGCGCCCTGGCCCGGCGCGTGCAGTAGGCGTCCGGAGCACGGCATCCGACCGCGCCATGCCGATTGCTGCGTCTGGGGTGTACTGCGCCTGTCGGGCTAGCAGCTAGCGACGTGCGCGCACGGTGAAACGAAGGCTTGTCGCCGCGCCTGTGGTTTCGCGCGCGAAGCCACCACCCCGGGCAACCGAGGTGACGACGATATCGCTCGCATAGCAACCGGGCGCGACGGTGGCCGGGAGGATAAGCGTCAAACCAACGTTTAAAGCCGCCTTGGGGTTCAGCGTCACGACATGCCGTGAGAATCGCAGCCAGCCCGGTGACACGCGCTGGCACCGGAGGCTGAATGGTCGCAGGCGCCGCACTCGCGCGATGTACTGGGAGACTGTCGTGTCCCGGTTCCGAGGGACGGCGGGCGCGCCCCCGCCGAGCTTCGACCTGCCTCGGCGGAGGGCGCTGAGCTCACGCCGCTGATACCTCTACGCGGGGTAGGCTCACGAAGACGCGACTCTCGCCGTTGAGGCTGCTCACGCAGACAGTGCGTCCGTGCCGGACCTCATCTTCGTCCGAGCCGCCCGGCGCCTCGACGTCCTCCATGCTGAGACCGATCCCGCCCAGGTGCTCGTGCATCTGGTGCCTCGTGACCGGAGCGCCTCTGTGCGACGATGTCGCTACGAGAACCTGGTCAGCCAGCGCGGTCGCCAGGAGCATCGTCGCCGGGGCGATCCGAATCTCCCGCACACGGTCCTCGATCGGTATCGGCTGCCCAAGGCCGACGGCGATCGCGACCTGCAGCGCCGTGGTGAACGTCGCGAGTTCTGTCGCTTCAAACAGTTCTGCTACTGCGGTACTTCAGTACTTCCCATCCTGCCCCATTTCTTCCAGAGTGTTGTCGACTAACAACGTGCACAACTAAGAACGGAGCGCTACCTGCCGCCTCGGCTCAATGTCAGCCAGCATGTAATCCTGCACGAGTCAACATATTGAGGTGCCGCGGCGCCATGTGTGTGATGCGTCACAGATGCAGCGCGATGGCCGCGATTTGAAGGCGGTCGTCACGGTGGACAGAGCGCGACTGGTGTCTCATGAGGGCAGCGTGCATGGGCTCGTCGATCGACGAGCTCGCCGCGTTCAGCAACCACGTCGACCTCCTGGTCGTCGGCTGACGCAGCCACGGCCCGGCCGGCCGACTCATCCTCGGGAGCACGCCAGGCCACCTGATGGTGCACGCGATCTGTCCGCTGCCGGCCGTATCCGGACGTCCGCCGCGCCCGACGCCGACCTCGAGCCGACCGGGATCGCCGCGCGCGCCGACGCAGGCGACTGACCGGGCTCGCCAGGCGCCGACGCAGGCGCCTGACGGGGCCGACCGGATCAGCCGCGGGGTGGTCGCCGACCGAAGCGGAGCTGAGGAAGCATCCAGATCGCCTCGAGTGCGATCACCGCGGACATCTTGCTGCGTCCGCGGATCCGGTCGCGGAAGACGATCGGGACCTCGGTCACGTCGAACCCATGGCCGAGCGCCCGGTAGGTCAGTTCGACCTGGAAGGCGTAGCCGTGCGAGCGGACGCTGCCCAGGTCGATCGCCTCGAGCACCTCCCGGCGGAAGCACTTGAAGCCGCCGGTCAGGTCGCGGATCCCGAGGCCGAGGACGATCCGTGCGTACGCGCACCCGCCGCGGCTGAGTCCCCGGCGCAGGAGACCCCAGTCGGCGACCGAACCGCCCGGGACGTACCGGGACCCGAGCGCGAGGTCCGCACCGTCGTCGACGGCCGCGAGCAGGCGGGGAAGGTCGCCGGGGTCGTGGGAGAAGTCGGCATCCATCTCGAGGACGCGGTCGGCGCCGTTCGCGAGGGCGTGGCGAAACCCGGCGAGGTAGGCCGGCCCCAGGCCCGACCGGTCGGTCCGGTGGAGAACCTCGATCTGGGGGTCGGCCGCGGCGAGCCGATCCGCGATCCGGCCGGTGCCGTCGGGAGAGCTGTCGTCGACGATGAGGATCCGGTAGCCGCCGGGCGCGGCCGCCGCGAGCTGGGAGCCGGCGGCGGCGACGATCGCCTCGATGTTCTCGGCCTCGTCGAAGGTCGGCAGGATCAACCAGGCAGGGCCGGACATGGCGGCTTACCCTAGATGAATGGCACAGACCTCCAACGGCGTGATCGCCGGCGCCCTGGACGAGCTCGGCGACCTCTACGAGCTCGACGGGGCCGTCATCCATCGGGTCGTGGCCTACCGCAACGCGGCCAAGGCGGTCCGCGACTCGCCGGTCTCCGTGGCCGACCTCGCCCTCGCCGGACGGGTGACCGAGCTCGCGGGAATCGGCGCGACGCTCGAGCAGAAGATCCTCGACCTCGTCCGGACCGGTCGGATCCCGGCGGCCGAGCGCCTGCGGGAGCGCTTCCCGCCGGGCGTTCTCGAGATGGTCGGACTACCCGGCCTCGGCCCGAAGCGGGCGCGCCGGCTCTTCGAGGAGCTCGGCATCGATTCGCTCGCCAGCCTCGGCGACGCCGCCCGCGGCGAGCGGCTGCGGAAGGTCAGGGGGTTCGGCGAGAAGTTCGAGCAGTCGGTGCTCGCGGCGATCGCGGCTGGGACCGACGCCTCGCCGAGGCGGCGGGTGCCACTCGACCGGGCGCTGGCGATCGGCGAGCTCGTCATCGGCGAGCTCCGCGATCGAGACCGCGAGCTCGGCTCGGAGCCGCCGGCGCAGATCGAGCTGGCCGGGTCGGTCCGACGACGGGCGGAGAGCATCAAGGACCTCGACATCGTGATCGGCGCGGCCGACCCCCAGGCCCTGCTCGACGCGCTCGGCGGGCTCGAGGCGATCGAGTCGGCCCAGCGGACGAGCGCGACCGCCGCGCGGGGGGTGACCCACACGGGGATGGTCGTCGAGCTGCGGGCCGTCGCGCCCGACCAGTTCGGAAACCTCCTCCAGCACATGACCGGCTCCAAGCAGCACAACGCAGCCCTCCGTGAGCGGGCCGTACGGATGGGCCTGCACATCTCCGAGTACGGCGTGGTCGACGACGCGACCGGCGAGACCCGCCGCTGCCCGGCCGAGGAGGAGGTCTACGCGCTGGTCGGGCTCCAATACATCGAGCCCGAGCTCCGCGAGAACCGGGACGAACTTCGCCAGGCGGCCGCCGGTGCGTTCCCGCGACTGATCGAGCAGGCCGACATCCGGGGAGATCTCCACTGCCACACGGTTGCGTCGGATGGGCGGGAGACGATCTTGGAGATGGGGCGCTCAGCGGCGGCACGAGGTTACGAGTACCTAGCGATCACCGACCACTCGGCCACCCACGGCTTCGGCAACGACGTCTCACCCGACGAGTTGCGAGCGCAGATCGAGAAGGTCCACGACGCGGACGCCAAGCTGCCGGGGATCCGGCTGCTCGCCGGGAGCGAGGTGAACATCCTCCCGGATGGGTCGCCCGACTACGACGATGACCTGCTGGCCGAGCTTGACTGGGTGATCGCGAGCGTCCACACGTCGTTCGGAATGTCCGGCGACGCGATGACCGACCGGATCGTCGCGGCGACCCGCCATCCCCTGATCGACGCGATCGGCCACCCGACCGGCAGGATGATCGGCCGGCGGGAGCCGTATGCCGTCGACATCGACGCCGTGGTCGCCGCCGCCGCCGACTCGGGGACCCTCCTGGAGATCAACTCGAACCCCAACCGCCGCGACCTGAGCGAGGTCCACGCGCGTGCGGCGGCCCACGGCGGCGCGGGCATCGTGATCAACTCGGACGCCCACTCGAGCCGTGGCTTCGACGTGCTCCGCTACGGGATCTGGACGGCCCGGCGGGCCGGCCTGCACCCGGCGGCCGTGCTCAACACGCTGCCATGGTCAGAGCTCGCCGGCACCATCAAGCGCTCGCGCGCCCGCTGACCCGGCTCGCGGGTCACAGCTCGAGGACGAAGGTCAGGGCCACACCGCCGGTCACAGCTCGAGGACGAAGGTCAGGGCGACCCCGTCGGCACGCGCGTAGTAGCGAAACTCGACCTGCTCGGGCCGGTGCTTCCACGAGTCGATCTCGAACAGGTTCGCCTTGATCGCACTCATCCTGCGGAGCTCGAGCCAGTAGGTCCGCTTGAGGTCGGGGTACTCCAGGCACTCGAGGACGAGGTCCTGGTCGGCGCCGCGCGTCAGCTCGAACCGGTTGCGCCGATAGACGACCACGCCCTCCTTCTCGAACGCGTCGGCCACGGCGACGACGGAGAAGCCATGGTCGGCCATTGCGGCGACCGTCTCCTCCAGGTAGGCAAGCGACATCTCCATCTCGTCGGCATCGTCCTACAACAGCCTGGGGACCAGCTCACGGATCAGGACGATCCCGACCACCGCCTCGAAAGCGACGATCACCCGATACATCAGCAGCCGCTCGTGCTCCTGGTCGGACGCGAGGTCGATCTCGAACTCGTCGGCCCCGACGGCGGTCGCCCGGGTCGGCGGGATGTCGATCGCCGGGGTCGGCCGGACGTCGATCGTGTCGTCCGGCTGCCGGGACCCCCGCACGACCTGCGGCGCGGACGGGGCCGACTGGACGGATGCGGCCGGCGGGGGGGACGGGGCGGATGCGGCCGGCGGGGGGGACGGGGCGGACGGGGCCGGCGCGGCGGACGGGTCCGACGGGGCGGGGGCATCCCAGGACCAGACGATCCGCGCCTGGCCGGCGGTCACCCGCCGGCCGAGGATCCCCAGCGCGACGAGCGCGTCGATCTGGGCGGCGCTCGCGTGGACGCCGGCCTGCTCGAGCTCGCCGGCAGTCAGCCCCGCCGGCCGGCCGTCGGCGTCATCTCGGGGGAGCCAGCCGAGCTGCTCGCGCAGCGCGGACGCGACCGTCGGCCGTCCGGGGTTCTCGCCGTCTCGACCACGGTCGGCGGCCGACGCCGGCCGCCTATCCATGCCGCGTGGGTTCCGTGCGCGTCACCGGTGGATCCAACTGAGCAGCACCGGGATCGCGACGAGCGCCTCGATCGCGAAGACGACGACCGCGAGCAGTCTCGCCCGCACCGTTGCCCGCCGAAGGCGCTCGAGTCGGGCGCGTTTGTCCTCAATGCTTCTTGCGGCGAGATCCGGAATCGCGGCCTTCCTTGGTCGTCGACGATTCTACGCCCGCCCTTGCGTATCGTCCGGCCAAGCCGGTCGAACCGATCTTCTAGACTGAGCAGCGAGATGACGGTGGCGGAGCTGCTCAGCGCCGTACTCGGCGTCGCGCTCGCCCTGGCAGTCGTCTTCAGGATCTGGCGGTGGCGACGCCTGCGGCTACGGCGGGGAGTCTCCAACCTCGAGCATTTCGGAGACTGAGCAAAACCCGACCGACCCTGGGGGACCAGCGTGCCGGCGTTCCTCCAGTACGCGATCGTCGTCCTCGCCACGTTCCTCGTGCTCGTCAGCACGCTGCCCCTGATCACCGGTCTGCTCCAGTTCGCCCTCGTCGGGACATCGGTGTTCTCGACCCATCTCGAGCACGCCGGCCGGACCGAGCCGAACGTGAGCATCCTGATCCCGGCGTGGAACGAGGGCGCCGTGATCGCCGCGACGATCGACCGGCTGATGCGGCTCAACTACCCGCTCGAACGGCTGCACATCTACGTGGTCGACGACGCGTCCAACGACGAGACGCCCCACATCCTGATCGCCAAGTCCCGCGAGTACCCGGGCAACGTCTTTCACCTCCGGCGGGTCGCCGGTGGTGAGGGCAAGGCGCACACGCTGAACTTCGGCCTCGACGCGCTCTGGAAGAACGACTGGACCGAGGCCGTCCTGATCATGGACGCCGACGTGATCTACACGGAGGACTCCCTCTCGAAGATGGCCCGCCACCTCGCAGACCCGGCGATCGGCGCGGTCACCGCGTACATCAAGGAGGGCAGCGCTTCGCCGAACTACGTCCAGCGGTTCGTGACGTTCGAGTACATCACCGCGACCGGCGCGTCCCGCCGGGCGCAGAACACGCTCGGCTTCCTAGCGTGCCTGTCGGGCGGCGCCCAGCTCCACACCCGCGAGAACATGGAGGCCCTCGGCGGACAGATCTTCAGCGCGACGCTGGCCGAGGACACGTTCACGACCTTCCGTACCCAGATGCACGGCCGGCGGGCGATCTTCGAGCCCAACGCGATCGTCTACGCCGAGGAGCCCGACACCCTCGTCGGCCTCTGGAAGCAGCGGGTCCGCTGGGGCCGGGGAAACGTCCAGATCACGTCGGTCTATCGGGACATCTGGTTCAACCGCCGGGCGTCCCCGTCGATCGGCTCGGCCGGGATGGCGGTGATGTGGTTCTCGATCTTCCTGATGCCCGTCTTCCAGATCGGCGCGAGCACCGGCCTGATCACGCTGTACTTCGTCGACGCGCCCGAGGCCTGGGCGCTGTTTCGGCTGTTCTGGGTGATCTCGGCCATCGTCTACCTGGTCGTCACGCTGACGTCGTTCGTCGTCGACTACGAGTCGGCCCGCAAGTCCGTCGTCGCGGGAATCATGTTTCCCGGCGTCGTCAGCCTGTTCGTCAACCTCAACGCGCTCTTCCCGTTCGCCTTCGTACCGATCGTCCACGTCCTCGCCGTCAACCGACACGGCGCCACCGACATGGTGCTCGCGCTCTTCCTCTACTCGTGGCTGACGCTCGCCATGGTCGTCGCCTACTCCGCAAAGCTCCTCGAGGCCAGCCGGTGGCCGAAGCTCGCGCGAGTCGCCCTGTACATCGGCGGCTACGGCGCCTTCCTGTGCGCCGTGACGTTCGGCTCCTACGTCAAGGAGCTGCGCGGCGCCGAGATGAAGTGGGACAAGACCGAGAAGACCGGGAAGATCGCCTGACGGCTCAGCACGCCGCGACGCGACCGCCGATCCCGAGCGCGCCGAGCAGCTGCGTGGCGACCAGCCGGTCGACCGCGGCGTCCGAGATCGGCTCGAGGCCGGCGGCCGCCGCCGCCGCGTATCCCGGACGAGGATCGTCGAGGCCGGCGCGGATCGCCGCGGCCAGGTCGTCGCCGACGAGCCGGCCGTCGAGATCCTCGGCCAGCTCGAGGGCGACGTACGGGCCGGGCGCGCGGTTGGTCACGAGCATGCACCCGTCGGCCAGGGCCTCGAGCTGGGCGACGCCGTAGTCCTCGCGCCTGGGAGCCGTGACGTAGACCCGGGATCGACGCAGGAGCGCCCGATACGCGTCGGGCGCGATCATCCCGACGACGCGGACGCCATCGGCGATCGTCCGTCCCTGCGCGTCCGGCGGCAGCGCCGACACGCCGGCGACGACGAGCTCCTCGCCCGGCCGGCGGGCCTGCGCCCAGGCGGCCAGCACGCGGTCGAGGCCCTTCTTGGCCGGGTTCGCGCCGTAGGTGATCGCCGCGATGTCGCGCACGCCCGTCGCCGGCCCGGACGCCCGGACCGCTACGGGGACGACGATCGACGGGGTCTCGCCGGCCCGGGCCTCGGCGAGTGCTCCGGTGCTCTGGGGGATCAGCAGGGGCGCCTGGCGCAGGCGCACGCGCTCGAGCGGCCGCTGCCAGAACCCGTGCCGGCCCGGCCGGTTGGCGAGCGCCGGAGCGTCGAAGCGGATCGCCCCGGGCCTCGGCCAGAACAGCGCGGCCGTGATCGTCGAGTAGATCACCGCACCGACCGGTCCGCCGTCGAAAGCACGAATGGCGGCCGCGCGTGCCGCGCGTGCCCAGAGAAAATCGGTCAGGGCGAACGTCGGGACATCTGCCTGGGGCGCCGCCGTCGCAACCGACACCGTCGCGCCGGCTCGGCGCAGCGAGGCTGCGAGCTCATCGTCGGCGGCTCGCAGCCCGGCCGTCGAGCCGATGCAGACGAGCAGGACATCGGTCACGCAGCTTGCTCGTGCTGCTGGATCGGGTACGCCTTGAAGCCCGGCGTACGGGTCAGGGTGATCGGCTCGACCGGCGACGTCGGCTCGACATGGAAGCGGGCGCCATCGCGCAGCTCGATCGCCGCGACCGCGGCGTGCTGACGGCGCCAGGCGAGCGCCCAGATGATCGCGAAGCCGGTCGCGATGCCGGGAATCTGGGGTGCGAAGAAGCCGATCACGAAGGCCGCCAGGGTGAGCGTGAAGAGCGGCCAGAGACGGTTGATCAGGACCCGGGTCGCCTTCTCCTCGGGCATCGTGACGATCGCCCGGGCCCCGGCCAGGAGACGGGCGATCGGCGGCGAGGCCTCGTTGCGCCGGCCGATGAAGATCCCGACCAGCGTGGCGAGCGCCCACCAGCCGAAGGCGAACAGCGGGAGATCGGGCTGACCGGCGGCTCCCGCGCCGATCACCGTGACGGCGGCCAGGGCGCTGGCCGCGCCGGCGCAGAGGAGGACGGTCGAGCGGAGGAAGTCGACGAACGGCACGCGTCAGAGCAGACCCTGGAGGACTCGCCGGACGCCGCGCGGCCCGTCGACCATCAGATCCGCGTCGCGCTCGAGCGCGGCCGGCGTCTCGTCGGAGCTGACGCCGATGCACACGGCACCCCCGGGGAGGGCGGCTCGCAGGCCGCGGAAGGCATCGACGTCGGTCTCGTCGTCGCCGACGTACACCCCGCAGACGGCGTCCCCCCCACGCAGCAGACCGGTGATCCCGCGGCCCTTGTCGATCTCGATCGGCGGACGGATCTCGAGCACCTTGCGTCCCCAGTGGATCTCCAAGCCGGCCTCCCGGGCGTCGACCTCGACCTCTCGCAGGGCGGCCGCCGCGGCGTCCTCGTCGGGCACGCCCCGCCAGTGAAACGCGACGATCGGCCCCTTGTCCTCGGTGCGGATCCGCAGCCGCCTGAGCGCCGGCGAGTTGGCCCGGTCGGCGAATTCGCGGACCCGTGCGATCCACGGGGCGACCTCGGGATCCAGGACGACGTCGACCGTCCCCGCGGCCAGCAGCTCACACCCGTGGTTGCCGACATACGAGATCGACCCGATCGCGACGAGCGCCCGCGCGTCGGTCGCCGCCCGCCCGCTGACGCACGCGACCGTCGCATACCGGCGGGCCACGTCGATCAGCAGGCCGCGGGTCGACTCGGGCACGGCGGCATCGGACGCGTGGCGGACGATCGGGGCGAGCGTCCCGTCGATGTCGAGCAGGACAGCCGCGTGGGCCGGATCCGTGCGGAGCGGCTCGAGCGATTCGGCGAGCGTGGCTGCATCAGGCACGCCATCTAGTATGGCGCGATGTCGCGGGCCCGATCGCTGAAGCTCGCGGGCATCGGGACACTCGCAGGACTGTTCAGCGGGGTCTTTGGCGTCGGCGGCGGGTCGGTGATCGTCCCGCTGCTGATCCTCTGGATCGGCTACGACGAGCGGGCGGCCGGCGGAACCTCGCTGCTCGCGATGATCCCGATCGCCGCGGTCGGCGCCCTCGCCCAGGCGGCCTACGGCAACATCCACTTCGCTGACGCCCTGCTCGTCGGACTGCCCGCCCTGGTCGGCGTCACGTGCGGGACCAGCCTCCAGCAGCGCGTGCCCGCCCGCGGCGTCTCGATGCTGTTCGCCGCGCTCCTCGTCGCCCTCGCGATCGAGCTCGTCGTCCAGTGATCGAGGTCGCCACGATCGGCGTGCTCGCCGGACTCGTGTCCGGTCTCCTCGGCGTCGGCGGCGGCATCCTCTTCGTCCCGGGACTGGTGTTCGTGATCGGCCTCAGCCAGGTCGACGCCGAGGCGACTTCGCTTCTCGCGATCGTCCCCGTCGTCATGCTCGGGGCCTGGCAGCAGCACCGCTACGGCAACGTCCGCGTCCGCGACGGCGTCCTGATCGGCCTGCTCGCGGTCGTCGGGTCCGTCGCCGGCGTCGCGGTCGCCAACATCGTCGACGGCCGGACCCTACGCCTGGCCTTCGCCGGAGTCACCCTCGTCGTCGCCGCCCAACTCGTCCGTGGCGCGGTGTCAAGCAGCCGGCCCGACCCTGCCGAGCCGGAAAGCCCCTAGCCGGCCCGGCGGGGTCCGCTATCCTCCGTCGCGATGGGCCTCGACAATCCGCTTCACGTCGTCATCCTCCTGGTCGTCCTCCTGCTCGTCTTCGGCGCCAAGCGGCTGCCCGAGCTCGGCCGGTCGCTCGGCGAGGGCATGCGCGGCTTCAAGGACTCGGTCAGCGGGCCGAGCAAGTCCGAGACGCTGACCCCGGCCGCCAGCGCCGCCCAGCCGGTGACAGCCCCCGTCGCTCCGCCCGTCGCGGCCGCCGAGCCGCCACCGGTGCCGCCGCCCGCACCGCCGCCGGCTCCGCCGGTCGACGCGTCCTAGCCGGAGTCGCGAGGGGCCGGGATCCCAGCCCGAGTCGCGAGCATCGGGTCCTGGCCCGAGTCGGGAGCGTCCGCTCCGGCCGGTCGCTCGAGCGACACGTTGACGCCGTCGTCGCCGACTTCGGCGAAGCCGGCCGTGGCGAACAGGCGGCGGGAGGCGGTGTTCGCACATCGAGCCGTCGCCTCGACCCGAGCCCCGGCGGCGTCGGCGGTGGCCGCGACACCCGCCAGCACCGTGGTGCCGACCCCCTGCCGGCGGGCGGCCGGGATCAGGGCGATGTCGACGACCAGGATGCTGCCGGGCGGGCGTCCGAGGACCAGCTCGCCGACGGGGCCCCCGTCGAGCAGGATCAGCTGGCGGTCGGCATCCGGGAAGCGGGCGTCACGGTCGCGACGGCGAGCCGTGAACTGGAGCTCGAGCAGCGGTGCGCGAACCTGATCGGGCAGGCCTGCGAGGCCGAGCTGTTCGGTCACGACACCGGCATCCAGCGCCCGAAGGAACGGCTCGTCGGCTGCGAGGACCCGGCGCAGGCTGACGTGGCGGCCGGTCAGTTTCGGATCTCACCGGGAAGGGCTCGGGCACGGGTCCGTCGTGTGTGGGGCGGTGGACCCGCGCGATTGATGATCGCCGCGTAGTCCTGACCGTGGTGCCCGGTGCCCGACGGCGACACGAGCAGGGGGAACCGGCCGATCCCCGGGTGGCTCACGGTCATCACGTCCTGATCGATCCGGGCGCCGGCGGGCGCGTGGAAGATCAGGGCGAACGCATCGTCACGCCCGGCGACCGAGGCCGTCCGGCCGCCGGCGGCGAGATCATCGACCGCGACGAGGCTCACGACCGCCCGGCGGCCGGCCGCGCTCAGCACGAATCGCTCGCCGACCAGGGGGGAGAAGGTCGAACGTCGCAGGTACGCGGGAACCGCGGGACTTGTGAAGCCGCCGGCGAGGTCGGCCAGCCGGCTCCCCTCGGCGAGGGCGAGGCCGACGACCGCGGCTCCACCGGCCGCGAGCAGTCCGCGGCGGGTGATCTCGGCGTTCGTCCGCCCGTAGGAGATTGCTGTCAAGGCTGCCGTCCTATCCGTTGGCCACGGTCCAGCGGCCGTCGCGGACGAAGTCGTGGGTTTGGTTGTCGATCATGACCGGGACCATCTGCCGTCGTTGGCGTTCGCCGTCGGGGCCGCGGCTTGCAGGCAGGTCGGCGACGGAGCCGCGACCGTGAAGTTGAAGCAGGGTTCCGACTGTGCACTCCCGAACGGTCGCCCCACGCCAGCCCCCATTTACTGAAAGTCCCCGAGGAAATCTCTGTGGCGAGGATAGACCCGCGCGTCCCGCCCGTCAAACGGCTCGATTCGGATGGGGTAGCCTGGGCGCGTGCCAGGCAGGGGACAGTGAGCGGAATGGTCTCGCGGCTTCGGATCCGCCTCCCGGTCGACGTCGACGCCCTCGCGGCGGACGTCGAGGGCCTGAGCGCGAAGGAGTGGGTCCCGCACTTCAACACCGGTTACTACGAGGGCGACTGGAGCGGGGTCGCCCTGCGGTCGAGTGCCGGCGCGCCACTCGCGCTCTATCCCGACCCGACCGCGGAGCCCGGCGACTGGGCGGCGACCGAGGCGCTCGGCCGGTGCCCGGCCCTCGCGACCCTGCTCGACGAATTCGACTGCGAGCTGCAATCGGTCCGCCTGCTCGCGCTCGGGCCGGGGGCCCGGATCCGCGAGCACCGGGACTACCGACTGGGCTACGACGACGGCGAGCTGCGGATCCACATCCCTGTGACGACGAGTCCGGACGTCGAGTTCATCCACGACGGTGAGCGGGTCGCGATGGCCGCCGGAGAGGTCTGGTACCTCGACTTCAACCTTCCGCACAGCGTCGCGAACCCCGGCGACGCCCGACGGGTCCACCTCGTGATCGACTGCGTTCTCAACCCGTGGCTGGACGGTCTGCTGAAGGACGCGGCGCCCGAGGCGGGCTGACGCGGCCCGGTCGGGTCACGGCCCGACCCGGTCCGCTCGTCTCCCACGGGCCGGGGCGGTTCCGAAGACGCGGTCCCAGTAGGGCGCGCTGACGCCGAATCCGGTCGTGTCGTCCTGGAAGTGGTGGCGCATGTGCAGCTCGCGGAGCATCCGGCCGAGCCGGCCGGTTGGGCGGCGGTGGTGGACGTAGTAGTGGGTCATGTCGTAGGCCAGGTACCCGCCTATGAAGCCGCCCTCGATGCCCGGGGCGTACCGGGTGCCGAAGACGAGGAGGAAGAGGAGGTAGAAGAGGACGGCGAGCGGAACGCTGACCGACGGCGGCATGACGAGGCGCATCGGGTCGTTCGGGTGGTCGTGGTGGATCCCGTGGATGATCCAGTGCAGCCGGGCGCCGATCCCATCGTCGGGCTCGAAGTGGAAGACGACGCGATGCATCCAGTATTCGGTGAGCGTCCAGAGGACGTATCCGGCGACCGTCAGGCCGGCCGCGTCGACCGGTCCGAGGTGGTCGATGGCGTAGACGACGAAGCCGACGATGAACGGGCCGAAGATGACCGGCGGGACGGCCGGGTGGACCCGCGAAAGGCGATCGAGCAAGTCGGACTCGAACATCCGCGGGGAAGCCCGGAGGGCTTCTGACTTGCGAGATGACTGGCTCACTGGATACACACCCCCTTCTGGGCCCTAGGCATGCCGGTAGTCCGAGGATTACGGTATTTGACGCTCGCGTCAAGTGCTGATCTGCCGGAGGCCGGCACGCGCGGCCGGTCGCCGACGACGATCAGCAGATCGGCCGCTCCGGCAACGCGGTCGGCGGGACCGGCGGGCCGGCCGGGGGGAGCGGAAAAGGACTGCAGAGCTCGGTGATCGCGGTTTCGATGTCGTCGGCGAGGAGGTCGACCATGTCGCGGGAGAAGCTCTCCTTGATGACCATCCGCAGGACGGTGACGTGCTCGGCGTCGGCCGGCAGGGTGTACGCCGGGACGATCCAGCCGCGTTCGCGGAGCCTGCGCGACAGCTGCGGGAGGTCGAGCTCCTCGGGCTTCGACGCGCGGACGGCGACGATCGGGAAGATGCTCCCGTCGTTGATCACCTCGAAGCGCCGCGTCCCGTCCAGGCGGGCGGCCAGCGCCTGGGCGTTCTCGAGCACGCAGGCCACGATCCGCTCGTAGCCGGCCCGTCCGAGGCGGAGGAAGTTGAAGTACTGGAGGACGACCGACGTACTCGGGCGTGAGAAGTTGAGCGAGTAGTTCGGCATGTCGCCGCCGAGGTAGTTGATGTGGAAGACGAGCTCGGCCGGGAGGTCTGACCGGTCGCGGAAGATCACCGTGCCCATGCCCGGGTAGACGAGGCCGAACTTGTGGTTGGAGACGTTGATCGAGCGGACCTCAGACAGGCGGAAGTCCCAGGCGAGGTCGGGCTGGGAGAAGGGGATCACGAAGCCACCGCTGGCCGCGTCGATATGCAGTGGAATCGACCATCCCCGGCGCTCGCGGGTCTCGGCGAGCACGTCGTTGATCTGGCCGAGCTCGTCCATCTGACCGGTGAAGGTCGTCCCGAGCAGGCCGCCGACGGCGATCGTCCGGTCGTCGATCCGGGCGGCGACGTCGGACGCACTCAGCGTGAACGAGCCTTCGCTCATCGGCGCGACCCGCGCCTCGACCTCGAAGTAGCGGGCGAACTTCTCCCAGCAGGTGTGGACGTCCGCGCCGACGACGAGGTTCGGATGGTCGGCCGGGAGCCCGGCCGCCTCCCGCCGACGCTGCCAGCTTCGCTTGTGGGCGAGTAGGGCCAGCATGATCGCCTCGGACGATCCGATCGTCGCCGTGCCGACCGGCGTGCGGTCGGCCGGCGCGTGGAAGAGCCGGCCGAGCATCGTGACGACGCGCTCGTGGATCACCTCGGTCCGCGGGTATTCGTCCTGGTCGATCATGTTCTTGTTCAGGGTCTCGACCGCCAGGCGGTCGGCGGCTGGCTCCATCCAGCTCGTCACGAAGCTCGCGAGGTTCAGGGCGGGGTTGCCGTCGAGGTTGAGCTCGTCGTGGACGAGCTGGTAGGCGACCTCGGCGTCGAGACCCTCGTCGGGGACCTCGAACTTCGGAATCTCGCGGGAGAACGACCGGGCCGAGTAGGTCGGAGCGTGGAGCTCGTCGCGGTCGGTCTGTACCTTGTGCATCGGCGTAGGCCTCCTGTCGGCTGGGGCGCCGGGCGGGCGTCGAGCCTTCAGTGTGGCCAATCGGCCGGCCGGCCGGGGAGCCGAGGCCGGCCCGGGACCTCCGGGGCGCCACCGGTGAAGGTTTCTTGTGTGATGAATGTCACACAACGGCGCGCTTCCTGAGAGCACTCTTAGGTGGCGATGCGCTACGCCAAGCCACCATCGGGCCTCTCGACCTGTCAGGCCCGCAGCCGGAGGATCGGACGCTGCGTTCGCTGCCATGCGCCGGTGCTGGCCGACGAGGAGCACTACGAAGCCGGGGCCGGTGTGGTCCACGGCGCGTGCGTCGCCGACTCCGTCGCGCCCGGCGGCCCGACGGATCCCGGCGTGGATTCGCCGGCGCCGAGCCCTGACGCCCTGCGCCTCGACTACGGCTGGGCCGCACGCCCGCGTCGCATCGGACCTTCCGGGGTATTCCCTATTTCCGGGGTATCCCCCGTAAGCACCGCACCCGTGACCGTCCTCGCCGGCAGCAGCCGGCGAGCCTGAAACGACCGAGAAAGCGGCCTCGATCATGCGCAGAACCGGCTCAATGCCCGCGGCGACGATAGATCTCCGCGCCAACCCCCGAAAGATCCCCGCGGGTACCGCCACGCTGATGGCCGTCCCGTCGCTCGTCGATCCGGGGGACGAGCCCGTGCCGCGGCGCCGGGGCCGGCCACCCCGTCTGTCGCGTCCGGCGATCTTCGGGGCGGCGCTGCGGCTGCTCGACGCGGAGGGGACAGGCGCCCTGACGATGCGGCGACTCGGAGCCGAGATGGGTGTCGAGGCGATGTCGCTTTACCGCCACGTCTCGAGCAAGGACGCCCTGCTCGATGGGATCGCCGAGGCGTTGATGGCCGAGCACGAGCTCGTCACCGAGGACCAGGACTGGGCCGCGGCGGCCTACCGGTTCTCGATTCAGATCCGGAGGGTCGCGCTGGCCCACCCGGCGGCCTTCGAGCTGGTCGGCCTGCGGGCGCTCAACACCGTCGAGGCGATCCGTCCGGTCGAGGCCCTGCTCGCGGCCCTGCGGAGCGGCGGTTTTCCTCCGGACCGAGGCGTAGCGGCCTTCCGCCTGCTGAGCGGCTATTCCCGGGGCTTCGCGTTGAGCGAGATCGCCGGCTTCACGCTGGCCAGCGGCCGGCGCGACACGGAGATCGACCGTCTGACCGGCGACAGGCTCTCAGCCGAGGACTTCCCGGCGATCCACGCGCTCGCCGGAGACCTCGCGCGAAATCCGACCGACGATGACTTCGACGCGGGGATCGAGACGATCCTCATCGGCCTGCGCCGCGAGCTCGCCGGGCTCCGCCGCCGCCGCCGGGGTCCGCAGTCCGGCGAGCTGGCCGACGACGCCGCGGTCTAGTAGGCCGGGGGGGTCCCCTGGGGCGGGCCAGGGGACGGGCTGGGGCGGAGGCCCGGCGGCGTTTGCGCTTTTGTTGGGTGGAAGCGTCGCCTGGCGAGGCCCGGGGGCGCAGCGTTTTGGCTGGCAGCGTCGCCTCGCCGACCTTGATCGCCACAATCTCGGATCGAGACCCGACGCTCGCGCTCGCACACTATGTTCAGCGGAGTCGAACGGTGTTCGAAACCGAACGGTGTTCGAAACCGAACGGTGTTCGCAACCGAACGGTGTTCGCAACCGAACGGTGTTCGAACACGAACGGTGTTCGTTCGCGTTACGAGGACCCCCGACACCACTCTCGAGCGAGCGATCAGTCACGGGTGGCCGCCGCCCGCGGCACTCGAGAACCCCAACCACCAAAACCACCAACCACCAGAACCACCAACCAGGACCGAAACCCAGGCCTAGCGGATGACTCCGTGCTCCAAGGCCTCCTTGACGCTGGCGTCGAGGGCGTTGACGCGGTAGAGGGCGAGCGCCTCCGGGCTCCCGAACCGACGTCCGGGAGCAGCGTCGGGTCCGTGGTGGCAGAGCACGCAGTGGGCGAGGGCGAGCATCCGCTGCTCGGTGAGCAGGTCGCGTCCGCGGTCGTCGAGCAGGCGCAGGCCGAGCTGGAGGTGGCCGATCATCCGGCCCTCGGCGGTCAGCCCGATCGTCGCACCGTAGGTGAACTCGCGGGTCTTTCCGAGGTCGTGGACGATCGCAGCGCAGATCAGCAGGTCGGTGTTCAGGCGGGGGTGCTGGAGACCGAGCTCCTGGGCGAGCGTGGCCACGGCGACCGTGTGCTCGAGGAGCCCGCCGAGATACGCGTGGTGGCCGGCCTGCGTGCACGGGGCTCGCCGCCAGGCGGCCCGAAGGTCGGCGTCGGCGAGCAGGGCGTCGAGCAGCCGCCGGTATTCGGGGTCGCAGACCTCGCGGGCAAGATGCTCGAGGAAGCCGTCGAGCTCGTCGAGATCGCGGTAGGCGGTCGGCAGGAAGGACGTCGGGTCGAGGTCGCCGGCGGGGGCCGGCTCGACCCGGTCGAGGTCGATCTGGAGCTCGTCGCGGAAGCGGACGACCCGGCCGACGGCGCGGACGAGCTGGCCGGACTCGAAGCGACCGGCAATGAGATCGGCATCCCGGAACACTCGGCCGGTGATCGTGCCGGTCCGGTCGCGGAGCTCGACCGAGAGATACGGGCTGCCGCTGCGTGAGATCAGGCGGTCCTTGCGCGAGCAGGCGAACACGGCGTCGACGGCGTCGCCGTCGCGGAGCGTGGCGACCAACTGGACGGACGGGCCGGGGCGGCCGGACGGGAAGACCTGTTGGGCCACTGCCGCCATGATGTACGGTGGTTCGGATGCAGCCGTTGATCTGGGAGAGCAGGCCCGACGGGCTCCGCGCCCCGGCGATGGTCTGCGCGTTCAAGGGCTGGAACGACGCCGGCGACGCCGCGTCAGCCGCGGTCGCGCACATCGGCAGCGCGCTCGGGGCGACGCGGTTCGCGCGGATCGACCCGGAGGAGTTCTACGACTTCCAGGCGACCCGGCCGATGGTCAAGCTGGTCGGCGGACAGGCTCGCGAGCTCGTCTGGCCGGGCATCAACATCTACCAGGCGCGGGTGCCGCGGGCTCCGCGCGACCTGATCCTGATCGAGGGCCCAGAGCCGTCGTTTCGATGGCGGGGGTTCTCGTCGCTGCTGATCGACCTGGCCGAGGCGCTGGGCGTGCAGATCGTCGTGACCCTGGGCGCCCTCCTGGCGGACACGCCGCACACACTGCCGGTCGTCGTCAGCGGGCTCGCGTCGGACATGTCGCTGGTCGAGCGGCTCGGCCTGGGCGACGTCAACTACGAGGGACCGACCGGGATCGTCGGGGTCGTCCACCAGGCGTGCGTCGACGCGTCGATCCCGTCGGCCAGCCTGTGGGCGAGCGTTCCCCACTACGTGGCCGCGGCCCCGAACCCGAAGGCCGCGCTGGCCCTGGTGCGCCGCTTCGAGGGGTTGGTCGGGGTTTCGGTCGACGCGGGGAAGCTCGAGCGGGACTCGGCCGACTACGAGCGGCAGGTCGGCCTGGCGGTGCAGAGCGACCCTGACGTGCAGGCCTTCGTCGAGCGCCTCGAGCGGAGCGCGGAGAGCAACCCGTCGACGAAGGAGGACATCCCGTCGGGCGACCTCCTCGCCCGGGAGTTCCAGCGCTTCCTGCGCCAGCGGGGCGACCAGCCCGACGAGTAGGCCGGCCTGGCGACCCGGCGCCCCCAGCCTTTTGGGCGGACGGCCGGCGCTTGACGGCCGGCGCTTGACGGCCGGGCGAGTGTATGAGGGGTGGCCGCGAAAAATAGCTGCCTGACGCAGGCAACCATCGAAGTAGTTGCTTAGGCTAAGCAACTTTCAAAGTAGTTGCGTGCCGCAGGCAACCATTTCACGAAGTAAGCCTCACCTCTGGACCCTCGACTCGTCGACCCTCGAACCTCGACGGCCACCGGTACACGGCCGATCTCGTCCTGGGCCTCCCGCGACCCGACCCGGGCCTCCCGCGACCCGACCCGGGCCTCCTTCGACCCAACCCAACCCAAACCCAATCCGACCCGACGCGCAGGCCGACCCCCCGCACAGCGGCCCGGCAGGCACGCTGGCTAGATGCTAGACAAGCGTCACGCCCTCGTGGGCGAGCAGGCGGTGCTTGCAGTCGAGGCCTCCGCCGTAGCCACCGATCCGCCGGCCGGCCGCCAGCACGCGGTGGCAGGGGAGGACGATCGGCAGGGGGTTCGCGCCGTTGGCCTGACCGACAGCCCGGCACGCGCGTGGGCGTCCGACGATCTCGGCGAGCTCGGTGTAGCTGACCGTCTCGGCGTAGGGGATCTCGCCGAGCGCCCGCCAGACGTCCTGCTGGAAGGGGGTCCCGTCGATCTCGAAGGGGATCTCGAACACGGTCCGCCGGCCGGCGAAGTACTCGTCGAGTTGGCGGGCGGCGCTGGACACGACGGGTCCGGCATCGGCGATCGCGGTCGGTGCCGGCGGGGCGTCGGCGGCGGCGTTGGGGAGCAGGACGCGGGTCAGGGCGACGTCTGTCCCCTCGAGGATCAGTCGGCCGATCGGCGTGTCGAGCGCCAGGCGGTCGAGGGTTCGGCTTGGAGCGAGTGTGGTTGTCATGCTGCGCTGGCCTCGTTTGGACTCGGGGGCTGGGCGTCGGATCTGTGCGGCTGGGGCTCGGCGGCCCAGAGATGGGCGACGGCGTAGGCGCGCCATGGGCGCCAGTGCTCGGCCAGCCGGCTGACCGAGCCGGGATCGCTCGCATGGCCGAGCTGGTCCAGCGCGCGTCGCACACCGAGATCGGTGGCCAGGAAGGCGTCGGGGTCGCCGAGCGCGCGCATCCCGACATAGGCCGCCGTCCACGGACCGATCCCGGGAAGGTCGAGCAGTCCACTTTGGAGCGCGTCGGGGTCCGCGCCGGGGTCGAGGGCGAGGTCGCCGGCGGCGACGGCCTCGGCCAGGGCGGCCAGGGCGCGGCGGCGGGACCCGGGCATCGGGAACGCGGCGGGAACGTCTGCGGCCAGACGGGCGAGGGCCTCGGGTGTCGGGAAGGCGTGGGTGATCGGGAGAACCGGATCGTCGAGGCGCTGACCCGCGGCCCGGACGAGCGCGCCGAGCACGGTCCGGGCGCCGGCGACCGAGACCTGCTGTCCGACGACGGCCCGGACGGCCAGCTCGAAGCCGTCGGCGGCTCCCGGGACGCGGAGCCCTGGTGTGCGGGCGACTAGCGGCCCGAGCAGGGGGTCGGCCCCGAGCGCCTGGTCGACGGCGACCGGGTCGGCGTCGAGGTTGAGCAGGTGGCGGCAGCGGGCGATCGCGGCGGTCAGGTCGCGCAGGTCCCCGAGCACGAAGACCGCGTCGACCGAGCCGCCGTCGCGACCCGGGCTCAGGGCGACCGTCCCGTGGCCGTGGGGGAGGCGGAGGCTCCGGCGGTAGGTGACGCCGTCGTAGGACTCGATTCCGGCGACCGCCCGGCGGCCGAGGAACTCGAACAGGTGTCGGCCGGCGAACGGCCGGCGGTGGGCCAGGCGGAGGGCGATCACCGGGCTCGTCGCGGACCCTCCCGGCGCGGCCCGTCCGGCGGTCGCCTGGCGGCGGAGCTCGGTCGGCGTGCGGGCGAAGACCGCGCGGATCGTCTCGTTGAACTGGCGCACGCTGGCGAAGCCGGCGCTGAGGGCGACCTGGGTGACCGGGAGGTCGGTCGTCTGGAGCAGCAGGCGTGCCGTCTGGGCGCGCTGGGCCCGGGCGAGCGACAGGGCACCCGTGCCGACCTCGGCCATCAGGACGCGGTGGAGCTGCCGCTCGGAGTAGCCGAGCCGACCCGCAAGCCCGGCGACACCGTCGCGGTCGACCGCACCGTCGAGGATCAGCCGGACGGCCCGCGCGGCGACATCGGCCCGGCCGAGCCATTCCGGAGACCCCGGGGCGGCGTCGGGCCGGCAGCGCAGGCACGCGCGGAAGCCGGCCTGCTGGGCGGCGGCGGCCGTCGCGTAGAAGCGGACGTTGGCGGGCTTGGGAGTCCGGGCCGGACAGCTCGGCCGGCAGTAGATGCGGGTCGACGTGACAGCCGTGAAGAACCACCCGTCGAAGCGGGCGTCACGGCTCTGGACGGCCCGATAGCAGTGGTCGAAGTCCTTGATCACGTCCACCATCCTGGCACGTCGAGCGGCCCCGGACTAGCGGATTTCGGACGTCGCCGCCGCGGGAGAATGACGATGTCCGATTCCCGCTGGTGGGCCGGTCCGCCCGGGCGTACGCGACCCGGACGATCCCGTGCAAGCATCGATCGACCCCCGAGAGAAGGCTGCCTGAGTCAGGCAGCCATCTCGCAAAGGAGGTGCACGCACTCAACTCCCGACACCCGCACGGCACCGTCGACGCGAACGCCGGGCACCCGACACCCGCACGGCACCGTCGATGCGAGCGCCGGGCACCTGACGCCGAGGCCGATCACCGCACCGCCCGCCCCGGGCAACACCCCGGCGACTACACCCCGGCGACGACCGCCCCGCCACCGTCGGGCGCCGCGCCGGCCTGCTCGCGGCTGTCCTGCGAGTCGATCAGGACCGCCGCGAGGATCGCCCCGGCGATCGCGAAGCCGGCGCCGACGAGGAAGGCCCGGTCGAAGCCCTTGGTAAGGGAGATCAGCGGGTTGTGCTGGCCGGCGATTGCGACGGCCTTGGTCCGGCTGTTGGCGACCGTCGCGAGAATCGCCAGGCCGAGGGCCCCGCCGATCTGGGTCGACGCGTTGATCAGCCCGGACGCCAGCCCGGCCTCACGGGGCGCGGTTCCGGTCATCGCGGCGATCGTCACCGGCACGAACGAGAAGCCGAGCCCGACGGCGGCGAGCAGGGACGGCCCGAGGATGTCGTGGACGTAGGACCCGCCGGGCGTGTGGACCCGCGAGAACCAGAGCAGGCCGGCGGCGATCAGGAGCATGCCGATCACGAGGATCGGCTTCGGTCCGACCCGCGTCACGAGGGCCGAGGCGGCGCCGGCCGAGAGGATGATCCCGATCGCCAGCGGCAGGTACGCGAGACCGGCCTTGATCGGCGTGTAGCCGAGGACGTTCTGGACGTAGAGGGAGATGAAGAAGAACATTGAGAACAGGGACATCCCGATCAGCAGGCCGACGACGTTCGACCCGCGGAGCGTCCGCAGGCGGAAGATCGAGAAAGGCATCAGGGGGTGGGGCTCGCGGCGCTCGATGAACAGGAACGCGACGATCAGGATCGCCGCGCCCGCGAGCTTGACCAGGGTGGCGGTCGACCCCCAGCCGGCGTTGACGGTGTCGACGAGGGCGTAGACGAGCAGGCTGAGGCCGGCGGTCACGGTCACGGCCCCGGGGATGTCGAACGACGCGCCGTCCTCGCGGGCGTGGCTCTCGAGCAGGATCCGCGGGGCCATCACGGCGGCGGCCAGGCCGATCGGGACGTTGACGAAGAGAACCCACTCCCACCCGAGCCCGCTCGTGAGGATCCCGCCGAGCAGGACGCCGGCGGCACCGCCGGCGCCGGCGACGGCCCCCCAGACTCCGAGCGCCTTGTTGCGCTCGGCGCCCTCCGCGAAGGTCGTCGTCAGGATCGAGAGGGCGGCCGGCGAGATGATCGCGGCTCCGAGGCCCTGGACGGCGCGGGCGATCAGCAGCCACGCCTCCGACTGGGCGAGGCCGCCGGCGAGCGAGGCGAGCGAGAAGAGGACGAGCCCGGAGATGAACATCCGCCGCCGACCGATCAGGTCGGCCAGGCGGCCGCCGAGCAGGAGGAAGCCGCCGAAGGTCAGCGTGTACGCGTTGACGACCCACGAGAGGCTGGCGTGCGAGAAGTGGAGGCTCGTGCCGATCGTCGGGAGGGCGACGTTGACAATCGACGCGTCGATCACGATCACGAACTGCGTCATCGCGAGCAGGATCAGGGCGAGGTTCTTGGCTCGGGACGTCTCGGGCGGTGCTGGATCTGCGGGCG
This sequence comes from Solirubrobacteraceae bacterium, assembly GCA_035553395.1. Classification (GTDB taxonomy): domain Bacteria; phylum Actinomycetota; class Thermoleophilia; order Solirubrobacterales; family Solirubrobacteraceae; genus Palsa-513. Next base: position 9,455 of record DASZKP010000070.1, on the reverse strand, counting down.
ACTCAACGGTCGTCATGGAAGCTGACCTCCGGTTCCGGTTTGCGATCCCAACAATACGGAACTATCATTCCGTTTGTCAAGGTCGGCGACTCAAAGGCATTGTGATGAGCCACTCCGTCGAAAGCGAGCGCCCCCAGCGGGCGGACGCCAAGCGAAACCGCGAGCGAATCATCGAGAGCGCACGGGACGCGTTCGCCGCCCACGGCCCCGAAACCCAGATGGACGAGGTCGCCCGCCTGGCGGGCGTCGGGGTCGGGACGGTCTACCGGCACTTCCCCACCAAGGAGTCCCTGCTCGGGGAGCTGGTCCGCCAGAAGATGGAGCGGATGAGCGACAACACACGGGCGGCCCTCGACCGGGACGGCGAGCCGTTCGCCGTCTTCGCCGACGCCCTGCGCCAGAACGTCGAGATCGCGTCGGCCGACGCGGCCCTCCAGTACGCGATGCTCGGGGCCGGCGAAGGCGTCTGGGAGTTCGCAGGCGTTGCGGATGCCCAGCTGATCGAGTTGACCGATCAGCTGATCGCCCGGGCCCAGGCGGCCGGGACGATGCGGCGGGACGTCAGTGCCCTCGACATCCCGATGCTGATGTGCGGCGTCTGCGCGACGATGTCCCACACCAAGCCGTACTTCGACTGGCGCCGTCACCTCGAGCTGATCATCGACTCGCTCGCGGCACGTTGACAGCCGGCTTCCCCGGGGCTCCTTGTCCGCAACTCCCACGCCGGTCGGCCGTTCGACGTCTGTGAGAAAGGATCGCCTCCCGATGACGCGAGTGCGGCCGGCAGGCAGACACCGATGGGTGGGCGTGCTCGCCGCCGGCGGACTCGCCCTCGCCGGCACGCTCGGGATCGCCGGCGGAGCATCCGCCGAGATCAACGCGAGCCAGCCGGCCGGCCCCAGCGCGGTCGAGATCACCCCGGCGGGGATCCTCTGGACCGCCAACGGCATGGACCTCGCCGGCCCGGACGGCCTCCCCGCTCAGGTGTTCCCCGTCCCCGGCGGCGTGATCGACGCAGCCGACCTGGCCGTCGGCCCGCGCGTCGGACGCGGAGGGTGCCGCGACTGGGTCGCCGACCCCACGGGCGCGACATCGGAGACCGGCGTGGCGGTCGCGGTCGCCGCGGATCAGTTGATCGTCGCCGGGTCACCGGCCTGCCGGCGGACGCCGCCGACCACGCCGCGGCCGCTGTTCGCCCGGCGGCTCTCACCCGGCGGCGGGTGGCGCGTGCTGCGGTGGCTGCCGAGCGCGACCCAGCCGGTCCTGTCGGCCCGAGGCGATTGGCTGGCCGTGGGGATTCCTCGGGCCGACGGGACGATGCTCGCCGAGGTGATCGACGCGCGGACCGGCCGCGTGCGCAACGCCCTCGACATGCCCGGCGCCTACCTCGCCGTCGCCGAGTCCGGCGCCCTCGTCGCGGCTGTCGGCTACGTCACGACCAACGGGGCCGACGAGGCGATCGATCAGACGTACAGGATGCTCTACGTTCCCGCCGGCGCCCGCACGGCCGAAGCCCTGCTGGCGTCGGACACGGTCTACGGCGTCCCGTCGGTCTCCGACGGCCGCGTCGCCTACGAGCTCGTCAACCCCGACACGACGTCCACGCTCGCGGTGACCAACCTCCGGACCCACCGGACCCGCCTCGTCGCCGGCTTCCGGCCCGGGGAGCGAGAGCTGTTCGCCCTCGACCTCCGTGGAGACGAGCTCGCCTGGGTCCAGGGCGACGACCAGCCACCGCCGACGACGCCGCCACCCGGCCCGTGCACGCTGACGCCGTACATCCCCCCGCCCGCGCGGACGCTCCACACGGCCGACCTGAGCCGGCCGGCCGGACTCGTCCCGGCGCCGCCCGCGCCGATCGGCCCGGCACCCGAAGGGCCGCCGGCGCTCGCGTGCAACCAGCAGTGACTGCGCCCGCGTAGGCCGGATCCGCGGCGCCCGGCCGGCACTCACGAGCCCTCTTGACATGTGACCAGATGGTCACCTATACTCCAGGGCATGGACGAAGTGTTCAAGGCCATGGCCGACCCGACCCGACGCAGCCTGCTCGATGAGCTCTTCGTCGAGGATGGACAGACGCTGACCGCCTTGGAGGGTCGCCTCGAGATGACCCGGTTCGGCGTGATGAAGCACCTCAAGGTGCTCGAGGACGCCGGCCTCGTCGTGACGAAGAAGCGCGGCCGGGAAAAGCTCCACTTCCTCAACCCCGTCCCGATCCGCCTGGTCCATGACCGGTGGGTGAGCAAGTACGCCGCACCGTGGGCGGCGACCCTCTCAAACCTCAAGCAGACCCTGGAGACCAAAATGGAAAAGGTGTTCGAGATCTACATCAAGACGACCCCCGACCGCCTGTGGGAGGCGATCACCGACACTGAGATGCGCCAGAAGTACACGTTCGGCGTCGGCGTCGTATCCGACTGGACGCCCGGCTCCGCCTACGAGGCGATCCACCCGGCCTCGGGCGGGAAGATCTCCGCCGGCGAGAACCTCGAGGTCGATCCGCCCCACCGCCTCGTCCAGACCTTCACGGCACTATGGGGGGACGACGTCCGCGCTGCGGGGACGTCACGGGTGACATGGGAGATCACGCCGGTCGGCGACTCGTGTCAGCTGACAGTGACACACGACCAGCTCCCCGAAGGTGTCAACGGCGAGATCTACGGCGGCTGGCCGATGATCCTCTCGGGCCTCAAGACGCTGCTCGAGACCGGCGAGCTGCTGACGACGCCGGGGTCGCTGATGTACGCCGACAGCTTCGACCCACCCGCCCGCCGGTCGTGACCGACCCTGCATCACCCGCCGCGGGACCGTCGTCGTCCGCCGGCAAACCGCCGGGTCGAGGTCGGCCCGCGACGTCGGCGTCGACGCCGCGGTGATCCGGACGGTCGACGGCGTCCCGCCGATGTTCACCTTCGGCGATCCCGACGGCAACCCCTTTCGGATCGTCGAGCGCGACAGATCCCCGGCCTGACTGACCGCCCACCCCGGCCACCCCGGCTGCCTCGGCCGGACGCGACCGGGGCAGCTTCAAAGTAGTTGCCTTGCCTAACCAACTTTCAGGATAGTTGCCTGCCGCAAGCAACCATTTTCGGGAAGACACTCGACCACGCCCCGGGCCGGTCGGCCTCGCCGTCCGTGTCCCCCGCCCGGTCAAGCCTCGCCAACCGCCCGACCCCCCGGCGCCCCCGGCGCCCCGCTCGACTCCTACCGCTCGGCGACGGGGCAGGCGATCCGGAAGTCGCACATCCCGCAGGCCGCCGGCGACGGCGTCGGCTCGAAGCCCTGGCCGAGGATGCCCGCGCCGACCTCGACGACGGTGTCCCGGATCCAGTCGATCGCGCCCGCCGTGTCGGGGACGGCGACCCGCTGGTCGTCGAGCACGTAGTAGTACGTCCGCTCGGTCGCGTCGATCTCCCACGCCTCACGCGCGGCGACCGCGTACAACGCCAGCTGGACGTCGTCGCGCAGGGCGTCGACCGTCCGCGGGAGGCCGGTCTTGAAGTCGATCAGCTCGAACCCGCCGCCCGGCAGGGCGTCGACCCGGTCGACCCGGCCGCGGATGTGGTGGGGGCCGATCGGGAAGGCGAACGACCGCTCGAACCACCGCGGCTCACCCCCGCCCGGCCAGGCCGCCGGCCCGCCGGCGAGCCGGTCGCGGTAGCGCAGGACGGCAACCCGGGCCTTCTCGCGGAGCTGTCGCTCCTGGTCGGAATCGGCGAACCCACCCCGCCGCCAGGCGGCGTCCAGCAGACCGAGCATCGCGTCGTCGGTAGCCGCGCTCGTCGCGTGATACCGCTCGAGCACCTGGTGGACGAGGATCCCGAACCGCTGGTTGAGGGTCGGCTCCTGGGGGATCCGCAGGACGCGGGCGAACTTGTACTTCAGCGGGCACGTCCGGTACGTGTCGATGTCCGAGGCCGACAGGACGAGGCCGTCGCCCCGGCGGGGGAGGAACGGCTCGAGCGACGGCTCGGCCCTCGCGACACGGGCGGCCGCCCGGGCGCGGTCGTCGCGGGCGCCGGTCAGGAGGTCCGCGTCCAGCGGCGACGACTCGAGGATCTCCCGTTCGATGGGCGTCGCCGCCTGGACGAGGCGGGCGTTGATGTCGGCCAGGGCGGCCTCGTCGATCGGCGCGCCGTCCGGCCGCTGAAGGAGGGCGGCGAGCTTGACGAGCTCGAGGAAGCGCACCGCCCCGTGGGAGATGTCGAGGTCCGTGTCCAGGCGCAGCTCGCCCAGCCGGCCGCCGATCCGCAGGACGCCGTCGAGCAGCTCGTCGCGGAGCTCGCGAAACGTCGAGTGGAGGGCCTCGGCCGGACCGAACAGCTCCTCCTCACGGTCCTCCCAGACGCCGCCGACCGCGACCCGCGCGTCCTCGACCAGCGGCGACGGGGCCTGCCCGGCGAGGCGGGGGGAGCTCGCCGCGTACGAGAGGACGACACCCACCCGGGCCCGCGTGATCGCCAGCCCGAGCACCCGCCGCATCCCCGCGTCGTGCACGCCGTCCGACGGCAGCCCGGTCTCGTCCTCTTTCGGAGCAGTCGTCTCACCGGCGGCCACCTCGCCGGGAACTCGGCCGGCGTCGAGGCCGACGACGAACACGTGATCGAACTCGAGCCCGCCGGCCGCGTCCATCGCGAGGACGGCCACGGTCCCGGCGACCTGCTCGCCGATCGCCTCCTCCTCGCCGAGGCCGGCGTCGGCCACGGCGGCGATGTACCGGGCGAACTCGCGGGGCGTCGACGCCGGCGACCGCCTCGCGTGGGCCGCGGCCAGCTCGCCGAGCTTCGCGAGGTTGACGAGCCGCTCGACGACGTCCGCCCGGGCCGTGAAGAGCTGCTGGCGGCGGAGGCCGAGCCGGTCGATCAGCCGGTGGACGAAGAGGTCCGGCCTCGTCGTGTCCAGGGCGGCCGCGGCTGACCGGTGGAGGCGCAGGAACCCGGCGATCCGCTCGCGGGCCTCCGGCGGCAGCTGGGGCGACTCGGTCGCGGCGACGAGGGCCGAGACCATGTCCAGCTTGCGGCGTCTGGCGATCTGCACCGACCTGGCGATGTCGACCGAGCTCAGCTCGATCGGCGGCCGCGCGAGCGCCCGGGCGACCGCCCCGGCGTCCCGGGGATCGACGAGCAGCCGCAGCCACGCGAGGACGTCGCGGATCTCGATCCGCTCGAAGAACGCGTCGGTCCCCAGCACCCGGTAGGGGACGTCCCGCTCGGCCAGGGCCACGGCGACCGCCTGCCCATCGGCGGCAACCGATCCCACGAGGACGGCCAGTCGTTCGGGGGCGATCGATTCGTGTGAGATCAGCCGGTCGAGCTCGGCCGCCACGCTCTGGGCCTGCGTCCGCTCGTTCGCCGCCCGCCAGAACCGCACGCCCGGCGCCGCCCTGGAACCCGGCGAACCCGGCCCGCCCGACTCGCCCGACCCGCCTGACTCGCGTGATTCGCCGCACGGCGTGTCCGTCGCCGGCGGCCGGCACCCCGGCCCATCCGACTCGCCGCCCGGCGTGTCCGTCGCCGGCCGGGCCGCACCCGGCCCGCCCGAGTCCGCGTCGGCCGCGGGGACCCCGGCCGAGTCGAGCACTCCGCGCCCGGCCATCAGAACCACGTCCGGACACCGGAAGCTCTGCTCCAGTGCCACGGTCGCCCCGCCGGGATGCGGGTCGGTGAAGCCGAACGGGTTCGCCCGCGGGCGGGCTCGGTCGGCCGTCGCGATCAGGCGGGCACCGGCCGACACGACCTGGCGGATGACCTCCCGCTCGCCCCGGGAGACCGCCGGCCAGTCGTCGACGAGCAGCTCCGGCCACCGGCCGGCCGTTCGCTCCCGAACGGCCTCGTCGCCCGTGAGCAGGCCGACCGCCCGGAGCAGGAGGTCGCCGCCGTCGAGCGTCCCCCGCTCGGCCAGCATCCGGTCGTGCGCGAGGAAGACGCCTGCGAACTCCCGCTCCCGCGGGCCGGCGTCGCCGACGGTCAGCTGCGCGAACCGGTCGGCGTCGATCAGGTCGTCCTTGAGTCGGTCGATCCGCCGGACGAAGCTCGCCAGGAGGGCGGCCGGCCGGCCGCGGAACTCGTGCTGTCGGAGATCGAGCTCCTCGACCCGGTCGAGCAGCATCGCCAGCCGGTCGGCCCGCGTGCTCGTCGGCGTGAACGGCTCCACCCCGCCGTCGAGCGCCTCGTCGGCCAGCAGGCGGCCGCAGAAGTCCCGCACGCTCAGGACCCAGACCGCCTCGTGCGGCTCGGTCACGGCCGCCTGTGCCCGCGCCCGCAGCCGGTCGGCCGCCCGCTCGCCGTGAGCCAGCAGGAGCACCCCGCCCGCCGCCCCGCCCCGCCGGGTCAGCCACGCAAGCCGGCGGATCAAGACCTCGGTCTTACCGGTTCCCGGGGCCCCCGTGACCAGCAGCGGCGCCCCCGAATGGTCAAGCGCCTCCCGCTGGCCGTCGCTCAGCCGGCCCGCCCCCGCGGCCGCCCAGGTCGGCGCGACCGGCCGTGGGGAGGCGGGGGGAATCGTCACGCCCCTAGGATATGACCGCATGCAGCCATCCGAGGACGGCCCGGTCGACAGCGTCCCCAGGCCGGCCGCGGCCCCCGATTGGCTGGCGCTCTGCCGACGGATCGCGGACGGGCTGGAGCGCATGCTCGCGCGATACCCGACGATGCGCGACCGGGCCGTCGAGGTCATGCGCGGCGAGGGCGGCGACATGGCCCTGGTGATCGACTGCGCCGCCGAAGACGTGATCTTCGCCGAGCTCGACGCCCTCCACACGGCCGGCCATCGTTTCACGGCGGTCTCCGAGGAGCGCGGCGAGGTCGACTACGGCGGGGTCGGCCCCGCCGGCCTGCGGGTCGTGATCGACCCGATCGACGGGTCGACCAACGCCAAGCGGTGCATGACCCACCACAGCGTGTCGATCGCCGTGGCCGACGGCCCGACGATGGCCGACGTCGTCTTCGGGTACGTCTACGACTTCGGCGCCCGCGAGGAGTGGACGGCCGTCCGCGGCGGCGGGGCCACCCTGAACGGCGTCGCCCTGCCGGCCGACGTCCCCGAGTGGCGGACGCCGTCCGGCCGGCTCGAGCTCCTCGCGATCGAGTCGGTCGACCCCCGGTGGGTCGCCGACTGCGCCCCCCGCCTCCTCGACACGGCGAATCGCCTGCGGGCGATCGGTTCGATCGCGATCTCCCTCTGCCAGGTCGCCGGCGGCCGGGTCGACGGGATGCTGACGCTCTGGCGCTGCCGGGCCGTCGACGCCGCCGCGGCCCAGCTGATCGCCCGGGAGACCGGCGCCCTCGTCGCCTTCCCGGCCTTCGAGGACCCGCTCGGTGCCCCGCTCGACCTACTCCCCCACTCACCGGTGATCGCCGCCCGCAGCCCGCGTGGGCTGGCCGACCTGGTCGGGGTGCCATCATCAGGAGGGTGATCGACTGGAAGACAGCCGAGCGAATCGCCGGGATGCTCTCCGGCGGAACCCAGGCGGCCACGACCCTGCCGGGCGACCTCGCGGCGATCGCGGCCGACTCGAGCCAGCGGGTGGTCGCCTACACGCAGATGGTTCCGACCCGACCGATTCCCCGGCCTGAGGTCGTCTCCCGGGCCGAGTGGATCACGGCCAACCTGGCGACGATGAAGCCGATCCTCGACCCCCTGAGCGGGAAGCTCGGCGAGAGCATGGGCCCGCTCGGAGCCCCGGTCCGGCTCGCCGGCGGCCTCGTCCTCGCCGCCCAGGTCGGCGCCCTGACCGGCTACCTGTCGCAGCGGGTCCTCGGCCAGTACGACCTCGGCCTGCTCGACCCGACCGTGACCCCCCGGCTCCTCTTCGTCGGCCCCAACCTCAACCTCGCGGCCGGCCGGCTCGATGCCGACCGGGAGGAACTGCTTCGGTGGGTCGCCTTCCACGAGGTCACACACGCCGTCCAGTTCGGATCGGTCGGATGGCTGCGCGACCATCTCGGCGGTCTCCTGTCCGAGCTGCTGGCCGGACTGACGGTCAAGGTCGACACCAAGGGCCTGCTCGACCTCCCCGGCCGAGCCGGCATGCGCGAGCTGGTCGACGCGATCCGCAAGGGCGACCTCGTCAGCCTCGTAGTCGGCGCCGACCGCCGGGTGATCGTTGATCGCCTCCAGGCGACGATGGCCGTCGTCGAGGGCCACGCCGAGCACGTCATGGACGCCGTCGGCGCCGAAGTCCTCCCGTCCCAGGCCGCCCTCCGCGACGCGCTCGAGCGCCGGCGGGAGACCCGATCGCCGATCATGCGCCTGTTCGAGCGGCTGCTCGGCCTCGAGCTGAAGATGCGCCAGTACCGCGACGGCAAGCGCTTCTGCGACGGCGTCGTCAGGCTCGGTGGCCTGCCCGCCCTCAACCGCGTCTGGGCCCGGCCGGACGCGCTCCCGTCGCTCGCCGAGCTCGCCGACCCGGCCGGCTGGCTCGCACGAACAGGTGTTCCCCTACCGGCCGCCTGAACGCTGTCCGGCGATCGGCTGACGCGTCGTCGCCGGCCGTCCGACGCCGTGGACACTGGCGGATTCGGCCGGCCCGCGCGAGTGGGTGCCACCGTCGAGAGCGGACGTGGTGAGACGTCCAGGCTGGATGTGGCGATCCGGGGACGCGGGTTTGCAAACACGTGTTCGGTGGTACGCTGGCCGTGAACACCGAAACGATCAGGTCTCCGCCGGGTACCTGGTCGCAGAGACCCAGCCTCCGATGCAAAGGGAGCGACGCCAACATGGCCCCCACGACGCCTTCGGCCCCTGACTCGGGCACCAGCCCGAAGACCACCGCCAAGTCGACCTCGACCGCCGCCAAGCCGCGCAAGCCGCGAACGCCGCGCGCCAAGCCGGCGGCCACCGCGAGCCGGGCGAGCGCCGCGAGCAAGCCGACGGCCGCCAGCCGCCAACCGTCGAGCCGGATCCCGCGGGAGACGACTACCGCGAAGTCGAACTCGACGCGCGCGGGCAGCGCCAGGGCGAAGGCCGCCAAGGCGACCAGGACCGAGGTCAAGAGCGGCGTCAAGCTGGTCGAGACCTACGCCGAGCGGGCGGTTCTCGTCCCGGTGGGTGCGGCCCTCGCCGCGCGTGAGGCGATCGCCGACCTGATCGATACGTACTCGACCCCCAAGAAGGCCGAGGCCCAGCTCAAGCGGTTCGAGCGCCGCGGCGTCAAGGCCCGGACCCAGGTCGAGAAGGAGGCGACGAAGGCCCGCAAGCGTGTCGAGCACGAGCTCCGCAAGCGCCGGACCGACGTCGAGAAGGCGGTCTCCCGGTTCGACCGCCGCCGGCATGACGTCGAGAAGCGGGTGACCGACCAGGTCGGCGACGTGACCGCCAAGCTCGACGACACGATCCGCCAGGCGGCCGACGTCGGCGAGGGGATCGTCAACAAGGCGCGGGAGACGGTCGACTCGATCGTCTGAACCGGCCGGTCCGGTGGGCCTGGGTCGTCTGAACCGGCCGGTGGGCCTGGG
>DASZKP010000069.1:0-5135 GCA_035553395.1 Solirubrobacteraceae bacterium | reverse complement strand
CTCAACCGGTACGTCAACGTCTATCTCAACGACGAGGACGTCCGCGTGCTCGACGGCCTCGACACCGGCGTTGGCGGGTCGGATGTCCTCGTGATCCTGCCGGCGATGGCCGGCGGGTCGCGCTGACCGCTGGCGCTGGGGGCGTGCGCTGACCGCGGGCTGTGCGGGCGAGCGGTGACCGCCGGGTTTGCGGGCGAGCGCTGACCGCGCCGGCTGTATGGCGAGCGCTGACCGCCGGCCTACCAGCGAAAGAAGTCGGCGAGGGCGCGCCAGTCGAGCGCCGTGGCTTCGACGCCGGCGAAGCTGTCGCTCGGCGAGGCGACTCGGGGACGATGGGTCGGAAAACGGACGCGAACGGTGTTCGCATCCGAACGGTGTTCGCATCCGAACGGTGTTCGCATCCGAACGGTGTTCGGGGCGCCGGGATAAACCGGCATGGAGTAGGAGATTTAGGAGATGAGAGTTCTCTACATCGGAAGGAGTAGCGACCCACGGTGGCCCGAGTCATGCGGAGGCGCTCGTGAGGGCGTCGTCGAAGCGTTGACAGGGGGATGTGTGGGCTGGGCTATGGAGCCGCGAAATGTTCGAGTTCAGGGTGCCGACGCTTTCGAAACGGTGCGGAAGGCGAAATCTGATCTCGTCGAACAAGGCCGGCTTGCTGGAGGCGGGGGAGGAAAGGGGCCGGGCCAAGGGGATTGCGGGCAGTGAAACACGTTCCGGACACAGAGCCGGAGATCGCGTGTCAAGTGATCTGGATCGCGTGCGTCGAGCGGGTTGTTGTTGCTCGACGGCAAAACCCGAGGCAGGAGCCCAGTGCGTTAGACGCGCACGCCGGGATCTGCGCGGGGCGCCGCCAGCAATGGCGGTCCCTACCGCGATCCTGTTTCGAAAGCAACTCCCGACTCCTTTAGGTCACAGCGGGCCTGCGTACGCGGGCGGATCGAATGAGCGTCGGCCGGAGTTGCCGGCAGCAGCAAGGCAACCAGACTTCGCAACACCGACCGGCAAACGCGGAGACCCTCCGTCAGAGGGCGCGCGACGGAGTCGGTCGACCGACCGCGTCATTCGCGACAGGCGGATCGACGCCGACTGCCGTCGGCCTTGTGAACCGGGCGGAAATCGGCGTCCGGATGATCCGATCGCCCCGCGCGAACGATATATTCGATGTCATGGGCTCGCAGTTCCTTGAGAACAAGCCCTGCGGGGGTCGCTACGGCGACATCGTGCAGGCCATCGGCAACACCCCGCTCGTCGAACTCAAGCGGCTGTCGCCGAAGCCGGGCGTCCGGATCTGGGCGAAGCTGGAGTCGGCCAACCCGACCGGGTCGGTCAAGGACCGGGTCGCCAGATCGATGATCGAGGACGCCGAGGAGAAGGGCCTGATCTCCCCGGGCCAGACGATCCTCGAGCCGACGTCCGGGAACACGGGCATCTCACTCGCGATGATCTGCCGGCGCAAGGGCTACAAGCTGAAGGTCGTGATGCCGGACAACGTGACGCCCGAGCGTACGCAGCTGCTCAAGATGTACGGCGCCGAGATCGTCAGCTCGCCCGGCAACCTCGGGTCGAACGGGGCGGTCGAGATGGCGCTCAAGCTGGCCGAGGACCCGAGCTACTACATGCCCTACCAGTACGGGAACGAGGCCAACCCGCTGGCCCACTACAACGGTACGGCTCTGGAGATCCTCGAGGAGCTCGACGAGATCTCGGCCTTCGTCGCCGGCCTCGGGACAGGCGGCACGCTGATGGGCAACGGCCGGCGGCTCAAGGAGGAGCTTGGCAGCGCGGTCAAGATCGTCGCAGCCGAGCCGATGCAGGGCGAGCCGGTCCAGGGCCTGCGCTCGCTGGACGACGGCTTCATCCCGCCGATCATCGACCTCAGCGTGCTCGACCGCAAGATCTTCGTGACCAACCGCGACGCGATCATCTGGACGCGGAAGCTGCTCGACGAGGAGGGGATCTTCGCCGGCGTCTCGTCCGGGGCGATCGCCCGGGTCGCCGTGCGGATCGCCGGCGAGCTCGACGAGGGCAACGTCGTCTTCCTGGTCGCCGACGACGGCTGGAAGTACCTCTCGAGCGGGGTCTACACGCGGCCGGTCGACGAGATCGAGCAACTCGAGCACACGCTCTGGTGGTGAGTCGCCGAGCACGTCCCGGCGCGGCCGCCCGCCGCCGGGCCTGAGGCTCTGCATGGCATTGGGCGACCGTCGCCGCGGGGGCATCTCGCGCCGCAGGATCCTGGCCGGCGCCGGGGCGGCAGCCGGGGCGATCCTGCTCGACGGCTGCGGGTCGACGGGACCCGCGGCGGCGCGCAACCCCGAGGTCAACGGTGTCGACGCCGACCTGCTCGACGAGGTCTTCATGCTCGAGAACATGTCGATCGCCGCGTACACCCACATCGCCGGCTCCCTGACTGGCCGGCCCCGATCGCTCGCGCAGACGATCGCCGGCCAGGAGGTCCAGCACGCGCTGAGGCTCGCCCCGGTGATTCACGCGCTCGGAGGACAGCCGACGCCCGAGTTGGCCGACTACGGCTTTCCGAAGCTCGCCGACGGCCCGGCCGCGCTGGCGTTCGTCGCGGGAGTCGAGAACACGGTGATCGCCGGGTACATCGACGTGATCCCGAAGATCACCAACGTCGCCGCCCGTGCGTTCGCCGTGTCGATCCTCGCGACCGAGGCCCAGCATCTCGCCCTGGTGACCCAGGCCCGCGGGCTGCCGCCGACGCCGGTCGCGATCGTGCGGGGAGCCGCGGCGTGAGCGGCCGGCAGCCGGTGGGCGCGGGTGGCGGGCAGCCGGTGGGCGCGGGCGGCGGGCAGCCGGTGGGCGCGGGTGGCCGTCTGCGCGCGGCCGGGGCGCCGGCGACCCGCCGGCAGCTGCTCGGCCGGGCGACGCTGCTCGCGGCCGCGGGCTCGCTGATCGGGCCTGGGGCGCAGGCCGTGGCGCAGACGTCGCTGGACATCGCGTCGATGGAGGCGGCCGTCCGCCTCGAGCAGGCGCTGGCCGTCGCCTACGGATCGCTGGCGGCCCGCCCGGGGATCGATCGGGAGCTGCGGGACATGTTCGCCGTGTTCTCCTCCCACGAGCATCAGCACGCCGCGGCCCTGCTGACCCTCGTCGAGTACCTCGGGGGCGCCCCGCCGCCGGTGCCGACCCTGGCCGCGACCGAGCAGGCGCTTCCCGGGCTCGCCGCCGCCAACGACCGCCGGTCGGCGCTGGTCTTCGCCGAGCGCCTCGAGAACGCGGAGGTCTTCGGCTTCTACCAGGGCGAGCAGACGCTCGACGACATCAAGCTGATGGAGATGGCGGCCGCCGTGATGTGCAGCGACGCCCAGCACCTCGCGCTCGTCCGCCAGGCCGCCGGCGAGAACCCGATCCCTTCTGCCTTCGAGTCGGGAAAGCAAAGCGGGTAGCCTCGAGTCGACATGGAGATCGCCAAGGACATGTACGACGAGATCGTCGCCCACGCCCAGGCCGACAAGCCGAACGAGTGCTGCGGGATGATCGCCTCGGCCGGCGGCCGGGCGACCCGGGTCTACCGGGCGACGAACACTGCTCACAGCCCGCTGAAGTACGAGATCGACGGCCTCGAGCAGTACCGGATCCAGACGGCGATCGAGGACGCCGGCTGGGATCTCGGGGCGATCTACCACTCGCATACGCGGAGCCCGCCGTATCCGTCGCAGACCGACATCAACCTGGCCTTCTACCCCGACACGCTCTACGTGATCGTCGGGGTCCACGGGCCGGAGCCGGAGGTCAGGGCGTTCCGGATCGTCGACGCGAAGGTCGAGGAAGTCGAGCTGACGGTGATCTGATGCCGGCGGACGCGCTCTCGTGCCCGAGCTGCGCGTCGGCCCATCCGGCGGACGAGCGGTTCTGCTCGGCGTGCGGCATGCCGCTGGTCCAGGTCGGCGGGACTCCGGTGGAGCTCAGCGAGCGCCAGGAGCGGGCGCGGAAGATCAAGCCCCAATACACCGAGGGCGAACTTGTCAGGGTGGCCGGCGCGAGCAACCAGGCCGAGGCCGAGTTCATCCAGGGCATGCTGCTCGAGGAGGGCGTCCCCAGCCTCGTCCGGCGGGCCGCGGGCTTCGACGTACCCGACTTCATGGCCGGCGGCCCCCGCGAGGTGCTCGTCGCCGCGTCCGGCGCGCCGACGGCTCACGAGGTCCTGGTCGGCGCGGAGATCATCGGCGACGGACCGAGCCGGACGGCGACCGAGACGCCGGCGCGACTGCTGGCCGGGCTCCTGCTGGCGATCGCGATCGTCGCGGTCGTCATCTTCATGGGCACCCACGTCTGGGACTGACCCGCCTCGCCCGGCGCCTGGCGATCCCGAGCCCGGGCGCGACGATCACCCGCGGGGCTCGCCCGGGCTGCCGCCGGTTCAGTCGGAGCCGCGGCGGTTCGATTCAGCGCTGCTCGGCGAGCCGGGCCAGGTGGGCGCGCCAGGCGCCGGCCGTGTTCATGACCGACCGCCCGTCGAACGCATCGCGCAGGGCGGCCCGCGGATCGCCGCGCAGCGGGGTGTACGCGAGGGCGATCGCCGCGTGGGATCCATGCTCCCTGGCGAGCAGGTCGAAGACCGATCCGCCGAGCAGGGCGGCGTCCCGGATCCCCGGCGGAAACGACGGCTCCCTGCCCTCGCGGAGGCGGCGGGCGATCGCCGGGCGGGCGAACGCCGTCTGGCCTGAGAAGTACTGGGAGGCTCCGGCGGTCAGCCAGGCCCACCGGGCGTAGCGCAGCAGCTTCGTCGGCTTCAGCGGGGGTGGGAGGCCGCGGTTGTTGGCGGCGATGACCAGCTGGGTGTACAGGGTGGCCGGCCCGAGCATCGCCATCTCACGCGATCCGGGGACGGCCGACGCCCTGAGCTCGAGGAGGCGCGGGGCGAGCACGTGGATCTCGCCGGGCGAGCACCACCCGGCGAGGTAGCGGCGGCCGGCCGGCGCCGTGGCGATCGTGATCAGGGGGAGGGCCGGCTGGGCGAGGTACAGGGTGACCAGCGAGCTGTGCAGGACGACGGCGGTCACGTCCTCCGGCTTGCGCGGGAAGACTCCGGCGAGCTGCTCGCGTGCCCCCTCGAGCAGCTCGAGCACGGCGGCCGCGTCGTCGTCGTCGGCCTTCTCGTGCCGGGC
>DASZKP010000068.1:0-71232 GCA_035553395.1 Solirubrobacteraceae bacterium | reverse complement strand
CGGCGGCGGTCGACCCAGACGGTCGTCATGCCGAGCGCCTTGGCCGGGACGTGGTCGTGGAAGAGGCTCTGGGCGACGTGGAGGATCCGCTGGCGGGGAACGTCGATGCGGGTGAAGGCGAGCTCGAAGTTCGCCGTGCTGGGCTTGTAGGCGCCGGCCTGCTGGGCCGTGACGACCCAGTCGAAGTCGATCCGCAGGCGGGCGCTCGACAGGGCGAAGAGGTCGTCGTCGCAGTTGGTGATGACGCCGAGGCGAAACCGCGTCTGGAGCTTCGCGAGGGCCTGCGCCGAGTCGGCGAAGGCCGGCCAGTCGCCGACCGACCCGCTGAACGCGGCGCGCTCGGCGCGGTCGGGCCGGAAGCCGAGCTCGCGACAGACGGCGGTGAACGCGCGGCCGAGGACCTCGGCGTAGGGCAGGTAGGGACCCGCCTCGACGGCGGCCTCGTGGCGGGCGTAGCGCTCGAGCACGTCGCCGGGGTCGGGGCTGGCACGGCGGGCTTCGAAGGCGGGCGCGAAGGCCGCGAGGATCCCGGCCTCCCAGTCGATCAGGGTTCCGTAGGTGTCGAACGTGAGCGCGTCGAACGCGCCGAAGTCGAAGTCGACCACGGCCGGGATGATCGCGCACGGGCCGGCGGGGCACCGGCGGCGGGGTTACGATCCGGTCAGTCCGACTCCAGTGCTGCGAGGTGGAAGGCCATGCTGCTCTACGACTCCCGGGTGTCCGGCAACTGCTACAAGGTCCGGCTGATCCTGGCCCAGCTCGGGTTCGAGACCGACCGCGAGGAGGTCGACGTCGTCCACCGCCGGGGTCGCGCCGAGCTGCTCGGCGACCTCAACCCCGGCCTGCGAGTGCCGACCCTCGTACTCGACGACGGACGGCCGCTGGCCGAGTCGAACGCGATCCTCTGGTACTTCGCCGAAGGCACGCGGCTCCTGCCGGAGGACCGGTACGACCGGGCGAAGGTGCTCCAGTGGATGAACTTCGAGCAGTACAGCCACGAGCCGAACATCGCGGTCGCGAGGTTCTGGGTCTGCTTCGCGCCGCAGCCGCCCGCGCCCGATGCGCTCGACGCGAGACGGACGGCGGGGTACGCGGCGCTCGACGCGATGGAGGGGCATCTCGCGACGCGGGAGTTCCTCGTCAGGGACACGTACACGATCGCCGACATCGCCCTCTACGCGTACACGCACGTCGCCCACGAGGCCGGCTTCGAGATGTCAGGCTATCCGGGGATCGACGCGTGGCTCGACCGCGTCGCCGGCCAGCCGGGACACATCCCGATCACCGCGTGAGGTGCCCCGGCTAGGCCGTCTCGATGTCGAGGTCTCGCGGCCAGGCCGTCTCGATGTCGAGGTCTCGCGGCTAGGCTGTCTCGATGTCAGCCGATCGCCCGCAGGACGTCGCCGGGCTGCGTCGGGCCGGGCGGGTCGTCGCGGCGACGCTCGAGGTCGTGGCGCAGGCCGTCGAGCCGGGCATCACGACGGCCGCGCTGGACCGGATCGCCGCAGGCGTGTTCGCCGCGGCGGGAGCTCGGTCGGGACCGATCCTGACCTACGGGTATCCGGGCGCGATCTGCATCAGCGTGGACGACGAGGTCGTCCACGGCGTGCCCGGCCGGCGAGCCCTCCGAGCGGGCCAGCTGGTGACGCTCGACGTGGCCGCCGAGCTCGACGGCTACCACGCGGACGCGGCGCTCACGCTCGCGGTCGGGTCGACCGACCAGGCGCATCGTGACCTGATCGCCGCGGCGCAGGCGGCGCTCGCGGCGGGGATCCGGGCGGCCGAGCCGGGCAACACCCTGCGGGATGTGGGGGCCGCCGTCGAGCAGACGACCAACGCCCACGGCTTCCGGGTCTTCCGCGAGCTCACCGGACACGGGATCGGCCGGCGGATGCACGAGGACCCGAAGGTCGTCAACTGGCCCGACCCGTCGGCGACGACCCGCCTGGTCGCGGGGATGGTCTTCACGATCGAGCCGATGATCGGCGCCGGGGGCACGCGGATCCGTATCGGTCGCGACGGGTGGACGATCCGCACGACTGATCGGAGCCACTCGGCCCATGCCGAGCACACGATCATGGTCGCCGACGGCGGCGCGGTCGTCCTGACGGCCCCCTGACCGGGCGTCCGCGGCCTCGCTCCATAGGACGTTCGTCGCGCGTGATCTCAATCGCCGCCGGGCGCGGCAGCGCCGGTCGCTGATCGCCCGCGACAGCTCGCCGGCGGCGAGCCCTGCGCGCGAGAGAAGCGGTCAGTCGCCGGGACGGCGGGTCAGTCGGGCCGCCGGGCCCGGTCGGAGATCACGAGGAGGAGGCCGAGCAGGACGAAGTTCATCACGACCGACGACCCGCCGTACGCGACGAACGGCAGTGTGACGCCGGTCAGGGGGATCACCCGGGTCACGCCGCCGACGATCACGAAGACCTGGATCGCGACGACGAACGACAGACCCGTGGCCAGCAGCTTGGAGAACGAGTCCCGGGCCAGGGTGGCGACCTTGAGGCCGCGCCAGGTGAACAGGAGATAGGTCATCAGCAGGCCGGTCGCCCCGACCAGGCCGGTCTCGTTGGTGATCACCGCGTAGATGAAGTCGCTCTGCGGGACCGGAAGGATCGGCGTCCCGCTGGCCTGGGTCAGCAGCGACTGGTCGAAGCCGGTCCCCAACAGCCCGCCGTCGGCCTGGGCGAAGAGGCCCTGGGCGAGCTGGTAGCTGCCGCCGAAGGCCTTCTTGTAGAGGACGGGGTCGAATGGGTGCTCCCAGGCGAGCACCCTCGCCTGGACGTGGGAGACGTGGGTCGCAACGAACCACGAGCCCAGCCCGAAGAGGACGAGGCCGGCCAGGGGGAACGAGAGTCGGCCGGTCGCGACGTAGAGGAGGGCGAGGATCACGCCGAAGAACATCAGCGACGTCCCCAGCTCGCCGGTGATCAGGAGCATCGCCATCGCCGCGCCCCAGACGACCAGCAGCGGTCCGAACTGCTTCATCGGCGGGATCGTCAGGCCGAGCAGCCGCTGGCCGCCGGTCACGAGCACCTGCCGGTTGTCACGCAGGTAGGACGCCAGGAAGATCACGATCGCGATCTTCGCTAGCTCGGACGGCTGGAAGGCGATCGGACCGACCTTGATGTTGAGATACGCCCCGTTGACCTGCTGGCCGATCCCCGGCAGCCGGGGGATCACGAGCCCGACGATTCCGAACAGGGCGATCGTGTACCGGTAGCGCTCGAGCACGGCGTACCGGCCGCCCCGGAGGACGGCGAGCGTCGCGACGAACAGAATCAGGCCGAGCACCATCCACTGGGCCTGCTCGCGGGCGTACGTCGGGTTGATCCGGTAGAGCATCACCAGCCCGAAGCTGGCCAGGGCCGCCGCCAGCGGCAGGAGATACGGGTCGGCCCGGGGGATCAGGATGCGCACCGCGACGTGCGCGGCGACGCACAGACCGAGGAAGAACAGGCCGTAGGTCAGGGAGACGTTCGACAGCCGGTTCTGGCTCTGGATGAAGATCGCCGCGAAGCCGCCGGTGATCAGGAGGGCCGCCGGGCCGAGGCCGAGGAGCTCCCTGTTGCGAGCGCTGAGCAAGGCTTGATCCTAGCTCTATGATGTCGCCCGGTGCCGGGTCTGGTCGACCCCGTGCCGACGCATCGAACAGGAGACCCGGCCCTTCGTACTCGGATCGTGTCGCTGCCAGCTCACCGATCGCGCCGCTTCCGTGCCCGAGATCCTCCTCTAGACCGATGCCCCTCGAGCCCTTCCAGAAGAAGGCCGGCCCGACCCGCACGCACTACCTGATCGGAGCGCTCGCGATCATCCTCGTGATCGCCGGCGGCGCGGTCGCGATCGTGCTGCTCGAAGTCCACCACATCAACAAGTTCTTCCCCAAGTCGACGCTCCCCGAGGCGGCCGTCAAGCAGATCACGCCGGCGCAGGCCGGGGCCGCGGAGACGATCCTCGTGATCGGATCCGACAAGCGGGCCCTCTCCACCGTCGCGGCCGACCGCCTGTCCCCGCCGAAATCGGACACGCTGATGCTGATCCGGATGGATCCCGACCAGAGCCAGACGTCGATCCTGTCGATTCCCCGCGACCTCAAGGTCATGCTGACGTCGGCGACGGGGGCGACGGTGACGGCGAAGATCAACGCCGCGTACGCGCAGGGCGGGTCGGCCCTGACGGCCGAGACGATCAAGCAGACGATGCCGGGGATCGTCATCAACCACATCATCGACGTCGACTTCGCCGGCTTTCGCAAGGTGATCGACGCGATCGGGTGTGTCTACGTCTACGTCGACCGCCACTACTTCAACCAGAACGTCGGGACGATCGCGACCGACTATTCGAACATCAACATCCAGGCGGGTTACCAGAAGCTGTGCGGGCAGACGGCGCTCGACTACGTCCGCTACCGCCACTTCGACACCGATGTCGTCCGGGTCGCCCGCCAGCAGGACTTCATCCGCCAGGCTAAGCAGCAGGTCGGCGTGAAGAGCCTCTTCGACCACCAGGACGAGCTGCTCGGCGGGCTCCGCGACGCGGTCGAGACCGACATCCACGGGAGCGACGTCCTCCACCTGATCGACCTCGCCCTCTTCTCGCTCGGCCGACCGGTTCGCCAGGTCCAGTTCCAACAGACGCTCGGCCCGTCCTACGTTACGGCGACGCCGGAGCAGATCAGCGCGACCGAGAACGACTTCCTCTACAACAACCCGCCGGCGACGGTCAAGCTCCACAGCGTCCATACGCACAGCACGACGGCGCTCGGAGCGCTCGGCCTCGTCCCGACCCCGCAGTCGGATGTCGGCCTCGAGACCCAGGGATCGGTCGGCCTCGGGTTCGGGCTCGAGGCCCCCGGCCTGCGGATCGCGGCGGCGCCGTCGCCGGACCTTGTGCGTGCGTACACGCTCCCCGACGAGCACAACACGTCCCATCAGGCATACGTGATCTCGATCGCCCGCGGCCTGGTCGGCCAGTACTACGGGGTCGAGGGAACCACGTGGATGAGCCCGCCGATCCTCGCCGGCCCGCACCAGACGAGGAAGATCGCCGGGCGGAGCTATTCGCTCTACGTCGACGGCAGCCACCTCCGGCTGGTCTCGTGGCGGTCGAGCAAGGCGGTCTACTGGGTCAACAACACGCTGCTCGACTCGCTCACCAACCAGCAGATGCTGGCGATCGCCGAGAGCACCCAGCCGGTCGCCTGACCACAGGCGGATCGGCCGGTCGCCGAGCGCACGCAGCCGGTCGCCTGACCACACGCGGATCGGCCGGTCGCCGAGCACGGGCGGCTCGGCTCGGATCCGACGATCTTGGGATCCGCGTCGCCAGACGTCGCGGCATAGCACGACGCGGACGTCCCGGCATCCGTGCGACTAGACGGCGTCCTTGCGCAGGCGATCGAGCGCCGCATTGACGAGCGCGTCGGCGCGGGCGTTCTCCGCGCGCGGGACCGAACGGACCGACCATGCTCCGAAGCCGCGCAGCGCCGCGCGTGCCGCGGCATGGAGCGGCTTCATGTCAGCGTGCTTGACCTTGTAGACGCCGTTGACCTGCTTGGCGATCAGCTCCGAGTCGTTGATCACCTCGACCTCCGTCGCGCCCAGCTCGCGCGCCCGCTCGAGGCCGAGCAGGAGGCCCTGATACTCGGCGACGTTGTTGGACGCCCGGCCGAGCGTCCGACTCGCCTCCGCGAGAACCACGCCGTCCGGCGTCTGCACGACGGCACCGGCAGCCGCCGGACCCGGGTTACCACGCGAGCCGCCGTCGACGTGGACGACGACCTTCACGAACTCGTGACCAGGCGATCGTCGTCGCGTTTGCGGCCGTCGACCCGCACGTCCGCGACGAGCCGCGACGCCGGCCGTCCCGGCCGGAGAACCAGGCGCGCCGGCGACCTACTCGCCGCCCGTGAGGGGCGGCAGGTCTCCGGTCACGCGCCGCCGGCGGCGATCGCGCACCATCCGGCGCTGCTCCTCCGGCGCCTTCGCCCCACGATCCCGGCGCTCGCGCTTGCGCTGGTCGACGATCACCGTGACATTCGGATCCCCGGCGTAGTGCTCGGTCAGCTTGTCGAACAGCTCTTCGGCAAGCTCTGGCGGAACCACGCAGTAGATCATCGCGGCGCCAGCATAGCCGTTCGCCTAGGCCGCGCTGAGTGCAAGCGCCCCCCGACCGTCGGCCACGGCATTCGCCGGCCCGGTCCCTTCGCCGAGCTCGCTCAGCTCATAGCCCTGACCGAGCAGGCGGACGGCGTGCGGCTCGTCGGCGAGGTCGATCTCGTAGCGGTACCAGCACAGCTCCCAGGCGACGACGATCTCGACGAGCGCGCCGTCGTCGATCCGGGCGGCCACCGAGACGTCCGGCGCACCGAGCGACCGGGCGACCCCCGAGACGGTCTTCGTATGCTCGCTGGCGTTGAACAGCTCGAGCGCCCGGGAGACCTTCAGCTCCGCGTTGGTCGGCACCGCGTGGACCTCGCGGGTCGCCGGTGGCGGGTCACGTCGCTCCTGACTCGCGCTGCCGCGACCCGCCGGCCGGCCGATCACCCGGCGGGGCGTGACCTCCGGCTCGACGGCGAGCTCGTCCTCGGTCGTATGGCTCGTCGTCTCCAGCCGCGACCGGACCCGACCCATCAGCGACCGAGCCCGCTCGCCCCCGCGCGGACGCGGCGCGGGTGCGGCGTCCGCGCCGTCGCGGATCCAGCCCTCGTGGGCGGCTCGCGTCGTGCAGAGCTCGC
The DNA here is from genome assembly GCA_035553395.1 of Solirubrobacteraceae bacterium. Lineage (GTDB taxonomy): Bacteria > Actinomycetota > Thermoleophilia > Solirubrobacterales > Solirubrobacteraceae > Palsa-513. The sequence continues at coordinate 64,499 of DASZKP010000068.1, read as the reverse complement.
AGACCTCGCGGCGGGCGCCGCCGGCGATGAAGATGTTCGCGTGCTCCCCGCGGAGCAGGGAACGCGCACATACGGCGCAGACGATCGGCGCCTGGCTGGTGTCCAACTGACGGTTGCGCACGGCGTCAGGGTATCGAGCGCGTGGCTCAGACGCGCATCTCCGCATGTTCGGTTGCACCCAGCGCCAGCTTCGACGCGAGGTGGCCGGGGAGCTCCTCGTAGCGCAGGAACTCCATCGTGTAGTCCCCCTGGCCACCGGTGATCGACCTCAGATCCGGCGCGTACGTGAGCATCTCGGCCATCGGCACCTCGGCCTTGATCTCCGTCATCCCACCGACCGGCTCCATCCCCTGCGGCCTGCCCCGCCGGCCGTTGAGATCGCCGATCACGTCGCCGACACTCGCCTCGGGGACCGACAGCGTGACCAGCATGATCGGCTCGAGCAGGACGGCGTCGGCCTGCTCGAGGGCCTTGCGCATCGCGATCGATCCCGCGAGCTTGAAGGCGACCTCTGACGAGTCGACCGTGTGGTAGGTCCCGTCGACCAGCGTCACGCGGACATCCTTGACCGGGAACCCGCCGAGCACGCCCTGACCCATCGCCTCGAGGACGCCCTTCTCGACGGCCGGGATGAACGAGTTGGGGATCACCCCGCCCTTGATCCTGTCGACGAACTCGAAGCCCCCGCCCGGGTCGAGCGGCTCGATCTCGATGTGGCAGTCGCCGAACTGGCCGCGCCCACCGGACTGCTTCTTGTGGCGTCCGTGGGCCTTGGCCTTCCTGCGGATCGTCTCCTGGTAGGGCACCCGCGGCGGCTTGAGGGTGACCTCGGCGCCGAAGCGCGACCGCAGCCGGTCGATCACGACCTCGACGTGGATCTGCGACAGGCCGGCGACGATCTGCTCGCCGGTCTGCGCATCCCGGTGCAGGTCGATCGTCGGATCCTCCTCCTGGAGGCGGCGGAGCGAGCTGAAGACCTTGTCCTCGTCGCCCTTCGACTTCGCCTCGATCGCGAACGCCATGACCGGCGCCGGGAGCTTGATCTCGGGCATCACGATCGGCTCGTCCCGGCCGGCCAGCCAGTCGCCGGCCCGGGTCTCCTTGAGCTTCGCGACGGCGCCGATGTCGCCCGGGCCGAACTCGTCGGCCGACGACGTCCCCTTACCCGTGAACACCGTCAACTGGCCGATCCGCTCCTTGGTGTGCGTCCGCGTGTTCAGCAGCTGCGTGTCACGCCGCAGAGCCCCCTGGTAAACGCGGAACAGGTTGATCCGACCGGCGAACGAGTCGGCCCGGGTCTTGAAGACGTAGGCGAACAGCTCGCGGTCCTCGACCGGCTCGAGGGTGATCTCAGGCAGCTCGAGCGGCCCGTGCTTGACCGGCGACGGAAGGTCCTCGACGATCGCGTCGAGCAGGCGGTTGGTCCCGAGGTTGCGGGTCGCGACGCCGCAGACGACCGGGAAGATCGACCCGTGGTTCGTGCCCTCCTTGAGGGCGTCGACGATCTCCTGATGGGAGATCTCGACTCCCTCGAGGTAGCGCTCCATCAGCGAGTCGGAGACCTCGGCGACCTCGTCCATCAGCTTCTCCCGGTACTCGACGGCCCGGTCCATGAGGTCCTCGGGAATCGGCGCCTCGACGGCGTTGGCGCGTCCGGCCTGCGGATAGAGGTAGCACTTCATGTCGACGAGGTCGACCACCCCGGAGATCTCGTGCTCGGCGCCGACAGGTATCTCCGTGGCGACGACGTGCTGGCCGAACGCGGCCTTCAGCGAGTCGAGCGTCCGGTAGAAGTCGGCCCGCTCGCGGTCGAGCATGTTGACGTAGATCATCCTCGCCAGATCAAGCTCGGCCGCCCGGCGCCAGAGTCGCTGGGTGGTGACCTCGGCGCCCATCACGCCGTTGACCACGAAGACGGCCGACTCGCAGACCCGCAGGCCGCCGAGCGCGTCGGCGACGAAGCTCGGATCCCCCGGCGTGTCGATCAGGTTGATCTTCCGGCCGGCCCACTCGAACGAGTGCAGGGCCGCCGAGATCGACATCTGCCGGGCCTGCTCGTCAGGGTCGGAATCCGAGCTGGTCGCCCCGTCGACGACGCTGCCGAGACGGTCGATCGCGCCCGCCTCGAAGAGGAGCGCTTCGTCCAGGGAGGTCTTGCCGGCGCCGCGATGGCCGACCAGCGCGACGTTGCGAATCCGATCCGCGCTGTAACGCATGGCAACTCCTCTCGTCGGGGAACGACCGACGATACCGCGTGCGCGAACGCCCGTGTGAAACGTATGTCGACGCCCGCGTGACTCCGGTGCCGACGCCCGCGTGACGCAGGTGTCGGCGCCCGAGTGAGGTCGCTGCGGACGCCCGTGCGAGGTCGCCGCCGACGCCCGTGTAGGTCGGTGCGGACGCCCGTGCGAGGTCGCTGCCGACGCCTGTGTAGGTCGGTGCCGGCGCCCGTGTGACGCCGCTGCGACGCCGGTGCCGACGCCCGGCGGGACCGCGGCTGGGGCCGCGGGTCAGTCGCTGGGGGCGAGCCGCGACCGGAGTCGCAGGACGGCCTTCGTGTGCAGCTGGGAGACCCGCGATTCGGTCACCCCGAGGATCTCGCCGATCTCCCGGAGCATCAGGTTCTCGTAGTAGTACAGGGCGATCACCAGCTTCTCCCGCTCCGGCAGCCGGGAGATCGCGTCGGCGATGCGGTCCTTGAGCTCGTTCGCGTCGACGACCTGCTCGGGATCCTCGGCGTTGCGATCGGGGAGCGTGTCGAGCAGGGACACGCTGTCGCCGCTCGCATCCGACACCGCCCACAGCTCGTCGAGCGCGGTCACCGACGAGTTCGCGATCGCCAGGAGGGCGTCGTTCAACTCGTCGACGGTCAGCCCGATCTCCCCGGCGATCTCCTCGTCGGTTGGAACCCGATGGAGCTTGGCCTCGAGCTTGGCGTGCGCCCGCTCGATCTCACGGGCACGCGCCCGGACCGATCGGGGCACCCAGTCGAGCGCTCGCAGCTCGTCGAGGATCGCCCCCCTGACCCGGGTGATCGCGTACGTCTCGAAGCGGATCTCCCGCGACAGGTCGAAGCGCTCGATCGCATTGATCAGGCCGACCAGGCCGTAGGAGATCAGATCGGCCTCCTCGACATGAGCAGGCAGGCCGGTCGCCATCCGGCCGGCGACGTACTTGACCAGCGGCGAATAGGCGACGACGAGGCGCTCGCGCGCCCGCTGATCACCGTTCGTCTTGTAACGACGCCAGAGGTCGCGGAGCTCGACTGCTTTCACGTTGGTCTGCACAGTCCCTCCCGGGCAACGTCCTCACGCTCGCTTGAGACTGCTTGTGTAGCCTCCACGCGAGCCCCCGACTCTACCCGACTGCGGCGCTCCCCCGCCTGACGCCGGTCCTCGTGGACGAACGTCGGCCGGAGCGCCGATTCCCCCCGGCGGCGGCTTGGCGGCCGGCCACGGTCGCTCAGATCGTCACTGCGCCCTCGGCCGCGCTCCCGACCTGGCGGGCGTACTTCTTGAGCACGCCGGTCAGATCCGGGTTCGCCGGGGATTCGTAGGCCGCGATCCGGGCGGCGATCTCCGCGTCGTCGAGCGCGACGTCCAGGCGTCTGGCGTCGACGTCGATCGTCACGACGTCGCCGTCGCGGACCGCCGCGATCGGACCTCCGCGAGCCGCCTCGGGGGCGACGTGACCCGCCATGAAACCGTGCGTCGCGCCGGAGAACCGGCCATCGGTCATCAGGGCGACGTGCTCGCCCAGGCCGGTCCCGTTGAGCGCCGCCGTGACCCCGAGCATCTCGCGCATCCCGGGCCCGCCGACCGGTCCCTCGTTGCGAATCACGACGACATCGCCGGCGCGGATCTCGCCCTGGGTGACGGCGTGCATCGCCGCCTCCTCGCCTTCGAAGACGCGCGCCGGCCCCGCGTGAAGGCGCCGCTCGTGGCCGGCCAGCTTGACGACGCATCCGTCGGGAGCGAGGTTGCCCTTGAGGATCGCCAGGCCGCCGGTCGGCTTGATCGGGTTGGTGAGCTGCCGGACGACGTCCTGGCCGGGCGCCTCGACCGCGGCGTCGGCGATCTCGCCGAGCGTCTTTCCCGTGACCGTCGGGGCGTCACCGTGGAGCAGGCCCGCTTCGTGGAGGCGGCCGGCGAGGACGGCGACGCCACCCGCCCGGTAGAGATCGACGGCGACGTAGCGGCCGCCTGGCTTGAGGTCGCAGAGCAGCGGCGTCTGCTCGCTGATCCGGTCGAAGTCGTCGATCGACAGCTCGACGCCGGCCTCCCGGGCAAGTGCGAGCAGGTGGAGCACGCCGTTCGTCGATCCGCCGCTCGCCGCGATCGCCGTGATCGCGTTCTCGAGCGAATCCCGCGTGATCAGGTGTGACGGGAGCAGGCCCCGGCGGAGCACGTCGACGACGAGCTTGCCGGCACTGTGGGCAACGGCCGCCTTTGTCGCGTCCTGGGCGGGGACGAGGGAGTCGCCGATCGGGGCGATGCCGAGCATCTCGAAGGCCATCGCCATCGTGTTCGCGGTGAACTGGCCCCCACACGCCCCGGCTCCCGGCGAGGCGACCGCCTCGAGCTCGGCCAGCTCGGCGTCGGTGATCTTCCCGGCGGCGTGGGCCCCGACCGCCTCGAAGACGTCCTGGATCGTGACGTCCCTGCCCCTCCACGTTCCCGGTGGGATCGACCCGCCGTAGAGGAGGACGGCGGGCACGTCGAGCCTGGCGAGGGCCATGACGGCCCCGGGGATCGTCTTGTCGCACCCTGCGAGGGCGATCACCGCGTCGAAGAGGTGCCCGCGGCCGACGAGCTCGATCGAGTCGGCGATCACCTCACGGGAGACGAGGGACGTCTTCATCCCTGACGTGCCCATCGTGATCCCGTCGGAGATCGCGATCGTGTTGAACTCCATCGGAGTCCCGCCGGCCTCGCGAATCCCGTCCTTGACCTTGGCGGCCAGCGCCCGGAGGTGGAAGTTGCATGGCATCGTCTCGATCCACGTCGACGCGACGCCGATGATCGGCTTGGACAGGGCCTCGTCGTCGAAGCCGATCCCCTTGAGGTAGGCGCGCGCCGGCGCACGCTCGGGCCCTTCGGTGAGGGCCCGGCTGCGATGCTTGACGTCGAATCCCGTGGTCGCCACTACGCCGAGACACTACCGGCGTCGGTCTGCTCCCGCTGGAGGCGGGCCTGCTCCCACCGTCCGAGGCGCCAGAGGTCCCGGCGGACGGCGACGGGGTCGACCTGACGCCCGGGAAGGTGCATGTTCGCGCTCGCGATCAGCCGCCGCTCGTCCCCGGTCAGGGCCATCCACTTCGCGAGGACGTCGTCGGAATCCGGCAGCCGAGCGCTCCCGTACGGGCGATCGAGGTCGGGGAACTCGACGCAGTACTCGCTGAGCAGCTGCCCGGTCTGCGGAACGAACGCGATGATCGGCTTGTGCGGGTAGATCAGGTACGCGTACGGCGCCCCCCGCCGGCTCTCGCCCTCCCCGTCTCCCGGGCCTCGCGCGCAGCGCCCCCAGACGCGGAGGAACCCGAGGTCCCGGTACATCGCCCACTCCTCGTCGTTGACGCACGACCGCACCAGGTTCCGCGCCCGTTGCTCGGCCCGCCGCTCCCGACCCGGGTCGTATTCGACGACGCTGCCGACTCGCCGCCGTCCGGCTCGCCGGCGGGACCGCCAGAGCGCGAGCTGCGGGGCGATCACCTCCCACAGCAGGGCGACGACGACGACGACACACGCCGATAGCGCGAGGATCACGCGGCTACCCGCGGTTCAGCATCCGCCGCCCGCGGCCCGAGGGAAGAAGATCACGCGCTCTGCGTCGCGTGGCACCTCCTCGAAGCTGCGAACCAGCTCTGCTTCGCGACGTCCGCCGGACCCCGTCGTCGGGACCGCAGCCCACATCCCGGCATCCAATTGGGCCCGAAACGCCTCGACCAGCTCCTGCTCCTGCGCCGGAACCTCGACGTCTCCCTCGGCGATCACGACCTCACCGTGTCCTGGCTTCATCCGCAGCAACCGCATCGCCCGATTATGGCAAACGATCGGCCCGGCCGGGATCGGTCGGGCCGGTCAGGCCGAGCACGTCGACAGGTCCGTCGCCGCCGCCCAGCTCCCCCAGTCCCCGGCCGACCGCGTCGGCGGTCAACGCACGCGCGATCCGCGCCGCCTCGAGCACCGACCGGCCGCGGCCGAGCTCGGCCGCAAGCACGGCCGAATGCGTGCAGCCCGACCCGTGGGCGCTCCCTCCCGGGTGGCGCTCCCCGGGGATCTCGACCACAGTCTCCCCGTCCCAGTAGAGGTCGCTCGCCACGACCCGGTGCCCGCCGGTCAGCACGACGTACGCCGGACCCATGCTGCCCAGCGCCCGGGCTAGGCCGGCGTCGTCGAGTTCCTCGGCCGCGTCCGTCGACCGTCGACCGGCCGACTCGACGAGCGTGCGCGCCTCCGGAAGGTTCGGCGTGAGGACCGTCGCGAGCGGGAGCAGCAGCTCGCGGAGCGCGTCGAGTCCGTCGACGCCCAGCAGCCGGGTCCCGGTCGATGCGACGAGGACCGGATCGACGACGATCGGCACGCGTTGCGCCGCGAGCTTGTCGACCGCGCCCGCCACCGCGACGACCGCCGCCCGGCTGCCGAGCATGCCGACCTTGACCGCGTCGACCCCGATATCCCTGACGACGGCCTCGATCTGCGCGACGATCACCTCCGGCGGAACCCCATGGATCGAGATCACGCCCCGCGTGTTCTGCGCCGTCACGGCCGTCACCGCCGTCATCCCGTGGACCCCGCACCGCGCGAACGCCTTGAGATCCGCCTGGATCCCCGCGCCGCCGCCCGAGTCCGACCCGGCCACGCTGAGAACCCTCGTGATCACTCCGCGCGTGGTCATCACAGAACCAAGTATCGCCCGTGCGATGATGGCTCCCATGACCCGGCGAACGCTTCGGGCGGTCGCACTCGCCCTCGGCCTGGCCGTGCCCTGCTCATGCGGCGGCGCGGCCACGGTCGCCGACAACTCCGTCGCGGCCGGCCCGGCCCGGGCGGCCGTGTCCACGACCGGAAGCCGGCTCACCGACTGGCCGGAGTTCGGCCTGAACCCACAGCGCGTGGACGCCACCAGCCAGCCGACCGGCGTCACCCCCGCCGGCCTCGCACGGATGACCGATCGGCGGATCTCGCTTCCCGGAACGGTCGACTCCTCGCCGATCTACCTCCACGACGTCCGCGTCGGTCGAGTCTCCCAGGACGTCGTCGTGGTCACGACGAGCTACGGCAAGACGATCGCGATCGACCCGACCACCGGGCGGTCGCTCTGGACGTTCACGCCGACCGGCTACGCCACCTGGGCCGGGACCCCCGAGCTCACCAACTCCAGCCCGATCGCCGACCCCGACCGTCGCTTCGTCTATGCCGCATCTCCCAACGGCCTGATCCACAAGCTCCTGATCTCCGACGGCCACGAGGACCGCGCCGGTGCCTGGCCGGTCCGGGTCACCCGCGACCCGACCCGCGAGAAGCTCGGCTCGGCCCTGAACGTCGACGGGCCCGACGTGATCGCGACGACCAGCGGCTACTACGGCGACACTCCGACCTACCAGGGCCACGTCGCCCTGATCGTCCGGGCCACCGGCCGGCTCGCCGGCGTCTTCAACACGCTCTGCGCCGATCGCCGGTCCCTGATCCTCCCGACGACCTGCGGCCAGAGCGACTCGGCGATCCTCTCGCGCGGCGGCGCCGTCGTCGAGCCCGGCGGCGCCCGTCTCCTGATCGACACGGGCAACGGCAGCTGGAACGGGACGACCGACTTCGGCGACAGCCTGATCGAGCTGACCTTTCCCGGCCTGCGCGTCCGCCAGGCGTACACGCCGACCGACCAGGCGATGCTCAACGCAAACGACCTCGACCTCGGCTCGACCGCGCCCGCCCTGCTCGGACACGACCGGGTTCTCATCGCCGGCAAGGACGCGATCATGCGGATCCTCGACCTCGCCAGGCTCGACGGCCGGCCCGCGCCCCAGCCCGAGGCGCTCGGCGGCGAGCTCCAGACCCTGCCGACCCCCGGCGACGCCCAGCCGTTCACCCAGCCGGCGATCTGGACCCACGACGGCCGGACATCGGTGTTCGTCGCCGACTTCTCCGGCACCGCCGCCTACACCGTCGCCGGCGGCCGCCTCGACCCGACCTGGTCGAACGCGACCCCCGGCACGAGCCCCATCCTCGCCGGCGGCCTGCTCTACGTCTACGACCCTCGCGCCGGCGGGATCGACGTCTACGCGCCATCCTCGTCCCAGCCGATCGCCAAGCTGCCCGGCAGACCCGGCCACTGGAACAGCCCGATCGTCGTCGACGGACACGTCATCGAGCCCGAGGGCAACGCCAACGACCATCTCCTGACCGGGACGATCGACCTCTTCACCGCCGCCTGACGCCGCCGGCCCGCTCCCGACGCCCGCCGGCCGCTCCAGCCGGCCAGCCGGCCTGCCGATGAGGACACCATGCTCCTCGCTCTCGGTCTCGGCCTCCTCGTCTGGGCCGCCGCCTGCCTCTTCGCGCTCACGCTCTGCGCCGCGGCCGCCGGCGACGACGCCACCGACCACAGCCATCACCGCCCGGCACGTCGACTTACGACACCCACCCGGCGGCGTGCGATCCACACCGGTTCCACGACGCATCCGATTCACGCCGACTCCCGCCGCCGCCGCGGATCCTCGACCGAGCGCAGGGCCACCGCTCCCTCCGGGTGCAGCCCCAGCGCCGTCTCGACGTGGTCTGCCAGGACACGCCGGCTCCCGGCCACGTCGGCCACCGTCCGCGCGACGCGCAGGGTCCGGGCCTGCCCGCGGACGCTCAGAGCGCCCCGCTCGTAGGCTCGCCGCAGCACCGTCTCCGCCCGTTCGTCGAGCTCGCAGACCCGCCGCAACAGCGGCGCGTCGAGCTCCCCGTTGCACGTCGCCCGCGTCCCCCGCAGTCGGGCCGTCTGCCGCGCCCGAGCCTCGACGACCTCTCCCCGGATCGCCGCCGAGCTCGTCCCGGCCGGACCGCTCAGCTCGGCCGTCGTCGGTCGGAGGACCCGCACGACGAGCTCGATCCGGTCCATCAGCGGACCGCTCAGCTTCCGCCGGTGGCGGTCGAGGTCAGGTTCAGTGCACCGGCACGGGAGCTGGCCCCCGCCGAGGTGCCCACACGGACACGGATTCATCGCCGCCACCAGCATGAAGCGGGTCGGGTAGACCGCCGTCCGCGCCCGCCGGACGATCACGATCTCGCCGCCTTCGAGCGGCTGGCGCAGCGCCTCGAGCGCGGCTTTCGAGAACTCCGACAGCTCGTCCAGGAACAGCACGCCCTGGTGGGCGAGGACCGCCTCGCCCGGCATCGCCAGCGGTCCGCCTCCGACCAGCCCGACCGCCGAGATCGTATGGTGGGGCGCGCGGAACGGTCGCTCCCGGACCAGGCCGACGCCGGCGTGCTCGCCGGCGGCGTTGTGGATCTTCGTCACCTCGAGGGCCTCCGACCGCCGCAGCGGCGGCAGGATCGACGGCAGCCGCCGTGCCAGCATCGTCTTGCCGACGCCAGGCGGCCCGTTGAGCAGGAGATGGTGGCCGCCCGCCGCGGCGATCCGCAGCGCGCCGATCGCCGCCGCCTGCCCTCTGACGTCCGCCAGGTCCGGCCCGCCGCCCGACGCCCCCGCCGCGACGAAGCCGCTTCCGCGTGACGCCCGCGCCGTCCGCCGGCCGTCCAGGAGCTCAGCGACCTCGCCGAGGTTGGCCAGCCCCGCGATCGGCAGACCGCCGACCTCCCCGGCCTCGGCCGCGTTCGCCCGCGCCACGACCAGGCCGCGGAAGCCCGCCCGCTCGGCCGCCTGCGCCGCCGCCAGCACACCCCGGCACGGTCGCAGCTCGCCGCCGAGCGACAGCTCCGCGAACAGGGCGATCCGCTCCAGCCTCGACGTCGAGACCTGGCCGCTCGCCCCGAGCACAGCGCACGCCAGCGCAAGGTCGAAACCCGGCCCCGTCTTCTCGAGGTGAGCCGGCGCGAGATTCGCCGTGACCCGCTGACGCGGGAAGGCGAACTCCGAGTTCAGGACCGCCGCACGGACCCGCTCACGCGCCTCCCGCACCCCCGTGCCCGGCAGCCCGACGATGTGAAACGCCGGCAGGCCCGACCGGATGTCGAGCTCGACGCACACCCGCCGCGCCTCGACGCCCTCGATCGCGAAGCTATGGGCCCGGGCCAGCACCCCACGATCCAACCACCCGCTTGGGACGGGACTCGTCGATGCGCCCGGCCCGCACCGCGTCCGCATCGACTGTCACAAAGCCCAACATTCGTGTGGCGAAGTTGTCACAGACCTTCGCCCACCGATCCGGTCGACCGGCGTACGGTCGACGATATGCCAGACGACCACCGCGCCCGCCTCGGACGGCTCGGCGAGCGACTCGCCCTCGAGCACTACGCCCGCCTCGGCTTCCGCCTGCTCGAGCGCAACTACCGTGTCCGGGCCGGCGAGCTCGACCTGATCGTCTACGACGGCCGGACTGTCGTCTTCGCCGAGGTCAAGACCCGCCGCCTCGGCGGCTGGGACCCGCTCGACGCGATCACCGACGCAAAACAGCGCCGCCTCCGCGTGCTCGCCGCGAGCTGGCTCGCCGGTCAGCTCAAGCCGCCCCGCGCCAACGAGTTCCGCTTCGACGCCGTCGGCGTCGTGATTGACGCCCACGGCCGCCTCGTCGAGCTCGACCAGCGGGAGGCGATCATGTAGGCCGAGACCCGCCCGACGTTCTCCCGGGGGGCCGGGGGCCGTCAGACGGTCGAAGGTGTCGCGTCCTTCGGGAGAAAGCTGCCTGACTCAGGCAGCGATCTCTCTACTCGAGCCTGTGCCGCTTGATCCGCCAGCCCGCCTCGGGCACCTCTGATGGCCCCTGGGCAGGCTCTCGAGAGCATCGACAGGCCGACCTGGTCAAGAAGCCACCGCCCGCCTCACAGCCTTCCGGTCACAGCCGCGGCGCGGGCCCCCTGCTCCGAGCGCCGCCGCCTACAGCACGAGCTGCTGGTAGGCCGTCGATTGGAACGACATCCGGTGGAGCGGTGAGACCCCCTGGCGTCCGATCGCCGCCCGGTGCTCGGGCGTCGAGTAGCCGACATGCGTCGCGAACTCCCACCCCGGGTGGAGCTCGTCCGCCCGTCGCATGAACCGATCCCGCGTCACCTTGGCGATGATCGACGCCGCCGCGATCGCCGCACTCGTAGCGTCCCCCCCGATGATCGGCCGCTGCTCGAAGCCGAACTCGGGAACCGCAAACCCGTCGATCAGGCAGATGCAATCCGGCCTGGCAACCCCTCGCAGCGCATCCCTCAACGCCGCGAGGTTCGTCACGTGCAGGCCCCGATCGTCGATTCCCCGCACGCACCGGGAGACGACGACGACCTGGAGGGCGATCGACATCACCAGCGGGTAGAGCGTCTCTCGCGCCGCGTGATCATGCTGCTTGGAGTCGTTGAGCGCCCCCAGCGCCCGCAGCTCACGCGTCGTCAGCGCCTCCTGGTCGAAGATCACCGCCGCCGCCACCAGCGGCCCGGCCAGGCATCCCCGGCCGGCCTCGTCGGCCCCCGCGACGAAGCGAATCCCCAGGCTCCGGTCGAACGCGAACAACCTCCGACCACTCGTCCGACGCCGTGCCGCCCGCCGCGCCCGCGCGTTGGCCGGCACGGGTCGCCGGCCCCCGCTCACCGCCTCAGAGTCCGCCGATTCTGCTGATCGGCCAATAGGTCGCGAAGGCGTCGCCGATGATCCACTTCTTCGGGATCGGTCCCCAGAATCTGCTGTCGTCGGACTGGCCACGATTGTCGCCCATCATGAACCAGTGGCCGGCCGGAACCTTGATCGGCGTCGGCAGGTCGCACCCGGTTCCCCCGGCACACGGCGCCGTGAACGGCTCCTTCTGGAGCTTCCCGTTCAGGATCACGTGACCACCCTGGACCGAGATCGTGTCGCCCGGACCCGCGACGACCCGCTTGATGAAGTTCACGCTCGCCTCCTGCGGCGTCGGCGTCGGGCAGATCTGCGTCGGTGTGACCGGCGCCCCGCACGTCGGATCCTGGTTCACAGCACCCTCCGGCGGATGGAAGACGACGATCTCGCCGATGTGCGGATCTTCGAAGTCGTTGCCCAGCCGATCGACCAGAACCCGCTGCCCGATGATCAGGGTCGGCACCATCGACTGGCTCGGGATCCGGTACGGCTTGACGACGAACGCCTGGATGCAGAAGGCAAGTGCCAGGGCGATCAGGACGATCAGGACGAACTCGACGATCGAGTTACCGCGCGAGAGTGTCTTGAGGATCACGCTGGTGCTTTGGACTGCGGCTGCGACGCTCCACTCGCGTCCGTAGCCCCCTGCGGCTCTCCCTCACCCTCCGACCCGTTCGCGGAAACCTCGGCGGCCGGCGGGTACAGCAGACCCGGCTCGACCTTCTCCTCCGGTCCCACGTAACCCCGCTCGCGCACGCGCGCACGCTTGCCCACGCGGTCACGCAGGTAGTAGAGCTTCGCCCGGCGGACCTCCCCGCGCGCGGCGACCTCGATCCGCTCGATCTTCGGCGAATGGACCGGGAACGTCCGCTCCACGCCCACGCCGAACGACTGCTTACGGACCGTGAACGTCTCCCGGGCTCCCTCGCCCTGACGCTTGATCACCACGCCTTCGAAGATCTGCGTCCGCTTCCGAGTTCCCTCGATCACCTGGAAATGGACCTTTAAACGGTCCCCCGACGAAAAGTTGGGCACCCTGCGCAGTTGTGCACGCTCGATGCTTTCGATGACTCCACTCATGGCAAAAGAAAGGCGCGAGCGTGTCCAACGCCGGCGCAGGCCCCATGGTAGCGCGCCGCCGACCCGACCGTCACCACGACCGCTCAGTCGCCGAGCTCTCCCGCCAGCTCCCGCGACCGCTCGAGCCGCCACCGACGGATCTCCGCGTGGTGGCCCGACAGCAGGACGTCCGGTACACGCCACCCCCGGTACTCGGCCGGCCGCGTGTAATGCGGGTACTCAGGCATTCCTTCGAGCGCCCGGCTGAACGACTCCTCGATCGCAGAGTCCGCGTGACCCAGCGCGCCCGGCTGCTTGCGCAGGATCGCGTCGCAGACCACCATCGCCGCAAGCTCGCCGCCCGACAGGACGTACCGCCCGATCGAGATCCGGTCGGTCGCGAAATGCTCGACGATCCGCTCGTCGAAACCCTCGTACCGCCCGCACAGCAGCGTCACCTCCGGCTCGGCCGCCAGCTCCTCGACCAGCCCGTCATCCAGCAGCCGCCCACCCGGCATCAGCGCCACGACCCGCCGTCGACCACCCAGCTCGACCGGATCGCACGCATACCGCGCCCGTAGGGCCGCCTCCATCACATCCACCCGCAGGATCATCCCCGCCCCCCCGCCGAACGGCGTGTCGTCGACCTGCCGGCCGCTCAGGCTCGAATAATCGCGCGGGTTGATGCACTCCAGCCGGCTCCCCCCGGCCAGCGCGTTGGCCACATGGCGCTGCGTGCGAAACCACTCGAACCACTCCGGGAACAGCGTGAAGACGTCGAGCCCGGTCACAGCTCCCCGAGAAACGCCAGGTTGATGTCGATCTCCCCGGCCTTCACGTCCACCCGCCGGATCGCGTCCCGCACCATCGGCACGAGGATGTCCGGCCCATCCGGCCGCTGCACCTCCAGGCACTCGCACGACGGCAGCCCCAGCATCGACCGCACGACCCCCACCGGCCGCTCCCCGTCGACCACCCGGCACCCGGCCAGCTCCTCGGCCCACCACTCGTCCTCCGGCAGCGGCGCCGCCAGTGACGCGTCGACCTCCAGGCTCGCCCCGCGCAGCGCCTGCGCCCCGTCCCGGTCGCCGCAACCCTCGACCCGGACGATCGGATGCGCGTCGAACCCGGCCAGGCGGACGATCTTCGTCTCCCGCCCGCCCAGTCTCACCGTTCGCCCGAGCTCGAGCAGCCCCGGCCGGGCCCGGCTGACGTGGAAGCTCCCGTCCAGGCCGTGCGGTCGCCCGACGTAACCGGCCAGCAGGCCGCCGTCGGCGACCGACTCAGTCGACGATGTCAAGGAGCACGCGCTGTCCGTCCCGCGCACCGGCCGCCCGGACGACCGTCCGCAAGGCGTGCGCTGTCCGCCCGCCCCGGCCGATCACCTTCCCGTAGTCGCCGGGACCGACCGCCAGCTCAAGCACGATCGTCCCGTCGTCCTCGTCGAACCGCTCCACCGTGACCTGCTCCGGATCGTCGACCAAGCCCTCGGCCAGATACTCGAGCAGCTCGGTCATCTCCACGGTCTGACGCCTCCGCTCAGCTGATGCCCTGCGTGCGCAGGAGCTTGCGGACCGTCTGCGACGGCTGCGCGCCCCGCGCCAGCCAGTCACGCACCCGCGCCTCGTCGATCACGATCGTCGACGGCTCTGTCTGCGGGTTGTACTGACCGACGGTCTCGATCACTCGTCCGTCTCGCGGTGACCGCTGGTCCGCCACGACGACGCGCCAGACCGGATCCTTCCTGCCACCCACGCGGGTGAGCCTAAGTCTTACTGCCACGGGTCCCTTTCGGAGCTTTGCTGGAACAGCCAGATTAGCGTGCCCGGCGCGGACGGCGCCGACTCGGCCCCAACGGGCTCGCCCGCGATCCGTCGCGCCCCCACCCTGCCGGTCTCGATATCGGTCCGATCGAGAAGCGCGCTGAGACCTTGCCAACGCCGGGGCAGGGTCGCCGCCCGGGCCCAGCCAAGATGACCGGAGCGAGAGCCCGCGCGAGAAAAAATGGTTGCTTGCTGCAAGCAACCATCTCCTCGAAGAGACCCCCCAGCTCGTTGAAGACACCGTCGGGCTCCCTTCAACTCGCCGCGAGACGCCTGCGCGCTCCCTCGGCTCGCCGCAAGACGCGCGCGCGCTCATTCACGGAAGCCCCCGACCGACCGGCCGCCCGACCCCCGACCACGCCCGGCCCCTCCCCTTCAGCCCGCGTTCACCCGACCGCGGCCCGAAAAATCGGCCTCGCTCAGCGGACCCCGCGCATCAACGCCCCCAGGTCCGGCATCCTCCCCTTGCCGAGCTTGCGCATCATCTTGCGGACCTGATCGAACTGCTTGACCAGTTGGTTGACCGCCTGGACGTTCGTCCCCGACCCCCGCGCGATCCGCAGCCGCCGCGATCCCTTGATCAGCTCCGGCCGCCGCCGCTCCTCCGGCGTCATCGCGAGGATGATCGCCTCCAGCCGGTCGACCTCCCGCTCGTCGACCTTGACCCCCCGCATCTGCGCCCCGACGCCCGGAATCATTCCCAGCAGGCCCTGCAGCGGACCCATCCGGCGCATCATCTTCAGCTGCCCGAGAAAGTCGTCCAGGTTGAAGTCCCCCGCCCGCAGCCGCTTCTCGAGGTCCTGCGACTGGTCCTCGTCGAACTCCCGCTCGGCCTTCTCGATCAGCGTCATCACGTCGCCCATCCCGAGAATCCGCTGCGCCATCCGCTCCGGGTGGAAGCGCTCGAACTGATCGAGCTTCTCCCCGGTCGACGCGAACAGGATCGGCTTGCCGGTGACCGCCCGGACCGACAGCGCCGCGCCGCCGCGGGCGTCGCCGTCGAGCTTGGTCATCACGACGCCGTCGAACTGCACCGCCGCCGCGAACTGCTCGGCCACGTTGACCGCGTCCTGCCCGGTCATCGCATCGACGACCAGCAGGATGTTGTGCGGCTTGACCGCCGCCCGGATCGCCACGAGCTCGGCCATCAGCTCCGCGTCCACATGCAGGCGACCGCTCGTGTCGACGATCAGGACGTCCTTACCGTCCTCCCGCGCCCGGCCCAGCGCCCACTTGGCGATGTCGACCGGGTTGCGATCGGTCCCCTGCTCGTAGACCGTCGCCCCCGCCTGCGCGCCGACCTTGATCAGCTGGTCGACCGCCGCCGGCCGGTAGACGTCGCACGCGGCGACCCCGACCGAGCTTCCGTTCTCCTCGCGCAGCTGGCGCGCGAGCTTGCCCGTCGCCGTCGTCTTGCCCGACCCCTGGAGGCCGGCCATCAGGATCACCGTCGGCGGTCGCGGCGAGAACGCGATCCCCGCCGACGCGCCCCCCATCAGCTCGGCCAGCTCCTCGTGGACGATCTTCACGACCTGCTGTCCCGGGTTCAGCTGCCCCAGCACATCAGCCCCGAGGCACCGCTCCCGCACACGCGCCGTGAAGTCCTTGACGACCTTGAAGTTGACGTCCGCCTCGAGCAGCGCCAGGCGGATCTCCCGCATCGCCCGCGTCACGTCGTCCTCGGTCAGCGCGCCGTGCCGCCGGACCTCGGCGAGCGTCGCCTGGAGCTTCTCTGAGAGCGAATCGAACAAGGCCTACCTCCCCAACACGAGGGTCACTTCCGCCGGATCAGCGTCACGCCGTCCCGGACCGTCAACATCACGCAGACGATTCGCGGGTCGCTGACAAGGTAGTCGTTGAACGACGCCAGCGCCCGCGTGTCCCCCGTCTCGTCATCGTCGTCGAGCACCCGCCCGCTCCACAGCGTGTTGTCGACGACGATCAGCCCATGGCCCGACAGCTTCGGCAGGACCGCCTCGAAGTAATGAACATAGCCCGGCTTATCCGCGTCGATGAAGACCAGGTCGAACGGACCGTCCAGCGATGCGATCGTCGCCAACGCCGGACCCTCTCGCAGCTCGATCCGATCCGCGTGCCTGCTCGCCGCGATCGCCGCCCGCGCGAACGCGGCGTTCTCCGCCGAGATCTCGCACGTCACGATCCGCCCGCCCTCCGGCAGACCCGCGGCCATCGACAGCGCGCTGAACCCCGAGAACGTCCCCAGCTCGAGCACCAACTTCGCCTGGACCGCGTGCACAAGCAGCTCCAGCAGCCGACCCTCGACCGGCCCGCTCAGCATCGACGGGAAGCTCAACGTCTCCATCGTCGCCAGCTGCAGGCTCGTCAGCTCGCTCGTCGGCGGCGTCGTGCACAGCTCCGCGTACGCCTCGATCTTCGGGTCCGCGATCCCGCTCATGCCGGTGACGCGTCCTCCCCCGCCGACGAGCTCGTCGGCACCGACCCGTCACCCGGCAGCAACCCGAGGTCAACCTCGTCCACCGGGCCGACCGGCTCGTCCACGCCCGGGTCGGCCGCCAACTGGCCGTCCTCGGTCAACCCGGACGCCCCGATCATGTCCCCGTCCCCCCCGAGATCCCCCGCACCCGTCGTCTCCTCGAGCTCCGCGGTCTCGCCCGCCGGCTCCACCGACCCACCCGAGCTGCCCGACCCACCCGAGCTTCCCGGGCCGCCCAGGCCCCGCCCGACGTACTCGTTGAGCGCGTTGCCGATCCCCGCGAACGCCTGCGTGAACTCCGAAGGGATCACGAAGACCTTGTTCGAATCCCCCCGCGCCAGCTCCGGCAGCATCTGCAGGTACTGGTAGCTGAGGAGCTTCTCGTCCGGGTCGCCCGCGTGGATCGCGTCGAACACCGTCGCGATCGCCTTCGCCTCGCCCTCGGCCCTGAGGATCGCCGCCTGCCGCGCACCCTCGGCCTTCAGCACGGCCGACTGCTTCTCCCCCTCGGCCGTCAGGATCGCCGCCTGCTTGGTCCCCTGGGCCGTCAGGATCGCCGCCCGCCGGTCGCGCTCGGCACGCATCTGCTTCTCCATCGCCGCCCGGATGTCCGCCGGCGGGTCGACCGACTTGATCTCCACCCGATTGATCCGGATCCCCCATTTCCCGGTCGCGTCGTCGAGCGCTCCCCGCAGCTCGACGTTCACGCTCTCCCGCGCCGTCAGCGTCGCCTCCAGCGTCAGGCCGCCGATCACGTTGCGCAGCGTCGTGACCGTCAGCTGCTCGATCGCCTGGAGCGGATTCGCGATCTCGTAGGTCGCCGACTTCGGCTCGGTGATCGTGAAGTACAGCACCGTCTCGATCCCGACGACGACGTTGTCCTCGGTGATCACCGGCTGCGGCGCGAAGTTGACGACCTGCTCCCGGAGGTCGATCAACGGCTTGACCCGGTCGATGAACGGCACCAGCCACGTCAGACCCGGATCCAACGTCCGGCTGTAGCGCCCCAGCCGCTCGACCACGCCGGCCCGAGCCTGCGGAATGATGCGGATCGTCCGCGCCGCCAGCACCAGCATGAAGAACACCACCACGCCCACCACGATCAGTCCAGCCATGACCTTCTCCTCCGGCCCTTCACTCACTCCAGGACGAGCGCTGTCGCGCCCCTGATCTCGACGACCTCGACCTGCGCGCCGGCCTCGATCACGCCGTCGTCCTCATAGCTTCGCGCCGTCCACACCTCGCCGCCGATCTTCACGCACCCGACCCCCTCGCCGTTCGCGATCCGCTCGACGACGACCGCGTGCCGCCCGATCAGCGCCGCCGTGCCCGTCCGGATCAACGGCGGAACCCGCCGGTGGCGCATCGCCAGCGGCCTCAGCAGCCCGAGCGACAGCAGCGAACCCGCCAGGAAGATCGCCACCGCGATCGCCAGACCAAGCCCCGCCAGGCTGACGACCGCCGCGAGCGCCGCCCCGATCGCGAACGGCGCCACGAAGAAGCCGTTGCTGTGGAGCTCGCCCAGACCCAATGCGATCGCGAAGATGATCCATAGCGTCCACGGCTCCATAGCACCAGTATCGCGCAACCGCCGTCGCCCGCCGACCGAACTCCGGCCGCTCCCAGCCACTCATCCGGGACGCGCCCCCGGCCGCCCCCGGCGCCCCCGGCGCCCCCGGCGCCCGTCGGCTCAGGCCGAGGACCCCCGCTCAGTGCTTGTGCAGCGTCGCGACCGTCACGTGCGGCCACCGCAGACCGTTGAAGTCGAGCTGGACCACCTGCGTGTACTGCAACTGGAGCGTGTCCGGCTTGCCGGCCGTCCCCTTCACGGTCTCGATCCAGAAGATCGCGTCCACCTCCACGGCGTTCGCGTTCCCGCCCGGCGGGTTGGATGCCGACGCGAGGAAGGCCGTGTTCGCCGTTCCGCCGCCCTTCACCGGCGTATGCGCCGTCGAGACCTTGAGCACCGTCGTGCTCGTGATCGTCTGCCCCTGGATCGCCGCCTTGAGGACCCCGTTGGGGTTCTCGACCATCGCCTGCGTCACCCCCGGCGACGCGAACCTGAAGCTGCTCGGCGTCGCCAGGTCTAGCTCGGTGAACGTCGCCTCGGCCGACGCGAAATCCGAGTTCGCCGGTGGCGTGCCCCCGATCGCGAACGGGATGATGTTGTTGTCCTGGATCTGCGGACCGCCGGCCACGACATCGGATGATCCCTGAGCCAGGATCACCGTCCCATGCGGGATCGAAGCCATCCGCACCACGCTCGCCCCCTCGCTCGGATTCGTCGTCTTCGGCACGGTGGCCCAGATCCCCGGCTCGATGTGCAGCCCGGCCTTGGTCTTCGTCTCGGCGATCTGCTGCATGTACGTCAGACCGAACATGCTGATGTCCGCCATCACCAGTCCCCGATTCGGGATCGCCCCCTTGATCGGCGCGAAGACCAGCGTCTCGGTCGTCAGATTCAACTCCAGGAACCGGTCCTGCCGACTTGCCGGAAAGTGCGGCCGCCAGATCGTGTTGAAGCCGTGCCCACTCCACGTGCCGGCCAACGCCGCCAACGGCCCAAGCGGGTTCGCCGCCCTGGCTGCGACAGCCGTCGCACCCGGCGCCTCCTCGGCCTCCGGCAGACCTGCGAATACGAAATCCGGATCGGTTGCGACGATGACGGTCACTGTGCTCCTTGCGTCCATGGTCGGTGCGACCCGTCCGGCCGGCTCTCGTGCGCCTGATCCCGGCGGGTCGCCCAGCAGCCCGAACCTACTACCCGCACCTCCCGCCTTATGTGACATTCGTCACACATTCCCCGGCGGCGACGCCGATCCTCACAACGCGCTCGCCGCCCGCCGCGCTCGCCGCCCGCCGCGCTCGCCGCCGGCCGCGCTCGCCGCGGGCCGCGCTCGGCCCGCCCCCCGCCCGGTTCGTCCTACCCGACGAGGGCCCGCGCGAAGTCGCCGGCGTCGAACGGCCGGAGGTCGTCGACCTTCTCACCGACGCCGATCAGCTTGACCGGGATTCCGAGCTCCTTGGCGATCCCCAGGGCCACGCCGCCCTTGGCCGTTCCGTCGAGCTTCGTCAGCACGATCCCCGTCACCTCGACCGCCTCGGCGAACAGCTTGGCCTGACGGAGTCCGTTCTGCCCTGTCGTCGCGTCGATCGTCAACAGCGTCTCATGCGGCGCCCCATCCAGCTGCTTGGCGATCACCCGGCGGATCTTCGCCAGCTCGCCCATCAGATCGTCCTGCGTGTGGAGGCGGCCCGCCGTATCGATCATCACGACATCGACCCCCCTCGCCCGGCCCTGGACGACCGCCTCGAAGGCGACCGCTCCAGGATCTGACCCCGGACGGCCGGTGATGATCTCGCACCCCGCCCGCTCCGCCCAACCCTCGAGCTGTTCGGTCGCCGCCGCCCGAAACGTGTCCGCAGCCCCCAGCAGGACGCTCAGGCCGGCCTCGTGGCGCAGCTGGTGGGCCAGCTTACCGAGCGTCGTCGTCTTCCCGGTCCCGTTGACCCCGACCGCAAGGATCACCGTCGGCTGCGGCCGCAGATCGATCCGGTCGTCACCGGTCCGCGCGATCCCCGCCAGCAGCTCCGCCAACCGTGCGCGCAGGGCCGGCCCCTCGAGGTTCTCCTCCCGGGCCGCGTCCTCCAGCTCGGCGACGACCGCCGCCGTCGTCGGCGCGCCCACGTCGGCCATGATCAGGGCCTCCTCGAGCGCCTCCCAATCGTGGGCCTCCAGGGTCTCCGTCAATGTCGCCGCGAGCTCGCTGCCGAGCGCCTCCCGCGTCGTGCGCAGGCTCGCCCGCAGCCGGCGGAACATCCCGCTGCGCTTCTCCCGCGCCGGCTCCCCGTCGTCGTCTGAGACCGCGGCCGCGACCGCGATCGGCTCACGCGTGATGATCAGATCCGCCCAGTCGCGCGTCACGCCAACCTCCTATGCCGCCCCGGCCGCCGCCAGCGGCGGAGCCCCTCCGACCTCGTCGAGCCCCGAATCCTCCAGACGGCGCGAGACCAGCTTGGAGACCCCGTCACCGCCCATCGAGACACCGTACAGCCAGTCGGCGACCTCCATCGTCCGCTTCTGGTGGGTCACCACGATGAACTGCGCCCGTGACCGGTGCCGGCGCAGCAACGTCAGGAACCGGTCGATGTTCAGGTCGTCGAGCGCCGCCTCCACCTCGTCGAGGATGTAGAACGGGCACGGCCGGGCCAGGAAGACCGCGAACAGGAAGGCGATCGCCGTCATCGACTTCTCGCCCCCCGACAGCAACGTCAGCCGCTTCATCGACTTGCCGGCCGGCGTCAGCTCGATCTCGACGCCCATCAGCTCGTCCGGCGCCTCACCTTCGCCGACGGACTCCTCGGCCGCCGCCTCGGCCTCGGCACCAGCCTCGGCGTCCGGCGCCGCCCGGCCCGCCTCGCCGGCCGGGGCGGGCCGCGGCCCGGCGTCCTCGCGAACCAGCCGCAGCCGGCCCCGCCCGCCCGGAAAGAGCTGACCGACGAGCTCCTCGAAGTTACCCGCCGTCGCCGCAAACGCCTGATCGAAGCTGTCGGTGATCTGCCTGTCGGTATCCCGGATCAACGTCCGCAGCTCCCGCAGCGCCGTCTCCAGGTCGACCCGCTGGCCCTCGAGCTCCTCGACCCGCTCCAGGGCATCCGCGTACTCCTCGGCCGCCAGCGGATTGACCGGCCCCAGCTGCTCTCGCCGCCGTCCGAGCCGCTCGATCCGCTCGGCGAGTGCCGCCCGCTGCTCCTCGGCCAGCGGCTCGGTCCCCGGCTCGGACGCCAGCCCCAGGCGCTCGGAGACCTCGCCGAGCTCGGCCGCAGCCTCGTGCGCCCGGTCCCGGGACTGGGCTGCCAGCACCTCGGCCGCCGTCACGGCCTCCCCGTGCTCCCGCAGGCCGCGCTGAAGGCCGGCCTCGGCCGTCGCGCAGGCTCGCAGCTCGGCCGCCACGCCGACGCCGGCCTCCCGGTCTGCCTCCAACTCCGCATCGAGCTTCGCGAGCTCCTCGGCCAGCGCTTCGCCCAGCCTCGCCAGCGCTGCGGCCGCCCGTTGCGCCCGCGGCGCAAGCGCCCGGTCGCGCGACTCCTGGGTTCGCAGCACGACGATCCGCCGCTCCCTCGCCACCCGCTCCCGCTCCGCCCGCTCCAGGGCCCGCCGCTCAGCCGCCAGCTCACCTTCGAGCTGGGCCCGCCGGACCGCCGCCTCGCCCTGCTCCGGGGTCGCCCGCCGCCGCTCGATCATCCAGCCCGCATGGCGCTCGAGCTCGCGCGCCTCGGCGTGCTCCCGGTCGGCCAGCCGTAGCGCCCGATCGGCCGCCTCACGCTCGCCGAGCCGCTCCTCGAGCTCCTTCTGCGACGCCCCGCCCGCCGCCAGCGCCGCCTGCTCGGCCTGAGCCGCCCGCTCGGCCACCCCGATCAGCGCGTCCCGCCGGTTGCGCTGCTCCAGCGCCCGCTCCCGACCACCGCTCGCGACCTGCCGGAGCTCGCCCGACGAACCGAACCACACCCGACCCGCCCGCGTCACGGCGATCCCGTCGAAATCCTCAGGCACCGCATCGAGCGCGTCGACCACCCACACGTCGGCCAGCAGCCGCCCGGCCACGCCGACCGCGTCCGCCTTCCCGCCGACCAGCTCGGCCAACCGCCGCGCGCCCGGCGCCGGCCCGCCGCGAGCCTCCACCGGCGCATTCGACCCCGGCGACCCCGGCGACGCCGGCGACGAACCGACGATCCCCGCCCGGCCGACGACCGCCCGGCCGCCGTTGGACCCAGCCCGGTCGAGCAGCGCCGCCCCGGCCTCCCGATCGGCCACCACGGCCGCCGCGAGCCGGCCTCCGAGCGCCGCGGCCACCGCCAGCTCATAGCCCGCCTGCACCTCCAGCCCGTGCTCGAGCGCGTTCGGCTGCCCCGACGCCGCGACGTGGCTGCGCAGGAACTGATTGACCGCCGCCAGCTCCGCCCCGACCCCGGCCGCCTCCCGGCGGGCCGCCTCGACCGCCAGCTCGGCCTGCCGCCGGCCCGCTCGCGCAAGCTCGACGGCCGCCTCCGCGGCCGCGCTCGCCGCCTGGCATGCAGCCCTCGCCGACGCCTTCTCCACGAGCTTCTCCCCGGCCGCCACCCGCTCGGCGTCGAGCGCCGCCAGCTCCCGCTCGAGCGTCGCCCGATGCTCGTGGTCGAGGCCCGTGAGGCCGGCCTCGAGCTCGGCGATCCGCTCGGCTCCCGATGCCGCCTCCCCGGTCTCCTGCGACTCCAGCCCGCCGAGCTCGACCGCCCGCCGGTCGGCCCGCTCCCCGAGGCCGTCCGCCAGCTGCCGGGCCTGGTCGTGGCGCATCCCCACACGGTCTCGGGCGCTCCGCGCCGCGAACGCCCGTCGCGCGATCTCGTCGCGCCGGGCGCTGCGCTCGGAAAGAGCCTGCTCGGAAGCCTCCCGCCGCGCCGCGACGCCCGCGAGCTCCGCTTCGAGCGCCGCCCGCGCCGCCCGCGACGACGCCGCCTGCTGCTCGGCCGCCGCCCGCCGCTCCATACGCAGGCGAACCTCGTCGCGCAATAGCTCCCACCGCGCCTGTCCCGACTGCAGCTCGAGCCGCTCGTGGAGCGCCGCCGCCTCCGCCTGGCGCTTGAGCGGCCGCAGCCGTGCCCGCGCCTCCCGCTCGATGTCCAGCGACCGCTCGAGGTTGTCGGCCGTCCGCTCGAGCTTGAGCTGCGCCCGCCGCCGCCGCTTGCGGTGCTTGCCGAGACCGGCCGCCTCCTCGATCAGCAGGCGCCGGTCCCGCGGCTTGGACGTCACGATCGCCTCGACCCGGCCCTGCGAGACGACCGAGTGGGCCTCCTTGCCGATGCCCGTGTCCGACAGGACCTCGAGCACGTCGACCAGCCGGCAGCGCGCCCCGTTCATCCGGTACTCGCCCTCCCCCGCCCGGTTCAGCCGCCGGACGATCGACAGCTCGCTCGCCGGGAGATCGATCGTCCCGTCGGAGTTGTCGAGCACCAGCTCGACCTCCGCCTCCCTGCGCGCCTGGACCCCCCGGCCGCCCGCGAAGATCACGTCCTGCATCGACTGCCCCCGGACGGCCAGCGGCGACTGCTCGCCCAACGCCCACAGCACCGCGTCGGTGATGTTCGACTTGCCCGATCCGTTCGGACCCACGACGACGCTGATGCCCTCGCCGAACTCCAGCCGCGTTCGGTCGGGGAACGACTTGAAGCCGCGCATCGACACGGATTTCAGGTACACCGACGCACCCGCCCGCCCGGCCCCAGCCAGCCTCGACGCACGCCGCCCCGACTCACAGCGCCGCGCTCGCCACCGCGTCGAGCGCCGCCCGGGCCGCCTCCTGCTCCGCGTGCTTCTTGCTCCGGCCCGACCCCCTCGCGATCGTCACCCCGGAGACCAGGGCCTCGACCGCGAAGGTCCGGTCGTGGGGCGGCCCGAGCTCCTCGACGACCTCGTAGCCGACCGTCTCCCCGGTCCTCGCCAGGCGCTCCTGGAGCGTCGACTTGAAGTCGACCGGATGATCGAGGGCCTCCTCGACCTCGTGCGTGAAAGCCTCGACGACCGCCGCCGCAGTCCGCTCGTATCCGGCGTGGAGATAGCACGCCCCGATCACCGCCTCGATCACCGACGCCAGGACCCGCTCGGTCTCGACCAGGGCGACCGCCGCATCGCCGACGCTGGCCGGCGCCGCCGCCCGCAGCAGCGCCGGAACCCCCAGCCGCTCGGCGACCGCCCGGCACGAGACCCCCGAGACCGCCTGAGCCCGGATCTTCGTCAGCCGCCCCGCCCCGAACCGCTCGGCCTCGAGCCGTGGATACAGGTACGTCGTGACCGCCAGCGACAGCACGCTGTCGCCGAGGAAAGCCAGCCGCGCATACGAGTCGCTGCGCCGCTGGGTCCACGACGCGTGCGTGAAGACCTGTCGGTGGAGATCCTCCGGCAGCTCTTCGAGCAGTTGACGTAGAAGGATCAGAACTACTGGCCGGCGTGAGAGAGAACGAAATCGACGGCCTGGCCGACGGTGAGGATCTTCGCGGCCTGCTCGTCGGAGATCGCCACCCCGTAGGTGTCCTCGAGCTCCTGGACCAGCGTATACAGGTCCAGTGAATCTGCCTCGAGATCCTCACGGAACCGCGTCCCCGGCTCGATGCCCGACGGCTCGACGTCGAGCTCGTCGCCCAGGTGCTCCTGGATCAGGCTCAATACCTCGGCGTGGGTCATCCGGCTCGCTCGGCCCGCGCCCGCCGGCTCGCGCCAGGTCCCGGGAAGGTTTCTCGGTCAGTCATCTGCAACCCCCACGGTATCGCTATCCACGGACACGCCCTGCCCGCTGCGCCGGCGCAGCGCGCCGGCCGCCTCGAGCGCCGCGTGCGTCCGTCCGACGACATCCTCCTCAACGCCCAACCGCGCCCGGAGGATCGCCTGGGCGATCCCCTCCCGGCCGAATCGTCCGTGCGGGAGCACGCCGAGCCGGCGCAGGCCGAGCAGATAGGCCCCGCCCTGTCGCTCGGGATCCACGCTCGCCCTGAACTCCCGCAACGCCGGTCGCAGCAGGAGCCCGCCGAGCTTCGACCGGCCGCTCGACATCGCCGCGTCCCGCACGGCCCCGAGCACCGTCTGCGAGACCCCCTCGATCAGCTTCAGGGCGATGTTGCCGGTCATCCCGTCGGTCACGACGACGTCGGCCGCCCCGGTCAGGACCTCGGTCCCCTCGATGTTGCCGATGAACTCGAACGCCCCCGGCCCGGCCGCCGCCCGCTCGGCGAGGATCTCGTGGGCCTCGAGCACCAGCTGGCTCCCACGCTCCGCCTCCCCACCGTTCGACAGCAGGCCGACCCGCGGTCGCTCGACCCCGAGCACGGCGTGCGCGAAGGCCGCCCCCATGTACGCGAACTGGACCAGATGCTCCCGCCGCGCGTCCGCGTTCGCCCCGACATCCAGCAGCGTCACCGGGTGCCCGGGAACAGGGACCGGCACCGCCAGCGCCGGCCGGTGGATCCCCGGCGCCCGCTTGATCTGGAAGAGGCCGGCTGCCAGCGCCGCCCCGGTCGAGCCGCCGCTGACGAGGGCCTGCGCGTCGCCGGCGGCGACGGCCGTGGCCGCGCGAACGATCGACGACTCGGGAGAACGCCGAGCCGCACTGACCGGATCGCGCTCCTTGGCAATCGACAGCGGGGCGTCGAACACGTCGACTCCACGGCCCGAGGGGCCGAGCAGGTCGGCCGGACCGAACAACAGGACGCGGACGCCCTCCGCAGCCGCCAGCCGCGCGCCCGCGGCGACCTCCGCCGGACCGAGATCCGCGCCGTTCGCGTCAACCGCGACCGTCGTGACCACCCGGGTGGCTAGTGGTCGTGGTCGTGGTCGTGCGCGTCCTGCGCGACGACCTGAACGCCGTTGTACGTCCCACACGACTCGCACACCCGGTGCGGCCGGCGAGGCGCGTGACAGCGTGGGCACTCGTTGAGCGCCGGCGTGACGATCTTGTGCTGTGAGCGTCGCTTCGTCGTTCGACTGTGCGACTGCTTCTGCTTGGGGACGGCCATCGGACGCGGAAGGCTACCAGCTCAGGCCGGCGGCCCGCCGGCGGCCTCGGCCCTGCCGGCCGGGCTGAACTTCTTCTCCTGCCGCTCCCGGCTGATCCGCACGACGTCCCACGCGAGGCCCGTCGCCTCCAGTCCCCGGATCACCCACGTCGACACGTCGAGCTCCCACCAGCGCATCCCGTGCGTCGCCGATGTCGGAAACGCGTGGTGGTTGTTGTGCCACGACTCGCCCATCGACAGCGGCGCCAGCCACAGCAGGTTGCGCGACTCGTCCTCGGTGTCGAAGCGTCGCTTGCCGAAGTAGTGGCACAGCGAGTTGATGCTGAACGTCGTGTGGTGGAGCAGGAAGATCCGCACCGCTCCCCCCCAGAGCAGCGCCGTCAGCGCCCCGTAGATGCTCCCCGTCAGCGCGTAGCCCATCCCGAACGGGACGGCCAGGCCGACGAGCACCCAGAGGAAGAACGTCCGGTCGACGAAGCGGACCGTCGGGTCGGCCAGGAGATCCGGCGCGTACCGCTCCTCGCTCGCGAACTCCGACGTGAACAACCAGCCCAGATGGGCGTGAGCGAGGCCTCTGAGAGCCCCCCGCCAACCGGTCCCGTGACCGACGTGCGGGCTGTGGGGATCGCCCTCCTGGTCTGAGAACGCGTGGTGCATCCGGTGGTTGGCGACCCACTCGATCGGTGGCCCCTCGATCGCCGCGCAGCCCATCGCCGCCAGCACGCCACGTGTCCGCGGGCCCGTCGCGAACGCCCGGTGGGTCATCAGCCGGTGGTAGCCCACGGTGATCCCGAAGCCCGTCGTGAAGTAGCAGACGAACAGCACGACGAGGTCCGTCCACCGCAGCGCGCCCCCCCAAGCCCGGTAGCCCGCGTAGACCAGCAGGAGCAGCGGGACGCCCGTGACGACCGCCGTCGCCGCCCGTCCGACGATGTCGTAGTCCCCCGGCGGCTCGAGATCCTCGACGGTCGCGACGACCATCACCTCGGCGATCGGGTCGATCTCCGGCTCGTCGGGCCCCACCCCTTCGGTGCCGGGCCCGAGCGCGACGCCCTCGTAGTCGGTGGCCACCCCGCCGAGTCTAATCGAGCTTCAGCTCGCGGAGCTTCGCCCATCGCGGGTCCGGCGGCGCCTCGTGGTGGTGCTCGGGTCCCGCGTCGTTGAGGTTCGCCGCACACACCTGGCACAGCCCGAGGCACCCCGGCCGGCAGAGGACCTGCGCCGGAGCCGCCAGCGCGAACGCGTCGTGCGCCCAGGCCGACACGTCGAGGACGTCGCCGACGACGTACGGGCTCTCCAGCTCCGGACCGCTACCCGGCTGATGCACCTCTCGCGAGTCCACGTCGACGACCGGCGCCGCCTCCCCCAGGCAGCGCATGCACGGGCCGGCGATCGCCGCCCTGAACCGCAGCCGCAGGGCGTGGCCGAAACCCGTCATCCGCGAGATGTCGAGGATCGCCTCGACCTCGCGCGGGACCGCCTCGAACCGCTCGTTCGCCAACGCCAGCGGCGCGATCCCAACCCGCAGCTCCAGTCGGCGGCCCTCTCCCGTCGCCAGCCCCAGCCCCGCCAGGTCGAAAACGTCTGCACGCGCGGACATCCCCGAAATTGTTGCGCAGCCACCGGCGCACCGCCGCCGCCCGCCCACCGGCGCACCGCCGCCGCCCGCCACCGTGGACCGCGGCGACTACTGGACGAGGAGTGGCGTGCCGACCGGCACGAGGTGCGACAGCCGGCTGATGTCCGCGTTCTTCAGGCGGACGCACCCGTGCGACGGTCGCCCGGGAACCAGTCCGGGCTGGTCGGTCCCGTGGACGCCGATCACGCCACCGCCGGGCCAGTCGGTCAGCCCGGGCGCGTACGCGCTCGTCCCGAACGCGTACGGGCCGTAGGCCGGGTCACCGCGCACCGGGAACTCCTCGCGAATCCAGAAATGCCCGACCGGCGTCGGATCGCTGGGTGTTCCGATGCCCACGGGTGCCGAGAAGATCAGGCGGCCGGCCTTGTAGAGGCGCAACCGCTCGCTGGCCTTGTCGAGGACGAGCTCGGTCGTGTCGGTGTTGAAGTAGTCCAGCGACGCCCGCGGCACCCATCCCGTCGTCCCGTTCGGCCGCATCGGGACCCGGATCTCGACCCAGCTCATCCCGGCGACCTGCCGCTCCCGGAGCAGGATGTAGACCTCCGGCAGGCCATCTTCGGTGTTCGCGTGGAGCGTCGCCACCCGCGCCGACGACGTCGACGGCCATACACGGACGGTGCTCGGAGCGTCGTCGTAGGCCCAGGTCGTCGACGTCGTCTCGTTGGAGAGGACCTGGTCGGTCGAGCAGGTCGCGGCCGACACCTTGCAGGTCGGCGGCCGCGGAGCCGACGGCGGACTCGTCGCGTCCGAACAGCTCGAGTCCGCCGTGACACACGTCGTCGTCGGCCCCGTCGTGCCGGTCGCACCCGTCGTGCCCGAGGCGTCGGCCGGCGTCGACGTGTCCGCAACGGCCGCCCCTGCGACCGCCAACGCGGCAAGGGTGACAGTCACCCCGGCGAGCACGTACGCACGGCCAATCCCCCAACCCCTCCCTGGATCCATCTGCGGATGATCGCACGCCGGCGACCCGGCCGGGCCAGTGACACCCTTGCGCGACGACTCCCCGCTCGACCGACCCGGCGTGCCAGGTCGGCTGACCCGTGACTCTGGGCCGCAGGCGCTCGACGGCTCGGGGGCGGCGGGGTCGGGGCCTCGGGGGGGGTCCCGGGGGTCGGGGCCTCGGGGGGGTCGGGGCCTCGGGGGGGTCGGAGCCTCGGCGGGGTCGGGGCCTCGGGGGGTCGGGGGGTCAGCCGCGCCGGAGCCGGAGCTCCCGCTTGAGGACCTTCCCGGTCGCGTTCCGGGGGAGCACGTCGACGAAGACGACCTCCCGCGGGACCTTGTAGACGGCGAGGTTCTCCCTGACGTGGGTCTTCACCGCGCCCGGCTCCAGACCACTGCCGGCCGCGAGCACGACGAACGCCTTGAGCCCCTGACCGAACTTCTCGTCGGGAATCCCGATCACCGCGACGTCGTCGATCTCCGGGTGCGCGTGGAGGAGGTCCTCGACCTCCCGGGGAAAGACGTTCTCCCCGCCCGAGATGATCATGTCGTCGTCGCGACCGTCGACGAACAGCCGGCCGGCCTCGTCGAAGTGACCGACGTCGCCCGTACTCATCAGCCCGTCGATGACCGCCTTGCTCCCGCCGCCGGTGTACCCGTCGAAGAGCATCTCGTTGGCCACGAAGATCCGTCCCGGGGCCCCCGCCCCGACCGGCTGGTCGGCATCGTCGTAGAGGCGGACCGTCGTCCCCCGCGGCGGCCTGCCCGCCGTCCCCGGAGCCGCCCGCAGGTCAGCCGGCGTCGCGATCGTCACCCACGCGACCTCGGTCGACCCGTAGAGGTTGTAGACGACGTCACCCAGGACGTCCATCACCCGGGTCGCCAGCTCGCCCGGCAGGGCCGAACCGCTGACCGCGACGATCCGCAGGCGGTGGAGGTCGAGCGCCGCGATCGACGCCGGCGGGAGCTCGAGGATCCGCTGGAGCATCACCGGCACGACGATCAGCGCGCTCGCCCCGCTCGTCGCCGTCGCCGTGAGGATCTCCTCGGGATCGAAGCGGCGGCGCAGGACCAGCGTCGACGAGAGCGCCAGGCCGAGCGTGAAGTGGGCAAATCCCCACGTGTGAAACAGCGGCGCGGCGATCACCGTCGGCTGGCGCGCGTGGAGCGGGATCTTCGAGAAGAGGGCGGCCGCCGGGCTCAGCGACTCGGGCTGGCGGCGAGCCGCCCCCCGTGGCGTGCCGGTCGTCCCCGACGTCAGGATCACGACCTTGCCGCGACGACTCGGCGGCGTCAGGTCCTCGACGGCGGCGCCGCCCTCGGCAAGTCCGGCCGCGATCAGCGACTCGAGCGTCGGGCGGCCGCCGTCCGCGGGGCCCGGGTCGTCGTGCCACGCGACGAAGCAGAGCCGGCCGGTCGCCTGGTCGCCGACGAGGCTCGTGTACTCGTCGTCGAAGATCAGCCCGGCCGGGTTCTCCCTGGCGATCACGTCGCGGATCTGCGGTCCGGCGAAGCCGGTGTTGAGGTAGAGGGCGCTGGCCCCGAGCTTCGAGCAGGCCACGGTCGCCTCGACGAAACCCCGGTGGTTGCGGCAGAGGATTCCGATCCCGTCGCCTTCGACGATGCCGGCCCGGCGCATCCCGCGGGCGAGCGCGTTGGTCCGGAGGTGGAGCTCCCTGAAGGTCAGCCTTCCGATCTCGTCGTCGATCGCGATCGCCTCCGGGACCCTGATCGCCGACGCCGTGTAGCCGGCAGCCGGCGTCGGCCCCCACGCCCGGATCGCCTTCGCCAGGGCGATCAGCTTGTCCGGACGCTCGAAGCGAACCACGCCGGCCCGAAGCAGCTGGCGCACGGTGTGAAGCGTGTTCCCGAGATGGGCAGCCTTCGAGGTCGCGGGCGCCGACATGGCGTGCAACCTACCGGCGAGCGGCCACGTCCGTTTGCCAAGCGTCGTGATCGCCTGTCGGCGATCCCCGCGCCCGTGCGCCGCTCGACGAAATCTCCCTGCTCCTGGGCAGATCTCTCGCCGCGCGGGTCCGTCCGGGACGGCACCTAGGATGGCTGGCTCGCCGATGGAAGCAGCAACGACACTCTTTCGCAGCAACGTCCGAACCCGGGGAGACCGGGTCTGGGTCGACGCGCTCGAGATCGACGACGAGTGCGCCGTTCGCCTGGTCCGCGACCGCGAGCGGGCCGGCGAGGACCCGACGAAGCTGATCGTCGACGCCGTCGAGATCGGCGTGCGCGTGCTCGACCGCGAGCAGGCCGGAGCCAACGCCGAGTTCGTCCGCGCCGAGTTCGAGCGAGCCGCCAGGGAGCTCGAGACCGAGTTCATCGCGAGGGCGCGGAAGGTCGCCGAGCGACTCGACCAGAAGGTCGACGAGGCCTTCGGCGCCGACGACGGCCAGGTCGCCAAGGTCCTCGCCCGGCACTTCGGCGAGGACTCGACCAGCGCGGTGCAGAACCAGGTCCGGTCGATCGTCGGCGAGGTAATGAACCAGTCGCGGGCGGATCTCGTCCGCCAGTTCTCCTCGGCCGACGCGAGCAACCCCCTGTCGGACTTCAAGTCGATGGCACAGTCGATGATGCGCCAGGCGGCCGACCGCCAGGCCGAGCAGTTGACCGCGATGGCGTCACGGATCGACGAGATGCGGCTCGAGATCGGTGGTCTCCGGGCCGAGCGCCAGAAATTCGAGGAGGTCGCCGCCGAGCGGGAGAAGGGGACGGCCAAGGGCAGGACCTTCGAGGAGCAGGTCCACGAGGCGATCGACCGCCTGGCGCTCGCCCAGGGCGACGGGTGCGACGCGGTCGGCGATCTGCTCGAGGGCACCCGCCGGACCGGTGACATCGTCGTCGGAGTCGGTGCGGCGTCCGGCCCGGCCCGCGGCCGGATCGTCTTCGAGGCCAAGACCGGCCGGCTCAGCCAGCCGAAGGCGCTCGAGGAGCTCGACCGGGCCCTGCGCGTCCGCAGCGCCGACTACGCGATCCTGATCGTCCCAAGCGAGGCCGACGTCCCCGCGCGGATGACCCCCCTCCGTGAGTACAACGGCGACAAGCTCGTCGTCGCGCTGGACCCCCCGCCGCCGGGAGAGCTCCCGGGCGGCGGAGCCCAGCTGGCCCTCCAGGTCGGCTACTCCCTGGCCCGGGCCCGGGTCCTGATGGCTCGGAGCGGCGAGGCGACCGAGCGGGTCGACTACGCCGCGGTCAGGGAGACGTGCGAGCGGGCAGTCGCGGCGATGGACGAGGTCCGCCGGATCAAGCAGCAGCTGACCGGCGCCCGCACGCAGATCGACAAGGCCGGCGAGATCGTCGACGCGATGGCCAGCCGGGTCCGCGCGCATCTCGCCGAGATCGACGGACTGATCGACGGGGCGGCCGCCTCACCGCAGACGGCCCTGCTCTGAAGCCGACCGGTCGCGCCGACCGGCCTGCTCTGCGCGAAGCCGCGGCCGGCGGTCATTCGCGCGACATCGGGAAGACCTATCTTTCGGGCATCGCCTTACGCCAACGGAATCTCGACTCGAGAGGGAGCACGTCATGAAAATGGTTGTGGCCTACATCCGCCACGAGGCGTTTGAGCCGATCCGGACCGAGCTGCTCGAGCTCGGCTTCCCGTCGATGTCGGTCTCCGAGGTCAAGGGATCCGGTCGCCAGAAGGGGATCACCGAGAGCTACCGTGGCGCGACGCTCGCCAACTACCTCCGTCCGAAGGTGAAGATCGAGTGCGTCGTGTCGGCCGGAGACGTCCAGACGGTCGTCGACGCAGTCCTCAAGCACGGGCGGACCGGCGCGGTCGGTGACGGCAAGGTCTTCGTGCTCCCGGTCGAGCAGGCCTATCGGATCCGAACCGGCGAGGTCGGCGAGGAGACGCTCCAGGCTCACGTGTCGACGTAGGGGCCGGCGGCGGGTCTCGGG
Organism: Solirubrobacteraceae bacterium; assembly: GCA_035553395.1. Lineage (GTDB taxonomy): Bacteria > Actinomycetota > Thermoleophilia > Solirubrobacterales > Solirubrobacteraceae > Palsa-513. Next base: position 31,369 of record DASZKP010000068.1, on the reverse strand, counting down.
TGGACGGGGGGCGAGCGGGGGCGAGCGGGCCAATGCCGCGTCTGATTTCTCTCGAGAACGTTGTCGTGGTCTCGTTACGGTGAACACGAACACCGTTCGTATCCGAACACCGTTCGTATCCGAACACCGTTCGCACTCGGTGGAGAAACATCTCGAACACGCAAGGCCCGCAAGGTTCAACGAGCCGCGCAACTACCAGGCGGCGACGGGCGCGCTAAGCGGGAAGCGAACGCCGGTCAGCTCCTCGGAGACGTCCCACAGCCGCCGGGCGACGTCGGGATCCGACGCGGCGTCGGTCCGACCGACGAGCTCGGCGGCCCCGCGAATCTCCATGAAGCCCGACGGCCCGGCGAAGCTGTTGCCGGGTATGTCGGCGAGAGCCGCGTAGAGCGTCGGCAGGGCCCCGGCGTCCTCGTCCTGGGCAAGCAGGCGGTTGCCGACGTGGGAGACGACGTCCAGCAGGCGGCGCTCGCTCTTGAACTGAAGGTTGGTCGCCGCGTATCCAGGGTGCGCGGCGGTCGCGAGGACACCCGACCCCGCGGCCGTCAGCCGGCGCTGGAGCTCGGCGGTGAAGAGGAGGTTCGCGAGCTTGGACTGGCCGTAGGCCCGCCACGCCTTGTACGGCCGGCGCTCCCAGTTGAGGTCGTCGAAGTCGATCCGCCCCATCCGATGCCCGGTCGACGAGACCGTCACGACCCGGCCGGTGATCTGCTCGAGCAGGAGGTTGGTGAGGGCAAAGTGACCGAGGTGGTTCGTCCCGAACTGGAGCTCGAACCCGTCGGCCGTGCGGCCCAGCGGCGGGACCATCACGCCGGCGTTGTTGATCAACAGGTCGAGCTCGCCAGTCCAGCCCGTCGCGAACTCCCGCACCGAATCGAGGCTCGCCAGGTCGAGCCGGCGAACCTCCGTCTCGCCCGGCATCCCGGCCGCGGCCGCTCGGCCCTTCTCCGTGTCGCGCACCGCAAGGACGACACGAGCCCCCGCGCCCGCCAGGGCTCCGGCCGCCGCCCGTCCGATTCCGCTGTTGGCACCGGTCACGATCACGCTCCGGCCGGTCATGTCAGGAATCTGGAAACCGCTTGAAGTAGTCATAGACAACAATGTAGACGTTGACTGCAAAGATGTCAATGCCTACTTGCGCTAGGCTGGGCTTCCGTGACCCTGCCTGTCCACGACCCGGCCACCACCGACCCGGCTCCTTCCCCCCGTCCGATCGAGCGCCCGCGAGCCGGCGACGACACCGACGCCGACGGCGAGCGGCGCTACCACCACGGAAACCTCCGGACCGCGCTGCTCGAGCAGGCCGAGCTGACCGTGCGCGAGCGGGGCGCCCAGCAGCTCTCCCTGCGGGAGCTCGCCCGCGACATCGGGGTCAGCCACGGCGCTCCCCGACGGCACTTTCCAGACCGCCAGGCCCTCCTCGACGCGCTCGCCCAGGCCGGCTTCGCCCGCCTCGGGGCAGAGCTCCGGGCCGCCGTCGATGGGGCCGGCGACGAATTCGAGGCGCGGTTGCGGGCGACCGCCGCCGCGTACATCCGTTTTGCCACGCACGACGCAGCCCTCCTCGAGCTGATGTTCGCCGGCAAGCGCCGGGCCGAGTCTGGCACGCTCCACGACGCCGCCGCCCGGGCGTTCTCGGTGCTCCTTGAGCTGATCGACCAGGGTCAGGCCGACGGCGCGCTCGACCGACGGACTCCCGACCGGATCGGCCTGGTCCTGTTCGCGACGATCCAGGGGATCGCCGCCCTGGTCACCGGCGGGATGATCGAGCTCGATCGGCTCGACGAGCTCGTCGCCGACTCGATCGCCCAGTTCCTCCGCGGCTCCCGACCGACCGCGTAGGGGGCGTCGAGCGCGTGGACACGATGGAGCTGGCCGACCGCGCCTGGCCCGTCCTGCGCCGGCTCGCCGGCGCACACGCGACGGTCTACCGGGCGACCAGCGGCCTGATCGGACATCGGCTGCCCGGAGCCCCGCCGATGCTCTTGCTCGACCACGTCGGGGCGAAGACCGGCACGCTCCGCACGACGCCGCTGGTCTATGTCACCGACGGCCCCGACATCGTTGTCGTCGCCTCCAAGGGCGGTCATCCGAGAAACCCCGCCTGGTACCACAACCTCCTTGCGAACCCGGACGCGACGATCCAGATCGGCTCGACGCGCCGGGACGTCAGCGCCAGGCTGGCAACGCCGGACGAACGCGACCGCCTCTGGCCGAAGGCCGTCGCCGTCTACTCCGGCTACCGCGACTACCAGGCCAGAGCCGCGCGCGAGATACCTCTCGTCATCCTCGAGCCCACCTGACCCCCCCCGCCTCACCCGACCCGGCGAGGCCCCACCCCACCCGGCCCGACCCGGCGAGGCCCCACCCCACCCGGCCCCACCCGGCCCTACCCCACCCGGCCCGGCCCCACCCCACCCGGCCGACCCCCGGCCCGACCCGCTCTCGGCCGGGAGCGGCGTTATCGTGACCGGCATGACCGAGGACGACCACGCCGCAAGCCGGGACGCGACGGCGGCCTGGCACCGCCGCCTGCACCACACCGGCGGTGACCACCTCAGCCAGGACACGGCGCAGACGCCTGGCATGCGGCGCTACGAGGCGATCTCCGGGACGCTCACCGGGGCCCGGGACCTGTGGATGGGCGAGAGCCACATCGGGCCGGGAATGGTCTCGGCCGACCACCATCACGGCAGGGCCGAGACGGGGATCTACGTCGTCCGCGGGCATCCGGTCTTCGTCTTCCTCGAGGCCGACGCCGAGCGACGGGTCGAGGCGAACCCCGGCGACTACGTCTACGTTCCGCCTTACGTCCCCCATCGCGAGGAGAATCCGTCCCCGACCGAGGAGGCCGTCGTCGTCCTCGCGCGGACGACCCAGGACGGGATCGTCGTGAACCTGCCGAGCCTGCGGGCCGCCGTGCCCGAACTCGACCGGATCCTCGACGAGCGCTCGGCGTCCGATCCCGACTGAACCCAGTCGGCCGACCGACCGGCCGGCTCAGGCGACTTCGGCCGGCTCGTCCTTGCCCTGCAGCCGGTCGCGGCCGCGCTGGACGGCGGCGATGAACTTCGACAGGTTGACCTCGAGCGTGTTGAGGATCTCGTCGGCGTAGTCCTCGGCCCCCAGGCGGATCTCCCGCTCCCGGGCCCGAGCGTCCTCGATGATGTCCTCGGCCGCCCGCTCGGCCTCCTTGGTGACCTCTTCCTCGCCGATCAGCCGGTTCTGCTTCTCCCGGGCCTCCTTGACGAGGCGCTCGGCCTCGCGCTTTGCCTCGGCGAGCATCTCCTGGCGCTCCTTGACGATCCACCTGGCCTGCTTGATCTCCTCGGGGATCGTCGCGCGCATCTGATCGAGGATGTCGTAGATCTCCTCCTTGTCCACGCGGACCTGATCGGTCAGCGGAACCGGCTTGGCATTGTGGACCAAGTCGTCGAGCTTGTCGATCAGTACGAGTACGTCCATCAGATGAAGCCTAAACGGTCAGCGCCGCGCGCGTTGGGCACGGCTCGCACCCACCTGATTCGCTGCCGGCCGGCCGCCTCCTGCAAGCGGTCGTGCGCACCGGGCGTCGTCCTCGTGCAAGCGGTCGCGCTCACCCGGCCACCTCCTCCTGCAAGCGGTCGTGCGCACCGGGCGTCGTCCTCGTGCAAGCGGTCGTGCTCACCGGGCGAGCTCCTCCTGCAGGCGCTGGGCCACCCGGCCGGGGACGAGGTTGTCGATCGTCCCGCCGAACCGCGCGAGCTCCTTGACGCCGCTCGAGCTGAGGAAGCTGAACTCCGGGCTGGCCATCAGATAGACCGACTCGATCTCGGCGGCCTGCATCCGGTTCAGCTGGTTCATCTCCATCTCGTACTCGAAGTCCGAGATCGCCCGCAGACCCTTGACCAGAGTCTTCGCGCCCATCCGCCGGGCGAACTCGACGGTCAGCATGTCGAACGGCTCGACCCGGACGCCCGGGAGGTGGGTCGTCGCCTCCTGGATGAACGAGATCCGCTCGTCGATCGTGAACAAGGTCGTCTGCTTGCGCAGCGAGTTCGACACGACGGCGACGATCACCTCGTCGAACAGACCGGCCGCCCGCGTGATCACGTCGAGGTGTCCGTTGGTCACCGGGTCATACGAACCAGGACACACGGCGATCCGGTTGCTGGGGGTCATCGGCTCCGATCTCCTCGACGGTAGATGCGAATCAGGGTGTCACCGTACCGGCGCTCCCGCTCGAGCCGCAAGTCCAGCTCGATCGGCGACCGCCGATCGCTCTCGCAGACAACCCACCCGCCGTCGGCGACCACCCGCTCGAGCCCCGGCCCAAGCCTCCGGCCGAGCTCTGCCGCGTCGGCGTACGGCGGGTCGACGAAGACGAGATCGAAGTGCTCGCCGTCGGTCTCGACCGACCGCAGCGCCGTCAGGGCATCCCCGCCCCGAATCCGGACGACCGGCTCGGCCACCGGCCGCCCGTCAACGCCCGGCTCGGCCACCGGCTGCCCGTCAACGCCCGCCCCGGCCGGGTCGCGTCCAGCGGGCCGGCCGGCGCCGAGCCCGAGAGCGGTCAGGTTCGCCCGCAGCACGGTCCGGGCCGCGTCGTCGATCTCGACGAACGTCGCGTGGGCCGCGCCCCGCGACACGGCCTCGATTCCGAGGGCGCCCGACCCCGCGAAGAGGTCGAGAACCCGGACTCCGTCGAGCCCGCCGACGGCGGCCAGAATCGAGAAGACGGCCTCCCGCACGCGATCTGATGTCGGCCGGGTCGCGGACCCCGCGGGTGCCGTGAGGCGCCGGCCGCCGTAGCGTCCTGCGATCACCCGCACGCCGCCCCGCTCACGCCGGGATCGGCCGGTCGAGCTCGAGCCGGTCGACGCCGTGGGCGGCCGCGAGGGCGGCGGCGAGCAGGGCATGCTCGGGCTCGCGGAGCTCCGGGTCACCGTCGATCACGCGGGCGGCCGCCGTCCGCGCGGCTTCGACGAGCTCCTCGTCCCCGGGGATCACGGCCACGCGGAACTCGCCGAGTCCGGACTGGCGGGTGCCGATCAGGTCTCCCTCCCGCCGCATCTCGAGATCGATCTCGGCCAGCTCGAATCCGTCGGTGTGGTCGGCCAGCGCCCGCAGCCGCTGGGACCCCTTCGGGCCGAACAGCAGGCACAGCGACGGGTGCTCGCCCCGGCCGACCCGGCCGCGGAGCTGGTGGAGCTGGGAGATCCCGAACCGCTCGGCGTTCTCGATCAGCATCACCGTCGCGTTCGGCACGTCGATCCCGACCTCGACGACCGACGTCGCCACGAGGACGTCGGCCTGGCCGCCGGCGAACGCGGCCATCGCCGCCTGCTTGTCGCGGTGGTGGAGCTGACCGTGCAGGAGGACGACCCGGAAGTCGGCGAACTCGCCGGTCGCCAGCCGCTCGTACTCGGCCGTGGCCGCCCGGGCGACGATCGCGTTCGGCGAGTCGTCGGGCTCGTCGACCAGCGGGCAGACGACGAACGCCTGGCGCCCCTGGCGAAGCTCCTCGCGGATCCGCTCGTACGCCCGCTCGCGCTCCCGCTCGCCGCCGGCGACGTGCGTCTCGATCGCCTGGCGGCCGCGCGGCAGCTCGCGCAGACGGGACTGGTCGAGGTCGCCGTGGGCGCAGAGAGCCAGCGTCCGGGGGATCGGCGTCGCCGTCATGTGGAGCACGTGCGGGACCAGCCCGGCCGGCGCCTTCCCGTCGAGGACGGCCCGCTGGCGGACGCCGAAGCGGTGCTGCTCGTCGACGACGGCGACCGCGAGCGACGCGAACTCGACGGTCGGCTCGATCACCGCGTGGGTCCCGACGACGACCTGGAGCTCGCCTGAGCCGAGCTTGCCGAGGATGTCGTTGCGCCGGCCGGCCGGCGTCGACGACGTCAGCAGGGCGAGCGTGACGTTCTCGCCGCCGACGAGCCGCTGGATCGTCTGGAAGTGCTGCTCGGCGAGCGTCTCGGTCGGCGCCATCAGGACCGCTTGGTGGCCGTGCTCGACGGCCCGGAGCATCGCGTAGAGGGCAACCACCGTCTTCCCCGACCCGACCTCCCCCATCAGCAGCCGCTGCATCGGGATCCGCAGTCCGAGCTCGTCGCCGACGGTCTCGATCGCCGCCCGCTGGTCGCCGGTCAGCTCGAATGGGAGGCCGCCGGCCAGCCACCGGCCGGTCAACGACGGACCGTCACAGAGGCCGATCGCCGGGTCGCCGCTGCGACGGCGGGCCCGCCGGCGGAGCAGGCCGAGCTGGGTCATCAGAAGCTCCTCGAAGGCCAGTCGACGCCGCCCGGCCTCGACTTCGGCAGCCGTCTGCGCGAAGTGCACGCAGCCGAGCGCGGCCGCCCGATCCGGCATTTTCTGGCCGGCCCGCATCAGTGCGGGGAGGGCGTCTGAGACCTCCGTGAGGAGGGGTCGGGCAGCGCTCATCAGAGCGAAGATCTGCGTCGACGAGAGGCCGTCGGTCGCCGCGTAGTGGGAGACCGCGCCGTCCGCCGCACCGGTCGCGTCGGTCACCGCGTGATGGGAGACCTTGAAGCTCGACCGGCCCTCGTACTTGCCGTGGAGGACCAGCCTCGTTCCCGGCGGGTACCTGCCGGCCAGCCACGGCTGGTTGAAGAAGGTGGCCTTCATCGTCGCGGTCTCGTCGAACACGCTCGCCTCGACGAGCGGGCGCATCCCCCGCCGGCGGACCGGCCGCTGGCTGATCGTGCGGACCTCGACCAGCACGGTCGCCGTCTCCCCCGTGACCAGGGCGGCGACGGTCCGCGCCTCGCGGCGGGCCCGCGGGAGGTGGTCGAGGAGGTCGCCGACGCTCTCCAGGCCGAGCGCCGCCGCCCCGTCGGCCGCCTTGCCGGTCAGGTCGAGGCCGGCCTCGAGGAGCGACGGACGCGGCCAGCGGATCGGAGCGTCGAGCAGCGCGGCGGTGGCCGGCCGCTCCCGGCTCGCGAAGCCGTGCGGGCCGGCCTGATCGATCGTCGAAGCTTTCATCCGCCTCAATGATGAAGACCGCTCCGGTCGGCCCTGATCCGCCCGGCCGGCCGGCGTCCGACCGACTGGTCGCCGGACCCGACCGCTGGAGACGATTCCTCCTAAAGCCTGACTCAAGTCGGCCCGATACGGACGTAGGAAGGTACCGATCGTCGTCAGGGGTCAATGTGAGTCTGCACCGCCATGCCGCGCGCCGGCGGCCGTCGTCCGTCGGCCGGATATGACCGTCTCCGAGGCCGCCGTCAAGCCGGCCGGCCCACCCCCGCAGGCACGGCCGGTCGTCACCGGCCTGAGCATCATGATTGTCGAGGACACGCCGGGTGATGCCCGACTGACGGCCGAGCTCCTCCGCGAGCACGATCCATCGCTCCTCGTGACGACCTGCGAGCGCGTCGACGACGCCGCCCGGGCCCTCGCCAGCGCGGCCCCCGACTGCGTCCTGCTCGATCTCGGCCTCCCCGACCCCGACGGCCTCGATCACATCGACCGGCTCGACGCGCCCGGCGGGATCGACCTGCTGGAAGGCCTGGACGGACTCAATCAGATCCTCGCGGCCGCCCCCGGCGTTCCCGTCGTCGTGCTGACCGGGGTCGACGACGATCGCCTCGCGCTGGCCGCGGTCGGTCGTGGGGCCCAGGACTATGTCGCCAAGCACGAGCTGGCCGCGGCCCAGCTCTGGCGGGCGATCAACCGCGCGATCGAACGCGCGCGGGTCACGCGCGAGCTGATCCGCAGGGCGACCCACGACTCGCTCACCGGACTGCCGAACCGTGCCCTGTTCGAGGATCGGATCGGCCAGACGATCGTCCGGTCCGGGCGGTTGGACACCGGCTTCTCGGTCATGCTCGTCAGCATCGACGGCCTCAAGTCGCTCAACGACAACTTCGGTCACGCCCTCGGTGACGAGGTCCTCCGCGAGATCTCCCGCCGGCTCGAGGGCGTCCTCGACGACGGGGACACCGCCTACCGGTACGCCGGAGCCGAGTTCGCCGTGATCTGCCAGAGCGCCGAGCACCCCGTCGGGGCGACCAGCATCGCCGAGGGGATCCGCGACGCGATCTGCCTTCAGGCCGTGGTCGTCGGCGTCCGCTCCCTCAACATCGGCGCCGCGATCGGCGTGGCGATCGGCTCGTCCGAGGAGACCCCGGCCTCGCTCCTCCATCGCCTGGACGGGGCGATCTACGAAGCCAGGCTGACCGGCGGCGCCTGCGTCGTCGACTGACCGGGACGACCGCGGGGCCTGGGGGCCGGGGGCCGATCGGGGGCCAGAAGCCGATCGGGGCCCGGGAGCCCGGGGGCCGACCGAGGGCGGGGCGGGAGGCCGACGGGGGTCGGGGAATGTCCTCGTGTGCCCCGGTGTGTAGTCGTCCCGGAAACAAGCTGCCTGAGTCAGGCAGCTTTCTCTCGAAGGGTCGACGTCCTCCCTTTATCTTCCAGCCCGCGACCCCACCCGCGAGCACCCCCGCGGGCACCCCGGCGAGGACGCCGCCCGCGGGCACCCCGGGAGGACGCCGCCCGGCGGCCTACTCGGCCGCCAGCAGCCACCAGTAGCTCGGCTGGCCACCGACGCTGTGCTCGAACTCGACCCCGTCGGGCACCAGGCCGGCCGCCCGCTCGGCTGCGACCGGAGCGCCGTCGCCCTCGATGCAGGTCAGCAGCTCGGCACCGTCGGCCAGCAGCCCGAGCACGGCCGCCAGCGTCCGCTCGGGGTCGCCCCAGGCGACCAGCTGGTCATCGACGCTGCCGACTGCCTCGCCGATCCGGTAGCGGCCCTCGGGATCCTCGCGTGCGGCCGGGGCCACCCAGCCGGTGCGCACGTGGGTCAGGGCCTCACGCATGGCCGCGGCATTCTCGGCCGCGGAGTGGCCCGGGTCGAGCGCGACGGCCGCCGCGAGACCGGCCTGCTGGGAGCGCGAGCCGACGACCAGCACGTGCTTGTCGGACAGCTCGGCCGCTCGTTCGGCGGCCATGATCACGTTCGGACTGTTGGGGAGGACGACGACCTCCTCGGCGGCGACCTCGTGGATCCCGGCGAGCAGCTCGTAGGTCGACGGGTTCAGCGTCGGCCCGCCGTCGAGCACGGCGGCGCCCAGGCTCATGAACAGCTCCCCGATGCCCGGGCCGGCGACGACGGCGAGGACGCCGCACCGGTGGGTCTCGAAGGACGCGGTGAGCGTGGCGATCCGCTGGGCGACCTGGGCGTGCATGTCCGAGACGTCGAGGTGGGAGACCTCGCCGACCCCGGTGAAGACCGCCGTCGCGAGCTCGGGCTCGTCGGTGTGGACATGGACCTTCAGCGTGTGGGCGTCGCCGACGACGAGCACGGAGTCGCCGAGCGCCTCGAGCGCGGGGATGTGGCCGGCCGCGGCAAGTCCGCTCCCGGTCACGGCGAAGTTCGTGCAGAAGCGGTAGGTCTGCGAGTTGTGGTCGGGGTGGCTGATCCTCGCCGGGGCGTGGTGCTCGAGCGGCGGCGGGGCCTCGCCGCGGAGGGCTGCGACGATGCCGGCGAAGATCACGATCAGGCCGTACCCGCCGGCATCGACGACGCCTGCCTCCCGCAGGACCGGGAGCAGGTCGGGCGTCCGCTTGACCGACGCCTCGCCGGACTCGATCGCGCCGGCGAGGATCGCGGCGATCGCGCTCTCCTGGATGTCGACCGGCGCGTCGATCGCCAGGCGGGCCTCCGGGGTGTGGGCGAGGTCGCCGGCGACCCGGTGGGCCATCTCGCGTACGACGGTCAGGATCGTCCCCTCGGCCGGCGCCCTGACCGACGCGTACGCCCGGTCGGCCGCGCGGGCCATCGCCGCCCCGACCAGCACGGGATCGACGAGCTCGCCCGGCCGGCTGACGAGCTCCTCGGCGGCCCCGCGGATCAGCTGGGAGAGGATGACCCCGCTGTTACCCCGGGCTCCGAGCAGGGCGGCCCGGGCCACGGCGTCGACGATCTCGTCCCGGCCGATCTCGTCGATCGTCCGGTCGCCGTTGCTGGCCAACCGGTCGAGCTCGTCGAGGACGGCCCGCAGCGTGAGAACCATGTTGTCGCCGGTGTCGCCGTCGGCGACCGGGAACACGTTGAGGGCGTTGACCTCCTGGCGGCGAGACTCGAGATGTGCCAGCGCCCCGGCGACTACAGAGCGAAAGCGAACGAGGTTGGGGTCGGTCACGACCCGCGGACGCTCGTCAGGCCGCCTTGGTGACCTTGCCGGCCTTCAGGCAGCGCGTGCAGACGTACACGCGACGAGGCGTCTTCCCGACGAGGATGCGGACCTTCTGGAGATTCGGATCGAACCGCCGACGAGTCGCGACCATCGAGTGGCTGCGGCTGTTGCCGAACGCCGGACCCTTCGCGCAGCTGTGACATACCTTGGCCATCGAGTGCGCCAGTCTAGTAGATCGCCCGATCCGACCGCCGGACGACTCAGCAGCCCGACCGGAACCGCTCGCGGATCTTTGCGAGGGCGAGCACCGCCTCGACGGCGTGGGCTCCCTGGTCGCGCTTGCCGCCGCCCGCCCGGGCGACCGCCTGGTCCATGTTCTCGACCGTCAGCACGCCGAACGAGCACGGCACACCGGTCCGCAGGGCGACGTCCTGGATCCCGCGGGCGGCCTCGGTGCAGACGTGGTCGTAGTGGGAGGTCTCCCCCCGGATCACGGCGCCGAGGCACACGACGCCGGCGTAGCGACCCGACCGGGCGGCGTACTGGGCGGCCAGGGGAAGGTCGAATGCCCCGGGCACGTCGAAGACGTCGGCCACGTCGCAGCCGGCCTCCCGCAGGCTGGCCTGCGCGCTTGAGACGAGCCGCTCGGCCAGCTCGGCGTAGAACCGGCCGACGACGATCGCGAATCGCGCGTCCGTCAACCGTCCTGCTCCTGACGGCGATCGTGCTCCACCCGGCGATCGTGCTCGCGCTCGGCGTGCAGCAGCTCCTCGTCGTAGTTGGCGCCCTGGTGGTGGAGCGTGTGGCCCATCAGGTCGCGCTTCGTGCTCAGGTAGACCTCGTTGTGCGGGTTCGACGCGTGCTCGATCGGGATCTGCTCGGTGACCGACAGGCCGTAGCCCTCGAGCCCGCGGATCTTCTTCGGGTTGTTGGTCAGGATCCGGATCGAGCTGAGACCGAGGTCGGCGAGGATCTGGGCTCCGATCCCGTAATCGCGCAGATCGGCCGGGAAGCCGAGCCGCTCGTTCGCCTCGATCGTGTCGAGGCCGCTCTCCTGGAGCTTGTAGGCCTTCAGCTTGTTGAGCAGGCCGATACCGCGTCCCTCCTGGGCCAGATAGAGGAGGACCCCCTCGCCCTCGTGCTCGATCATCGCCAGGGCCGACGACAGCTGCTCGCCGCAGTCGCAGCGCAGCGAGTGGAAGACGTCTCCGGTAAGGCACTCGGAGTGGACGCGGACGAGCACGTCCGGCCGGCCGGCGACGTCGCCCTTGACCAGCGCGACGTGGTGCTTCTCGTCGACCAGCGACCGGTACCCGACGGCCTCGAACTCGCCGAAGGCGGTCGGCAGGCCGGTCGACACGACCCGCTCGATCAGCTTGTCGTGCCGGCGGCGGTGGGCGATCAGGTCCTTGATCGTGATCATCTTCAGACCATGGCGCTCGGTGTACGGGATCAGGTCGGGCACGCGGGCCATCGAGCCGTCGTCGTTCATCACCTCGCAGATCACCCCGGCCGGCGTCAGCCCGGCGAGGCGGGCGAGATCGATGCTCGCCTCGGTGTGCCCGGTCCGCTCCAGCACGCCTCCCGGCTTGGCCTTCAGCGGGTTGACGTGGCCCGGCTGGGTCAGGTCGGCCGGCGTCGACTCCGGGTCGATCGCGACCTGGATCGTGTGGGCCCGGTCGTGGGCCGAGATCCCCGTCGTGACGCCCTCGCGGGCCTCGATCGTGATCGTGAACGGCGTCTGGAGCGGCGAGTCGTTCTTCGCGGTCATCAGGTCGAGGCCGAGCTCGTCGCACCGGTCGGGAGTCAGCGCGAGGCAGATCCACCCGCGGGCCTCCTTGGCCATGAAGTTGATCGCCTCGGGCGTCGCGAACTGCGCCGCCATCACGAGGTCGCCCTCGTTCTCGCGGTCCTCGTCGTCGCAGACGACGACCATCCGGCCCTCGCGTATCTCGTCGATCGCCTCGTCGATCGTCGCGAACGGGCTGGGCGCCTTGACCGTCACCGGTCGACCGGCCGCCTCGTCGGGCGTCATGCGGCGACCAGCTTCTCGACGTGCTTGGCGAGCACGTCGACTTCGACGTTGACGGGCGAGCCGACGTGCAGCGAACCGAACGTCGTGCGTTTCAGGGTCTCGGGGATCAGGGCCACGGTCAGCGAATGATCGTCGACGGCGGCGACCGTCAGGCTGACGCCGTCGAGCGCGACCGACCCCTTCTCGACGACGTAGCGCAGCAGGCTGGCAGCCAACTCGATCACGACGAGTCCGGTCGGCCCGACGCTGAGCACCTCGCCCTGGCCGTCGACGTGGCCGAGCACGACGTGGCCGCCGAGGCGGTCCGACGCGCGGAGCGGCAACTCGAGGTTGACAGGCGCCCCGGCGTCGAGCCGGCCGAGCGAGGACCGGGCGAGCGTCTCGGTGATCACGTCGGCCGCGAATGACCCCGGCTCGAGCTCGACCGCGGTCAGGCAGACGCCGTTGACGGCGATCGAGTCGCCTGCCGTCAGCTCGCCGGCGAGGTCGGTCGCGATCCGCAGGCGGGCACCGACGGCGTCGCGCTCGCAGGAGATCACCCGGCCGAGGTCGGCGATCAGCCCGGTGAACATCACCACTCCCGCAGCCGGGCGGAGATCAGCAGGTCGTGGCCGACCTGCTCGCAGCCGAGCGTCAGAGCCCGGGTGGCCTCGGCGATCCGCTCGACGCCGACCCCCTCGAGTGGGTCTCGTCCGGTCCGTCCGCCGAGCAGGATCGGCGCGAGGAAGAGGCGGACCTCGTCGATCTCGCCGGCGTCGAAGAAGGCCCCCGCGAGGTGGGGACCGCCCTCGAGCATGATCGACGAGATCTCCCGGCCGCCGAGCTGGTCGAGGGCCGAGCGGACGCGGGCCGGCTCGTTCTGGCCGGTCGCGACGACGACATCGACACCGGCCGCCTCGAGGGCGTCCGTCTCCGAGCGCGGGGCGGCCCGCGAGACGACAACGATCAGGGGGGCGTCGCTCGCCGCCGAGACTAGGTGCGAGCCGAGCGGCAGCCGGGCGAGCGAGTCGAAGACGACCCGCTGGGGCTGGCGATGGACCCCTTCGACGCGGGCGGTCAGCCGGGGATCGTCGGTCAGCGCCGTCCCGATGCCGACGGCGACCCCGTCGACCGACGCCCGCCAGTGGTGGGCGCGGGTCCGGCTCTCCTCGCCGGAGATCCACTTCGAGTCGCCGGCGCCGGTCGCGACCTTCCCATCGAGCGTCATCGCCGACTTGAAGAGGATCCACGGCCGGCCAGTCCGCGCGTGCTTGCGAAACGGCTGGTTGGCCAGACGGGCCCGGCGGGCGAGATCGGCGTCGGCGACGAGCACCTCGACGCCGTCGTCGCGGAGGATCCCAAGCCCCCGACCCGAGGCCTTCTCGGTCGGGTCGTCGCTCGCGTGGACCACCCGGCGGATCCCGGCGGCGACGATCGCCTCGGTGCACGGCCCGGTCTTCCCGGTGTGGCAGCACGGCTCGAGCGACACGTAGAGGGTGGCTCCGTCGAGGTCGGCGTCCCCGCACGCGCGGATCGCGTTGACCTCGGCGTGCGCGCCGCCGTAGGCCTCGTGCCAGCCCTCGCCGAGCAGCTCGTCTCCCCGGGCGATCACGGCGCCGACGATCGGGTTCGGGCCGACCCGGCCGGCCCCCCGTTCGGCGAGGTCGATCGCCCGCTCGAGGTGGACACGGTCAGTCTCGGTGGAGATCGTCATCCTCCAATGGAGGGTAGGGGAAGCCCGGTCGGCGGATTCGCCGGCGCTCCCGTCGGCGCACACTTCCCGCCGGTCAGGTGGTAGATGTTCATCACCGGGCCGGGATTGCTGTAGGCCAGCGGGTAGTAGTCGAAGGTCCAGTCGAAGTTGAAGCGGACCGGCTTGCCCTTCGGTCCGTAGGGGGTCGACGAGTAGACGAGGGTGCCCTGCTCGGCGAGCGCCTTGTAGTACGCGATCGCCCCGGGCACCTGCCCCGGGTCGACCTCGGCCCGCCCGAACTGCGTCTCGCCGGTCACGACGTAGCAGTAGCCGTGGGACTCATACAGGGGGATCAGGGCCGGCTGGAGGGTCTTCTCGTAGTCCTCGATGTTGACGACGGGTCCGGCCCCCATCGACAGCGTCCCGTTCGGCAGCATCTGCGTGTGGGTCGCCGGGTACTTGATCCAGTGGGCGCCGTTCTTGACGGTCGCGTAGACGTGCCCGATATCCGAGGCCCACTGGTCGGGGACGACCGGCTCGACGACGATGTGCGAGCCGACCGGGACGTGGGCGACCATGTAGGCCCGCGCCTGGTTGCGCGTGTCCGCGCGGGAGTCGACGAGGCCGGAGTGGACGCTGTGGACGACCCCCTGCCCGCAGAGGGCGACGACGGCGATCGCGATCATCGTCGGGCGCAGCTCAGGCGTCAGGCTGCCGATCCAGTCGGCCAGGCGGAGCACGGCGTAGGCCGAGAGCAGGCAGAAGATCGGAAGGACCGGCATCAGCCAGCGGCCGAAGTAGCGGTCCTGGAGACCCATGAAGACGAGGAAGACGAGGATCGCCGGCACGAGCACGCCAATCAGGCGCCGCTCGTCCCACCACAGCGCGATCGCCCCGCCGAGCGCCGCAAGCGCCGGGACCCAGCCGAGCCCCCAGGTCAGCGTCCAGAGGTAGTACGTGATCCCGCTCCCGTGCGTGAGGCCGAGCTTGCCGGTCGCGTCGTCGCTGGCTGAGGACTGGTGGGCGATCCCGCTGTGGAACGCCGAGAAGTCGAGCAGGGCGTACGGGTCGGCGAAGACGAACGCGATCAGGGCGAGCACGCCGGCGGTCGCCAGGCCGGTCAGGGCGCTGCGGCCACCGCCGGAGCTTCGGTAGTGGTAGATCGCCGCGGCGATCAGCGGGAGGATGATGATCCCGCCGGTGTACTTCGTCGCGCTGGCCAGACCGAGGCCGATCCCGGCGATCACGTAGTCGCGCATCCGCCCGTAGCGCAGGATGCCGGCCGTCGCCCACAGCGACAGCGTCAGCGGCGCGAGCGTGGGGACGTCGTTGAGCGCGAGGTGGGCGTAGAAGACCGGGAGGAAGGCGACCGACATCAGGCCGGCCGCGAGCAGGCCGGTCCGCCGGTTGAAGAGCCGCACGCCGCAGAGGTAGAGCAGCCAGACCGAGATCGTGCCGAGCACCGCGGCCGTTGCCCGCGCGAGCACCCAGACCTGGGTCGGGTTGCTCGCGAAGGTGTGCGAGAGGGCCTTGCCGCCGCCGTACCAGATCCCGTAGACGATGTAGAGGAGGTACGTGTAGGCCGGCGGGTTGTTGAAGTACTGGGGGTTCAGGTTGTGGCCGAAGAGCCCGATCGCCCGGGGCACGAAGTGGGCGTTCTCGTCGGAGTTGTAGGCGTACGGGAGGCCCTGCTTGATTCCCCAGATACGCAGGCCGAGGGCGAGCGCGACGACGCCGAGCACGGCGAGCGCCCAACGACCCCGGTGGGTCGTCTCGTCCGGACGGCTCGGCTGCGCTCGCGGCCGGCGCGGGCCCGCGTCGCGCCCGGCCGGCTCGACCGCCGGCTGGGGTGCGACGTGCTCGGGCTGCGGCGGCACGTACGCCGGCTGCTCCTGCGGCGGCGGGACGTACGCCGGCTGCGGCGGGACGTACGTCGGCTGCGGCGGGACCTGCGTCGGCGGCGGCCGGAGGTACTGCGGCTGGGGCAGCTCCGGCTGGGGCGGCGCGGGCGCGGGCCGGGTGGGGGCGTATTCCGTCGTGGGTGGGGCGAGGCCCGGCGGAACCGGGGCGTAGTCGGTCGTCGGCGGGGCGTAGTCGGGCTGGGGCGGGACATAGGCCCGTCGAGCCGGGACGTGGGCCTGCTCGGGCGGGTCGAAGAGCAGGCTGCGGATCGACCTCACGGGCGTCGGGCTCGATCGGCAGCTGGGTCGGGGCGGTCGGCGGCAGGCGTCATCGACAGTTCACGTATGCACCGTAGTACTGCGTGGTGGCGACGCGTAGGAAGTTCGCCATCGGGACCTGCTCGGCCGGGTTGTCGGTGTTGTCGACGAGCGCCTCCCGGGCGACGGCCAGGCCGGTCGGGTAGAGGGCCACGCCGCGCTGGATGCTCTGCATCAGGGCGGGCTTGCCGGCCGCCTGGAGGACGATCGCCTGGCTGCGGTCGACAACGCCCGACGGTCCACGCCCGAGGATCCAGCGGGCATCGGGAATGAGCTTGCGGTTGGGCAGCGAGAGCGGCCCGCACCGGAGCCCGGCCCGGACCTTCGGGTTACGGAGGATCGCGGCGAGCTCGACGTGGGAGTCGCCGCGGAAGCCGAGCTCGGTCTGGATCGACTGGACGCTGAGCGTCGTCGCGGCGGCCGCGACGCCGTAGACGGTCAGGGCGAGCGCGCCGAGGACCCACGCCCGCCGCAGGAGGCCGCCCGGCTCGAGCATCGTCCATCCGGCGAGGGCCACGGCGCAGAAGATCAGGACCATCAGCCCGGGCAGGAGGAGATAGCGGTCGATCACCGAGAGGCCGGCCGCGCCGATCACGGCGAACGTGACCATGCCGATCAGCAGGAGGGCGAGCGGGATCACGACGCGCGTCGGGACCAGCCACGCGGCAAGGGCGAGGCCGGCGATCGCGCCGACGAGGAGCGGGCCCTTGTCGAGGCGGACGAGGAAGGTCCACAGCGAGCTGGGGACCGAGCCGAGCCCGGAGTTGCGGCCGAGCGCGGCGGCGAGGCCGCTGGTCGAGTGCAGCGAGAAGAGCGGGTCGCCGGTCTCCAGGTAGTCGAGACCGGCCCAGATCACCGGGCCGAGGGCGGTCAGGGCGGCGTAGAGGGCGCGGCGGCGCCAGGAGGCGGGCCAGGCACACCAGAGGAAGTAGACGCCGGCGATCAGCCAGGCGTCCGGCCGCATCAGCTCGGCCGCGAGCAGCAGCACGAACACCGGGGTTCCCCGCCGGCGCCGCTGGGCCTCGAGCGCGGCCGCCCAGACGACGACGGCCATGTACGGGATGTCGATGTACCCGCGGACGGCGAGGAAGCTCAGGTTGAAGCGGCTGAGCAGGAGGGCGGCGGCGACGGCGCCGACGAGCGGCGTGAAGACGACGCGGCCGAGCCGGTAGATACCGGCGACGATCGCGAGGAACGACGCGATCGTCGCGAGGATCCAGACCCGCTCGGCATGCTGGCCGAGGGGCGAGAGGAGGGCGCCGAAGGCGATCGACAGGGGATGCTCGGTCGGCGCGCGGTAGACCTGGAAGCTGAGCGCCTGGAGGTGGAGGGCCTCGCGGCCCCAGAGCAGGGCGTAGTCGGAGTCGTAGATCGGGTAGGTCGGGTAGACCAGCGAACCGATCGCCGCGCCGACGCAGACCACGGCGAAGGCCCCGCGGGCCCAGATCGCCTCGGGAAGTCGTCCAAGCCGCGAGTCGCGGACCCAGGCGCGCGGATGCGCAAGGCGGGCGAGCCCGGACCGGGGCCGGGTGAGCGTCGTCGCGAGTTCCATCGAGATGGTTCTCACCAGAGCCAAGCCGGCGGTCCGCGCGTACGTGGCGCGCCGCCGCTGTCTCTGGGATACTGGCGGCCAGTTTACGGCAAGGCCTGCCCGGCAACCGCCGCTCTGGCCAGCGCCCCGACACCCAGCGCAGCACCGGGCCCCGCGGCCCGCAGCACGCGGGTCGTGCACGGCGAGGCCGGCTGATACGAGATGAAGCTGATCATCCAAATTCCCTGCAAGGACGAGGCGGAGCAGCTGCCGGCGACGCTCGCCGACCTGCCGCGCGAGCTCGCCGGCTTCGACCAGGTCGAATGGCTCGTGATCGACGACGGGTCGACCGACGAGACGATCAAGGTCGCTCGGGAGCATGGGGTCGACCACATCGTCAAGTTGACGAACAACAAGGGCCTGGCGATGGCCTTCCAGGCCGGCCTGGACGCGTGCCTGAAGCTCGGGGCGGACGTGATCGTCAACACCGACGCGGACAACCAGTACCACGGCGGCGACGTCGCCAAGCTGGTCGGGCCGATCATCGCCGGCCGGGCCGACATGGTCGTCGGCGACCGGGTCGTCAGCTCGATCGACCACTTCTCAGGGCCGAAGAAGATGCTCCAGCGGCTGGGCTCGTGGGTCGTCCGGCGGGCGTCGTCGACGACGGTCCCGGATACGACGTCGGGTTTCCGCGCGTACAACCGGGAGGCGGCGATCCAGATGATGGTCGTCTCGAAGTTCACCTACACCCTGGAGACGATCATCCAGGCCGGGAAGCTCCTCGTCGCGGTCGACCACGTCGCGATCAGGACGAACCCGAAGACCCGGGAGTCCCGCCTGTTCCCGTCGATGGGCGCGTACGTCCGGCGCAACGCGGTCTCGATCTTCAGGATCTACTCGCAGTACGAGCCGCTCCGTGTGTTCTGGGGCGCGGCCACCCTGGTCGGCCTGACGGCGATCCTCGTCTGGGGGCGTTTCGCGTACTTCTACGTCGACGGGAGCGGCAAGGGGCACGTCCAGTCGCTGATCCTTGGGGCCGTGCTCTTCAACGCGGCGGTCGTGCTCGCGGCGCTCGGCGTGATCGGCGACCTGCTGAGCGCGCAGCGCGTGATGATCCAGCGGACGTTCGAGCGGGTCCGTCGGATCGAGCTGAAGATCGGCGTCGCGCCGTCGCACTACGAGCCGGGCGCGCGTGAGACCGGCGTCGCGAAGACGACGGGGGCCGACAGCGCGCCGGCGACGGGCAAGTACGAGACGATCGAGATCCAGGTATGACGACCACGACGACGTCGGCCGAGGGGATCGTCACCGGGAACACGTACGACAAGTACGGCTCGACCAATCCGGTCGTCCGCCGGCTGATGGATCGCTTCGAGGCGACGCTCGACGAGCTGTTCGACGCGGCTGATCCCCAGTCGCTGCTGGACGTCGGCTGCGGCGAGGGGGTCCTGACCCACCAGTGGGCGCAGCGGCTGACGGGCCGGCGGGTGGTCGGCCTGGATCTCGACGACCCGCTGCTCCACGCGGAATGGGCGACTCGGCAGGCGGCGAACCTCGAGTACCTCGTGATGAAGGCGGAGAACCTCCCGTTCGCGGATGGCGAGTTCGACGTAGCGAGCGCGATCGAGGTGCTCGAGCACGTCCCCGACCCGGAGCACACGGTCGCGGAGATGGCGCGCTGCGCCAAGCGCCACCTGCTCGTCTCGGTCCCGCGGGAGCCGCTGTGGCGGATGCTGAACGTGGCCCGGGGGGCGTACGTCAAGGATCTCGGGAACACGCCGGGCCACCTCAACCACTGGTCGAAGCGGAGCTTCATGGGGCTGCTGGGCGAGTACGGCAAGGTCGTCGAGGCGCGGTCGCCGTTCCCGTGGACGATGTTGCTCGTCCGCCTGTGAGCAGCCCGCCGGCCCAAGCGCCGGCAGCGCCGCCGGCAGCCCCAGCACCGGCGGAGCGGTCATACGGCAGCGGGGCGCGGATGCTTTCGATCGGGATCGCGTCGACCGGGGTGCTGACGTTCGCGTACTTCTCCGTCGCCAGTCACGTCCTCAACTCGGTCGCAGCCGGCCGCCTGGACACCCTGTGGTCGGTGATGTTCGTGATCATCTCGGTGATCTACCGGCCGATCGAGCAGCTGCTCTCGCGGTCGATCGCCGATCGCGTGGCCCGGGGTCTCGACCGACAGTCGCTGCGCATCCCGATCGCGATCCAGGCGACCTTCGCGCTGGTCTTCCTGGCCGTGGCGTTGGGTCTTCGCGAGACGCTGGTCAAGCACGTCTTCGACGGCTACTCGACGCTCTACTGGGTCCTCGTCGTCGGGACGCTGGCCTACGCGGCGAGCTACTTCGCGCGGGGGTGGCTGGCCGGCCACAAGTACTTCGCCCTCTACGGAGGGCTCGTCTTCATGGAGGCGACGTCGCGCCTGGCGTTCGTCCTCGCCGTCGCCGTCGGGGTCGCGCACGGGCAGTCGGCGGTCGCGATCGGGATCGCCGCGGCACCTTTCGTCTCGCTGGTCGTCGTCCCGGCGGCCTTCGCCCGCCAGCGGCGGACCCCCTCGGCCGCAAGCCCGTCCGGGACGGGCCCCGACGGCGACGGCGACGGCGACGGCGCGATGACGATGCGCGGCGGTTCGGGCTTCGCCCTGTCGGTCTCCGGGATCCAACTGGCCGAGCAGGCGCTGTTGAACGCAGCTGTGCTGACGGTCGCCGCGACGTCGGGCCACACGCTGGCTGGCATCGTCTTCAACGTGCTTCTGATCACGCGGGCGCCGCTCCAGCTCTTCCAGGCGATCCAGACATCCCTGCTGCCACACCTGGCGGGTCTCGAGGCGACGAAGGGGACCGCGGCCTTCGGGCGGGCGATTGGGACCACGGTGCTGGCGATCAGTGGTTTTTCCGGGGCGGTTTCGCTCGGCCTGCTGGCGATCGGCCCGTTTGTGATGCGGCACGTCTTCGGCCAGGGCTACGAGTACAACCGCTTCGGTCTGGCGTTGATCGCGATCGGCATGGGCCTCCACCTGACCAGCGGGACCCTCAACCAGGCGGCGCTCGCCCGGGGTCGCGCGGCTGCGGCGGCCGCGACGTGGCTGGGAGTCGCAGCCGTCTTCGTCGTCTGGATGATCCTGCCGTTGATCGGCGACCAGATGTTGCGGGTCGAGGTCGGCTACACCGGAGCGACGGCGATCCTCGCGATCGGCCTGCTCGGGCTCTACCGCCGCGGCGCGGCGGCGGCGGCGGTCTGAAGCGGCGATCCGGGTCGACGGCGGCCGGCGATCGAGTCGACCGCCGACGACGGTGGCGGCCGCGGCGGGCGGGCGGGCGGCGGCGAGCGGGCTAGGACCTGTCGGCCTCCGGGGGCGGCCCGGACTCGCGTCGCTGCGACGGGTCGACGGCAGTCCCGGCTCGTGGGACCAGCAGCAGCGAACAGGTCGCGTCTCGCGTGAGGTGCCTGGCGATGCTCCCGAGGACCAGGCGCCCGGGCGGGCCGTAGCTGCCGGAGCCGACGACGAGCAGGTCGACTCGGTCGGCGAACGCCGCGAGCTCTTCGAAGGGGGCGCCGTGGACCGCGGCGGCGTCGACGTCCTCGAGCGCGCGCACATGCTCGGCAGCCCGCCGGCGCTCCTCCTCCAACACGTCAGCGCGGCGACCCGGGGTCGGCGACGCGAAGCCGGCGACCGGCGGTGCGAGGACATGGAGTGCGCGCAGGGAGGCGCCGTGGCGGTCGGCGATGGCCCGCGCGACAAGGAGCGCGACGTGGCCCTCGTCGGTGAAGTCGTAGCCGATGCCGACCTTCCCGACCGCGGCGCAACCGCCTGCGGCGCGCTGGGGGGCGATCCCGACGGCGGACGGCGCGCCGTTGAGCGATGCGAGGGCGTCGTCGTCGATCAGCACGTGGCCTTCGCGGCCCTGCCTGGACGAGCCGACGACGAGCAGGTCGGCCGGCGTGTCGTCGGCGAGCCGGTGGAGGCCATGGCCGACGGACCGGGCGGCGACGGCGATCAGCTCGGCGTCGATGCCGGCCGTCTGGCGCTCGGCCTCGAGCAGCCGGAGCGAACCCTCGCGCCAGCCGTGGTCGGACGTATGGACCAGGCGCCTGCCGACGCCACCGGGCGACCCACCGACATAGATGTGGGCGAGGCTCAGGCGGGCCGCCGGGTCGGCAAGCGCCCGGGCGAGTGCGATCGCGTCACGCCCGCTCTGCCGGCCGTCGACTCCGATCATGACGTTGCGGAACATGCGACTCCTCTCGTGTCCACCCGCACCGAAGGTACGGCAGCACGGGGACGGGCGCGATGCCGGCGACGGCGCCCGGGGCGCCGAGGTCCGGTCAGAGGGGTCCCGCATGGCCGGGGCGTCACCCCGAATTCGGCGATCTCGGGCGCTCGCCGGCTTCGCCAGGGGCGCTCTACCTAGCGATACTCGTCTCGCCGGCGAAACCACGCCCCGGTCTCGTTGCGCCCCTTCGGCGCCCGGTCCAGCCACTGGTACATGCCCCACAGCCCGTCCAGGCCGCGCGCGTAGGCCGAGTACGTGTGGTAGACGGCTCCGTCCTCGAGCGCGAAGGCGCTCATCCCGGGGTGCTCGCGGAGGTATGTGGCCGTGTCGGTCCCGGTCGTCGCCGCGTGCTTGGCGGCGACGCCGTCAACGCCCGCCTCCCGAAGCCACGTCGTGTCGGTCGGGCGGTAGTTGTAGTCGATCGTCCCCGAGCGCTGCTCGTCCTCGGTGAACGAGGTGTTGAAGTCGAAGTTGAAGTCCGTGTCCAGCGACGACGCCCACGGGAAGGTCCAACCCATCCGTCGCTTGTAGGCCGCGAGCGCGGCGATCGGCGCGCGCGACACCGCGATCATCCCGACGTCGTGGTTCTCCAGGTGGACGGCGACGCCGTTGAAGCCGTCGGCGATCGCCGAGCACGACGGGCAGCCTCCGGTGTAGTCGGGTCCGAACATGAAGTGGTAGACGAGGAGCTGCGAGCGCCCACCGAAGAGGTCGGCCAGCGACACGGCGCCGGCTTCGGTCTCGAAGCGGTACTCCTTCTCGACGGGGACCCACGGCAGCTGCTGGCGCTGGCGGGCCACGTCGTCGCTGCGGCGGGTCAGCTCCTTCTCGGCCTCGAGCAGCTCGAGGCGGGCGGCGAGCCACTGGGCGCGGCCGGCGGTGGTGTGGGTGGTCATGTCGATGTCTCCTCGTGGTTGCGGTCGTCCTTCGTCAGCCCGAGACGGGCCGGCGTGTTCGGCTGTAGGTCCGGGAGCGTGTCGCCTGTCTCCAGCAGCGTCTTGAGGTTGGCCATGACGCGCGGCCAGCCCTGGCTGATCAGCGAGCCGGTCACGCCGCCGGGCTCGAGGTCGTCGTGGATCACGGTCAGCCTGACCTGGTCGCCGAGCGGCTCGATCTCGAAGGTGACCTTCGAGCGCGACTCGGCGGCCAGGCGGCCGCGGGCATCCTCGCTGAGCTCGAGCGACTCGGCCCATTCGCGGGTGAACGTGTGCCACGTGTAGGAGAGCCGGCGGTACGGCTCGGACTCGACCACGACCTGCCCTGGGTCGGCGATCTCAAGGCCCCGCGTATGCCAGGTCATGCTCGAGCCGGGCTTCCAGTCGGAGTCGAACGCAATCGCCCAGTAGCGCTCGGTGAACGCCGGCTCGGTCAACGCCTGCCAGAGCCGCTGCGGCGTCGTCTGGATGTAGGTCGTGTAGACGAACGACGGCTTGTCCATCGGGGTGTCCTCCAATGCTCTCTTGAGATCTGCGAGCGCGTGGACGCGGTCCTGCTCATACCGCGTGATCCAGCGTTCGGCGATCTCGTTGATGGGCGCCGCGTTGAGGTAGTGGTGCTTCTCCCGGCCGCGGCGAACGGTTGTGACGAGATTGGCGGCCTCGAGCACCGCAAGGTGCTTGCTCACCGACTGGCGGGCCATCGCCAGCCCCGAGCCGAGCTCGCGCAGCGTCTGGCCGTTGCGCTCGTTCAGGCTGTCGAGCAGCACCCGCCGGCTCGGATCGGCCAGCGCCCTGAAGATCTCGTCCATGTACGAATAGGCAGTCATCTGGCTGCTTTATAATACGCAGCCCGACGGCTGCCTGTCAAGTGCGGCCATACAACGCCGGCGCCTCGCTCCCGCGGGATCGACCGCGGCGCATCGACCCCGTCGTCTCCGACCGGACCGCTATCGTCACCGGCGAGGGGTCGGCCGTCCGCCTCCCGCGAATCCCCACCACGTCGCCGCCCGCCTCGGCCGGCAGCCAAATGCGCAACCTGATCTTCTCGATGGGAGTCTCGGTCGACGGATTCGTCGCCGGCTCCGACGGCGAGATCGACTGGTCGGCGCCGGACGAGGAGCTCCACCGCTTCCACAATCGGATGACCCGCGAGATCGGCGTCCACCTGTGCGGTCGGCGGCTCTACGAGACGATGGTCTACTGGGAGACGGCCGACACCCGGCCCGGCCAGTCGGACTTCGAGCTCGAGTTCGCCCGAATCTGGCAGGAACTCCCCAAGCTCGTCTTCTCGACCACGCTCGACCGCGTCGAGGGCAACGCCCGTCTCGCGACCGCCGGCCTCGCCGACGAGGTCGCCCGCCTGAAGGCCGAGCCGGGCGCGGACATCGAGGTGGGCGGGCCGAGCCTCGCCGCCCAGTGCATACAGCTCGGCCTGGTCGACGAGTTCCGCCTCTTCGTCAGTCCGGTCGTCCTCGGCGGCGGGACGCCGTACTTCCCGCCGCTGGCCCAGCCGATCGACCTCGAGCTGGTCGAGACGCGGACGTTCGCCGGTCGGGTCGTCTACCTCCGCTACCTGCGCGCCCCCGCCCGGACCTAGGGCCGGCGGGCCGTCCTACGAGCGGACGGGTCCGGTGGCGCCGCGGCCGTCCTACGAGTGGACGGGAGCGGCGAAGCCGGCGAGGGCTGCGGCGTTGATCTCCGCGTACGCCTCGGCCGGGTCCGGCGCGCTGAAGATCGCGTTGCCGGCGACGAACAGGCTCGCCCCGCGCGCGGCGCACGGGCCCGCGGTCGTGACGTCGACGCCTCCGTCGACCTCGATCACCACACCCTCGCCCAGCAGCGGCGCCAGCCGCTCGAGCTTGGCCAGCGACGCCTTGATGAACTTCTGTCCGCCCCACCCGGGGTTGACCGTCATGCACAGGGCGAGATCGACCTTGTCGGTCAGCTCGGAGAAGACCTCGAGCGGCGTTCCCGGGCAGACCGCGAGGCCCGCGTAGACGCCGGCCTGGCGGATCAGGTCGAGCGTGTAGTCGAGGTGGGGAGTCGCCTCCGCGTGGATCGTGATCACGTTCGCCCCGGCCTTCGCGAACTCCGCGATCTGCCGCTCGGGCCGCTCGATCATCAGGTGGACGTCGAGCAGGACGCCGAGCTCCGAGAGCGACGCGACGATGCCGGGTCCGAACGTCAGCGGCGGGACGAAATGCCCGTCCATCACGTCGATGTGGATGACCGTCGCCCCCGCGGCGACGATCTCTGCGGCCTGCTCGCGGATCCGGCCGTGGTCGGAAGCCAGGACCGACGGAGCGACTAGGGGTTGGGTGGGGAGGCTCATCGACCGAATTCTAGCTCGCGACCGCCGAGTCCGCCGCGTCGCCCGGGATGCCGGCGGATCGGACATGTCGCAACCCGACGCCTAGATCGGGACCAGCATGTCCGCACCGCACTTGTTGCAGATCGCGACCGCCGAGTTCGTCATCCGGACCATCGTCTGGTGCTCGCCGCAGTTCGGGCACAGCGACACGAGCTCGAACCTGTGCAGGCAGTAGACGCACCGGTACCGGCCCGGCAGGTTCGTCGGCCGCAGCCACGGCTCGGTGCAGTTCGGGCACCGCGGACCCAGATCGACCGGCTTGCTCACGGCCCCCACTCCAGTCCTCCGACCGGACCGGCCGACCGGGACAGCCTAGGCACGGCGCAGCGCGGCGATGAAGAAGCCGTCGGTCCCGTGGACATGCGGCAGCGCGAGGACCGCCGGACCACTCGCCCAGGCCGGAAACCTCGACCGGAGATCGACCGGCGTGAAATCCGCGTGATCATCGAGGAAGGCATCGATCTGACGTTCGTTCTCGGCCGGCGAGATCGTGCATGTCGAGTAGACGAGCGTCCCACCCCGACCAACGGCCCCGGCCGCCACGGACAATAGCCTGGCCTGCTCGCCGGCGAGCCCGACGACCGACTCGGGGGTCGCCCGCCACCGCAGGTCCGGCCGCGACTGGAGCGTCCCCAGCCCCGAGCACGGCGGGTCGAGCAGGACCCGGTCGAACCCGTCCCGCGGGTGGCCGGCGTCGCCGACGACGACCGTGACGTTCGACGCGTGCATCCGCTCCGCAGTCCTCACCAGCGCGCGGGCCCGGCCGGCGTGGCGCTCGACCGCGACGACCTCGCCGGTCGGCCCGGCCAGCGCCGCGAGGTGGGTCGTCTTGCCGCCGGGCGCCGCGCACAGGTCGAGGATCCGCTCGCCCGGCTGGGGATCGACGACGTGGGCGACGAGCATCGCCGCCCGCGACTGCGGCATGAACGCCCCGTCGCGCCACAGCTGCGACGAGTGGGCATCGAAGCGCTCGAGCGCGATCACGGCCTCCCGCGGGTCCCCCGGCACGCTCGCGGCAACCGGCAGGGCAGCCGCGAGACCGTCTGCATCGGTGATCATCATGTTCGCGCGTAGAGCGTGCTCGGCCGGCTCGTTGCATCGGCCCAGGAGGACTCGGGCGGCCTGCGCTCCGAGCGTCTCCCACCACAACTCGACGATCCACTCGGGCATCGAGTGGGCGATCGCCGCGGCGGCCGGCGTCGTGTCGTCGAGGCCGGCGACCAGGCCGGAACCCTCGCGTGTCGCACGCCGCATCACGGCGTTCGCCAGCCCGTGCCCCCGCGACCCCTTGGCCAGCTCGACCGTGTCGTGGACGACGGCGTGGGCCGCGGTCTCAAGCCACAGCAGCTCGTAAAGGCCGACCCGCAGCGATGCCCGCAGCGGCGGGTCGAGGGCGTCGGCGGGACGATCGGTGAACCGCTCGATCACGTGGTCGAGCGTCGCCCGCCGCTGGACCGCCCCGTAGGCCAGCCGCATCGCCAGCGCCCGGTCGCGGGGATCCAGACCGCGGGAGGCCGCGTGCATCGCCCGGTCGGTGTACGCCCCGTCCTCGAATGTCCGCCGCACGACACTCAGCGCGCACGCCCGCGCCGCCGACGCCGTCCCTCCCGTCGACCTGGCCACCGGCCGGCCGCGGGTCGACCGGGTCTCAGACGCCATGGCCACGGGCCGATCGGGTCTCAGACGCCTTGGCCACGGGCCGATCGGGTCTCAGACGGCATGGCCACCGGGCTCAGAGGGCATGGCCGCGGAGGTAGTCGGCCGCGGTCATCCCACGCCCGCCCGGCGGTTGGACGCGGAGCAGCTCGAGCGCGCCGTCGCTGGTCCCGTAGAGCAGCCGCCCGTCGCGGACGGCGAGCTCCCCCTCGGCGGGAGCGTCGACCCGACTCGGCTCGGCCGTGCCCGAACCCCGGCCGGCGGCGACCACGCCCGCCGCCTGCACGCCGAGACCACCGGCCAGAATCGGGACCTCGATCCGCGACCCGATGTGCGGATCCAGCGCGCGGACGATCCGGGCGAGCTCGGCGGCTGGTCGAGCCGGGTCGAGCACGCGGTCGGCCGGCGTGATCTTCTCGGCGTACGTGAGGCCGTCGTCGGTCTGCTCGACGTACGTCCGCGGGCCGTCGAGCACTCCGATCAGGAGGCGTGACCCGAGCTCGGCGAGGCGGGCCGACAGGGTTCCGTAGGTGTCGTCCGGCGCGATCGGCTCGGCCTCCTGCACGGCGATCGGTCCGCTGTCGAGGCCTGCCGTCAGGCGGATGATCGACACGCCGGTCTGCGTGTCGCCGGCGATGATCGCCCGCTCGATCGGCGCGGCCCCCCGCCAGCGGGGCAGGAGCGACGGGTGGACGTTGAGGATCTCGTACGTCGACAGCAGCGGCTCGCGGACGAGCGCGCCGTACGCGCAGACGCAGACGATCGCCGGTTGGACGCCGGCGATCTCGTCGGCCGCGTCGCCCAGGCGCTCGGGCTGGAGCAGGTCGAGGCCGAGCTCGGCGGCAGCCCGTGCGACCGGCGGCGGCGCCGGCCGGCGGCCCCGGCCACGCGGGCGGTCGGGCCGGGTGATCACCAGGGCCGGGCGGTGCGGCGTGGCTGCGAGTTGCTCGAGGACGGTTACGGCGAACGGCGACGTCCCGATGAAGACGGTCGCTATGGAGCGCTCCCGGCCTGGGCTTCGCGCATCTTGCGCATCGCCTCCCTTCGCTGTTCGCGGGTCGTCCGGTCGAGGATCAGGACCCCGTCGAGGTGGTCCATCTCGTGGGCGATCACCCGGGCCTCAAGGCCGGACGCCTCGACCGTGATCGGCTCGCCGTGCTCGTTGCGCGCGCCGACCCGCAGGTGGACGGCCCGCTCGACGTCGACGTTGACCCCCGGCAGGCTGAGGCACCCCTCCTCGATCGTCTCCTGCTCCCGCCCGGCCCATTCGAGCGTCGGGTTGACCAGGGCGACGACCGGGCTGTCGTGCTCGACCCTGTAGACCAACACCCTGTGGAGGACGCCGAGCTGGGTCGCCGCCAGGCCGACGCCCATCGCCGCGTCCATCAGCTCGCCCATCCTCGCGACCTCCACGCGGAGGTCCTCGTCGAACCGGTCGACCGGGATCGCCTTTGCCCGGAGTGCCGGGTCGCCGAGCTTGCGGACGTAACGGAGGGCTTCGGCCCGCCGACGCAGGGCTTCCGCGTCGTGCTCCGGGACCGGCGGTTCGTCCTCCCCGGCCTGCGGATCGTCCTCCCCGGCCCGCGATTCGTCCTGCGCTGCCTGCGGGTCGTGCTCCGCATCCTGCGCGCCGTCGTGCGCGGGCCGGGGGTCGCGCTGCGGGGCCTGGGGGTCGCCGGTGGCCGGAGCGTCGTCGTCGAGCTCGGCTTCGGCGGCCTGTGCGGCGTCACTGGTCATTGGTCCCAGTCTAGAGGCGGTCGGTCGCCTACTGGGGGTCGACGTCGACGCTGATCGCGACGTCCCGCCGGCCGAGCCGGTCGACCGCGCCGCCGACCGCGGCGACCGCCGCGCGCCGCTCGCCGCCCTTGACGACGAGCTGGGCCCGGTCGCGGCCGCGGAGGCGAAACAGGGGGGCCGGGCCGAGCAGCACGGCGCCGGGAATGTCGAGGTCGGCGCGAAGCGTGCGGGCCGCGGACATCGGCGCGTCGGGCGACTCCGACGAGCAGACGATCCGGATCAGCTCGCCGTACGGCGGGTAGCCGAGCGCCTGCCGGCGGCCGAGCTCGGCCGCCAGGAAGCCGTCGCTGTCGTGGTCGGCCGCGAAGGCGATGCTCGACGCCCGGGGGTCGAGCGTCTGCACGAGGACCCGTCCGGTCCCCCCCGGCCCCCGCCCGGCCCGGCCGGCGAGCTGGGCGACGAGGGCGAACGTCCGCTCCTCCGAGCGGAAGTCCGGGAACCGGAGGGTCGCGTCGGCGTCGAGCACGACGGCCAGCCCGACGCCGTCGAAGTCGTGGCCCTTGGCGACCATCTGCGTGCCGACGAGAACCCCGGCCGGGGCAGACTCGAAGCGCCGCAGGACGGCCGCCGCCCGGCCCTTCTGGGCCGCGACGTCCCCGTCGAGGCGGAAGACCGGGAACGCCGTCGTCGATCCCCCGCCGAGCGCCGCGGCGAACTCGTGCTCGAGGCGCTCGGTCCCCAGCCCGTGCCTCCCGACGCTGGTCGACCGGCAGTCGGGGCACCGCGTCGGCGTCGGCTCGCGGTGTCCGCAGTGGTGGCACGCGATCAGGCCGTCGGCCCGGTGGAGGACGAGCGAGACGTCGCACTGGGGACAGCCCCAGACCCGGCCGCACGACGCGCAGAAGACGAAGTTCGACCAGCCGCGCCGGTTGAGCAGGACGATCGCCTTGCCGCCGGCCCGCCGCAGATCGGACAGGGCCTCCGAGGTCTGCGAGTGGAGCGCCCCGCCGACGCCGATCATGTCGAGCACCTCGACGTCCGGCATCCGCCGCCCGTCGACCCGGGCGGGGAGGCGCAGGCGCCGCAGGCGGTGGTAGCTCTCCGGCCGCGGGGTCGCACTCCCGGCGATCAGCACTGCTCCCGCCCGCTGAGCCCGCCGCTCGGCGACGTGGCGGGCGTCGTAGCGGGGATCGCCCTCGTGCTTGTAGGACGGATCGTGCTCCTCGTCGACGACGACCAGCCCCAGCCGGTCGATCGGCGCGAAGACGGCCGACCTCGGGCCGACGCAGATCCGGGCGTCGCCCCGCCGCAGGCGAACCCATTCGTCGTAGCGCTCGCCCGCCCCGAGCCCCGAGTGGAGGACGGCGACCGTTTCGCCGAACCGCTCGAGGAACCGGCCGACCGTCTGCGGCGTGAGGCCGATCTCCGGGACGAGGACGATCACCCCTCGACCCTGGTCGAGGGCGGCCGCCGCCGCCCGCAGGTAGACCTCCGTCTTGCCGGAGCCGGTCACCCCGTGGAGCAGGTAGCTCGCGTGCTCCCGGCTTGCCAGGGCCCCGCCGACGGTCTCGAGCGCCGCCGCCTGGGCCGAGTCGAGCTCGACCGGGCCCGACCGACGCGCGCCGAGCGGGAGATGCTCGGGACGACGGCCGACGGGTCGTCTGTCGATCGACACGAGGCCACGATCGGCGAGCCGTCTCAGGCCTCCGTGGTCGAGCCCCGTCTCGGCGGGTGTCAGGCTGCCTGCCTCGCGCAGCCGGTCGAGCGCTGTGCGCTGGGTCGTGGTCAAGCGGACCGGCGGTTGGGTCCCGTTGGACGGCGACGGGGCCCGGCCTGTCGGCGAGGCGGCGGGGCCTGCCGGAGGGGTTGGGGGTTCGAGCGCGGCGAGTCCGGCCGGCGTCAGCCGTGCGACGAGTCGCAGCTTGGCCCGCGTGCCGCCGGCCGTGCCCGGCGGCAGCATCAGGCTGAGGCCGCGGGCGGGGGTCGAGCAGTACTCGGCGGCGATCCACGAGGCGAGCTCGACGAGGTCCTCTGGGACACCGGGCCCGACCGCTCGGACGGGGGCGAGGAGCCGGCCGACGGCGATCTCCGAGGTCTCGGCCAGACCGACGACCACGCCGAGCATCTCGCGGTGGGCGAAGGGGACGATCAGGGTCGAGCCGACTGCGACCGAATCGCGCAGGCCGTCGGGGATCAGGTAATCGAACGGGCCGCGGAGGGACCGGGCGGTCGTGAGTGGTTCGACCTGGGCGATCCTCGGCACCCGCGGAGGGTAGACGTGGCTCCGGACCCGGTAGGTGACGCTGCGGCTCGACCAGGCTCGAGCGGCGTCGTCGAGCTCTTGAGCAGAGCATCGAGAGACGTCTGAAGAATTAGCTGCCTGACTCGGTGACTCACTGACTCAGGCAGCTAGTTTCTGACGGGGCTGCGAGCACCACTCGCCGCCGCGCGTCGGCTCAGGCTCCCGGAGCTCGGGAAAAGCCCGACTTCCCGGGCCGTGGGCCCGCCCCGTGCCGGCGCAATATGCCGAATGACGATACAGATTAGCTAGAATTAGCGTCGGCCCGCGCACCGCGACCACCGGCACGAGAGGAACTGCATGGATCAGACAACCGAGAGCACCGAGCCCGACCTGGGCATCGGCAGCACCGCCCCGGACTTCGAGGCCGAAACCACCCAAGGACCAATCCACTTCCACGAATGGATCGGCGATTCCTGGGCCGTCCTCTTCTCCCACCCCCGCAACTTCACACCCGTCTGCACAACCGAACTCGGCTACCTCGCCGGCATCGAACCC
>DASZKP010000067.1:0-7821 GCA_035553395.1 Solirubrobacteraceae bacterium | reverse complement strand
GTGCGACCGTGATCGGTGTCGGGCTGCCGGGATTCGCGGGGTCGAACGTGACCTCGTCGCCGGATGTGCCGACCGCGGTGCACTGCGTGGCGCTTGGGCAGGCGAGGCCGTCCACCGAGGCGCTGCCCAGGTCTGCCGCCGGCGGACCGGGCAGGCTCGGGTCCAGCGGGTCGAAGGTCGTAACGGTCGAGCCGGCGCCGATCGCGGTGCACTGGGTCGTCGAAGGACACGTCACGAGCGCAACTTCGAGGCCTGCGTCGAGTGGCGTCGATGCGGGACTGCCGGGGTCGTCGGGGTCGTAGGTCACCTCCCGGCTGCCGGAGTAGTCAACCGAAGTGCACTGACTCGTCGAGGGGCAGGACGTTGCGATCGGGGCACCGCCTGGATCGACGGCGGCGGCCGTGGGCTGGCGCTGAGATGTCGGATCGAACACGATCACGTTCCCACTGCCGGACCCGGCCAGGCACTGAGTCGACGACGGGCACGTCACGCCGTCCACGATGTTGCCGCTGTCGATCCGCGCCTGTGCGGGCGCCGTGGGCGCAGAGGGATCGAAGGTCGCGGCGGCTCCGACGTAGCTGACTGCCGTGCACTGGGTGGCTGACGGGCAGGCCAACCCGGTCAGCGCGGCGCCATCGGCTGCCTGGACGGGCTCGTCGGCCGTGCCATCGATCGTCGTCGGCGTGGTCGGGCTCGGCGCGAGAGGATCGAAGGTGAGCTCGCGGCCGGGCTGGGGAGTGTCGGGGCTGATGTCCGTCGCTCGGGCGACGGCGGTGCACTCGTGTACCGAGGGACACGCCAGACTGCTGAGAGCGTCCACGGTCGCGGCGTCGACGACGGTCCCGGTCGGCGTCGACGACGGCGGGGCCGTGGGGTCGAACGTCATCTGCTTCCCGTCCTCGACGACGGAGCACTGATCTGTCGTCGGGCATGCCAGGCCCTGGACGTACGGGCCGAGCGGGGTCGGGTTGGGAGAGCCGGGCGCCGTCGGGTCGAAGGTCACCTCGCTGCCGCCGTCGGTCGCCGTGCACTGGTGCGTCGATGGGCAGGCGACATACTCGAGGGCGTAGGTGTCCACCGTCGCAGGGGTGGTCGTGCCGGGATCCCTCGGGTCGAAGGTGACCTCCTGCGTGGACTGGACGACGGTGCACTGGCTCACGGAGGGGCATGCGATCCCGGTAGGGGCGACGGTGGTGCTGCTGGTGACGAGCGCGGTGGTCGTGGTCTCGGGCGCCGCAGGGTCGAAGGTGACCGCGTTTCCGACTTGGTCGACCAGGGTGCACTGGTGTGTCGACGGGCAGGCCACCGCGATCGCCGGGAGTCCGGGGTCGACAGTGACGGGAGCGGGGGTACGCGGCGCGAGCGGGTCGAAGGTCGCCTCACGTCCG
Source organism: Solirubrobacteraceae bacterium (assembly GCA_035553395.1). Lineage (GTDB taxonomy): Bacteria > Actinomycetota > Thermoleophilia > Solirubrobacterales > Solirubrobacteraceae > Palsa-513. The sequence goes on along the minus strand of DASZKP010000067.1, from coordinate 6,433 downwards.
GTGTGATCGACCGCGGTGCACTGGTCGGGCGAAGGACACGCGACGGCGTCGACGAGCCCGGCGCCGGCGCTGGTCTCGAGCGCGACCGGTCCCGACCAGGACAGGGCGGCGGAGGCGAGACTCGGCGCACTGACGAACGCGGCGCAGATCAGCATCGTGACGAGGAGCAGCCGTCGCGCGTCGAGGCGTCCGACCGGGTGGCGGGCGGCGGGCCGTGCGAGATCCGTGATCTTCATCGTGACCGGTATCGGCGGGTGTGGCGGGCGGCTGGAGCACGAGTGCCGCGGGGGTTCGGGCAGGGAGGAGGGGTCGTTGGTGCGAAGGCGCCGTTACAGGCTCTTCTGACGGGTATCCAGCCAGCCGTCGAAGTCGCGGGCGACGATCCGCTCGTCGTGGAGTCCGGCGGCGTCCGGAGAGGCGAGCCAGACGATTGGCGGTCCCATGATCGCCGGGTCGAGCATGTTGGCGCGCAGCTCGTCGCGCGTCTCGTCGGGAATCATCCCGGTGGCGGTCGCGCCGCCGGGCAGGAGGATGTTGGCGGTGACGGTGGTGTCGGCCAGGTCGGCGGCCATCACGCGAGCCAGGGCGTCGACGGCGGCGCCGGAGGGCCCATAGGGGACGAAGCCGGGGCGTGTCATCGTCTGCTGACTCATCGAGATCGTGATCACGCGCCCGCCGCCGGCGCTCAGCATTCGGGGGACGACGGCGCGGGCGACGAGGAAGGCCCCGGTCACCTTCGTCTCCAGCACGTCGCGAAAGCCGGCGGGCGGGACCTCCCAAAATGGCTGCGGGTCGGTCATGAAACGCGGGTTGACGGTGCGCATCCCGATACCGGCGTTGTTGACGAGCATGTCGAGGCCGTCGAGCAGCCCGTAGACGGTGTCGATCGCCGTCGACACCGAGCCGGCGTCGCGGACGTCGAGCTCGACTCCCACCGCTCCGCAGCCGAGCTGCGCAGCAGTCTGCTCGGCCCGTTCTCGCCGGCGGCTGGTGAGCGCCACCCGGGCGCCGGCGTGGGCGAGCGCCTGCGCCATCGCCCGCCCGAGTCCGCTCGTGCCGCCGGTCACCAGGACGCGGGTGCCGCTCAGCTGGGCCATCGGAGCTCAGCCTACCCAACCGGCCGTCCTCGCCCGGGCGGCGCGAGGCGGCTCGGGTCGGCAGACCGGACTACCCGGTGCCTTTCCGTGTCTTCTGCCGGGTGGCAGAAACCTGGGGCGTCACGTTTTCCGGCCTGGTGGCACATTGAGGGTGATGGCGGCCAGGGAGGACTTCGACGAGATGTACGGCAGGGAGAGCGAGGGCGTGCTGGTGTTCTTCGCGCGGCGGACGCTCGACCCGGAGATCGCGCTGGACCTGACGGCGGAGACTTTCGCGCAGGCGTACGTCGGGTGGCGCCGGGTGCGGGGCGAGTCGCGGGAGGAGCGCCAGGCGTGGGTCTATACGATCGCGCGGCGCCAGCTTGCGGGGTATCTGCGTCGGGGGCGCATCGAGCGGGGGATGGTCCGGCGGCTGGGGATCGAGCTGCCGAGCGCCCACGAGGACGACGTTGCGGGCGTCGAGGAGCGGGCCGGACTGCCCGAGCTGCGGGCGGCGCTCCAGGCCGAGCTGGGGAGGCTGAGCGCCGAGCAGCGCTCAGCGCTTCAGTTGCGGATCGTCGAGGAGCAGCCGTACGCGGAGGTCGCGCGGCACCTCGGGATCACCGAGCTTGCGGCGCGGGCGCGCGTCTCGCGTGGGCTGCGGGCGCTGGGCAGGGCGCTCGAGCTCGGCGTGGTCGCTGGAGGCCGGTCGTGAGCGAGGGACAGCTGCGGATCCTCGAGGCGCTGGGCGAGGAGTTCCATCGTCTGGGCGCGCCGGCGACCCGGCGGCGATCGGCCGTGCGACGGTCGGCGGTGCTCGCGCTGGTCGTCGTCCTGCTGCTTGCGGGGGCCGCGGCGGCGGCGATCCTGATCACTCGGGGGGCGCCGCTGTCGGCGCCGAGCGCGGCGGATCTGAGCTCGAGCGGCGTCCCGCTGGCCGGGAGCGCGCAGCTGGCCGGCCTGGACGCGGCCGACCCGGACCCGACGGCCCCGCCGTGGGACGTGCGCCTGTCACGGACGGCGGCCGGGGAGACGTGCACTGCGGTGGGCCAGGTCCTCGACGGGCAGTTCGGCATCGTGGGCCTCGACCGGGTCTTCCGGGCGCTGCCGCTGGGCGGTGTCGACGCGTGCGGCGTGGCGTCCGCGGACGGACCCGTCCTCGCGGGGGCGCGGGACTTCGTCGGGAGCGGGTCGGAGGAGGCGCGAACGGTCGTCAACGGGGTGGCCGGGCCCGGCGCGAGGTCGGTGACGGCCTACGGTCCGGACGGGACGCGGGTCCTCAGGCTGGGGCCGGACGGGAGCTTCGTCACCGTGTACGCGGGCTACGTCGAGGACGTGCGGCCGCGCGTCGTGGTCGTCGGGGCGGACGGACGAAGCCACACGGTCACGTTCGCGTCGTCGTCGGTCTACGAGGTGGCCGACCCCGGCGGCGGGTCGCCGTGGATGGTCAGCGGCGATCGGGCACTCCAGCCGGGGGCGTTCCCGGACGAGGACTGCGCCCAGGCGACGCAGGTGCTGGGGCGGACGGATCCGAGTGTGTTCGACGCGCCGCTGACGCCGGAGGTATGCGGGCGTCTGGGCAGCGAGCCGCTGTTCGCGGTGATCCGGCGGTTCGTTCCGGGGAGCGGGGGACACGGGGACTTCCCGTGGGGCAACAACCCGGCGCGAACACTCGTCTACGGGGCTGCGGCGCCGCGCGTGCGGGGGCTCGTCCTGTCGGGCGTGGGCACGCCGCGGAGGCTGGCGATCAACCCGCGCGGAGGCACCTTCCTTGCGGTGCTCGACGGTCATGTGGATCCGCGGTCGCTGACGCTGTCGGCCAGCCTGGCGGACGGTCGGACGGAGACGCTCCACCAGTCGACGAAGCTGATCGGAGAGGGAGGCGAGGCGCTGAAGGCGCCGGCGGTTGCCGCCTACCGGGATCCCCTGCCGGTTTCGCAGACGCTGCCGCCGCCGTTCGCCGTGCCGATCGCAGGGACGGTGAGCGAGACGCTGCACGCGGCGGACCCGGCGGGCGGGCCGGAGTGGGCGGTGCGCAGCTGGCAGGCGACGCCGAGCTCGCGGACGAGCCCCAGTGGTTCAGCGCCCGGGCGGTTCTTCTGCAGTGAGGTCGGCGTCGTCGAGAACGGCACACTGGTCAGGCCGGGTCCGGACGCGGGCTCGACGCCGACTGCGCTGACGCTGTCGGCGGAGTCGGCGTCGGGCGGGTGCGACGACACGAAGAGCCTCGAGCGGATCGGGCCGGCGGCCCGGGTCACGAGCTATCTGGCGGATCCGTCGGCATACTCGCCGCAGGTCCTGAGGACAGTCGTCAGCGGCGTGCTTGCGCCGGGCGCGGGCCGGGCGCTTCTGGTAGGGGCGGGCGGGCCGCGAGCGCTGCGCCTCGACGCGAACCACGCGTTCCTGGCCGTACTGCCCGGCCGATACTGGGACGCGCAGCTCGAGATCTCGGCGGTGATCGACGGACGGCGGGTCACCCACAAGACCGTCTTCGATATGGGCCAGCAGGCGCAGATCGCGCCGCAGGCACGGGCGCCGGACCCCGACGGCGGGGCGCCGTGGGGGTTCGCGGCCGGAACGAACGGGTCGAGCGCCTTCGGGCGAATCGTCGACGGCCGGCTGGCGGGGATCGACCAGCTGACGGGGACGTTGAGCGACGGTCCGGAGGGCACGAGCAGCGGCGGGCAGGGCGGCGGCGCAGACGGGCGCGAGCCGCGGGAGGTCGCGTTCAACACGCAGGGCGGGCCGGTACCGAGCCCGCTGGGCGCGCCGGCGCCGTCGCCGACCGCAGCGGAGATGGCGCGAAGGACGCTTCCGGGAACGACGATCATCACGGGGATCGCGCGGGCGGACGTCACGACGGTGACGCTCGTCACGCCGCGGGACGTGCGGACGCTCCGGCCGGCCGGGCCGGAGCACGTCCTGATCGTCGTCTACGACGGGCAGTTCTTCAGCGGGGCGTTGACGGCGAGCATCCACCTGCGGGACGGGCGGACGGTGACCGAGTCGATCGCGAACCCGGCGGCGCTCGGCGACGGGTCATCCGCGACGCCGCCGTCCCTGGTCAGAATGCTCGAGGGGGCCGAGCGGCAACTGGCCCAGCTCGAGCGGTCGCTCAGCAGCCGGCGGCTGTCTGCGCAGGGGCGGGCGACGGCGATCGGACAGCTGACGAGCATCGTGCGAGTGATCCACGCACGGATCGCCTACGAGGCCGAACATCCGGGGCGGCTGCCGCGAGCCTGACGCGAGCGAGGGTCCGGAACCAGACGATCGACGGAAGGGGAAGTCATGCACTCGCAGCGACTTGATTCCTCGGCCCTTGACCTTCCGGTCAGGTTGGCTGCACCGGCGCTGAAGTCCGACGGATTGCCGTTGTGATGACCCTCGCCGATGTTCGCCGGTTCGCGGCCGCATTCCCCGAAGTCGAGGAGTCCACCCACTTCGGGTTCGGACAGCCGGTCTTCAAGGTCCGGAAGAGGCTTGTCGGCGTGCGGGTCGACCTCGCCCAGGTCTCGGAGGAGCGCGTGCGGGAGCTCGTCGAGCACGCCTGGCGAAACAAGGCCCCAAAACAGGTGGTGGCCGCCTACGACGCCCGGTAAACGTCCGGCTGGCGCAGGCGTGGCGGCCGACGCGATCGTCACAAAGGCGGCGGCCCGTGCAAAGTAGGAGTAGATGCCCAAGCCTGCGCCTCCGCGATGAACGACGCGCCGTTGGATGCTGAGTTGCTCGCGGCGGCGGCCGGTGGAGACGGGGAGGCGTTTGCGAGCTTCTACAGCCGCCACGTGGCGCTTGTCGTCGGCTGGTGCGTGCGTCAGACCGGTGACCGCGAAAACGCTGCGGACCTGGCGGCTGAGGTGTTCGCAGCAGCGCTCGTCAACGTTGGGGCCGTTCAGACCCGAGCGGGGACCGGCGGCCGGGTGGCTGTTTGGCATTGCGCAGAACAAGCTCCGCGAGAGTCGGCGGCGCGGCCGGATAGAGAGCTCGGCTCGGCGGCGCCTGGAGATCCCGCGGGTCACGATCGACGATCACGACCTCGAGCGCGTGGACGAGCTCGCGCAGTCCGCCGGCGACCTCGCAGAGCATCTGACTTTTCTGAGCCCCGAGCAGCGGGAGGCGATCGAGGGTCGCATCGTCAACGAACGTGGATAAGGAGGACGCTCCAGGGCACCCCCGACGCCCACGGTCAGACCGCATTGGCCGACCGGCAGGAGGGCGACCGCTCATGGGACGCCGTCCCGAGGCGACTGGTGCTCAGCGGTCGTATGCTCGACCGCGGGGAGGACGCGAACGACCACGATCACAGCTCGCGATCGTGACGCTCGAAGCGCACGCGCCAATCGCCGACGCGGAGGCGATACTCGCCTGATCCGCTGAGGCGTCTGATGTCGCCGACGAGCTCGGTGCCTGCGGCCAAGCGTGTGATCGCGCGCAGGATCCTCTGGCGAGCTGCGGATCGATCCTCCGTAGGTCTTTGCGGGCGCGATCGTCGATGACGACGCGCCAGTAGGCGCCGTTCACTCGCCGGCGAACTCGGCGAGAACGTCCTCGAGTGGGACCGGCTGGATGCCGCGAGCTCGATCGTCGCGGGCGTCGGCGACCGCCTGGCGGTCCTCGCCGGTCTCAGCCTCGTCGTCGAGCGGCGCGTGATCGAGTGTCCAAGCGACGGGATCACCGGAAGCTTCCGCGAGCGTGCGGAGCGCGGCGCGCGCTTCGTCGTCGGTCATCGTGCTGACGGCTTGGTGTAGGCGCTCCTTGATCGTCACGCGAACAAACGGTAATCCATCGGGACTGCCTTGGCCAGCTCAGCCTCGAGCGCCCGAGCGACCGGTCGCCAGCCTCGCTCCGGTTGTCCGCCACCTTCGGGCTTGTCGCTATTTCGTGTGGGTAACCCCGGGTAACGCCCATCGAGGTCTACCTGTCCTTCGGAATGCCGTCGAGCAGGTCGGCAAGTTCCGCGGCTGCCCCGGCGATCTCCCTCAATCGGTCCGGCTGGACGTCGTCGTCTGTGTTGGCGTTGCGGACGGCCTCCTCGCGTTCCGCATTCCGCTCCGCCCATAGCTTCAGGCCCGCAGTGCGCCAATGTAAGTAAGTAAGGCCGAACGGCAGGGGCAGGCCGCCTGGAGACCGGGGAGTTTTGCTGTATTTTGGCAGTTATGCAGCAAACAGTCGGCCAGAACGGCAGGGAGGGGCTGCTACGGCTGTCGAAGGTCGCGTCGTCCCAGCACCGCAGCGAGCACCGCCGCGCGGCCGATCTCAGGCGAGCGGCGCCACGATCTCGTTGAGCAGCTGGCGCAGCGGGAGCAGGTCGCCGCGCGTGGACGCGATTGAGGCCGCGACGTTGCGCTCAGCGTCCACGA
>DASZKP010000066.1:0-27716 GCA_035553395.1 Solirubrobacteraceae bacterium | reverse complement strand
TCGTGGACGCTGAGCGCAACGTCGCGGCCTCAATCGCGTCCACGCGCGGCGACCTGCTCCCGCTGCGCCAGCTGCTCAACGAGATCGTGGCGCCGCTCGCCTGAGATCGGCCGCGCGGCGGTGCTCGCTGCGGTGCTGGGATGACGCGACCTTCGACAGCCGTAGCAGCCCCTCCCTGCCGTTCTGGCCGACTGTTTGCTGCATAAGGTTGTGTGAATGCCGCAAACTATCCGGCCCTCCCGGGGCGGAATTGCGCGCGCCTCGACGTCGAGGATGCGCTTCTCAAGGCGCAGCTCAGCGTCTGGATACAGCCGCTGAAGAACCCAAGCAAGAGCGAGCTGAAAATCGGCCTCGCTGTGGAAGATAGGACGCTCCTTCGCCAGTTCGTCCATCGCTTGCGCCGCGATCGCCACGATGCCGGTCACGATCGGATCATCCCAAACGTCGGCCAGACAGTCGCCGCAAGAGCTACGGTCTCCGTGAGGGCCTATGAGCAACCAGCACCGCAACACACATCCCTGGTAGCCGGCGCTCTCGATGCCGTGGTTGACCGCGCCCTTGCGGCCGGAGACCTCGACACGTTCGACGACGAGGCCAAGCCTCGCGACCGGCTCGTCGCCGCTCAGGAGGACATTCTGCTCGCGTTCGTGGACGCGGTCGGCGGCCAGGCTGAGCGGAAGGAATCTCCCGAGGCCGACCAGAACATCACGGCTCACCTCCACATGCACGGCTTCTCGCCCCTGGACACGTTCCTCGGCAGACCCGCCCCGCACATGGGCAAGCTCCGAGTCGAAGCCGGACGCCAGACCTTCGCCCTTGGCGACAACGACCGCGACCGCAGATTCATCGGCCACATCCGGGACCTATGGCTCCCGAGCGAGCTCCAACGACAGGGGTACGGGCATCAGCTCGTCACGGCCTTCATGCGCCTGTGGACCGCCATGGGCGTAGAGCTCGTAGCCGCGACCGCGGTCAGAGACGCGGGCGCAGCCGCATTCCAGAAGTGGGGGTTCGTGTCCGAGGGGGAGGATGGGAACGGTGCCGCAATGTTCAGCTACCGGCTAACGAAGCCCTTCAGCGGGTGATGATCGAGCCGACGAGCTGCTCCGCCTCGCTCCGGACCATCGCAAACCCGTCGTCTACGGACTCGCATCCTGGGATCCGAGCGACTCGCTGCGGCTTCGGACGCTCGCTTCGTCGCCGAAGTGATCGCCGGGTACGCGCCGGCCTAGGGACGGGGGCGCTAGTGCGCCGGGATGGGCGCTTTCCGCGCAAAGCGGGCGTGTGGCCTGGGCCTCGAGATACAAACCGGACGATGAAGCCGGGCGCTCTCACCCAGGGGTTCCGTAGCTCGTAGGTGCACGGAGGCGATTTTGTCCCACGGTCCCTTGGATTTTGGGGGGTTTTGCTTCATGAATGCGGGCCCGCGGCGGACGGCCGACTACCGGTGTAGGAGGACCAGTCGGCGCATTGCCTGGCCAGTGGTCTTTCTGACCGAGCCAGCTGGAGGCCAGCTCTGCGCCGCGTCGGTGCGCGCCCGGCGGGATCTCATGGCCGCCATCCGCGATCACACGTCCCACGGCTCACGAATGCCGCGGCCTTCCTGGCAGTAGCCGCTCCACGTCTCAGCGTGAGCCGCCAAGTCGGTCTGGGCTTGCGCTGTGGTAGCCAGGATGGCATACTCCCAAACATGTCTTTGGAGGTGTCTCGGCGGCAGCTTCGAGCGCTGTCGCACCCGGTGCGTCTGCGGATCCTCTCGCGCTTGACCGCGGCTGCGATGTCGAGCGCGGAGCTAGCGCGCGAGCTCGAGATGAACCACGCGGCGGTCAGCTTTCACGTGCGCAAGCTGGCCGACGCGGGCTACCTCGAGCTGGCGGAGACGCGCTCGGTGCGGGGCGGCAAGGAACGCCGCTACCGGCAGCGAGCGGCCGGCATCCGTCAGTGGCAGCAGGAGGATCCTCGCCTCACGATTCGTGCCGTCTCGGAGGAGGTGGCCCGACGGGCCGACGAAACGACCGCCCACGCATGGCGGCTGTTCGGTGACGCCGAGGTGTGGGTCGAGAACGCCGTCTGGGACGACGTGGTGACGCGGATCGCAGGCGCGATCAACGATCTCCACGCCGCGGCCAAGCCATCACAAACGCCCGACACGATGCACGTCAGCGCGACCGCGATGCTCTTCAGGGTCGACCAAGCCCAGTAGATGGACGGCGGGTTGACTTCGCGGTTGTGTCTCTCGATCTCCGCCGGACCACTCGCGCGGCGCAACTTTCGGTTGCTGGTCGGCTGTGATGTGACCTCGATGATCGGCACCGCCATGGCCACCGTGGCGGCCCCGTTCGCGGTGCTGGCAAGCGGCGACTCTGTCAGCGACATCGGCTACGTCGCGGCCGCGGGCCTTATCCCCACGGTCGTGTTCCTGCTCTTCGGCGGCGCGCTCGCCGACCGCTTGCCCCGCCAGCAGGTGATGGTCGCCGCCAACGTCGGCCAAGGACTCGCCCAGGGGGGCTTCGCACTGCTCGTGCTGACGGGCAACGCACGGCTGTGGCAGATGATGCTGCTAACCGCTGCGCGAGGCTGCGCGTTCGGGTTCTACATGCCGGCCGCGCAGGGGCTACTTCCACAGACGGTCGCCCCCGACCAGCTCGCCTCCGCCAACGCCCTGCGGCGACTCGGCCTCAACGCCGCCCAGATCGGCGGCGCCGCCGTCGGCGGCGTGGTTGTCGCCACGGTCGGCCCCGGCTGGGGGCTCGTCGCCGACGCAGCAAGCTACGGGACCGCGGCCGTCCTCCGCGTCGGAATGCGCTTCGCCGAGCTACCCCCGATCGTCCGCGACGGCATCGTTGACGAGTTGCGCGACGGCTGGCACGCGTTCGCCTCGCGACGCTGGCTCTGGGTGATCGTCGTTCAGTTCGGTCTCGTCAACGCCATCTTTGTCGGCGCCTTCAACGTCCTCGGCCCCGCCCTCGCCAGGACGCAACTCGGCGGCGCCTCAAGCTGGGGCGTGATCCTCGCCGCCCAAGGCATCGGCGCCGTCCTCGGCACCACCTCGATGCTCCGCTACCGGCCAGCCCACCTCCTGCGAAGTGGCAGCATCGCGGTTCCCTTGTTGGCGCTCCCCCTCCTCGCGCTCGCCGCGCCACTCCCAGTCGCGCTGATCGCGGTCGCCGCGCTCCTGGCCGGCGCGGGCATGGAGATCTTCGCCGTCAACTGGAGCACCGCCCTTCAAGAACAGATCCCACCAAACCTGCTCTCGCGCGTCGCCGCCTACGACGCCCTCGGGTCCTACGCCCTCGCTCCGATCGGCACCATCTTCGCCGGCCCGATCGCACTCGCGATCGGAACAACCACAACGCTCGTCGGCGCCGGCGCCGCCGTCGTCGCCTCCGCAGCCGCCGTTCTCTCGGTCCCCGAGGTCAGAACACTCCCCCGCCGCGCCAGACCCACACCCCACAGCAGCCGTCCTCCGCATTCAGTTAGACGTTCTCAGCGACCCGGGCCAACAACAACACAGACGACGCACGCACCGGCAACCAAACAGCTCTAAAGCCCGACCCCGACCACCCCACCCGCGTCTCGCCAGAAGCGGAACGCGTCGGACGCCGTCAAGGCCGCTCGGTTCGGCCCAGCGGGCCGCAACCGAGCCCGGCGTCGGACGACTGCTTTCGTCTTCGAGGCTGCGCCGAGCACGCGATCCCTTCGGCGACGTTCCGGTCGTCAGACCTGCCATCTCTGACGCCGGTCACCGCGAATGGCTGCTGTGCGATTGGCGGCGCTTGTCGCGGCCGCGGAGTGTTGAGGTGAGGAGCCAGATCGTGCAGCGTGGTCCTGGAGCGTTGGCGAGCCGGCCGTCGCCGGTCAGCAGCCCGCAACCGAGCAGTTCGGCGAGCGCGACGTAGGCAGCGTCATATGCGGTGAGGTTGGCCCGCAGTTCGTAGGCGCGGCGCATGAGTGGGAGCGTTGGGTAGCGATCGAGGTCGAGGTCTTCGAGATCCTCGATGGCAACAGCAAAGCGCTGCTCGCTGATGGACCCCGCGAGCCAGCGCTTGCGGAGCACGGCCGTCGTCTCGACATCGACGAGGTCCGGCGCGGCCAGCTCGCCGGCAGCGCGCAGCTCCGTGCGAGCCCGGTGCCCATCGGCGCCATCGTCGCCGATCGCGTTAGCGAGCACGCTCGCGTCGGGGACGATCAACCCCGCGAGCGCTCCTCGGCAAGGTCATCGACAGCTTCCGCGAGCCCGACGGTGCCGCCGGCGCGTCGCTCGATCCGGTCCAACACCTCGCCGACACTTAGCCTGTGAGCGATTCTTGTGAGCTCGCGCGCGACGTACTGTTGCAGCGACCGGCCCTCCCGCTTAGCTCGCTGCTGGAGAGCCGCGTGGACATCGTCGGGGAGATCACGGACGAGCAGATTGGCCATTGCTTGCAAAATGCTATCACCGCTGTGCAGTGCTTGGCGCGACTCGCGACGACGACGAGCCGGGGGTCGCGGGGATCGTCGGGGCTCGACGTTCGTCGCCCGCGTGGATAAGCTCGGTGTTATCGATCCCGCGCAGGCACGCCGACGTGATCCCGAGCTCGGCATGCCCCAGCTGCCGCTGGATGACGGCAGCGGAACGCCTTCACGCGACATCTCGAGCGCGCGCAGGCCGCAGTTGGTGGAGCGCGAACCGACGACGAACACCGGCTGATCGCGCCACGCCGCGAAGCTGGACGCGGATCCCGGCCGGCGCGCGCGGACCGACCACGCGTCGGTCAGCGCAGCACACAGAACAACGCGCCGACCGATAGCCCCCGGCGAAGCGCCAGCCACGGCTCGAGACGCTCCCACACCCACCGATCCATCAACGACTTCCCGCCGCTTGCCGCCCTCCCCGCCAGGACGAGAACCGCTCCACCCACGCGGTCAAGATCGCTCTCGCGCACCGCAAGCGCCGGTCTCGCGGGACGTCGCCTCTCCCGGCAGCCGCGAAAAGCGAAAAAGCGATTCGCTGTGCAGGCGAACCACCGGCACCACGCGTTTGGGCCCCATATGCCCGTGGGGGGTTCCCTTCCCCGTACGCAAGGATTTAGAAGCTGAATGCGCGATTCCATGACGAGAACCGCCGGCCGGCTCCGCTCACCAGGCGAGGGCCTCGACCAGCGCGGCCCACGACACGCAGAGATCCGGAGGATGTACCTCATGTCGCATATACGACGTTTCGACCATGTCGGTGTCACCGTCGCGGACCTTGACGCCGTGACGGCGTTTTTCGTCGGGCTGGGCCTGGAGGTCGAGGGCCGGGCATTCATAGAGGGCGAGTTCGTGGACACCGTCATTGGCATCACCGGCTCCCGCAGTCAGATCGTCACGCTGCGGCCGCCCGGGGGAGGTGCTGGGCTGGAGCTGTCGAGCTTCGTCCGGCCCGAACACGAGCCGGGGTCGCCCACCGCAATGGCCAACGAACTGGGGTTGCGCAACGTGTCCTTCGAGGTCGACGACTTGCAGGCGACGGTCGACCAGTTGGCTGCGGACGGCTACGGCTTGGTCGGCGGCATCGGTCAGTACGAGAACATCTGGCGAATGGCCTACGTTCGCGGGCCAGAGAGGATCATCGTTTCCCTGGCCGAGCGGATCGGCTGACACGCCCCGACGGCGGCGGGTCGGAGCGATGCCTAGGTCGCCTACGAGCCGAGCCACCGCACCCTCCAGAAGGCCGCCCGACCTGGCGATCACGCGGTCGACGGCATGCGGTCGTCCTGCTGGAGCCGCTGCTGCTCGTCTCGTGCGTGCATGGGCAGCCGGAAGACGAAGAGGAACGCGCCGGCGAGCGGGGCGAGACATGCCCACGCGGTGATCTGTAGCGCGTCGGTCGGGAGGTGGTGAGCGAACGCGGAGAAGAAGATCGTTCCGAGGACGGCGACGCCGAGTGAGGTTGACAGTTGCTGTGCCGCTTCAAGGAGGCCGGAGGCGGACCCGACTTCGTCCATCGTCACGCTGTTGAGGACGAATCCGAAGAGCTGGGCGAAGCTCGCGCCGGCGCCGGTGCCGGCGAGCAAGAGGCCGGGGACGAGGTCCCAGGTGGTGGCGCTGTGCGCTCCGGTGAGGACGACGGCGATACTGGCGGTGCCGGCCGCGATGAGCAGGATCCCGATGTGGAGAAGGTGCCGTCCGAGCCGGTCGACCAGCGCGAAGGAGGCGGCCATGCCGAGGATGATCCCGATCACGATCGGCGTGAGGGTCAGGCCGGCGTGGATCGGCGACCAGCCCTCGCCGAGCTGGCCGAAGAGCGAGACGCAGAGCAGGAGTCCGGCGAACGCGCCGAAGAAGCAGAGGATCACGGCGATCCCGCTGAGGTAGGTGCGGTTGCCGAGCAGGGTCGGCTCGATGAGGGCGTTGTCCGGGTGGCCGCGCTCGTGACGCAGGAAAGTGAGGAGCAGGAGCAGGCCCGCGGCGAGCAGGGCGAAGCTCCAGAGGGGCCAGCCGTCGGCCCGGCCCTGGATCAGCGGGTAGATGATCGCGGCCAGTGCGAGTCCGACGAGCCAGACTCCGGCGGTGTCGAGGGTGAGCCCGGGACGCCTGGGGCTCTCGGGGAGGGCGGGGATCGCGAGCGCGAGCGCGATCACGCCGATCGGGACGTTGATGAGGAAGACCAGGCGCCACCCGACGTGCCACAGGTTGGCGTCGATGAGCGCACCCGCGAGGATCGGCGCGGCAAGCAGCGGCAGGCCCGTGGCCGGGCCAACGAAGCCCATCGCCTTGTCGAACTCAGCCTGGCTGGGGAACACCTGCTTGAGGAACCCGAAGCCCTGGGGGATCATCAGCGCGCCGAAAGCACCCTGAAGCGCACGGCAGGCGATCAGCACGCCCATCGACGGAGCCGCGGCGCACGCGGCGGAGAAGACGGTGAAGCCGGCGAGCCCGACGAGGAATACCCGGCGGCGGCCGAAGATATCCCCGAGCCGGGCGCCGGCGATCAGCAGGACGGCGAACGCGAGGGTGTAGCCGGCACTGATCCACTGCAGCGTCGAGGCGCCGCCACCGAGATCGTGCCGGACTGACGGGCCGGCGATTGTCGCGATCGTCGAGTCCATCGCGTCCATGATGTTCGCGGTCATGACGACGACGAGCACGAGCCAGCGCAGGCGGTGGCGCTGCGTGCTCGAGCCGCTCGTGTCCGTCGATGACGGGGTGATGGTGGTCGTGCTCACGGGACCTCCCGGGTCCGAGTTTCAGTCGCGGTCGGTTGCTAACCGGCCGGCAAGTTATCGCGCGCCCACACCCTAGCGAGAACTGGCCGTGCGTCAAGTAATATTTCTCGTGATGGGACGACCACCCGGGAGTGACGGCGCCCAGACGCGCGAGCGGATCCTCGACGTCGCTCAGGAGTTGTTCACGCGGCAGGGGTACGACAAGACTTCGCTGCGCGACATCGCCGAGCGCCTGCAGATCACCAAGGCGGCGCTCTACTACTACTTCCGGCGCAAGGAGGAGATCCTCATTGAGCTCCACCGCCGGCTGCACACGCTCGGCAAGACCGTCATCGCCGAGCTCGAGGCTGCCCCCGACGGGGCCGCGCGCGCCGCGATCTGGCCCCGCCTCGCCAACGAGATAATCGACTTCATGGTCGAGAACCGCGAGCTGCTGCTGCTCCACAACCGCAACCGCAGCGCGTTCGAGAGCCTTGACCCGGCGGCGTTGGCGGACGGCCGGGATGTCGAAATGCGCTTTGAGCGCATCATCTCCTCGCCGGCGATGGCGCTGCGAGAGCGCGTGCGGATGGCCGCGATGATCGGCGTGATCACCGAGGTCTTCGGAGAGAGCGCCGCCGCGTTCGAAGACGTCCCACCCGAGGAGCTCGCGGGCCTCGTTCGAGAGGTGATCGCCGACCTCGCTCCCGCGGGCCGGCTGCACGTCGGCGCCTGACCGGGGCGGCTGCTAAATCAACTCCAAAGGAGAACGGCGCGTCATCATGTAGACGTGGTGGTCACGGAAATCAGGAGGAGGAGGAGAGATGGCGGCAACCGAGAAGGCGATCCTCGCAGGCGGGTGCTTCTGGGGTGTCCAGGATCTGATCCGCAAGCGTGACGGTGTGAGCGGGACGCGCGTTGGCTACACCGGCGGCGACGTGCCCAACGCGACCTACCGCAATCACGGCTCGCATGCGGAGGCAATCGAGATCCTGTTCGACCCGGAGCGCATTTCCTATCGCGACGTGCTCGAGTTCTTTTTTCAGATTCACGACCCGACGACGAAGAATCGCCAGGGCAACGACACCGGGGCGAGCTATCGCTCGGCGATCTACTACCTCGACGACGAGCAGCGCCGCGTGGCGCAGGACACGATCGCCGATGTCGACGCTTCCGGCCTCTGGCCGGGCAAGGTCGTCACCGAGGTCGCCCCCGCCGGACCGTTCTGGGAGGCGGAGCCTGAGCACCAGGACTACCTCGAGCGCTACCCCCAGGGCTACACGTGCCACTTCGTCCGTCCGGGGTGGAAACTGCCGCGACGCGCGCAGGAAGCGACGCACTGAGCTGACGCGAGGCAGGTGCGCGCTATGCGGACGACCGCATGGCCGCGCAGGTGCCCCTATTCGGGGAGCATCGTGGCGAGGCCGTCGAGCACTCGCTCGAGCCCGAGGTCGAAGCTGTGCTCGAGGCGGTCGGGGTCGTGCGGCGCGCGAGCGTCGAGGACTACGCGGGTGAGCAGCGGGTAGCGGCCGCTTTCGATCAGGCTCTCGATGTAGGGGACTTGGGTCTGCATCCATTGCTCCTGGTCGAGACCGGAGCGCCGGACGGCTTCACGCTCGGAGAGCTCCTCGAGTGCGCGACCGCGGACGAAGGCGTCGAGCGTTTCGACCATCACGAGCATCTCGTCGATGTCGAGGCCGAGACCGTCGATCGCGCCGAGCACCCGCTCGTAGCACTGGGCCGTGTTGGGTCCGAAGCCGCGAAGTCCGGCGCCCGGGACCGCCAGCCACGGGTGGCGGAGGATCATCGCCCGCAGGCCGTGAGCGAACGATCTTAGGTCCGCGCGCCAGTCCCCGCGGACGTCGAACTCCAGGTCGTTGCCCATCACCGCGTCGACCATCAGCTCGATCACCTCGTCCTTGCGGGCGACGTACCGGTAGAGCGATGTCGCTCCGACGCCGAGCTCGACGGCCAGAGCCCGCATCGACAACGCCTCGATTCCGTGTGTGTCGGCCAGCGCCAACGCAGCCGTCGTGATCTCTTCACGCGAGAGCGACGGGACTGGACCGCGAGCGGACCGCTCGGGGCGGTCCCAGATGACCCGACGACTCGAACTCACTGCGAACAGTGTACTCAGTCTGCTACGGTACCGATCACTGCGAACGGCGTACTCAGTAAGGAGGCCGCGATGGAAGCGACTGGAAACGCAGGAACGATGGTCCCGGCCGAAGCGCTGGCGGACCCCGGTGCCGCCACGTCACCGACCGCCCGCAGCCCGCTGCGCTGGTTCGTGCTCGCGGTCGTGCTCGCTGCCAACGTCATGGACCTAATGGACGCGACGATCGTCAACGTCGCGGGCCCGTCGATCCGGGCCGCGCTCGGCGGCGGGGCCTCCACCCTGCTGTGGCTGAGCGCCGGCTACACGCTCGCCTTCGCCGTGTTCCTGATCACCGGCGCCCGCCTGGGCGACATGTTCGGCCGCCGCCGGCTGTTCCTGGTCGGCTCGGCCGGCTTCACCGTGATGTCCGCGGCCTGCTCGGTCGCGCCCTCGATGGCGGTCCTGATCGTCTTGCGGGTGCTGCAGGGCTCGTTCGGAGCGCTGATGATCCCCCAGGGGTTCGGGATGCTCAAAGAGACGTTCGCCGAGGACGAGATGGCCAAGGTGTTCGGCCTCTTCGGGCCGATGATGGGTCTCTCGATCTTGGCTGCACCTGTCCTGGCCGGTGCCCTCGTGCAGGCCGATCTGTGGGGGATCGGGTGGCGACTCGTGTTCCTGATCAACGTCCCGATCGGCATCGCCGCGTTCGCCGGGGCGCTCCGAGTACTCCCGCGGACAGTCGCGCATCCAGGGATCCGCCTGGACGCCGGCGGGATGGTGCTGATCGGCGCCGCCCTGACCGCGATCATCTATCCGTTGATCGAGGGCCGCACCGATGGGTGGCCGGCCTGGACATTCGTCACGCTCGCGGCCGGAGCGCTGCTGCTCGGCGCGTTCGTGGTCTGGGAGCGCCGCCGTCACGGTGACCCACTGATCGAGCCAGGGCTGCTGGCCAACCGCACCTATACGAGCGGGATCCTCGTCGCGCTGGCCTTCTTCGGTGCCTTCGGCGGCCTGCTGCTCTGCGTCTCGCTGTTCGCCCAGCTCGGCGAGCACTTCTCACCCATCCACGCCGGCCTGACCCTGATCGCGATGGTCCTCGGCATGATCGCCGGGATGGTCGCCGGGACGGCGCTCGTCGGGCGCCTGGGCCGCCACCTGCTCCACCTCGGCGTCGCGATCACCGCCGCGGGGACCATCGTCCTCGCCCTGACCGTGACAGGCGCGCGGACCGCCTCGACGCTGGACCTCGCCCCCGGGCTGTTCCTGATCGGCCTCGGCGCCGGCTCGAGCCTCGGCCAGCTGTTCGACTTCATCCTCGCCGGAGTCGACATGAACGAGATCGGCTCCGCCTCCGGCGTACTCGAGGCCGTCCAGCAGCTCTCCAGCGCACTCGGCGTCGCCGTGCTCGGAACGATCTTCTTCACAGCATTCGGCGGACATCTCCCGACACACGCCCTGGCGATCACAGCACGGGCATGCCTGGTGCCGATCGCGATCACCTTCGTGCTCATCTTCAAGCTGCCGATGCACGCCCGCGAACCACAGACCTGACCCTTGTACCGTTCGCCTTCGTGGCATCCGACGACGCCCAGGTCCTCGAGCTCGACGGCCGCGCGGTTCGGGTCACCAGTCCTGGGAAGGTGATGTTCGCCTCGCGCGGCGAGACCAAGCGCGACCTGATCGATTACTACATAGCCGTCGCCGAGCCCCTGCTCCGGACGATGGGCGACCGGCCGGTCCTCATGCAGCGGTTCCCCAAGGGCGCCGGCGGCCCGTCCTTCTTTCAGAAGCGCGTCCCCGACGGAGCCCCCGAATGGCTCCAGACGACGACCGTCGAGACGGTCAACGGCACACCCTCTCGTGCCCTGGTCGCCGCCGACACCGCCCACGTCACCTGGGCCGTCAACCTCGCCTGCCTCGGCTTCCATGTCTGGCCTCACCTCGCGGCCGACCCGACCCACACCGACGAGCTCCGCCTCGACCTCGACCCCCAGCCCGGCACCGACTTCGCCGACGTTCGCGTCGCCGCGGCCGAGGTCCGGCGCCTCCTCGACGAGCTGGGGATCGTCGGCCATCCGAAGACCACCGGCAACCGCGGCCTCCACGTCTACGTCCGTCTCGAGCCCCGATGGGATTCCTATGCCGTCCGGTCGGCCGCCGTAGCCGTCGCCCGAGAGCTCGAGCGCAGACGTCCGGACGTGATCACCGCCGCCTGGTGGAAGGAGGAGCGCGGCCGACGGGTCTTCGTCGACTACAACCAGAACGCCCCCCACAAGACGATGTTCGGCGCCTGGTCGGTTCGCGCCCGCAAGGGTGCTCAGGTCTCGACCCCGCTGCGCTGGGAAGACGTCGACGAGGTGCAGCCCGACGACCTGACGATCGCAACCGTGCCCGACCGGCTCGCCCGCCTCGGCGACCCGTGGGAGGCGATCAACGACGTGCCCCAGTCGCTCGAGCCGCTGCTCGCGATGTCCGAGGACGACCGCTCCAACGGCCTGCTCGACGCCCCGTGGCCGCCGGTTTATCCGAAGATGCCCGACGAGCCATCGCGAGTCGCCCCCAGTCGCGCCCGCAGGAACGCCTGACGAACCTACGCCGGCTCGTAGGTCACGAGGATCACGCCGGTCGTCGTCGGCGTGCTGCTGAGCAGCCGCAGCTTGACCTCGACATCGTCGTGCTCGAACAGCCGCCGGCCGGACCCGAGCACGAGCGGATGGATGATCAGCAGGAACTCGTCGATCAGCCCGTGGGGTAGGAGCGACCGGATCAGCTGGCCGCTGCCCATGATCACGAGGTCACCGCTCGACTCCCCCTTGAGGTCGGCGACCGCCCCGGGGATGTCCCCGTGCACGAGGGTCGAGTTCGGCCAGTCGAGGTGCGTCGCCGAGCTCGTCGACGCGACGTACTTCGGCGCGCTGTTGAGCGCGTCCTTGAACGGCCCGCCCTGGGCGTTCCACGACGAGAGCATGTCCTCGTAGCTGCGCCGGCCGAGCAGCAGCCCGCCGTCCGGCCTGCCGATCCGCGCACCCAGCGCCTGGCCCATCACCTCGTCGCCGCCCGGGATCGCCCAGCCACCCTGGCTGAAGCCTCCGCGTGTGTCCTCGTCGGCTCGGCCCGGCGACTGCATGACCCCGTCGAGGGTGACGTGGTTGATGACGACGACTCGCATCGATGACCTCCCTTGGGTCGGACTAGCCAGAACTGGACGGTACAGTACTGCATGAGGTACTGGACTGTCCAGTACTATCCGAGAGACCGTGCCCTCCCGACCCGACGAAACCGATCTCTCCCGATCCGGCGCAGCAGACACCTCCCGATCCGACGAAGCCAACCCCACCCGATCGGACGAACCCGTGCCCGCACCCGCGCAGGTCGACCGCCAGACGCGCTCTGAACGCAAGCGGGCCGCGATCCTCGCCGCGGCGACCGGCCTGTTCCTCGAGCACGGCTATCTCGGGACGAGCATGGATGAGATCGCCGCCGCCGCCGGCGTCTCCAAGCAGACCGTCTACAAGCACTTCGCCGACAAGAAGCGCCTCTTCTCGGAGATCGTCACGACCACGGTCAACGACGTCGCCGATCCCGTCGACGACGAGGTCCACGGCCTCGCCGAGACGACCGACGTCGACCGCGACCTCCAAGAGCTCGCCCGCCGCCAGCTCCGCCTGGTCATGCAGCCGAGCGTCCTCAAGCTCCGCCGCCTCGTGATCGCCGAGGCCGGCCGCTTCCCCGAGCTCGGCCTGACCTTCTACGAGAGCGGCCCCGCCCGCACGATCGCCGCCCTCAGCGTCGCCTTCGACCGGCTCGCCGCCCGCGGCCTCCTGACGCTCGATGACCCCGAGCTCGCGGCCGCGCACTTCAACTGGCTGGTGATGTCGATCCCCCTCAACCAGGCGATGCTCCTCGGCCGGGACACGACGCCCGCCGCGGACGACCTCGACAGCTACGCCGACGCCGGTGTCCGGACCTTCCTCGCCGCCCACGGCCCGCGCCCCGCCTCGGCCTGATCGCCGCGTTCGCGATCCGACCTGCGGCGACGACCGGCGACAAACGACCGACTAGAGCGAGTGCGACGGAGCGAGGGCGCCGGCGACGATGTGCGTCACCGGTATCTCGAGCTCGTGCTGGAGTCGCGCGAGGATGCCCGTCTCCAGCCAGTTCGACTGGCCGGGTGGCAGCGTCGAGACGACGACCTCCTGGGCGGCACGCAGCCGGAGTTCGTCTTCGATCGCGTCGAGTGCGGCGTTCGGGTCGCCGACCGCGCCGGTCGCGCGGATTCCCGCGTCGTCGGCCCAGGCCAGCGTCTCCTTGAGGCGCCGGCGCGCGTGCCGCAGCTCGCTGTCGACATCCGATGCGAGGTACCGCGCCCGAGACACGAGAACCGGGGCGAGAATCCGGAGCTCCACCCCGGTCGCCGCGCGGCGGCGCAGCTCGGCGCGCAACTCGTCGTCCGCGAGCGTGCGATTCGCGACGACCAGAATCAGCGGCCGGTCCCGGCCGGGCGAGCCCCGCCCGGCGAGGGATGCCTCGCGCAGCGGCAGGCGGCGGTCGGGATCCTTGGTTGCGAACTCCCAGACCACGAAGCCCACCACGACGACGGCGAACAGTCCGGCGCCCGCGAGCGGTGCTACGAGCACGCCGAGCAGGACCGACGCGCCGATCACCAGAGCGGCGCCGAACGCGATGTGGAAGGCGTCGGTCTCGGAACGAACAGGGTTGCGCATGGTGCCTCGGTTTCCCGGCCGGTGGTTGTCTATGGACGTAGCGTCCTGCCGGGGGATGCTCACGGCCGCACGGTGATCGTGCGACTGGGTTCGACAGACGCTGCACCAAAGATAGTATCGATCCACACAAGGAAGGTCAAGTTGCCTTCCCTCGGGGCCGATCGTCGAGTCGAGGGCTCCGACGAACAGGCGGTCAGCCGCGCAGGGCGGAGACCAGGATGCCCGGCAGGAGCCGCAGGCGCGGCTTCGCGGCGAACGCCGTCAACCGCCGGGCGGTCACACCCGACGTCCGGTTGGTGACGAACCACGGCGGCTTGGGCGACAGGGTCATCTCGCCGTGGAGGAGGGCGCGCGGCGCAGGACGGAATGGACCCCGCAGGACGGTCCGCTCGATCCGGTCGACGAGCAGGGCGTTGTGGACGACGCCGGTCCCGCTCTCGATGTCGCCGACCGTGTGGCCGGGGAAGGCGCCCCACGACGCGCGGGGCGTGAGGAAGCCGACGCCGCTCCAGCAGTTGACGCCGACCGTCCCGTAGCGCAGCTCGGCGATCAGCTCGTCCAGCCGGCCGCCGAGACCTCGGAGTGTCGCGGGATCGCCGATCACGTTGGCCGTCAGCGTCCCGTAGAGCCGGTCGTTCGCGAACTCGACCGCCCCCGCGAGGAAGTCTGCGGCCCCGACACCGGGGAGCTCGGTCACAGACAGGACCGGCGAGAAGTACTCGGTCGTGAAGGCGTCGTCCCGGATCCGGCTGTCGACCTCGATCAGCGTCCGCCGGGACTTCGCGTCGAGCGCCTCGGCCCCCGGGTGCATGCTCCGCGCCCGGTCCTGGCGCTCGTCGGCGCCCGGGTAGTACGCCGGTCGCGCCGGCGCGCCGGCGACGGCCTTCCGCACGGCGGCGACGAACGCGTCCTTCTGCGGCCAGGCTTCGGCCAGCACGACGACCTGCGACGCGTTGCAGTTGAAGCCGCTGTTGTGGAGCCGCTGGGTCGCGACGTGCTCGGCCTGGAAGCGCAGGTCTGCGTCGCTCCACTTCCCCGGCAGGACGATCACCGGCGCGACCCCGCCGAGCTCGCTCGTCATCGGCTTGGTCAGGACCGGCGTCCCCGCCAGCCTGCGCCTCTCGGCGTCAGGCCCCGTCCCGAAGACGATCGCGTCGTGGGTCGCCCCGCTCCCCGTCAGGTGGACCTCGTCGACGAGGGGATGCCCCGTCAGGTAGCCCCCGGTGTCGGCTCCGCCGGCGACGATCCGGACGAACCCGGCGTCGATGAACGGGGCGAACGCCTTGATCAGCACCGGCAGCAGGTAGTCGTTGACCGGGTTGAGCTTGAGCAGGACGACCCGGCCGTCGGCGTAGAGCTTGTAGAGGACGTCGAGCGGTGCGATCGCCGCGATGTTCCCCGCCCCGAGCACCACGGCCACTCCCCCGCCGTCCGGCCGGCGCGTCCGCAGTCCGGCGTCCCGGCCGACCTCCACCGGCGTCACACCCGGCGCGATCCACAGCTCAGCCCGGTAACCGCTCAGAAGCAACCGATCGAAACCCTCGAACGGCATGCGAACCCGCAGTGACGTCCGGCCCCCCGGCGCCCGGCCGAATCGTCCGGAGACGGGGCTGCGCCCGGCGGCCAGCGCGTCGAGCGTGCGGCCGAGCGCGGTCGTGTAGACGAGCTGGGCCATCGGCCCGGACATCCACTCCTCGCCGGCCAGCGGCGACTCCGGGTCGAGTCCCTTCGCCCGGCAGGCGAGCCCGGCCCATTCGGCTGCGATGCCGGCCGTCGCTTCGTGGAGGCTTGCGAGCAGGGCCCGCTTGCGCGCGATCGGAAGGCCGGCCCACTCGGCCGCGTGCGCGCTCAGCAGCTCGAGATCGGCGTCCAGGGTCGGGTGGGGGCTGACGGTCGTGCTCATCGATTTCGCGGGTCCGCGACCGACGACGATACCCGGCCGGGGGCCTGTGGCGCATCGTTGAGCGAGCCTGACCGCAGCGGCCGGCCGCTGACGCTCGCCTGGGTGTAGCCGGCCGACCGCACGGCCGCCTCGACGGCTGCCCGGCGGGACGCGTGCGCGAGCACCGGACCGAGCTCGGCCGCCCCCAGCTCGACCTCGCCGAGCTCGCCCCGGTGGCGGACGCGCAGCACTCTGTGGCCGAGCGCGCGGACGGCCTGCTCGGCCAGGTCGATCCGCTCGAGCGTCGGCCGGTCGACCCGCACGCCGTAGGGGATCCGCGACGCCAGGCACGGACTCGCCGGCTTCTCGGCGCTCGGCACGCCGAGCCTGGCCGCGAGCGCGCGGACGGCGGGCTTGTCGACGCCCTCCTCGAGCAGCGGGTGACCCACACCGTGGTCGGCGGCCGCCCGCAGGCCGGGTCGCCAGTCGCCGATGTCGTCGGCGTTCGCGCCCGAGACGACGCCGGCGTAGCCTCGGCGGCGGGCGAGCTCCGAGAGCTGGGAGTAGAGCTCGGTCTTGCAGTGGAAGCATCTGAACCGGTCGTTGCGACGGTAGTCCTCGCGCGCGAGCTCGTCGGTCGTGATCGTCTCGTGGGCGATCCCGACCGCCCGGGCGACGTCCATCGCGCCGTCGAGCTCACCGGTCGCGAGGGCCGCCGAGCAGGCCGTCACGGCCAGGGCGCGGGGGCCGAGGGCGCGGGCGGCGAGCGCGGCGACGAGCGACGAGTCGACCCCACCCGAGAAGGCGACGACGACCGACCCGAGCCCGGCGATCCGCCGCTCGAGGCGAGCCTGGAGGTCGTCGAGGTCGTCGAGGTGGTCGGTCATCGGTCGTAGACGCCTCCGGCAGCGGCCAGTGCGGCCGCCCAGACGGCCTTCACCGGCCGGCCGGTCCGGCGGGCGGCGGCGAGGCAGTCGTCGTGCTCGGGCGACGCGTTGACCGTCTCGCCGTCGAGCGACCCCAGCTTGATCCGGATCGGGTCTCCGCCGACGTCGACGGTCATCCAGCTGCGGTCGAGCTCCCACCGGCGGACGGCCGACACGCGAACGCCGAGCGTCGTCGTCTCCCGGAGGATCGCGCTCGCCACGGCCCGCTCGTCGGCCGGACGGGCGAGAGCGGAGAAGACGACGCCGGGACGGGACTTCTTCATCTGCACGGGCGCGACCCAGACGTCGAGCGCCCCGGCCGCGAAGCACCGCTCGGCCGCGTCGGGGACGAGCTCGGGCGAGAGGTCGTCGAGATTGGTCTCGATCAGGACTGCATCCTCCCGGCCTGATTCCTCGTGATTCTGACCACTCCCGGCGGCCGCGAGCCGGTCGCCGATCAGCACGCGGACGATGTTCGGGCAGGCGTCGGGGTCGCGGGTGCCGGCTCCGTAGCCGATCGCGTCGAGCCGCATCGGCGGGAGCCGGCCGAACTCGGTGGCGAGCGCGGCGACGACGGCCGCGCCGGTCGGCGTGACCAGCTCGAAGTCGAGGTCGACGCCGTGGATCGGAGCGCCCCGCAGCAGCTCGAGCGTCGCCGGGGCGGGGAGCGGCAGCCGGCCGTGGGCCGAGTCGATGAAGCCGCGTGGGGCCGGTAGGGCCGAGCAGGCGAGCTCGTCGACGCCGAGGTCCTCGAGCGCGAGCGCGATCCCGCAGATGTCGCCGATCGAGTCGAGGCCGCCGACCTCGTGGAACTCGACCGTCTCGGGTTCGACTCCGTGGACGCGGGCCTCGGCTTCGGCGAGGGCCTTGAAGATCGCGTGGGCGCGCGCGAGCGGCCGCTGCGGGAGTTCGGCGCCGTCGAGGATCCGGCGGATCTCGGCCCAGCTGCGGTGGAGCGGGTCGGGCTCGCCGGGCTGGCCGGGCTGGCCGGCGACCGTGGTCACGCTGGTCGCGAGGATCCCGTGGCGGTGGACCTTCGTGTGGGTCAGCCGGACACCGGCGACGCCGAGCCGGCTCAGGCCGTCGCCGACGCGGTCGGGATCGGCGCCGGCGTCGAGCAGGGCGGCGAGCAGCATGTCGCCGGCCAGGCCGGAGATCGCGTCGATGTAGGCCAGGCGGGTCATCGGGCAGTCGGCGTTGGCTGGGGGTCGGCCAGGGTCATCGGCTGGTCGGAACCCTCGGGGTCGGCCGGGGTCATCGCTCGGGTCCGGCCGAGCGGGCGATCCGGGCGGCGATCGTCCCGGCGCCGAAGCCGTCGTCGATGTTGACGACGGCGACGCCGGCCGCGCAGGAGGTCAGCATCGCGAGGAGAGCGCTGAGGCCGCCGAACGCGGCGCCATAGCCGGCGCTGGTCGGGACGCCGATCACTGGGGCTGCGACGAGGCCGCCGACGACGGAGGTCAGGGCGGCGTCCTGGCCGGCGACGACGACGACGCAGTCGGCCCGGCGGAGGTCGTCGAGAGCTGCGTCGAGCCGGTGGATGCCGGCGACGCCGACGTCCTCGTGGACGACGACGCCGGCACCGAGCAGCTCGGCGCGGATCCTCGCCTCGTGGACGGCCGGCCCGTCGACCGTCCCGCCGGAGACGATCGCGACGAGGCCCCGGACGGGAGGAACGGCGCGGGCGACCCAGGCGCAGCGGGCGCGGACGTGCTCGAGCGCGTCGGGCGCCGCGCGGCGGACGGCGGCCCGAGCGTCGTCGTCGGCTCTCGTGACGAGGACGCTGGACGCGCCGCCGGCGACCAGCGACGCGACGATCGCCGCGATCTCGTCCGGCGTCTTGCCCTCGGCGAGGACGGCTTCGGGAGCTCCCTGGCGGAGCTCGCGGTGATGATCGACGCGGGCGAAGCCGAGGTCGTCGTATGGCAGTCGGGCGAGCCGCTCGAGACCGTCGGACGGGGCGATCTGGCCGGAGGCGACGGCCTCGAGCATGCGGAGCATCTCCCCGGGCAGACCCGATCTCTGCTGCGACGTCGATCCAGGCGTCATCCGCGACGGTGATCCAGGGGTCATCGGGCCAGCGTAGCGAGCACCGGCGAGTGATCTTCTTGACAGTGCGGCCTCGTAGGCTGAATGTAAGGTGTCGACAGAGCCCCGAGAAAAAAGGAGTGAACGATGGCGGACTTGAAGATGCGCGAGGTCAGGGAGGGAGAGGTTCCCCCGAATGGCGGCAGCGCCATCCAGGACTACCCCGATCGTCCGGTCGTCGTCGGACAGGGTCCGAACAACTATCTCTGCGGCAACTGCGGCAACGTCCTCGCCGAGGGGGTCTCGCCGCCCCAGATGAACATCAAGGTCCGCATCCGGTGTGCGAAGTGCGGGAGCCTCCAGGTCGCCCTCCAGCCGGATCCCGAAGAGGCCGGCGCGAAGAGGTAGACCGCCTGACAGGTGGGGCGGCGATCTGAGCCGCCGCCCCGTAACCTCCCGGCGATGGCGCCGGAGGTCTTGCCGCGGTCGGTCGTGCTGATCGGCGACGGAGCTCTCCCGAGAGCTGTCGAGTCGGCCCTCGTCCGCGCCGGCGCCCGCGTCCGCCGCCTGCGAAATCCGAACGACCGTGAGATAGCCCGGGCGCTCGGGAGCACGGTCGAGGTCGACGTCGCGATGGTCGTCTCGCGCGACGACATCGAGGTCCTCCGGCTGGCGCTCGTCGTCGAGCACGCTCGTCCGGGCCTCGATCTGATCGTCACGGTCTTCAACCGGACGGTCGCCGACCAGCTGCGGCGGGTCGTCCCGGCCTGCCAGGTCACGTCGATGGCCGACGCGGTCGCGACGACCCTTGCGGGCCCGTGCATCGGCGCCGACCTCGTGTCGCTCGCCAAGTCCCCGGGCGGTCTGGTGGGCGTCCGGGAGACCGCGGTCGGCCTCGAGACGATCGAGCTCGACGACCACCGACGTCACCGGCTCGGCCGGGTGCGCGACAACGTCCACAGCGTGCTGCGCCCGTTCGATCGAAGCGCCCGCTTCCTGCTCGCGGGCCTGGCGGGGATCCTCGTGATCCTCGGGGTCGACTCGACTGTCACGGGGATCGCCCTCCACGAGACGCCGGTCGAGGCGTTCTACGAAGCGACGAAGTCGCTGGTCACGGTCGGCCCGAACCAGGAGCTCGATCGAGCCGGGGCGGCCCTGAAGCTGTTCTCGTCGGTTCTGATGCTCGCGTCGCTCGGCTTCGTCGCTGTCCTGACCGCCGGGATCGTGAACCGTCTGCTCGACCACCGGCTGACCGGGATCCTCGGGAAGCGGTCGATCCCGCGGACCGACCACGTCGTCGTCGTCGGCCTCGGCCAGGTCGGCCTGCGCCTCTGCCTCGTGCTGCGCAGCCTCGGGATCGGCGTCGTCGCGGTCGAGCGGGACGCGAACGCGCCGAGCGTCAAGCTGGCCCGCGACTACCGGATCCCGGTCGTGATCGGGGAGGGCGCCGAGCGGCCGCTGCTCTCCCGGCTGAGCCTCGGCCGGGCCCGAGCCCTGGCGGCGATCACGTCCGACGACGTCGAGAACATCGCGATCTCGGTCGCGGCCCTGGCCCTCAGCGAGGATCTGTGCGTCGTCCTGCGGGCGGGGGACGGCGACGTCACGACCGAGATCCGGTCGCTGTTCCACATCGGCGTCGTCCGCGACGTCCACCGGATCGCCGGGGATCTGCTCGCGGCGGCGGCGCTGGGGATCGGGGCGGCGGGAGCGGCGACGCGTGACGGGGAGACGTGGCTCGTCTTCGCCGACGGGTCGACCCGGCCGTTCGCGGAGCTCGTCCCCGACGGGGCCGCCTGAGCTGACGGGGCGGTCGACGACGGCCGGCCGGGGGCCCGGCGACCGGGCGGGGACGAGCGCCGGAACTGACCGGCTGGGCCGAGCGGCTGGGGTCGACCGGCTGGGGCGAGCGCCGGGACTGACCGGCTGGGCCGAGCGCCGGGGGCAACCGGCTGGGCCGAACCGGGCCCGAGCCATGGAAGCGAGCGACGGGGGCGAGCACGGCAACATAGAGGGAGGACGTCGAGGTCTACGGAACTCGCTGCCTGAGTCAGGCAGTTTGTTTCGAGAAGACGCCCACCACTCACCCGGGACGCGATCCGCCGGACCGGCCTTCGCCTCGGCCCCCCGGTCCCCCGGCTCCAGCTCACCGCCCCAGGCCACCGCCGGCCCCGACCCCGGCCCCGACCCCGATCCCGGATGTCCTCCCACTCGGCCGCCCACGCCACGTCGGGGATCGCGGCTACGGGAGGTCCACGTGGGCGATCTCGATCTGCGGCTGTACGTCGGCACCCGCCTCGATCTGCTGGGCGGCGACCTCGACCGCGCCGAACTCGATGCCACGGGTGAAGATCGCGCTGATCAGGTCGCCGAGGTACTCGTACTCCTGCTCGGTTCCGATCAGCCCGAACAGGTCGAGGATCCGCTGCATTCGGTCTGCCGGGAAGAGGCGCTGGAGCTCACGGGTGATGTCGTCGTACATCCCCGTGTCCTCGCCGTCGGTCTCGATGTCCTCGGGCTCGTCGGTCACACCGCAAGCCTACCCCCGCCCGGGCGGGGACTCCGCCGAACGCTGGGAATCGGGTTGGCGCCGCCGCAGCTACGGGGCGACCCGCGGCCGGTCGGGAAAGAACGGCCATTCCTCGAACGCGGTGCACCGGCCGTCGGCGTCGAGGGTGACGACCCACAGGTCGCGATAGGTCCGGATCAGCGGAGCTCCGTAGCGCACCTCGAGCCGGGCGACGCCGACGCGGCCGTCGACGGCGACGATCTCCGCGGCGAGCGTGAAGACCTCGTCGGGACCGTCACGCTCGGCCTCCCAGAACTCGGCGATCGCCTTCAGGCCGTCCAACGATTCGGCGAACGGGGCCGGCGAGTAGGTCGCGTCCGGCGCGAACAGCTCCGCGAGCGCTGCCGTCCCGGGAGTGCGCCAGGCACGCTCGTACCCGGCGATCCACGCGGCGATGTCGTCCGGGGTCACCGAAGTCGTCCGGCAACGACGCCGGCGACGGCCGCGGCGACGGGCCGCGGCATGAGTCGGGCGGGGCTCGTCATCGGGCCGGCAGGGACAGCGCCTCGAGCAACGCGTCGGCGACGATCCCGGGCCGCTCGACGTAGGGCAGATGGGCGACGCCTGGCAGGACCCGCGAGACGGCGTTTGGCAGCACCTGGGCGATCAGCCGGGACTCCTCGGCGATGGAGGCCACGTCGAGTTCCCCCCAGATCACGGTCGCTGGAACCGGGATCTCGCCCAGGCGGCTCCAGGCGTCGGGTTCGCTACGCCCGGCCGCCCCGCCCTGATCGTTGCCGAGGATCACCGCGTTCATCGCCAACGCCAACTCCCTCGCCTCCCCACCGACGCGCCCCTCGGGGCCTGCCGGGCCGTCCAGCCAGAGCCAGGTCTCGAGGCGGTTGACCTCGTCGTGGTCGGCGAGCTCGGCCGCGCGGTCGAGGAGCTCGTCGAGTCTCGCGGTGGCAGCGTCCAGATCCTCGAGATCTGGGCCGCCGGACACTCCGGGCGCGATCAGGACGAGCCCGGCGATCCGGGCCGGTGCGACGAGCGCCGCGTCTACCGCGAGCCCGCCGCCCATCGAGCTTCCGACCAGCCAGGCGCTCTGGCACGCGAGCCGGTCCAGGATGACGAGGAGGTCGTCCAGGTGGCTGAACGGATTCGCCGCCACCGGGGACTCGCCGAAGCCGCGGCGGTCGTAGGTGATCACGTCAGCCGCCGGGGCGAGCAGCTCGGCGACCTCCCGCCAGCCGCGGCGGTCGGTGACGCCGGCGTGGAGCAGCACGACGGTCGGCCCGGGCCCCTGCCAGCGGTCGCCGACGACGCGGGTCCCGTCGAGCTCGACCTCGAAGCGCGTTCCGGTCATCGCGACCCGGAGCCTACGCCGATCCAGGTGGGCCGAGTCCGTCCGGCCGGCGCAGGAACTCGATCGCCGCGCACGCCGGGCGGAAACCGAGGCGGGCGTAGAGCAGCTTCGCCCGGTCCTCGTCGTCGGCGCAGATCCATAGGTCCCGGACGTCGCCGGCGGCTTGCGCCGCCGCACGAATCAGCAACGATCCGAGTCCGCGGCCGCGGCGATCGGGGAGCACGTAGGCGCTCGTGACCTCCGCCGCGTCGCCGGCCCCGACCAACTCGACGAAGCCGACCAACCGACCGGCATCGCTCACGGCGAACACCCGCGCCGCCCGCCGCAGGGCGATCTCGCGGCCCTGCGAGAGGTAGCCGACCGCCTCGAGGTCGGGCGACTCCTCCTGATGCCAGCCGAGCCGCAGGTCGTGCACGTCGTCGTAGTCGACCGGCTGGACGTCGACCGGCGTGATCGGTGGGGCCGGCCAGACCCCGCCGTGGCGCAGCCACGCCAGCCGCTGGGCCTGCCAGCCGAGCGACTCGAACTCGGCGCGCAGGCGGTCGCCGGCACCAGCCACCGCGAACTCGATACGGCGGTGCCGGAGCCCGGCGAGGCGGTCGTCGGCGACGGCGATCAACTCCGCCACGGTCAGCGCCTCGTCGTCGTCGACCAGCAGGACGTTGTGCTCGTAGTAGTCGGGATATCCCGTTGCGCGGAGCACGGTGCCGTGGGGCCATGGCTCGACGACGTCACATGCGGCGGCCAGACCCGCGTACCTCCAGGCCCGCGCGCGCCGCTCGACGGCCTCGGAGGTGGGCAGCGAGACGCTGGTCATGACGGGAGACTACGCCGGCCGGCCCGACCTTCGGGTGGAGCGATCCGGACCGATCAGCGACTCCCGGGACACCGGAGCGGGGATCTCCGTGAGGGGGTCGCCCGGGCCCGTCGTCCGTTCCGGAGATCGGGGCACGCGGTCAGCGGAGGATTCCGGTGTGTCCGAGGGAGTAGCGACCCGGCTGTGGCCAGACGCACAGGCCGTGGGGCCCTCCGCCGACCGGGATTCGAGCGCGGAGCTTTCCGGTCGACGTGTTGATCGCGTAGACCTCGGCGTCGTAGCGTCCGGTCAGCCAGAGGGTCCGGCCGTCGGCCGAGACGCCGCCCATGTCGGGGCTCGCCGGCGGCGGAATGCGCCAGGTCGTGACGACCCGCCGCGTCTTGAAGCTGACGACCGACACGGTGCCGGCCGTGCGGTTGGAGACGTACATCACCTTTGCGCTGCGACTCGGATACAGGCCGTGGGCCCCGGCGCCGGTCCGCAGGAAGCCGACCACGCGAAATCGGGTCGGATCGATCTCCCAGAGCCCACCGGTCTGCTGATCGGCGGTATAGAGGAGGCGGCCGTCGGGTGCGAGCTTGACGTCCTGCGGACTGGTCTGGCCGTTCCCGAGCTGGAGCACCTTGACGACACTCCGGGTCCGAAGGTCGATCTCGATCATCCGCCCGCTGAACTCGCAGCTGGCGAACGCGTAGCCGCCGCTGGCGGAGAAGTCCATGTGGTCGACGCCGCGGCACATCGGGACGGACAACGACTGCTGGAGCGCCATCGTCCGCGGGTCGCGAAAGTCGAGCCGCTGGAGGCGCTCGGCGACGACGATCGCCGAGCGGCCGTCCGGCGTGAAATACAGGTTGTAGGGATCCTCGACCGGGATCGGGCGGCCCGGCCGGGCGGTGCGGGGATCGATCGGCGTCAGGCTGTTGCCGGCGTCGTTGTCGACGTAGAGCGTCCGCAGGTCGTATGACGGCGTCACGTGCTGGGGCAGCGCCCCGGTCGCGAAGTGCTCGACGATCTTGAACGTCCTCTGGCTGATCACGTCGACCGTGTTGCTGATGCTGTTCGGGACGTAGACGAGCGCCGGATCGTTGCGAACGACGCGACTCAGATCGTGCGGCCCGTCGGCCGCATAGACGTTGCGGCCAGCGCCGGTGCCGGTCTCCCCGCCCGCGGCCGCCGGCAAGCGTCCGGGGGTCGTCGAGCCGGGCGGCGACGTCGCCGTGAGCCCGCCGCAGCCCGCGACGAGAAGCGTCAGGACGGCGGCCACGGCCCGGATCGGGACGCGCCATGCCGACCGCCGCGGACTTCGTGCCGTCGAGTCACGGCAGGGCACCCGGATTCGCCCCGTCGAGTCACGGCAGGGCACCGGGATTCGCCCCGACGGGTCACGGCGGGGCGTCGGGGCCGGCACGACGCGGATTGTCCCCGGCGGGGCGGCCGACCAACCTAAACCCTCGATGAGAATCCCCTCAGACTCAGCCGCCCCAACCGGGTCAACCGGGTCAACAGGCGGCGGGCTGGCAGGCGGGCGACGGCCGCCGCTCGAGACCGAGGACGTAGTCGCTGACGGCGAGGATCTGCGTCTGGCTGAGCGGATGTCGCACGGGCATCTCGCGGACGAACTCGATCATCTCGGTGCGCGTCAACCGGTAGCCGAGCAGGTCTCCGCCGACACGAGCGAGCGACTCGTTGCCGATCAGGGAGTGGCAGGTCCGACAGCCGGTGTCGAAGACCGACGCACCGAGTGGGAGGCGGGCATGCGTGCCGCCGCATCCCGCGAGTCCGACGAGACCGGCGACGGCGCTCCGGCGGACGAGCCAGGTCACGCGGGCCGCGCAGACCGGCCGGTTCAGCCGGGCGAGGGACGCGAGCCGGGTGAGGGTGACCGGTCGCGGAGCCCCTGGGTTCACTCGGGCAGCCTACGCCGGTCAGGAGTCGGGCCGGCGTGGGCCGGCGGGAGACACCCGGGATCGGAGGAACGGCCGGGCGATTGGCTAGGGATCGGCGTGGACCACCGAGATTCCGGGGCGGTCGCCGGCCGCCAGGAGCGCGGCGGAGGCTCCCGGAGCGTTCTTGAGGTAGCGGTCGAGGAAGGCTGTGCTGGTGCGTTCGACGATCCCCAGCTGTGGCTGTTGGGTCGTGTACGGGTCGAGGTGGGAGGCGCCGATCAGGGTCAGGAGGTACTTCGGAGACGGCGCGATGTCGAAGAATGCAGAAGTCCGGCTCGGCGGGTTGATCAGGTCGGCCGTGCCCTGGGCTGCGAGGAGCGGTGGGCTGACCGTGGGGAAGACCAGGCGGCCGGTGCCGATGTTGGCGCCGGAGAGGATCACGGCGGCGTCGACACGAGGATCGGCGTAGCCGGGGTAGTCGGCCACCGCGAGGGCGGTCTCGCCGCCGTCGGACTGGCCGGCCACTGCGATCGAGCGCGAATCGACGAGCGCGCCGAACGGCCCACCGGAGGCGTCCGACAAGGCGAGCATCCGGGAGATGACGAGGCTCATGTCGGCAGGCTGGTTGACGATGTCGGACTCGTTGGGTCCGCCCGGGGCGTTGGCGTTCTCGAGCGGGAAGACCGGTGCCGCGACGACGTAGCCGGCTACGGCCCATGCCCGGAGGAGACGGGCGTAGATCGCGGGCGTGACTGCAAAGCCGTGGCCGAAGACGACGAGCGGGAACGGTCCGGCGGAGCGGTCCGGCGCGGCGCGGACGAGGTCGACCCGGCCGGTGGGGCCGACGGCCGGGTAACGCACGATCGTCACGAGGGTCCGCCGGACGACGCCGCGGCCGGGGATGCGGACGTGCCGGCGCGGGTCGACGATCGTGATGGTTCGCAACCCGACGGCGAACCGCCTGCGGAGGACGCGCCGGCCGCTGGCGGTCGCTGGGTTCGACCCGGCCGACGGGCGGGCCGACGGCGCGAGGGCTTTGGCGGCCGCGATCACGGTCTCGGCCGCGCCCGGCGCAGCGGCGCGCTCGTCGGCGCCGCACCCTGCGAGCAGTACGGCGACGGATGCGAGGATCGCCGGTGTCGGGCGCCTGGTCGTCAGGATCATGCGCTGCCGGCGGCGGCTGCCCGGCGTTGGCGTAATGCGGCGCGGATCTGGTCGAGATCCTCGCCCGCGGCCAGGGCGTCGACGACCGTTAGGGACGCTTCGGCCAGCGCGCCGATCAGGAGTCCTGGGACGAGGAGGCCGTGTGCGTCGTGAAGGAGCAGCCACAGGACGCTGCCAAACCAGGCCGCGGAGGCAAGTGGCCCGGCGGCGGCGATCATCGCGAAAGTCGCGAAAGCTCGGTCGGACGCGTCAGGAGCGCCGATCCGCGGCCTCGTGACGAGCCAGCCCTCGTGGCACGCGATCTGGATCGGAGATCGAGGCGCGAGGAGCCGGCAGGCGACGAAATGGCCCAGCTCGTGGAGCAACGCGTGCGGCAGGCGCGCCGCGACCATTCCGGCCAACATCGCGAGGCCCAGGGGAACGAGGGCGTGCACGGTCACCTCGTCCGGAGGGTAGCGCGCCTCGTGTGGGTCCTTCGCGCAGGGCGACGACCCGCCGCAACGGGCCGGCGGCGGTGATCCGCGAGATGGGCGGTGACGTGGTTGTGTCCGGGTGGCCTGAGACACTGGATCGGCTCTCTCGACCAGAGCATCGTCAGGAATCGAACGGCCGCGACGTCCCACGCCGCGGCCGTTCGCCGTTCCACGGCCGCAGACGAGCCAACCCGGCCCGTGCAGGGTGTCTTCGCGCCGCCGGTGGCCGGCTTTCGTTGCGGGTTTAGCGGTCAGGGCAAGATCACGGGTAAGGCGTGGCGAACGCACGGGCCCGCGGCGACTGAGCGTGCGCCCGCGTTCCCGCGAGCCTGGGACGCGCATTCCGTATCCGCTTGCCTTCGCGGCTCGAACCGGCCGGGCCGCGATGAGTCGGACCGCCGCCGGCGGTCTTACCTGCGAAACCGACGAAGACTGGAGGTCGACGACTGTGCCCGACGTGGACGAAGCCGTGCAGCGCTATATCGACGGCATTGCCGCCGAGCACCGCCCCCTGTTCGACCGGCTTCACCGATTGATCCTGGCCGTGTACCCCGACGCATCCGTCGTGCTCTCGTACAAGATTCCCACTTACAAGGTGGGCAACCGTCGCCTGCACGTCGGAGCCTGGAAGCACGGTCTGTCGATCTACGGCTCAAAACACGGCGACGATGACG
>DASZKP010000065.1:0-42296 GCA_035553395.1 Solirubrobacteraceae bacterium | reverse complement strand
GCGCCGAGCATCGGCGTCGAATCCACGATCTGCTCAAGCGGCCCGTCCAGCAACCCCAACTCCTGGGCGAGCCGCAGCGTGTTCTCCAACGCGATCCCGTCCTTCTTATGCAGCAACAACCGGGCGCGGAACTTCGTCAACGACGTCGGATGCCACCCCGCATGATCGATCGGCAGATCAAGCGCGACCTTCCACCGCAAATCCCAGCCCACGCACTCCATCGCCTGCTCGTCCGAGACCCCAATCCGGTGCTGCAACAGCATTACCTTCGCCAGGTGAGACGGCGGGATCGACGGACGACCCATCCGCTCCGAGTAGCAAACAGCGAAGTCCTCATCACGAACGATCCGATCGCCGTGCTCAGCCAACAACGCGAAGAACGACCCCTCCGGCAGCGGGCCCATCACGACCGCCGCGTCGAACAACCCCACCTGAGCCGACCGAGACTTGAGCATGCCCCGAATCCTCTTAAACCCGTCGGACAGACCCCGACTTTTTCAGGGGCCTTCTAGAAGCAGAAGCCGAAGAAGCAGGTTCCGCCGAGCGTCAGGCTGACGGTCGTCCCTGCGGTGAGCGTCCCGGACGTCCCGGTGACGGGGATCGTGTAGGTCCCGGCCGTGCTCGACGTCGTGCTGGTCAGGGTGAGCGTCGTCGCGCCCGTGCTCGGGTTCGGCGAGAAGCTGGCGGCGACCCCGCTCGGCAGCCCGCCCGCGGTGAACCCGACCGACCCGGTGAAGCCGCCGGCCGGGGTGACGGTGATCGTGTAGGCCGCGCTCTTACCCCGCGTCACGCTCTGGCTCGCCGGCGACGCCGCGAGCGTGAAGCTCGGCGGCGGCCCTGCGGTGACCGGTCCGACCGCCGGGCTGGCGAGGACGGCGGGGGAGGCCCCGCCGGCATTGTGGGCGGTGACGCCGACGGTGACGAACAGCGTGTATCCGGCCGGGAGGGGGTATGTCGAGCCGGTGGCCGCCGCGCCGAGCGAGCTGCAGCTGGCTGTCGCGGCGGTCGTGCAGTCATACCACTGGTAGGTGAAGGAGGTCGGCGAGTTGGTCCACGTCCCGGTCGACGCGGTCAGCGTCTGTCCCTGGTGGGGCGGCCCGGAGATCGCCGGCGCGGTCGTGTTGACCGGCGGCAGCTCGGCGACCGGTCCGACTGCCGGGCTGGCGAGTGCAGGGGACGACGGTCCGCCGGCGTTGGTCGCCGTGACGGCGACCGAGACGTAGCCGGTGTAGCCGCCCGGGAGGGTGTAGGTCGCCGCGGTCGCTCCGGCGACGGGCGACGTGCAGCTCGACGTCGCGGTCGTCGAGCAGTCGTACCACTGGTAGGCATACGAGGTCGGCGAACCGGTCCAGGTGCCCGGGGTCGTGCTCAGCGTGTGCCCCTGGATCGGCGAGCCGGAGACCGCCGGCGGGGTCAGGAGGGTCGGCACGGGCGTCGGCGGCGTGACCGGCCCCGCGCCGTTGGGCGAGCCGACCCCCGTCGGACCGTCATACCCGGCCACCCCAGTGCAGAGGTAGCTTCCGCCGCAGGATCCGTTCGACCCGCCGACGACATCGTTGTACTGGCTCGGGTTGGCGTAGGCGTAGGCGCCGAACGTGTTTCCCGGCGAGCGGCCGCCGGCGAGGGCGTAGATGCTGGCCACGAGCGGCGAAGCGACGCTCGTTCCGCCGAACTCGAGCCAACCCGACTCCCTGTAGCTGTCGTAGACGGCGACCGGCGTGTTCGGATCGGCGACCGCCGAGACATCGGCCACGGTGCGCCCGCCACAGCCGGTGTCGTGCTGATACGAGGGCTTCGGGACGTAGGACGAGCAGCCGCTGCCGGCGTCCGACCAGGCCGACTCGCTCCAGCCGCGGCCGTTGGACGCCCGGACGAGGCTGGTGCCGCCGACCGCCGTGACGTACTGGGACGCGGCAGGGAACTCGACGCCGTAGCCGCCGTCGCCCGAGCTGACCGTGACGTCGACCCCCGGGTGCTCGTAGTAGGCCGCCCCGGTCGACGACTCGCCGCTGAACTCGCTGCCGCCGTAGCTGTTGGAGATCTGCGTCGCGCCGAGCGCGGCCGCCTCGTTGACCGCCGTGCCGAGGCTCGTGTAGCTCGTCGAGGATGCCTCGACCAGGATGATCTTGCAGTTCGGGCAGATCGCCGAGACCATGTCGAGGTCGAGCGAGATCTCCTCGCTCCAGCCGGCGTTGCCCGCCGGGTAGCTGGTCCCGCCGGACTGGTTGACCTTCGTGAAGCAGCCCGACGCCTGCGTGCAGGCCGGCAGGCCGTAGGTCGAGCGGTAGGTCGCGAGATCGGACGCGGCGTTCGGGTCGTCGTCCGCGTCGACGATCGCGACCTTCTCGCCGGCGCCGTTGGCGGCCGCCGCGCTGGCCACGGCGTATGCGCTGCGCAGATCGGTCGGTCCGAAGCCGGCCGGCGTCGCGAGCGGCGCGAGATTCGGGCCGGCGGTCAGCGGGTTCGGCTGGGTGGGGGTGGTGGCGGTCGGGCTGGTGACGACGATCGCGTTGCAGGCGGCATGGCCGGGGCTCGGCGTGTCGCAGGTCCGCTTGAAGGTCCGGTGGAGCGGGCTCGAGGTGCCGGCTGACGCGGCGAGGGCCGCTGGGGTGGCGATCAGGCCGGCGGTCGCGCCGGTCGCGAGCAGCAGGCCGAGCAGGGCGGCCGACGCATGCCGGCGCATCAGTAGAGGGCCGCCGCGAGCCGCCGGCGGACGTCGCGGGCGAGCGGGTCCTCCGGGCCGAGCTGGTCGAGTTCGCCGACGATCAGGCGGCGGACGTCGTCGCGGGAGTCGCCGGCGTCGGGCAGGGCGGCGAGCAGCATGTCGAGGGCCTTGTCCTGGTCGGAGTCGAGCGCGTCGAGCGCGGCCGGCAGCTGGCCGTCGCGGGTCAGTGCGATCCGCGCGGCAAGGCCGTCGGCCTGAAAGCCGCGGGGGGCGTTCGCAAGCAGGACGAGTGCGTCGTCGGTCTCGCCGCGGCCGACGAGGATCCTGGCGAGGGCGAGCCCGGCCGCCGCATGGTGGGGGTCGAGCTCGAGCGCGCGACGGAGCGAGGCCTCGTCGCCGGCGGCGACGAGGGCGTCGGCCTCGGAGGGGATCAGATCGTCGAAGAACCGCTCGACGACGGCCTTCGGCTTGACGCCGACGAACTCGTCGACGACCTTCCCGTCACGGAAGGCCTTGACAGCCGGGATCCCCTGGATCCCGTAACGCTGGGCGAGCGCCTGGTTGGCGTCGGTGTCGACCTTCGCCAGCACGGCCTTTCCGTCGCGGGCGTTCGCCGCGGCCTCGAGTATGGGACCGAGCGCCTTGCACGGGCCGCACCAGCTCGCCCAGAAGTCGACGACCACCGGCATCGTCTTCGATCGCTCGAGCACCTCGTGCTCGAAATCGACCGCGCCCACGTCGATCACACCCATGCCCATAATCTACACGGGCGCCCGTCAGCCAGCCGCACCGCAGGCGGCGACTCGACAAACGTTTGACTACCCCGCCGCGCCGGTCTCAAACCTGCCGGCGGCCGGGGGCGGCCGGCGGTGGCTGCTATAGAGATCGGCGAATGCGACGTGCCGTACAGAGCGCCGGGGTCGCGCTCAACCTCGAGGAGTCAGGCGACGGTCCGCCGGTCGTCTGCCTGCACGGACTGACCGCGACCCACCGGTACGTCCTGATGGGATCCCGCGGTCTCGAGCGGGCCGGCCACCGGGTCATCCTCTACGACGCGCGCGGCCACGGCGCGTCGACGCCCCCGCGCTCGCCGACCGACTTCAGCTACGAAGCGCTCGCGGGAGACCTGCGGGCCGTCCTCGACGACTGCGCGATAGAGCGAGCGGTCCTCGTCGGGGCGTCGATGGGCGCGCACACGATCGCGCGGTTCGCGCTCGACTCGCCCGACCGGGTCGCCGGCCTCGGCCTGATCACGCCGGCCTACGAGCCGGCCGGCCTGGAGGGACGGCTCGAGTCGTGGGATGCCCTGGCCGACGGCCTGCGCGACGGGGGGATCGACGGGTTCGTCGAGGCCTACGACCTGACCGGAGTGGCCGAGAGGTGGCGGGAGACGATGACCACGGTGATGCGCCAGCGGCTGGCCGCCCACCGCCACCTCGACGCCGTCGCCGACGCCCTCCGGGCGGTTCCGCGGTCGCGGCCGTTCGACGCCTTGGGCGAGCTCGGCGGGATCCGCGTGCCGACGGTGATCGTCGCGAGCCGGGACGACGCCGACCCCACGCATCCGCTCGCGACGGCCGGGCTCTGGGCGGAAGCGATCCCCGGCGCCCGGCTGGTCGTCGAGGAGCCGGGTCGAGCGCCGCTGGCGTGGCAGGGAGGCCAGCTCTCGCGGGTGCTGGGCGGGCTCTGGGCGGCTCGGCCGGGCGGATGAGCACCTACCATCACAGCGCATGTCCGATCCCGCATCCGGCGTAGGCATCCTCGCGGCGGTCGCCGCCGGGCTCGTGTCGTTCCTCTCGCCGTGCGTCCTTCCGCTCGTCCCCGGCTACCTCTCGGCCGTCGTCGGCGTCTCCCCGGCCGAGCTCGAGCGGGCCGGCGCGCGCCGGGTGCTGGGGCCGAGCCTGGTCTTCGTCGCGAGCTTCTCGACGATCTTCATCCTCCTCGGCCTCGGGTCGACCGCCCTGGGGTCGTCGCTCAACGACCACCGCCAGCTGCTCGAGCACGTCTCGGCGGCCGTGATCATCGGCCTCGGACTCGTCTTCGTCCTCTCGCCGGTGGTTCCCCGCCTCAACCGCGAGTGGCACCTCGACGGGTTGATGGCCCGGGCCGGCCGCGGCGGGCCGCTCGTCGCCGGCGGGGCCTTCGCGATCGCCTGGACACCATGTGTCGGCCCGACCCTCGCGTCGATCCTCAGTGCCGCCGCGCTGACCCACTCAGAGCTCCACGGGGCGATCCTGCTCGCCTTCTACTCGGCCGGCCTGGCGATCCCGTTCCTGGCGACGGCGCTCGCGTTCGGCCGGATGACGGTCGTCTTCGCGGCCGTCAAGCGCCACTTCCCGACGGTGATCTTCCTCGGCGGCGCCGTGCTGATCGCGATGGGCGTGCTGATCTGGACCGACCAGTTCACGGTGCTCAACTCCCACGCCAACACCGCCCTCCAGGGCCTCGGCATCAACTTCGCGATCTAGCTCGTCGTCTGCCGCGGTTTTCCGACGGCTTGCCCCGCGTCGACGTAGGTCGGTAAGGCCGAGACGGGCGGCGTAGGCTTCGGCGATCGACGAGATCACGACCGACCGGCTCGTCCTGCGTGCGCTCGCGGCCGCCGACCTCCCGGCGTTCGTGGCCTACCGGCGGGACCCGGCGATCGCCAGGTACCAGTCGTGGGACGAGGCGTACTCGGTCGCCGACGCGCAGCGCCTGCTTGCCGAGCTGGCCGACGTCCGGCTCGGCCAGGCAGGCGCATGGGTGCAGGTCGCGATCGTCGACCTGGCGACCGGCGGGCTGCTCGGCGACTGCGCCGCCCGGGTCCTCGCCGACCCGCCGGGCTGCGCCGAGATCGGTGTGACGCTGGCCTGTGCCCATCACGGCCGCGGGGTGGCCGGCGAGGCGCTCTGGGCGCTCGTGCGAGTGCTCTTCGACGAGCACGGCGTCCGCCGGGTGATCGCCGAGGTCGACGACCGCAACGGACCTGCTCAGCGGGTCCTCGAAGGCCTCGGCTTCCGGCTCGAGGCACGCTTTGTCGAGGCCGACTGGTTCAAGGGCGAGTGGACGACGCTGCGGGTGTACGCGATGCTCCGGGACGATCGCCCGCGCTGACGGCCGGGCCGGGGGATCGGTGGTGCGAGAGCTGGGGAGGACCTGGGGGTCCTCGGGAAAGTAGTTGCTTGCGTCAGGCAACTACTTTCGAAGACACGTACAACACTCCTCCCTGGCCGACCCCGCCCGCAAAACTCCTCTCCCTGGCCGACCCCGCCCCGCAGAACTCCTCTCCCTGGGCCGACCCCGCCCCACAAGCTCCCCGACCCCGACCCCGACTCCCGGACCCCCGACCCCCGACCCCCGACACTCGTCTCTAGGCCGTCGCCGGCCGCCAGACGGCGAGCTTGAGCAGCGTGCCGACGGAGACGCCGGGTCCGGCCGACAGGACGCAGGTGTGGCCGTCTCGACGCCAGGTCAGCACGGTCTGCGACCCGTCGTGGAGGCTGAGGAACTCGGTCCCGTCCCGGCGCAGGGCGGTCGCGCCGGACGGCTGGGGGAGGGCGGCGCCGGAGACGATCGTGTAGCCGGTGGTCTGGGCGGCATCGCGCGTGTAGTAGACGGTCATCACGAGGCGGCCGTCGAGCCGGTCGGTCCGGGCGCCGGACGCGGTGAAGCCGAAGGCATCCTGCCAGTAGGGGTAGTGGACCCCGCTGACCGAGCCCTCAAGCGATCCCGGGTGGGCCGCGTCGATGATCGGCGCGCCGCCGGTCGGCCCGAGCGATGCGAGCTGGGCCGCGCGCGCAACGGTCGGGCCGGCGCCCGAGCCGGGGAGCAGGGCGACGATCGCGAGCGCGACGACCCCGGCAGCCGCGGCGATCAGCCCGAAGTTCGGGCGTGGGCGGCGGACGACCGGCTCGGCGTGGGCAAGCCGCGCCCGCAGGCTGTCGGGAGCCTCGGGCCGGGCGGCGCGGACGAGCGCGACGGCCCGCTCCTGCTCTGCCAGGAGGGCCGCGAGGTCGGGGGTCTGCTCGACCCGCGCGCGGAGCGCCGCCGACCCGCGCGAGTGGTCGGCCAGACCGGCCAATTGACGATGGAGTCGTCTCATTCCCATTAATGACTCCATCACGGACCGATTCCATCCAACGTTCGGACAACCTGCTGGCGTCCGCGGAACAACCGGCTGGTGATCGTCGCCTCGCGGGTCCCGAAGGCGCGGGCCGCCTCGCGGTAGGAGAGGCCGACGACGTCGACGGCGACGAGCGCGTCGCGGAGCTTCTCGGGGAGCGCGGCGATCGCCGCGAACGTCTCGGCCGCGGCCAGCCCGGACTCGGGCGAGCCTCCGGTCCGCCGGTCGGGCGGCTCGAAGTCCTCCGGCATGGCCACCGTCTGCGGCCGCCGGCCGGCCGTCCGCCGGGACGTCAGGAAGGTGTTGCGCAGCACCCGCAGGAGGTACCCGATGTCGTCGTCGGAGCGGAGCAGGCGGGGCTTCTCGAGGACGCGGGCGAAGGTCTCCTGAACCAGGTCCTCGGCCTCATCGCGGGAGCCGGAGAGGGCCCAGGCCGCCCGGTAGAGGCGATCGACGTGGTCGGGAAGGCTGGCCGGGTCGAGCTGGCGGGCGTCGTGCGACTCGTGCTCGCCGGCGGCGTCCGACTCGCGCACGCCGGACGGCTCGGGCTCGGCCGGTCGCGGCGGTGCCGTCCGCCGCCCACTGCTCACAAGGCTGCGATCCGTAGGAGCACGGTTCAAGCGTACCCGCCGGGACCGGGCCGACTCGCCGCACGAGTAATGTCCGTGCGGTCATGGAACACGATCACGTCCCCCTCGTC
The DNA here is from genome assembly GCA_035553395.1 of Solirubrobacteraceae bacterium. Lineage (GTDB taxonomy): Bacteria > Actinomycetota > Thermoleophilia > Solirubrobacterales > Solirubrobacteraceae > Palsa-513. The sequence continues at coordinate 34,826 of DASZKP010000065.1, read as the reverse complement.
GAGCCGGCCAAGCCGTCGCGGCGGAGGGCCGCGATGATCCCGGCGGCGATCGCCGGCGGGCTGGCCGTGCTGTTCGCCGTGCTGAACCTCCAGCGGGTCCAGATGGACTGGATCGTCACGAGCACGCGGACGCCGCTGATCGTCGTGATCGTCCTCTTCGCGGCGCTCGGCTTCATCTCCGGGGCCTTTCTAGCCGGTCGCCGACGCCGCTGATCTTCGACCGACGCGCTCGATCCCCGGCGCCGGCGGCCGCACCGATCCGCGAGCGTCGGGAGTCGGTGGCGGGTGGTGCAATTGCGCCGGAGCGCCGGGCGGGCGGTCTATGATCGGCGCCGGATGCAGGGGTCTCACGCAGCGCGCACGTGCCGGACGCTCGCTGCGGCAGCCAGCGGCCTGGCCCTGCTCGCGGTGACCGCGACCGGGGGGTCACCGGCCGACGCCGCGCGGTCTCCGTCCGGCCCGGGTCCGATCCGTCCGACCCTGACCCGGACGGCGACCCAGTCGACCAGGTCGACCCGCGACGCCGGCAGCTGTCCGGGGAGCGCGGCGCTGCGCATCTCGACCCGTCACCCGGTGCAGCGGCGGGCGGTCGCGTTCGACGCGACGTCGTCGGACGTCGACGCGGGGACGGTCGTCTTCTACGACTTCAGCTACGGCGACGGGACGGACGACGCGACGACCCAGCCGACCGCGGTGCACGCGTACGCGGCGACCGGGACGTACCTCGCGCGCCTGAATGTCGTGACCAGCTGCAACACGGTGATCAGCTCGCCGGCCTACCACGTGGTCGTCCGGGACGGGCTCCCGCCGACTGCGACGATCACCTATCCGAAGCCCAACCAGACCGTCCACTTCGGGACCGCGGGACTCGAGCTGAGGGGGACGGCGAGCGACCCGTCGGGCGTCGCGTCGGTCGACATCGCGATCCAGATCGTCAGCGTCCTGCGGGCGTCCAGGGCGACGACGGCGGGCTGCTACTGGTACGACGGGCACGTCTCGCTCCGCCTGCGGGTGTGCGGGTCGCCGCTTTTCTTCCCGGTCAGGCTGGCCGGCAGCCACTGGACGTTTCGCATGAACCGGCGAGCCCAGATCCCGCCGGGCGGGTATGCCGTGCGGATCCGGGCGACCGACCGGGTCGGCAACCAGACGAGCGTCTACTCGACGAAGCTCGGCGACATCCAGGGCTTCACGCTCATCCCGTGACCCGGCTCGTCCGCATCCGGGTCGGTGGGTGTCCGCGTGTGCTTCTGACCGGCCACGGCCGGCACGCCGATCGGGCCGGGAGCCGGTGGGCGGGTGCTCGGGCGGGGCTGCGCCGGCTCGGGATCGTCGTGGTCGGAGGCGGGCTGCTGGCGACGCCGAGCCTGGCGGCGGGTCCGACGACGGTCCGGGGCGCGTGGACGGCGGGCCACAACCTCCACGTCGCGCGGATGCTCGCGCCGGCCGTCAGCCTGTCCGACGGCCGGGTATTCGTGACTGGGGGCTTCGGGTACCCGGGGATGCTCGCGACGACGGAGATCTACGAGCCGACGCGCGGCAACTGGGTGACCGCGGCGCCGCTCGTGTCGCCGCGCTTCGGGCATACGGCGACGCTGCTCCCCGACGGGCGAGTCCTGATCGCCGGTGGGGCGAACCTGACGGCCCAGTACCTGAGCACGGCGGAGGTCTACGACCCGCCGACGAACTCGTGGGCGATCGCCGCGCCGATGAACGAGGCGCGGGCGTTCGGGACGGCGACGCTGCTGCCCGACGGGCAGGTCCTGGTCGCCGGCGGGCGCAACGGGTCGGCCGCGGGAGTCGTCGCGACCGCCGAGCTGTATGACCCGCAGACCGGAGCCTGGACGCAGGCGGCGAGCATGCGGGTCGCGCGCTACCACTTCGCGGCGACGCTGATGAACAACGGGCAGGTCCTCGTCGAGGGTGGGGAGAACGCGAGGGATCAGGAGCTGACGGCTGCGGAGGTCTACGACCCGGGGACGAACACGTGGTCGTCGGTCGGATCGATGCACATGGTCCGCGCGAACCAGACGGCGACGCCGCTGGCCGACGGGCGGGTGCTCGTCGTCGGCGGCGGGGACAAGGCCCCGGGCTTCACGGCCGACGCGGAGACCTACTCGCCGGCGACCGGCGGCTGGTCGGTCGTCGCGCGGGTTCCCGACGCCCGGGGGTACGCGACGGCGACCCGCCTGACCGATGGGCGGGTGCTCGTCGCCGGTGGATTCGGCAACACGGGTGATCTGGCGTCGACCGAGATCTTCGACCCGCGGACCAACACGTGGACGCCGGCCGGCCCGCTGGCGACGCCGCGGGGCGAGGCGAGCGCGGCGCGCCTGCCGAACGGGCGGGTGGTCGTCGCCGGCGGCCAGCGGTACGCGTCGGGAGCCTTCCTGGCGACGAGCGAGGTCTTCGACCCGACGGCGACGATCCACATCCTGCTCAGCGGACTCGCCGTCTCGCCGACGACCGTCCACGGCCAGGGCCCGGTGACGCTGACCTACCGGGCGAGCTCGTCGGGGTCGACGTCGATCAGGATCGAGCGGTCGACCACGGTCGGGGCGTTCACGCCGGTCGGCCAGCCGCTCGTCCACCACGACGCGGCCGGCGTCAACCGCGTGTCGGTCAAGCTCGCCCGTCCGGGCCATCCGGCGCTGCCCGGCGTCTACGAGCTCGTGCTCAGACGGCCGACCGGCCCGCCGGCCACGGTCGACTTCACATTGGCCCGGAAGTAGGCGGGGCCGGCCGGCGGCCGGGAGCGGGGGCAGGGCGCCGGTTCGGGGCCCGGCGTGCGATCATTCGGGGCATGGCGACCAAGGAACAGAACAAGCTCGTGGCGGCGTTCGACCCGCGGGTGAAGATGTACCGGGACCCGTTCAACGAGCAGCTCGTGTTCGTCCTGTCGGCGGCCGGCGCGTGCTTCGGGGTTCCGATGATGCTGCTGATCGCCGGGATCATCTTCGGCCACTTCGGCGTCGGCATCTTCGTCGTCGCGAGCGTCCTCCTCGAGTGGTTCCACATCTTCGTCGTCGGCCGGCCCCAGATGAAGCAGCGCGAGGCGATCGCGTGGGCCGGGCTGTGGGGAGCGGCGGCCGCATTCTTCGGCGTCTGCTTCTACTACTGGGTGTTCGTCGGCGCGATCTAGCCGGCCGGCCGGGGCAGCGATCCAGGGAGACGCGAGCTCGATGAAGATCTACGGAGGCGGTGTCGAGACGAGTGTCGAGACGATCCTCCGGTACGGAGAGCTCGCCGACCAGGGTGGCGACCCCCAGGCCGCCGCGGACGCGTGGACGGCGGCGCGGTTCGACGACGACGGGGCATCCGCGTGGCTCGACGCCCGGTGCTTCGACCCGGAGTCCGCCCGGGCGATGGCGGACCTCGACGTGACGCCACGGCAGGCGGCGACGCGGACGCGGGACGGCAGGGGCGACTACATCGACACGCTCGCGTTCAAGGTCTCCAAGGGCGACCTGTCCGCCCGCCAGGCCGCCGCCCGCGCCCGGTCGAGCCGGTGACCCGGTCCGACCGATGACCGACCGAATCCGACCGATGACCGACCGAATCCGACCGGTGACCCGGTCTGACCGATGAGCGAGTCCGACCGGCCTGACCCGAGCTCGCAGCCGTGCGTCGACTGCGGCCACGTCTGGTTCGACGGCGAGCGCCGCCACGAGTACGTTCCGGCCCCGCCGCCGCCCGGCTTCCGGACCGGCGGCAACCGCGTCGAGGTCGTCTGCGTCCTCTGCCGCCGCCAGCGCGACCGCCGCGCCTCGCTCGCCTGAGGCCGGGGGCGCTCCGCCGCCGCCGCGCCTCGCTCGTCCGAAGCTGGTGGCGTCCCCGCCGCCGCGGCGCACTCGCCCGAGACTGGGGGCACGCCGCCGCCGCGGCTCACTCGCCCGAGGCTGGGGGCGCGCCGCCGATCAGCCGAGTGTGAGGATCTGCAGCGACTCGGTCGACTTCGTCGTCTTGTCCGGCCGGACGTGGACGATCAGGAAGGCCGTGAGCGACTGGCTGTGGCCGAGCGCGTAGCTGCGCAGCGCCAGGCCGGCGGCGTTGAGCGAGAAGGTCAGGGACGGTCCGCTCGGCGAGATGTGCGTGAGGACGTTGGCCATCGTCGTGAACCCGTTGTGGTACGGCGTCCCCGTGTTGCCCGGACGGATCTCCTTGGCCCGCAGGACGATCCGCACGCCGGCGCTGCACGAGTTCCTGAACGTCGTCGACCCCTGGCCGGTCAGCGTTGCCGCGATCCCGCTCAGCACGGCCTTCGCCGTCGCCACCGGGTCGCACGGACCGGTCGGCGTGGTCGAGCCCGGCGTCCCTCCGGGCGCGCCCGGGCCGGTCGTCTGCGCCGGACCCGGCGTGACGACCAGCGTCTCGTTGGGGTCGCCGCACTTGCCGTTGGACGCCCCGTTGTGCGGGTCGCCCGAGTACACGGCGATCCAGTGGTACGTCCCGGCCACGGTCGGCGTGAACGGGTCCGAGACGATCGACGACGGATCGGCCGGGACCGGAATCACCGACTTGACGTCGACCGTCTTCCCCGTGCAGGTCGGGTCGGTCGGCGGGAAGAGCAGGAACGTGATCGACCCGGTCGGCGTCTTGCCGCCGGTCAGGCTCGCCGTGTCGGTGACCGGCCCGCTCCCCGCCTGGATCGACGGCGGTGTGGCGACCGTGGTCAGCTTCGGCGTCACGTCGGTGACCACGACCGGCTCGTCGCCGCACCCACCGCTCGTCGGCTTGTAGTTCGAGTCGCCGCTGTAGACCGCGATCCAGTGGTACGTGCCCGAGCCGGCTCCGCCGGGGGTCGCGGTCGGCGTGTAGGAGCCTGACGCGGCCGTCGAGACGACGCCTCCCTGGACCGCGAGGTTCACCGGGCCCGACGCGTAGACCGGGGCCGCCGTGCACGTCGTGTCGCTCGGGCCGTAGAGGCTGAAGACCAGCGTTCCCGTCGGCGGGCTCCCGATCCCCCCGGTGCCGCCCGGCAGGCCGATCATCTGGGCCGAGTCGCTGAGCGATCCGCCGAGCGAGACCGACGGCGAGGCCTTCGTCTGGAGCGTCGGGATGCCGGTCGGCGCGGCGACGGCCGACGTTCCGCCGCTCAGCAGCAGGCCGGCGGCCCCTGCGACCGCGCACAGCAGACCGGCGAATCGCGCTCGTGCTGCCGTCGCGCCGGCGAATCTACGTGCTCGCATGGTCGTCGCTCCTGACTGTGGACTTCCCGCACCCGGCGCGTCTCTCCACCTCCGACCGGCCGCACCGAGCGCCCCCAAGGCCAGAAATATAGCCGCTTGCCACGCCGTCTCGACTCACCCGACGCGGAAATGCGTGACGATCGGCGTCGGGTCGAAGAGCATTCCCGCGCCCCCGGCCGCCACGCTCAGGCGGTGCGCGCCCTTCTTGAGATGGGGCAGCCGGTACCGGCCGAGCGGGCAGATCACGCGGACCGAGTCGATCTCGCACAGGGCGAATGCGCTGAACGGATCGTCGGCCCTGTAGACCACCGTCGGCCGTGAGCCGCTGACCGCAGGCGGTGGCGTGGCCGCGATCGTCCGGGGCGGCGCCAGCGCACGCAGGTAGAGGTTCTCGACGCCGTTGGACGCCGACGACACGAGGTTGTCGGCGCCCGACTCGAAGACCGCGAACCCGCCGCCGGCAGAGACGACCGGCTGCTGGAGCAGCGAGCTCCCCAGCTCGGGTCCGCGGGCTCGCGAGTCCGCCGTGACGTCGACCGTCGTCGTCTCACCCCGCCCGAGATCCCGCAGGTAGACGTTCGACCCGGCGGCAGCGTCCGGCGCGAGATCGTCGGCCAGCGAGTCGAACACGACGTAGTGCCCGTCGGGCGAGATCTCCGGCGTGAAGCTGTCGTCATCGCCCGGCGCGCCAGTGCTGCTCACGCTGACCAGCTCCGTCCGCCGCAGCGTCCGGTCGCGGACGTAGACGTTCGTGTGGCCGTTGTCGCCGTTCCCCGTCAGGTTGGTCGCGTCCGAGTCGAACGCGACGTACCGGCCGTCCCCGCTGATCGACGAGACCTGCGTGAACGGCGACGACACGGCCGCGTTCTCGCGCTTGCCCGAGCTCGACACGCTGATGATGTTCGTCAGGTTGCTCGCCGTGTCGTGCACGTAGACCTCCTCGGCCGCGGCCCCCTGCCGTCCGACCAGGTTCGACGAGGTCGACGCGAACGTCACGTAGCGCCCGTTCCCGCTGAGGGACGCGTTCGACGACGGGCCGTTGGCCTGCCCGCCGTGGCTGGCCACGCTGACTCGCCGGATGATCCCGGTCGCCAAGTCCCGCTCGAAGACGTCCGGCTTGTCGTTGTCGTCCCCGGCGACGAGGTTGTCCGCCGTCGAGGTGAAGACCACGAACCGTCCGTCGGCCGAGATCGCCGGCTGGTAGGAGTTCCCGTCGGTCGCCGACCCGCCGACCCCCACGCTGACCAGCGTCGGCGGCCCGCCGGCCGTCTCGACGTAGATGTTCTCGATCCCCCGGCCGACCCCGCCGACCAGGTTCGACGCGGTCGACACGAAGGCCGCCGTGCTCCCGTCCCCGCTGATCGACGGCGCGCTCGACGTCCCGTTCGCCGGCGTCCCGGCCGCCGTCGCCGACACCAGGCGTACCGACTGGGCGGCGTCGTCGTCGACGTAGATCTCCTCCGGCGTCGCCTTCCCCGGGTTCGCCGCCCCGATCGCCCCGGTCAGGTTGGTCGCCGTCGATGCGAACGCGACGAACTCCCCGTCGGCCGAGATGCTCGGCTGCGCGCTCGGCCCGTTGGGAACCACGAACGGCGGCGCCAGGTCGAAAGTCCGCGCGCTCAGCGCGGTCGCCTGCGCGAAGCCCGCCCCGCCCGCGCCGGCCCCACCCAGGCCGATCCCGACGATACCCGTCAGAAGCATCACCCGCGGTCGCCGCCGCCTCGCTCCGCTACGCGATCGCCCGGCTCCCGCCGACATCGATCAGTCCGTCGGTCCCGCCGCGACCCTGCCGGCCGCCCGCCGGCTGCGGCGCTCCGCGAGTCGATCGCGCACGCGCAGGAGCCTGCCGGCCGTCCAGTCGGGGTCGAGGAAGGCGAGGTAGAGGACGAGCATCCCCAGACTGAAGAAGCCCACCCGGATCGCCCAGCCGATCGCCAGATGGAAGACCACGCCGGCCGAGAGTACCCACCGCCGCAGGCTGCGGTTCCAGACGAGGATCCCGATCGCGATCTCCGTGGCGAGCGTCCCGAACGTCAACAGGTTCACGACGACCGGCGAATGGCTGAGGAACCCCGGCACCGGGAGCGCCGCGAGATCGCTCACGCGCAGGGCGTAGGAGACCGCCGTCCCGTCGTTCCACGTCGTTCCCTGGAGCTTGTCCCAGACACCGCCCAGGTAGATCACGCTCAGCTGGATCTGCATCAGCCGCAGCGCCCACGGCGCCCGGCTCGGGAACTCCCAGAATCGCTCGCGCTCCCGCCGCCACCGATCGACCGAGACGGCTGCACCCGCCGGCGCCAGCATCACGTAGAAGGCGATCACCCGCAGCAGGCCGTCGCCCGAGTTGAAGACCCACGGATCGCGTCGCTCGAACGACAGCAGGCCGACGAACACCACGACGGACGCCAGCCGCGTCCGCCAGCCGGCGGCGAGCCCGACCGAGGCGACCAGCAGCGCCGCATACAGAACGAGCACGACGTCCCCGCCCGGCGCGATCCCGAGCACGCCCCAGACGCCCGGAGCCGTCGGCTGGGCTCCGACGATGCCGGCCGAGCTGAAGAAGGCCGAGAGGTCCGGCGCGAGCGAGACCGTCCACGCGAAGACGACCAGGCCGAAGCAGATCCGCAGCACGCCGAGCGTCGACGTCGCCACCGGCTCGAACCAGAAGTCGTCCCATCTGCGCGCGACGGATCTCACTGTCCCGGACCCGTCAACCTGAGGTTGTAGAACGCCTGCGCGACCCATGGCCCGCGGATCGGCGTCGTCCCCGGCGCCAGCAGGCTCGCGTCGAGCCGGACCAGCGTGACGTCGAACTCCCGCTTGTCCGGCCGGGCCTCCTCCCGCGCGGCCCACAGCGCCGCCGGCCGCCAGAGCGGTCGGTTGGAGTCCATGATCACGTTCTCCATCCACTTGCGCCACCGGTAGTCCCGGTAGGCCCCGATCACCGGGTCGTCCTGGGGAATCGTCCATGTCGCGCTCGTCCCGTCGTCGTACCGGACGACCGCCCGCAGGCCGATCGCCGTCCGCCGCGGGTCCGGTGCGAAGAGGGCCCAGTCCTGGTCGAGACCCACCGCGTTGAGGTACGGCTGGCCCGGCTTCAGGAGGTCGACTCGCAGGACCGATCCCGGGAGGTTGATCGCGCCGATCGCGACGAGCGTGACGACCACGAACCCGCTGATCGCCGCGCGTCCGACTCTGCTGCGCTCGATCCGCTCGGACAGGGCGGACCACCGCGACGCCTGGGCGGAAGGCCGCACGCCGGGCTTATAGAACGCCCGACCCGCGAATGCAAGGTCCCCGCCGCGTCGGCCTCTGGCCGCGCGCGCGACCCGGCCCGCGGGCGTTCGAGAAACCCGGACTACTCCAAAAGGCATACGGCCGCATAAAAAAACGGGCCCGACCCCCCGAAATGGTAATTTAAGCGACGCGGGTGGTTGATGTGGGAGGACCGCTCGTCGAATTTGCGGAGGAATCGAAACAGGGAGGGGCATCGGTGCGGCGTCAGATTCGCGGCTCAGCAGTTCTGTTGGGGGTCGTCGCGGTGCTCGTCGCCGCGCCGCCGTCCGGAGCCGCCCTGCTCGGCGGAGGAGGGCTGAACCTCCCGGGACGCTCGAGCACGACCGCCGCCGGCGGAACCCTCGGCGGCGTCGTCGGCGGCCTCGTCGGCTCCGTCAGCAAGGTCGTCGGCAGCGTCACCGGCGCCGTCAGCTCCGCCCTGCCGAGCGCGGTCGCCGATCCGACCGCCGGCTACATACCGACGCTCGACGACCCGGCCAACCCCCACGGCGAGGGCACCGTCGCCACGGTGTCGCTCGGTGCCGGCGTGATCCCCGCGATCCCAGGCGTCGTCGGCTCGAGCGGCCAGATCGTCGTCGGCCGGACGCTCGGTGAGTACCAGACGGCGACCAAGCAGTTCCACGGCCACATCACCCTGCTCTCGCTCTTCGGTCAGGAGATCCTCGGCGTCGACACGCTCCCCGGGATGACGAGCTCAGGCGTGCTCGGCACGCAGCAGAGCACGCTCAGCCAGATCTGCGCCCAGTCGATGCAGACGATCTGCCTGAAGATCCTCGACGAGAACTCGACGACGACGGCGACCAGCTCGACAAATCACATCGAGGTCGCCGGAGTCGGCGTCGGCGCCGCGACGCCGAGCATCGCCGTCGGACCGCTCGCCCTGGCCGACGCGGCCTACTCCGACGGCAACATCTCCGTCAACCCGTCGACCGGGTGCGAGACGACGTCGGGTGATTCCCACGTCGGTGACCTCAGCCTGATCGGCCTGACCGTCCACGCGCTCGACTCCCAGTCCAGCAGCACGTCCTGCAACAACCCGGCGGCCGCCGTCGCGGCGCCGACCGCCAGCCAGTCGTCGGTCACCAACCTCGGCGGCACGGTCATCCCGCTCCCCGTACAGCTTCCGCTGGTCAGCGGCGCTCTGTCGGTGCCGATCGTCGACCCGCCCCAGTGCTCCTCGGGCGGTCCGGCGGCCTTCGGCCTGACCCAGACGGGCACAGCGAACATCGACGCCGGAATTCCCGCGCTCCTCCCGGTGGTCTGCAACGCCGACGACACGGACCCGGGCACCGCCGGCTCGCAGGCGTCGATTCCGTACACCGCCCGTGAGGCACTCACGGCATTCGTCCTCGAGCTGACGCCGGGCGCCAGTCTCGTCAAGGTGACGGCCGCCGCCTCCCAGGCGAGCTCGACCGCACCGGGCTCGATCGGCACGACCACGGGGACGACGACCGGCACGACGACCGGCACGACCGGGACGACGACGGGCACGACCACGGGGACGACGACCGGGACGACCACGGGGACGACGACCGGGACGACGGGCACGACGACCGGCACGACCGGGACGACGACCGGCACGACCGGGACGACCACGGGCACCACGACCGGCGCGCCCAGCTCGACCGGGTCGCCGGGTAACACGACGGGCAATTCGACCGGAACGTCGACCGGCGCGCCCAGCTCGACGGGAAGCACGACGGGGAACACGACCGGCGGCAACACGGCGACCGCCGCGACGCCGAAGGCTGCGGCCACACTGCCGTTCACCGGATTCAACGTGCTCTGGCTCCTGGTCGGCGGGATGACGATGCTGGTCAGCGGTCTGACGCTCCGCCGGCTCGGCTCCCGCCGCAGCCGGTGAGGTGAGACCGGCCGAAGTCAGGCCGGTCGGCGAGCCGGTCGGACCCGCCCGGCGGCGGGCGACGCTGCCGTTCGCGACCGGCCTGTTCGTGTCGGGCGTCGTGATCGCCGCGATCGCGATCCTCGTCACCGAGGGCAAGCAGCCGGCCACTCCGACCGCCCCGCCTCCGGCCAGGCTGCCGCCGCTGACCGAGCACTTCGCCGATCGAGCGCTCGGGGTCACCGGCTACGTCGGTCGTGACTGGATCGTCGGCGGGAAGGGCGCGATCCTCCGCCTCGGGAGCACCGACGGCAGGGCGATCATCGCCGTCGTGGCGCCGGGCGTAGCGTCGACGGCACCGGCCGCGCTGACCACGGCGATCGCCGAGATCCGCAAGGCCTACAAGGACGTCACGGTCAAGAAGGCGCTCGGCTCGAGCCTCGGCGGCCGACCTGCCCAGAGCGCGGTCGTCTACGCGACCACCGCCCGCGGCGTCCACGTCCGGATCCTCGTTGCGACCGCCCGCGGTCGCCGCTACGCCTACGCGCTCCAGGCGTCGACGAACACGAAGGCTCCCCTGCGACTACTCGAAGAGGCCCAGGAGACGATCGCGACGCTGCGCTTCAGCAAGTAGGCGGCTACTTCGCCTTTGCCTTTGCCTTCGACTTCGCCGTGGCCGGCGCCTTGACCGCGGCGATCTTCGCGACCGCGCCCGACGACGTGGCGTTGCCGAGCTTGCCGAAGGCCACCGCGACGCCCTGGACGCGGGCCGTGCCGGCCTGGCGCAGGAGGCGGAGCGCCTGGGAGGCGATGTGGATGCTGAAGGTCTCCGCCTGACCCGGGTGGAGGACGAACAGCACCGACCCGAGCGTCGTTCCCCGGCGTAGGGCGGCGACCTTCGATCCACTGGCCGGGAGCGTCGTCAGCCGGACAACTCCCTGGCATGACCCGCCGCCCGTCGGACAGGTCACGGTGATCGAGATGCTCGTCCGGCTCGCCGACAGGCGGGGGCTGGTCAGGCTGACCTTCGGCGTCGGCAGGACCGTCGGCTTGGGCGGCACCACCGTCGCCGCCGGGGTCGGCGTCGTCACGACCGTCGGCGTGGGCGTCGGCGTTGGCGGCGGGGGCGGCGGTGGGGGTGCGGCTACGGTCGCCGTGCTCGGCGCGAGGGTCGTGCTGCCGCCGGGATCGGAGATCGTCGCGAGGGTCGGGAAGCTCCCGCCCGTCACATAGGTGTGCGTGCCGATGACCTCGAACCCGCCGGCCGGGTCGGCGACGATCGCCGCCGCAGAGGTCGATCCGTCGCCCCAGTCGACGGTCGCCGAGTAGTAGCCGGCCGCCCGGCCGGTGTTCGCGTCGGTGAAGCTGGCGAGCGCCGCGGTGACCGGAGTGCCGGCACCGGCAGTGATCGGGATGCCGGTCGAGCTCAGCGGAGCGTCGGCGACGGTCAGGTGGGCGGCGGCGGTCGTCTGGGCGCCGTCGGGGTCGGCGATCGTGACGGTCGTCGTGTAGCTGCCGGGGTCTGCGTAGGTGTGACCCGCGACGACGTCGAAGCCGCCGGCCGGGTCGGCGACGATCGTCGGCGTCGAGGTCGATCCGTCGCCCCAGTCGACGGTCGCCGTGTAGTAGCCGGCCGGCCGGCCGGGATCGGCGTCGGTGAAGGTCGCCAGCGCCGCGGCGAACGAGTCGCCCTCGATCGCTGTGTTCGCGACGCCGACCGAGCTCAGCGGCGCGTCGGCGACCGCCGAGCTTCCGAGCGCCGTCGTGCGGCTGCCCTCGGGCTCGGTGATCGAGACGGTCGTCGTGTAGGTGCCGACGTTCGCATACGTGTGGGTCGCATCCACGTCGAAGCTTCCGTCCGCCGCCTGGACGACGGTTGCCGGGGCGGTGGTCGAGCCGTCGCCCCACTCGACGGACGCCGTGTAGTGGCTGGGCGGGCGGCCGGTGAAGCCGTCGGTGAAGTTTGCGAGCGTCGCCGTGAACGGCTCGCCCTCGACCGCGGTCACGCCGAGCGCCTGCGAGCTCAGGGGAGCGGCCGTGATGTTCGCGCTCCCGGTCGCCGTCCCGCTGCCGCCGAACGGCCCGGTGACGGAGATCGTGAACGGCAGGCTGTTGCCGACCTCGGCGAAGCGGTGCTGGGCCGACACCGGATAGACGCAGGTCAGCCCGTTTGCGGCCGGCGCGCCGACGGTCGCCGACGACGTCGTCCTGTCGTCGCTCCACGAGACGCTCGACGCGTAGCTCGAGACCGCCTGGCACCCGGTCAGGCCGGTCAGGTCCGAGAAGGTCGCCACCTGGCCCTTGAAGGCGGCACCCTCGACGGCGCTCACGGTGCCGCCGGTGACGGTCAGGGCCAGGGCCGACTGGACCGGGGCGAGGAGGGCCGCACAGATGCACCCGAGCAGTCCGCCGAGGACCCGCCGGGCGCGGCGCCGGGAATCGCGGCCGCCCGCAACTACGCTGCGTCTCTCCATGACGCCGCCCAAGCTACCATTCCCGGCCCTCCAGCGGGACATTCGTCGTTCCTCGCCGGGCCGCCCGCCGTGTCGCACTGGAGGCGATCGCCAACCAGGACCGGGACACAGGACCTAGGATGCGGGGCGTGTTGCGGATTGCATCCGACACGGGAGGGTCCGCGTGGAGTCCGGCGGCGTCGCGGCTGACCGCGTAGGCCGGCGGCGCCCGCGGGCCGTCGCCGACCGGCGGTCCGGGGGCGGGCGATTCGTCCGCGTGCTGTCGACCGTGCTCCTCCTCGGCGGGCTCGTCCTCGTCTGCGACCTGGCGGCCGTCGTCGTCTGGCAGGAGCCGATCTCCGCGCTCTACGCCCGCATCCAGCAGCAGGATCTGTCGGGCCAGCTGGCCCGACGTGAGGCGAGCGCGCCGACCACAGCCGAGACCGGAGCCCTCGCGCGGCTGCCGACCGACACCCGCCGGGTCGCGCTGCTCGCCCGCCAGCTGCGGAGGACCGCGCCGCGCGGAGCGGCCGTCGGCCGGATCCTGATCCCCTCGCTCGGAGCGAGCTTCGTGCTCGTCAACGGGGCGACCACCAACGCCCTGAAGGCCGGCCCGGGGATCTACTCGCAGACGGCTTTCCCCGGGACGCCGGGCGCGACGACGGCGATCGCCGGCCACCGGACGACGTACCTCGCGCCGTTTCGGCACGTCGACAGGCTCAAGCCCGGCCAGACGATCCACATCCAGATGCCGTACGCCGACTTCACCTACGCCGTCCAGATGACCCGCATCGTCGCGCCGACCGACTTCGGCGTGATCAAGTCGGTCGGCTACCAGCGCCTCGTGCTCAGCGCGTGCGATCCGCCGTTCAGCGCGTCGAAGCGGATCATCATCTTCGCCCGCCTGATCCGCCACGCCGTTCGCGGCCCGGACTTCCCCGGGGCCGCGTCCGCGGCGACGATCGGCCAGAGCACTCCCGGAGTCCTGACGCTCGGGCTGATCGCCGCCGGCGTCCTGATCGTCATGCCGCTGCTCGTCTACGGCCTCGTCAGCAGGCTGTGGCGCCGCTTCGCGGCTCGACGCACCCGGCGACACGCGCAGCGGGCCTCCGGCGCGACGCTCTGAGCGAGCGGCGACGCGGGTGGCCGGGCCGTTTCTGCGACGCGGGCGGCCAGGCCGGCGTCGCGTCAGCCGCTCAGGCGGCGTTGCCGAGCGGTTCGGGCGGCGGCCGGTTCGGGCGGCGGACGGTTCAGGCGGCGTTGCCGAGCGGGAGCTCGCACCAGACCGTCGTCTCGCCGTTGCGCTCGACGCCCCAGCGAGCGGCGAGCCGGTCGACCAGCAGCAGCCCGAAGCCGCCGGTCACGCCGGGGTTGCCGCGGGGCTGGGGGACCGCGGGGCCGGTTCCGCGGTCGGTCACGGTGAGCCGGAGCGTCCGGCCTGTGATCTGCGCCCAGATCCGGATCGTCGCCGCCGGATCGGCCTCGGAGTGGAGCAGGGCATTGGTCACGAGTTCGGACGCCAGCAGCCGGGCTCGGTCACGTTCGCCCGGATCGAGACCGAGGCCGTCCACGGCCCTCCGGGCGAGCCCGGGGGCGTCGGGCGTCATCGGGAGGTTGACCGCGACGACGTCCGAGGGCATCAGCTGGTCTGTTCGGTAGATGTCGATCACCGTTCGCCTACCCCCCGGCGCGAACCCGGAAACGCGTCTCTGCCCGGCCGGCCGAGCGTCGGGTGTCAGGCGCCGGCCCTGGAGGCCGGCTGCGTGTCGTCGGTCCGGCTGCCCTCGCCGCCGAGTGCGACCATCGCGCGGGCGGTCGCGAGGTGGTAGAGGATCAGGATCTGGACGAGGGCGAGCGACTCCGACCGGTGGGGCTCGTTGCCGAGCTTGAACTCGCCGAGATGGTCGGTGCGGAGGTGGCTGGCGAAGTGCATCCGGTCCCAGATCAGCTCCTCGATCGCCCGGGTGCGCTCGCGGTCGAGGCCACCGGGGATCCGCAGGACGGTCTCGGTCTCGCGCTCGTCCATCGAGATCGCTCCGTCGCTGTGCTCGACGAACATCCCGAGGTCGGGGTGGGGGAGGCCGTCACGGAGGGTCAGCTGGGCGTCGAGGTTGTCCTGGTCGCCGGTCGGCCCCTCGTGGAAGGAGACGACCATGTCGGCGTAGCGCTTCTGCGGGCGGATGAAGGAAGCCGAGTCCTCCTCGCGGCGCTCGAGGTCGGCGAGCACCTCGGCCTCGGTGTAGCCGCGGCGGGCGGAGTCTCGCGAGACCTTCCACTTGCGGCGCAGGGCCTCCGGTGGGTCGAGGTAGACGCGGACGTCATAGGCGGCCCGGAGCTCGGCGGTGTGGAAGCCGAGCAGGCCCTCGATCACGGTGAACCGCTCGGGCATGATGTACACGGGGGCGCCGAACGTGCCGTCGCCGTGCTTGTAGACCGGCTTGAGGATCGGATCGCCCTGGCGGAGCAGACGGAGGTGCTGGGCCATGATGTCGATGTAGTTGCACTCGGGGTCGAGCGGGGTGATCTTCCGCTCGGACCGCTGCTTGCGGTCGTACTTGTGGTAGTCGTCGGTGCAGACGTGGGTCACCGACTCCTCGCCGAGCAGGCTGACGAGACCCTTGCTGAGGGTCGTCTTGCCGGCCGCTGAGTCGCCGACGATGCCGAGGATGATCGGACGCGGGGCCACGGCCGGGCTACCGCACGATCCCGTGTGCGGGGGGCTGACCGGAAGATGTGGGGAAGTCGGAATGTGCCAAGTGCGTTAAGGCCAGATGTGGAGTTCGCTGACGCGAAGGTGGGCGATTGTACGCTATGGCGGGGGACGATTGCATGCGACGAAAGACGAGGGCGCTCGACGTGAGTCCGACGGCCACGCAGCGACGGGCGCAGGGCCGGGCGGCTCGTGGCCGGGTGCCCCGCTCGAGCCACGCGGAATGGCGGCCGGCGGCCGGTCGCGCGGACCCGGTCGCCGTGCTCGAGGAGCAGGGCAGGACCCGGGTCGCCGAGCTCCTGCCGATTCGCTATGCCCGGATGATCGTCTCGCCGTTCGCCTTCTACCGG
This sequence comes from Solirubrobacteraceae bacterium, assembly GCA_035553395.1. Classification (GTDB taxonomy): domain Bacteria; phylum Actinomycetota; class Thermoleophilia; order Solirubrobacterales; family Solirubrobacteraceae; genus Palsa-513. The sequence continues at coordinate 18,987 of DASZKP010000065.1, read as the reverse complement.
GGGGCTGCGGCGATCATGGCGGCCGACCTCGCGCCGACCCCGACCACCGGGGTGGTCGCCCAGCTCTGCGGCGACGCGCATCTGGGGAACTTCGGGACCTTCGACTCGCCCGAGCGCGACCTCGTCTTCGACGTCAACGACTTCGACGAGACGCTGCCGGGTCCGTGGGAGTGGGACGTCAAGCGCCTGGCCGCGAGCGTCTGCGTCGCCGGTCGGGAGCGGGAGCTCAAGCGCCGGCAGATCGCAGCGGCGGTGACCGGCACGGTCCGCGCCTACCGGGAGGCGATCCGGAGCTTTGCCGTCGAGGACAACCTGACCGTCTGGTATGCGCATCTGGATGTGGCCGGCCTCGTCGGGCGCATCCGCAGACAGGGGATCGACGCCGCTCGGCTCGGGCGGCTGGAGCGCGGGTTGGACCGGGCCCGGCGCAACACGGGTCTGCACGCCCTCGGCAAGTTGACCGAGACCGTCGACGGGAGGGTCCGCTTCGTCAGCCAGCCGCCGCTGCTGGTGCCGGCCGGCGAGCTCCTCTCGCCGGAGGATCGGGAGGAGGCCAGAGCCAGCCTGGAGGGGCTGCTGCGGCGCTACGGGGCGAGCCTCGGCGACGACCGCCGCCGGCTGTTCGAGAGCTACCGGTTTCTCGACATGGCCCGCAAGGTCGTCGGCGTCGGGAGCGTCGGGATGCGGGCGTGGGTCGTCCTGATGGTCGGCCGGGACGAGCACGATCCGCTGCTGTTGCAGTGCAAGGAGGCCGTCGCGTCGGTGCTCGAGCCGTACGCCGGTCCGTCGGTCTATGCCGATCACGGCCGCCGCGTGGTCGAGGGCCAGCGGCTGATGCAGGCGGCGAGCGACATCCTGCTCGGGTGGAACGCCGTGCCCGGCCGGGGCTCGGGCGACGAGCGCGACTACTACGTGCGCCAGCTCGCCGACGGGAAGGGCGGCGTCGACGTCGACGTCCTGACGTCGTCCGGGCTCGCGGCCTACGGCCGGCTGTGCGCGTGGACGCTGGCCCGGGCGCACGCCCGGTCGGGGGACCGCATCCGGATCGGGGGGTACCTCGGGCGGGGCGAGAGCTTCGACCACGCGATCGCGGCGTTCGCCGAGCACTACGCCGACCAGAACGAGCGCGACCATCGGGCGCTGGTCGAGGCCGTCAGGACCGGCCGCGTCACGGCGGCGCCGGCTCCGGCGTGAACGCCTCGTGAGACCGTGATCAATCCCGGCGACGTCGTCCTCGTGTCGCGCAACGGCCGTCTGTTCCACGCGCGGATCAGGGGCCGCGACGCCGCCGGCGGATATGCGATCGAGCCGATCGAGCGGGGCGTCGCCTACCGCCATGCGTCCGCCGGCGAGGTCGTCGATCACTGGGCACACACGCGCGAGGCCCGGCCGGATCGGCCGGCGCCGGGACAGCTGCCGTTGGACGCGGTGCTCGACGACCGGGCGTGAGTCGCCACGACGTATGTCGCGCCGGCCGTCCGTTGGACGGTGTCGGGCCGGAGTGCGATCATGTGGGGAGCCACCCCCCGAACCGAAAGCGAAACGTCAGTGCCGAGCTTCCAGACTTCGTCCACACCCAGCGCCGCGTTCGGCGCCGAGCGCGCCGAGCGCGCCTTCCTGCGGCAGGTGTTCGCGTGGATGTTCGCCGCGCTCGGGCTGACCACGGCGGTCGCCGTGTGGTTCCACTCGAGCGCGTCGACGCTGACCTTCTTCGCCGCTCATCGCGGCCTCTTCATCGCGGCGATCTTCGCCCAGCTCGGCCTCGTCGTCGTCCTCTCGGGCGCGATCAACCGCGTCTCGGCGCAGGTCGCCGCCCTGCTCTTCTTCCTGTACGCGGGCTTGACCGGCGTCGTCTTCTCGATCCTCCTGGACGCGTACACGACGGCCTCGGTGGTCGGGGCGTTCGCCGGCGCGGCCGGCGTGTTCGGGGGGATGGCCGTCTACGGCTACGCGACCGACCGCGACCTCAGCGGTCTCCGGGGGATCCTCTTCGGGGCCCTGATCGGAATCGTCGTCGCGTCGATCGTCTTCATGTTCGTCGGCGGGAGCACGTTCAACCTGATCATCGGCTGGGCCGGCGTGATCATCTTCTCGGGCCTGACGGCCTACGACATGCAGTCGCTCAAGCGGATCAGGTCGAGCGGGACGATCACGGCGGAGAACGACGAGAAGCTTGCGATCTTCGGGGCGCTGCGGCTGTACCTCGACTTCATCAACCTGTTCATCTCGCTGCTGCGGATCTTTGGCAACTCCCGGTAGGCGGCCGGCCGACCGGGGCCGAGCCGGCATGAGCGGGGCGGTCAGGATCGCCGTCGCGGGCGGCGGCTACGGATCCAAGGTGGCCCTGCCGGTCTACGCCCAGCTCGACGAGTTCGAGCCGGTGGCGGTCTGGTCGCGCAGCCCCGAGCGGGCCCGCGAGCTGGCCGCGGCGGGGGGGCTCGAGCTGGGGACGAGCGACCTCGACAAGCTGCTGTCGGTGCCGGGTCTCGAGGCGATCCACGTGGCGACGCCGGTCTCGCTGCACGCGGAGTTCGCGATCGCCGCGGCCGAGCGGGGCATCCACGTGATGTGCGAGAAGCCGGTCGCGATGAGCCTCGAGGAGGGCCGGCGGATCGCAGCAGCGGTCGACGCCGCCGGGGTCGTGGCGGCCGTCAACTTCGGCCGGCGGATGCAGGAGACCCGCCGGCGGTTGCGCGAGCGGACCCGTGAGGTGCTCGGCGAGCTGCGGATGGCATCGATCTCGCTCGTCCACACAGACCACGCCGAGGCCGGGTCGCGGCCGTTCACCTGGGTCAACGACGCTCGCCTCGGCGGCGGCCGGCTCCAGGGCTACGGGGTCCACGACCTCGACCTGATCCTCGATCTGTTCCCCGACGTCGAGGCCGTCACCGCCGCCACCGCCGTCGGTGTTCCACAGCGGCCGGGCGATGACGGTGAGCTGCACACGGTCACTGCCGACGACGCCTACACGATCCTGATCCGCTTCACCGGCGGCGGGCTGGGGGTCGTTTCGCTGACGTCGACGGCCCGCCACTCACGGGGGGACCTCGTCGAGCTGTACGGCGACGCGGGGACCGTCCGGCTCGACGCCGAGCGGCGGCTGTGGTCGGGGAGGGCCGGCGAGGAGCTCCGCTCGGAGGGGCCGCTCGAGGCCAACTCGAGCAACGCGTTCAAGGCCGTCGCCCGCGCCTTCTGGGCCTCGATCCGCGAGGGCGCCCCGCCGGAGCCGTCGCTCGATCACGGGCTGCGGGTCCAGGCCGTCCTCGACGCCGTCCACACCGCCGACATCGAGCGGCGCTGGGTCCGCCCGGCGGGGGTCTGAGAGCGGGCGTCAGCGCAGCGTCCGTTGTGTGTGCAGGCTCGCGTCAGAAATCGCTGCCTGAGTCAGGCAGCGCTAGCCGGTGTTCCGCAGCCCGCCGGCGATCCCGTTGATCGCGAGGAAGCTCGTGCGGACAAGCGCCTCGCTTCGCTCGCCGGCTCGCGCCCGGCGCAGCAGCTCGATCTGAATGAAGGAGAGCGAGTCGACGTACGGCTTGCGCCGATCGATCGACGCCTGGAGGTGCGGTTCGCGGGTCAGCAGGCGGGCGCTCTCGGTGACCGCGAGGAGCTCGTGGCTGGTCAGCTCGAACTCGGCCTCGATCAGCCCCCAGATCCGCTCGCGGGCGGTTTCGTCCTCCCACAGCAGGGCGTACCGGCGGGCGATGTCGAGGTCGGTCTTCGCGCAGGCCATCTCGGCGTTCGAGAGGAGGCCGCGGAAGAACGGCCAGTCCTGCTCCATGTCGCGCAGCAGCTCGATCCCGGCGTGCTCGCGGGCGGCCTTGAGGGCTGTCCCGAGGCCGTACCAGGCCGGCAGCACGACGCGGGCCTGAGTCCACGCGAAGACCCACGGAATCGCGCGGAAGTCCTCGATCCGGCTCGATCCGGTCCGCGAGGCCGGCCGCGAGCCGAGCTGCATCCTCGAGATCTCTGAGACCGGCGTGACGGCATGGAAGAAGGCGCTGAAGTCCGGGTCGCCGTAGACGAGCTCGCGATACGCGTGTGAGGACCGGTCGGCCATGATCGCCATGACCTCCTCGAAGCGGGCGAGATTGGCGAACCGCGGGGGCTCGACGCGGTCGAGCACACTGGCGAGCACGGCGCTCGTCGTCAGCTCGAGCTCGCGGTAGGCGATCTGCGGGAGTGAGTACTTGGCCGAGAGGACCTCGCCCTGCTCGGTCACCTTGAGCCGTCCGTGGACGGTTCCCGGCGGCTGGGCGTGGATCGCGACGTTGCTCGGGCCGCCGCCCCGGCCGACGGCGCCGCCGCGACCGTGGAAGAAGATCCAGCTGATCCCGTGCTCGGTCATCAGCTCGGCCAGGCTGATCTGGGCGCGGTAGATGCCCCAGCCGGACGCGACGTAGCCGACGTCCTTGTTGGAGTCCGAGTACCCGAGCATGATCTCCTGCTCGTCGCCGACCGACCGCAGCGCGGCTCGGTAGACCGGCGTCTCGAGCAGCGTGCGCATCGTCTCGGTCGCCCCGGCCAGCGTGTCGCCGGCCTCGAAGAGCGGCACGATGCGGAGCATCGCGGCGTCGCCGCCGGCGCGTGACAGGCGGTTCTCCTTCATCAGCAGGAGAACCTCCAGGAGGTCGGACGGGACGCCGGCGCCGGAGATTATGTAGCTCTGGATCGCGCCGGCGTGGAGCCCCGAGAGCACCTCGTGGAGCAGGCGGAAGGTCTCGATGATCTCCCGTGTCGGCGCCGAGAAGCCGGAGATGTCGGCCGGGATCAGCGGCCGCCGGTCGGCGATCTCGCGCGTCAGGAGAGCACACCGGGCGGCGTCGTCGAGCGATTCGTAGTCGTCCTGGACGCCGAGTGCCCCGAAGATCTCGGCGAGTGCCGAGTGGTGGCGGTTGGCGTGGGCGCGGATGTCGAGTCGGGAGAAGTGGAAGCCGAAGACCTCGACCAGGCGGATCACGTCGTGGAGCTCGGACGCCGCGATGAACGCACCGCCCCGCTCGTTGAGCGACCGCTCGGCCAGACGGAGGTCGGCGAGCAGCTCCTGCGGGCTGGCGTAGCCGGTCGAATCCTGCTTGCGCGTCGCCCGCAGGCGCTCGGCGATCAGCCTGAACACCCGGCGGTAGGGCTCCTCCGGCTGACGGGCCTCGAGCTGGCGGCTGAGCTTGCCGAAGCGCTTGCGCCCGTCGCGCAGCAGCGGCCCGAGCAGGTAGGCCTCCCCGGTGACACGGCTCGAGACCGAGATCCGGGAGGCGAGGTCGGTCAGGCGCTCCTGGAGGAAGCGCAGGCAGGCGACGCGCATGATCTCGAGTGCCTCCTCGGTCACCGCCGGCGTCACGTTCGGGTTGCCGTCGCGGTCGCCGCCGATCCACGAGCCGAACGACAGCAGCGGCGGGACCGCGACCTTCCGGTCGGGGAACGACGCCGCCAGGCCGGCTTCGAGCTCGCGGTAGAACTTCGGCACGACGTTGACCAGCGTCGACGTGAAGTACACCAGGCCGGTCCGGACCTCGTCGAGCACGGTCGGCGAGACGGCTCGGATCTCGTCGGAGGTCCAGAGCTCCTGGACGGCGGCCGCGAGCTGTGCCCGGGCGGTGTCGAGATCGCCCGGGAGGGCGTGACGCTCGTCGAGCTGGCGGAGCACGGCGAAGACCCGCGCGAGCTTCTCGACCGTCGTCCGCCGGCGGGCCTCGGTCGGGTGGGCGGTCATCACGAGCCGGACCTCGGCGCGGGCGAGCAGCTGCTCGAGCTCGGCGGCGCCGGTACCGCGCGCCGCGAGCCGGGCGACCGCCTCGCGGGGCGAGCCGCGTCGTGGGGCGGGCGCATCGCGGACCTCATGCGCACGCTGGCGGCGGACCCGCTCGTTGTCCTCGGCGAGGTTGCCCAGGGCGAACCAGCAGGTCAGCGACCTGATCAGGACCTGGAGCTCCTCGAGCGACATCTCGGCGACCAGGGCGGCGAGCGTGTCGGCCGCCTCGGTGTCGCCGGATCGGGCCTTCAGGGCGAAGTCGACGGCCCGCTGGTGGAGCTCGAGAGCCGCCTCGCCCTCGGCCTCGCGGATCACGCCGTCGAGCGCCCAGGCGAGCAGCTCCTGATCGTCTGAGAAGCCCCGGGTCATCGGCCGGCTCCGGTCGGGGCGAGCCCGCGGGCGGAGGAGCGGAGGGCCGCCTGGGCGGCGGCGACGATCGCGATCGGGACGCGGAACGGGGAGCAGGAGACGTAGTCGATCCCGGCCCGCTCGAAGAAGTCGATCGAGTCGGGGTCACCGCCGTGCTCGCCGCAGACGCCGAGCTTCAGCAGGGGCTTGGCACTCCGGCCGTTGCCGGCGGCCAGCTTGATCAGCTCGCCGACGCCCGGCGTGTCGAGCGTCTCGAAGGGCGAGCGGTCGACGATGCCGAGCTCGAGGTAGGTCGCGAGGAACTTGCTCTCGACGTCGTCGCGGGAGAAGCCGAGCGCCATCTGCGTGAGGTCGTTCGTGCCGAAGGAGAAGAAGTCGGCGTACTGCGCGATCAGCGCGGCGGTCAAGCACGCCCGGGGCAGCTCGATCATCGTGCCGACGGCGTAGTCGTCGTGCTCGCGCATCTCGTGGCGGTCGCCGACGCGGACGATCAACGACCGCATCATCTCGAGCTCCTGCTCGTAGTTGACGAGCGGGATCATGATCTCCAGGTGGGGGACGGCGCCGACCCGGTCGCGGACGGCGATCGCCGCGAGCATGATCGCCTCGGCCTGCATCTCGTAGATCTCGGGAAACAGGACGCCAAGCCGGCAGCCGCGGGTCCCGAGCATCGGGTTGACCTCCTCGAGGTAGATCACCCGCTCGAGCGTCGCCTCGAGCTCGGCGATCCCGTCGGTGTCGTCGGCGTCGGCGCAGTCGAGCTGGTGCTGGAGCTCGAAGCGGTGGGGCAGGAACTCGTGCAGCGGGGGGTCGAGCAGGCGGATCGTCACCGGGAGCCCGGCCATCGCCTCGAAGAGCCCCTCGAAGTCCTCCTGCTGGAGCGGCCGGAGCTCGGCCAGCACGGCCCGCCGGGCGGCCTCGTCGGGCGCGAGGATCATCGCCCGCATCTTCGGCTGGCGATCGGCCGCCATGAACATGTGCTCGGTCCGGCAGAGGCCGATCCCCTCGGCGCCGAACTCGCGCGCCCGTCTGGCGTCGGCCGGGGCGTCGGCGTTGGCCCGCACGCCGAGCCGGCGGATCTCGTTGGCCCACTCGAGGACCGTCAGGAAGTACTCGTTGAGGACCGGTTCGATCAGCGGGACGTCGTCGAGCGTGACCTCGCCGGTCGACCCGTCGATCGCGATCTGCTCGCCGGCGGCGATCGTCTGCCCGCCGACCCGGAGCACGCGCCGCTCGAGGTCGACCTCGATCGCGGACGCCCCGCAGACGCACGGCCGGCCCATGCCGCGTGCGACGAGCGCCGCGTGCGACGCCTTGCCTCCCTCGCTTGTCAGGATGCCGCGGGCGGCGTGGAAGCCGGAGACGTCCTCGGCCTCGGTGAACGGCCGCACCAGGATCACGTCGCGGCCGGCCTCGGCAGCGGCGACGGCCTCCGGGGCGGTGAAGACGATCGCACCCCGGGCGGCGCCGGGCGACGCGCCGATTCCGCGAGCGAGCACGTCGATCGTGTGTGTCGGGTCGAAGGTGGGGTGGAGGAGCGCGTCGAGGCGGGCGGCGTCGATCGTCGCGATCGCGCCGGCCCGGTCGAGCAGGCCCTCCTCGACGGCGTCGACCGCGAAGCGGACGGCCGCCTGGGCCGGGCGCTTGGCGTTGCGCGTCTGGAGCATGTAGAGGTGGCCCTCCTCGACGGTGAACTCGGTGTCCTGCATGTCGCCGTAGTGGGCCTCGAGCAGCCGTAGGATCTCGATCAGCTCGGCGTGGGCGTCCGGCATGACGGTCGCGAGATCGGCGATGTCACGGGTGTTGCGCACGCCGGAGACGACGTCCTCGCCCTGGGCGTTGGTGAGGAAGTCTCCCGACGGCGCCGGCGCGCCGGTCAACTCGTCGCGGCTGAAGGCGACCCCCGAACCAGACGTCTCGCCCTTGTTGCCGAAGACCATCTGCTGGACGCTGACCGCCGTGCCCCAATCGTCGGGGATGCCGTTGATCCGCCGGTAGGCGACGGCTCGCCTGCCGAGCCACGAGTCGAACACCGCGTTGATCGCCGAGCTGAGCTGCCGGCGGGGGTCCTGGGGGAAGCTGGTCCCCGTCTGCTCGAGGAAGACCTCCTTGAAGCGGTCGGTCAGAGCGCGCAGGTCGTCGACCGTGAGCTGGGTGTCGAACTCGACGCCCCGCATGCGCTTGAGCCCGGCGATCTCGGCCTCGATCAGGCTCGACGGCACACCGTGGACGACGTTCGCGAACATCTGGACGAACCGCCGGTGGGAGTCCCACGCGAAGCGGTCGTTGGCGGTCGCCCGGGCCAGGCCTTCGACCGACCGGTCGTTGAGCCCGAGGTTGAGGACCGTGTCGAGCATCCCGGGCATCGATTCGCGGGCGCCGGAGCGGACCGAGACGAGCAGTGGGTCCTCGGGGTCGCCGAGCCGCTTGCCGGCGCGCTGCTCGAGCCGGTGCAGCGCGGCGTCGACCTCGGCGGCGAGTCCTGCCGGGGGCGTCCGATCGTGGGCCATGTAGGCGACGCACGCCTCGGTCGTGATCGTGAAGCCGGCCGGAACCCGCTCGGGGCCGAGGATCCGGGTCATCTCGGCGACGTTGGCGCCCTTGCCTCCGAGCAGGTCGCGCATCTCGCGCGATCCCTCGGCGAAATCGTAGACGTATTTCGCCAACGTCGGCTCCGTCAGCTCGCCGCAGGCGGGCCGGCGACCAGGTGATCTGCGTGCAGCTGGGCGATCTGCTCGGGGCTGCGGCCGAGCACGTCGGCGAGCACGTCGTCGGTGTCCTGCCCGAGCAGGGGGGCCGGCCTGACCGGGGCGCGCTCGACGCCGCCGAAGGCGATCGGCGAGCCCGGCATCAGGTACGAGCCGATCCCCGGCTGGGCGACCAGCTCGAACATCGGGTTGGCCGGCGAGCACCGGGGATCCTCCGCGACCAGCTGGGTGAACGTCTGGTAGGGACCCCAGGAGACCCCGTGGGCGTCGAAGATCGGGCCGATCTCGGCGAGCGTGCGCTCGCGGACCCACGGCTCGAGGGCCGACCCGATGATCTCGCGGGCGGCGAAGCGGTCGCCCTCCCTGGAGAGATCCACGTCGAGCATCTTCTCGATCGCCTCGACCGCCGGCGCGAGCCCGGTCGCCTCGACGAGGCCCTTCCACTGGCGGAAGGTCAGCCCGACGATCATCACGCGCCGGCCATCGCTGGTCGGGAAGTCGCGGCCGAACGCCCCGTAGAGGAAGTTCCCGTCCTTCTGGCGGTCGTTGTGGTTGATCTGGACCTCGGCGATCTTGCCGAGATTGCCGACCATCGCGAAGGCGACGTCCGAGAGGGCGATCCTGATCAGCTGGCCTTCGCCGGTCCGGCGGCGGTGGCGCTCGGCGGCGAGCAGGGCGGTCGCGGCCAGCGTCCCGGTCACGGCGTCCCACGCGGGGAGGAGGTGGTTGAACGGAACCGCGAGGTTGCGGGGTCCCGTGGCCATCGGGAACCCGGTCGACGGGTTGACGGTGTAGTCGACGGCCGAGGACCCGTCGGCGTTGCCGGAGATCACGACCATGATCAGGTCCGGCCGGCGGTCGGCGAGCTTCGCGTAGTCGAGCCAGCCGCTGGCCGGGAAGTTCGTCAGGAACAGCCCGGCGTCGTCCCCGGGCGCGCAGATCAGCTCGGTCAGCAGCTCGCGGCCGGCGGGCGAGCGCAGGTCGGCCGAGAACGACCGCTTGCCCTTGTTGAGCCCGGCCCAGAACAGGCTCTTCCCGTCCTCGGTGATCGGCCAGCGCGAGTAGTCGAGGCCGCCCTTGAGAGGATCGAAGCGGATCACGTCGGCGCCCATCTGGGCGAGCGTCATCCCGCCGAGCGGTGCGGCGACGAACGCCGAGCCCTCGATCACGCGCATCCCGTCGAGGATCCCGGTCATCGGCCGGCTCCCGGGCCGCGGGCCGGCGTCACGCCATCACCGCGACGAGCCGCCAGTCGAGCACCGTGTGACGTCCGTCGGATCCCCGGTCGGCCTGGACGACGGCCCGGAGGTCGAGCAGCCCGGCGTCGACCTCGTGCAGGGGGTGCTTGGCCTCGACGCTCAGCACGGTGCTGAGGATGTCACCCTCGAAGACCGGGCCGGTGTGGTTGCACTCGCGCCAGGCGACGATCGTCACGACGTTCGGCAGGGCCCGCGTCAGCTGGGCCGCGGCGACGGAGATCGTATGGCCGCCGTAGACCAGCCGCCTCCCGTGGGCGTTGGACCCGGCGTCGACGTGGGTCTCGGCCATGTTCAGGCTGAGGCGGACGAGCTCGGGCGCGGCGGTGACGGTGTCGCGTCCCTCGATCTCGTAGACGCAGCCGGCGTCGACGTCCGCGAAATGCGCGCCGGGAACCTGCTCGCGGAGGCGGTCGAAGTTCCAGTCGGCGGCCACGGCTCCGGCGACGCGGGCCATGTCGAGCTCGGTGGGGATGTCCTCGAAGCGGTCGGTGTGGCCGGTCTGTGAGTCGGCGCTGCGCAGGGGGATCATCGGACAGCGCCAGAAGTCGAGCACGCGGTCGCCGGCCTGGTTCTCCGTGCGCATCCGCAGCGCGACCAGCCCGGTCGCCGTCCCGTCGGGCCGGGGGCGGTTCTGGCGCAGGCCGACGATCTCGGTCGTCGTGCGGAGCGTGTCGCCGATGTACACGGGTAGCAGGAGGACGAGCCCGCGGTAGAAGAGGTTGCCGCGCACCCGCTGGGTCGCCGCGGTCGACTGGCCGATCGCGACGTCGCAGACGAGGCTGGGATGCGCGAGCGTCTCCGGCCGGCCGGTCACCGATGTCGAGAGGACGGCGTCGAGCGGCAGGCGCATGCGGTCGCCGACGAGCGCCTGATGGAGCGCCGCGTGCCCCGAGGTGAGGGTCATCGCCGGGGCGTCGGCGAAGACCTGGCCGACGGTGAAGTCCTCGAAGTACGGGCCACCGACGCGGACCGGCTCGGTTTGGGCGCTCGCCCGGTCTGCGGTCGCGTCGCTCACGGTCCGCAAGTTTACGTGGCGGGTGGGTTGCGGATGTAACGGGCGGGGGTCGGCCGTGCGTGGCTCGAGCGCGTCCCGTCGGCCGCACGCCGTCGGGTAGGCTCGGCCGCGCGTGCACGCCGAGCAGACCGGTCCGCTGCGCTTCGTCCCGCTCCACCAGGAGCGCGTCTGGGGCGGCCGCCGGCTTGCCGAGCTGTTCGGACGGGAGCTCGCCGAGGGCCGGCCGATCGGCGAGTCGTGGGAGCTCGTCGACCGCCCCGAGGCCCAGAGCGTGGTCGCCGGCGGACCGCTCGCCGGCGTCACCCTCGGCGAGCTCTGGCGCGGTCGGCGCGACCTCTTCGGAACGCGGGCGACCGGCGTCCGGGGGCGCTTTCCGCTGCTGATCAAGCTGCTCGACGCCCGCGACGTGCTCTCCGTCCAGGTCCACCCGCCGGTCGCCCTGGCGTCGCTGCTGGGAGGCGAGCCGAAGACCGAGACCTGGATCGTGCTCGACGCCGCGCCCGGCGCGTATCTCCTCGTCGGTCTGCGAGAGGGAGCGACACGCGCCCAGCTCGAGCGGTGCCTGCGAGCCGGCGGCGACGTCGCCGACCTGCTCCACCGTGTCGATGTCCGTGGCGGCGACGCCATCCTGATCCCCAGCGGTCGGGTCCACGCGATCGGCCCGGGCAATGTCATCCTCGAGATCCAGCAGAACTCCGACACGACATATCGGGTGTTCGACTTCAATCGGCCGGGCCTCGACGGCCGGCCGCGGGATCTGCACGTCGACGAGTCGCTCGCGTCGATCGACTTCACGGACTTCACACCCGAGTTGGCTCCCGTCGATGACGACGGGACCGCGATCAGCAGCGCGTACTTCCAGCTCGATCGGTGGACGCTGACAAGCCCGCGTCCGGCGGCCGCGCCGGGAGAGATGGCGGTCGTCTGCGTGGTCTCGGGCAGCGCGACGCTCGGCGGCGTCGAGCTCGGGCCGGGAGACCTCGCGCTCGTCCCGGCCACCAGCGATCCCCCGACCGTCGGACCGGCCGGCGGCGGGAAGGTCGCCGTCGTGCGCGCGATGCTTCCGGGCCCGTCTGAGCCGCGCCCGGCCGAGCCGGGCGCCCCGTCGCAAGCGCGTCGGCGGGCCTGACCTCGAGCGGGTGGCTCGGCCGACCGCCGGCTCGTCGGCCGACCGCGGGCCCCGACGGGTCAGGCGACGGCGATCACGAGGCGGTTGCCCGACGGATCGCGGACGACCGGCCCGTCCGGTCCGTCCTCGGGCGTCTGCCCGCCGCCGACCACGCGTGCGAGGACGCGGTCGCGCTGGCCGTCGTCGGGGACGACGATCGTGGCGTGGCGCAGGGAGGCGGTCCCCGGCGGCGGGGGCGGGGCGCCGGCGCTCTCCCACGTGTTCGAGCCGAGATGATGGTGGTAGCCGCCGGCGCTGAGGAAGGCCGCCTGCCGACCGAGCTGGGCCATCAGGGCGAGGCCGATCACGTCGCGGTAGAAGGCGATCGTCGAGGGGATGTCGGCGACCTTCAGGTGGACGTGGCCCATCCGGGTCCCGCCCGGCAGGCCGTCGAACGGCTCGGACGCTGGATCGTCGAGCTCGCCGAGCAGGCTGTCGACATCGAGGCGGAGCGTCGTCATCCGGGCGACCTGGCCCTCCCAGGTCTCGCGTGGTCGGTCCCAGTAGATCTCGATGCCGTGGCCGTCGGGATCGGAGAGGTAGATCGCCTCGCTGACGAAGTGATCCGAGAGCCCGACGAGGGCGACCCGGTCGCGGGCCGCGTGCGCGAGCCACCGGGCGAGGTCGGTCCGCTCGGGGAGGAGCAGGGCGAAGTGGTAGAGGCCCGTGTGCCGGCCGACTCCCCGGACGCCGGGCTCCTCGACGACCACGACGAGCCCCTTGTCAGCCGCTCCGAAAATTGCTCGGCCGTCGCCGCGGTCGAGCACGTGCAGCCCGATCGAGCGTGTGTAGTACGCGACTGACCGATCGAGGTCGGCGACCGTCAGATGGACGGCTCCGACCGTCGTCGCGGGCGACAGATCCGCCGCCGCACTCAGCCCGGCGGCTTCGAGCTGCTCGGGGTCGCGTGGGCTTTTCACCTCCCAGACGATAGCCTCCCTCGAAGAGTCGATGGCCAGACGAGCAATACTCCTCGTGAGCACGATCGCCGCCCTCGTGGGCACGCTCGCCGTCGTCCTCACGGGCCCGTCGTCGGCGGGGGCCGACAGTGAGCTGCCGGACGGCAGCAACCTGTGTCTGGACATGACGATGTCTGTGACCATCGCAGCCGGAACCGAACCCGGGTCGAACACGGTCGCGGCGACCGTCGTCGCACGCGGTGCCGCTGGCCTGCACATCACCAGGCTTCACCTCGATCTCGAGATCCAGGAGCGCACGGCGACGACGTGGGTGCCGTTCCCGAGCGGTGGCGGTGGTGTGACGTTCACCAATTACGGCGGCCGCGGCCTGCATCGGGCGTGGACACTGCGTCAGGATGCCGATCCGATCTACGCGCTGATCCGCAACCATGTGCAGATGAGGGTCTACGCGAAGTTCCAGGGCGCGTGCCGGGGCGAGTCGCTCGGACCGCCGATTCTCTTCGGCCTGACGGCACCGACGATGCCGATGGTCACCGTCAGCTCCTCCTAGTCAGTCGGGCTCGGCCGACGTCGTCAGCTCGTGGCGAATCCGCCGGCGGGCGTCGGCGAAGCGGACGGTCTCATAGGCGATCAGGCAGCTCGGGACGGCCGCGAGGATCCCCAGGCGTAGCCGCCCCACGACCACCAGGAGACGGCGAGCACGAGGAGCCCTGTCGGGTGGGGGAGGCCGCGGCGATCGACCGAGTCTCCCAGCGTCCGGCCCGCAGCGCCAGTCGGCCGCCGGTCGACCGCCGGGGAGTAGGCTGGCCGGCCTGATGCCCCAGGCGACGAACACGTTCACGTGCTTCGGCGGAAACTCCAACGTCCTCGTCGAAGGCGCCGGGCCAGCCGGAACGCCGGCGGAGGCCGTCACGACGGCGACCGACCAGCTGCTGATCTGGCACGCCCAGTTCTCGCGCTTCAAGACCGAGAGCGAGCTGGGGATGATCAATCGTGATCCTCGGGAGCGGTTTCCGGTCAGCCCGACGATGGCGGCGTTCGTGCAGGCCGTCGTGGACTCGGCCAGCCGGACCGGCGGCCTGGTCGACGCGACGCTGCTCGACCAGATCGAGGAGGTCGGCTACAGATCCGACCATCTCCGGGCGTCGCTCGCCCTGCCCCTGGCCCTCGCGCTGGCCCCGCCGCGGGAGCCGGCTCGACCGGACCCGGCCGAGCGCTGGCGGGGGGTGTCGGTCGACCTGCAGGCGTGTGAGGTGACCCGACCGCCCGGGCTTCACCTCGACGGCGGCGGCATCGTCAAGGGCCTGTTCGCCGACCTGATCGGCGAGCTGCTCGCCGGGCACGACGCGTATGTCGTCGACTGCGAGGGCGATCTCCGGGTCGGCGGGGCCGTGGGGATCGCGCGGACCTTTCAGGTGACCGCGCCGTTCGACGGGAGCGTGCTGCACGAGCTGGCCGTCACCGACGGGGGGGTCGCGACCAGCAGCATCACCAAGCGGAGCTGGCTCGACCGGGGCAGGCCGGCCCACCACCTGCTGGATCCGTCGACCGGCCGGCCGGCGTACACCGGCGTCGTCCAGGTCACGGCGCTCGCGCCGAGCGCGCTGGAGGGCGAGGCGCTGGCGAAGGCGGCACTGCTCAGCGGGCCCGACGAGGCGGCCGGATGGCTGCCTCACGGAGGCGTCATCGTCTTCGACGACCTGTCCCATCGCGTCGTCGCACCGGCCGCTGCGCAGGCGGTCTGACCGACGGTCGACCGGCTTTGTACACGTCGGCCCTAGGCGTTATGATCCCCGCCTGCCAGGCTGGCCCAGCTTGGACCGCGCGGGGAAGTCATCGCGGTCTGAGTGCTTGGCGAGGTACAGACAACGAGGAGATGCCGGGCGCGTTTGGGCTCGGTTCTACGCCCAAACCCAAAGGACAGGTATGAATCGCAAGCTCTTCGCAGCGGGTCTGAGCGCCACCGTCGTGCTCGCCGTCTCGGCAACGTCGGCGTCGGCCGTGATCATCGGGGGATCGGGTCAGCTGAGCCAGCAGGGCATCAACGGGTCGCAGCTCTCGAATGCACCGACGGCGACCGGCAACGTGATCGACGTCGGTCCTACGTCGTCGGCTCCGAGCAGCGCGGCGCAGAACGCGACGAACGTCGAGCTCAACGCCCAGTCGGTGGGTACGGATGTGGGCGGCGACACGTTCATCTCGCCGACCAACATCGGCCCGGTCCAGTCGAGTGAGGAGGGCGTCAACGCTCTCCAGGGCTCTGAGAACAGCGCGATCGGGACCCAGAACCTGACGAATGTCCTCGGCGACGCACAGATCATCGGCGGCGACCTCGCGTGCCTGGCCGGCGGGTGCGCGGCGAGCACGATCATCGGCACGCCCGAGCAGTACAACGGACAGGCCGACAACTACCAGCAGGCGGCCGACGGCGGCGTGACCGTCGGGGACTCGTACCTCCTGCCGAACGTGTCGTTCAACGGCCTCGTCGGTTCGACGTCGCAGAACACGCTGAACCTCTTCCTCAACGACCAGATGATCATCGGCTAGCTGGCCGCGTCGCAGAGCCGCTTCAGGGAGGGGCTGGGTCTATCGACCCGGCCCCTCCTGCGTTGTGGGGGCGGCCGAGACGGCCCGGCCGCGGGGCGGGCCGGCCGAGAGGTCGAGGCCGCGGGGCGGGGACGGCCGAGAGGTCGAGGCCGGAGGGCGGGACGGCCGAGAGGTCCAGGCCGCGGGGCGGGACGGGTGACGACTGGACGATCGAGGTCGTCGTCTGGCCGTATGCGGCGAACTCGTCGATCAGCTCCTCGAGGTGCTCGACCGACCGGATGTGGGCGGTCATCACGTAGCAGTCCTCCCCGGTGATCCGTCGGCAGTCGACGACCTCCGGCCTGGCTCGGGCGAGCTCGGCCACCTGATGGAGCTGGCGGGGCGCCGGGCGGATCCGGATCACAGCGGTCAGGGCGAAGCCGAGGGCGCGGGGGTTGAGGCGGGCGTGGTAGCCGGTGATCACGTCGGCCTGCTCGAGCCGGTGGAGGCGTTCGGCGACCGCGGGGGAGGACAGGCCGACCCGGCGGCCGAGCTCGGCGAGGCTGAGGCGGGCGTCGGCCTGGAGCTCGGCGAGCAGGCGACGGTTCACGTCGTCGAGCAGAGCGCCTTCGGCGGAACGGCCGTTGGGCCTGCGATTCGCAGCCATCTGGGCGATTATAGCGGCGGTTGACCATGGCGGATCGTCGGTTGGGCGATCATCATGTGTCGAGCGTGAACTCACTCAAGCGTCCCCTGCCGGCGCCGATCGTGGGACTCTCGATCGGCCGCCGTCGCGCCGGCCGGCCGCCCGCGGAGATCTATTTCCTGATCAGCGCGGTCTTCCACTACCTCGGCCCGTCGTTTGCCGTCCTGCTGTTCGCCCGGGTCGACGTGCTCGGCGTCGCGTGGCTGCGGATCGCGTCGGCCGCGGCCGTGTTCGCCGCCTGGCGGCGGCCGTGGCGGGCGTGGGCTCGGCTCGACCGACCGGGGCGGCTGCTGCTGGTGGAGTGGGGCGGCGTGCTCGGCGTGATGAACGCGTGCTTCTACGTGGCGATCAGTCGGCTGCCGCTGTCGAGCGTCGCGGCGATCGAGTTCGTCCCGGTGATCGCCCTGGCCGCCGGCGGCGCCCGTACCCGGCGCAACCTGTTCGCGATCGGACTCGCCGTTCCCGGCGTGTACCTGCTGACCGACGTCCGCCTGGCCGGCGCGCCGGTCGGCTTCGGGTTCGCGTTCGCGAACGCCGGCCTCTTCGCCCGGTACATCGTCCTGGCCGACCGGGTCGCCAAGCACCCGGAGATCGGGGGTATCGACGGTCTCGCCGGGGCGATGCTGGTCGCGACGGCCGTGATCACCCCGCTCGGCGGAGCCCAGGCCGCGCCGGTTCTCCTCCAGCCGGTCGTCCTGCTCGCGGGAATCGGCGTCGGCGTGTGCTCGTCGGTGATCCCGTACGTGACCGACCAGTTGGCGATGGCCCGGCTGGCGCGGTCGACGTACGCCCTGATGATGTCGCTCCTGCCGGCGATCGCCGCGGTGATCGGCGTGGCCGTGCTCGGGCAGGTCCCATCGACGATCGAGCTTGCCGGCGTCGCCCTGGTCGTCGCCGGCGTGGGGGTCCACCGGCCGGCGACCTCGGTCGGCGTCGGCGTCGGCGGGCCGGAATGAGGGGCGGCGCGGGCCTTTTGGCTGATCCGTCGCCGTTCGGTGGCCGCAGTAGCTAGCCTGGAGTGATACAGAGAACGTCCCGCCGTCCGAACATCCGGAGGATCCGTTGAAGCGAGCACCCAAGAGGGGCCTGACCGCGGCGTTGTCGGTCGTTCTCGTCATCGCCCTGGTCGTCGTCACCCAGAAGCTGATCGAGCCGGGCAGCTCGGCCGGGCCGGTGCACAGCTATCAGACGCTGATCACGCACGACATCCCCCAGGGACTCGTGGCTTCGGCGGACGTCAAGACGAAGGACAACACGGTCGACGTCACGCTCAAGGACGGCAGCAAGTACACGGTCGGATTCGTCCCGGGCCAGGCGGCCGCGACCTTGATCAGCGACCTCCAGACGGCTTCGAACCACCCGCAGTTCAACGTCGAGGGCACTGGAAGCAGCGGCTGGCTGTCGCTGTTGACCTACGTCTTCCCGTTCCTGATCTTCATCGGCTTCTGGATCTTCCTGATGCGCCAGATGCAGGGCGGCGGGTCGCGGGTGATGTCGTTCGGTAAGTCGAAGGCCAAGCGGATGACCGCCGACTCGCCGAAGATCACGTTCCGTGATGTTGCGGGCGTTGACGAGGCGGTTGAGGAGTTGCACGAGATCAAGGAGTTCCTCGAGAATCCGAAGAAGTTCCAGGCGCTGGGTGCGCGGATTCCGACGGGTGTGCTCCTGTATGGGCCTCCGGGGACGGGCAAGACGCTGCTGGCGCGGGCGGTCGCGGGCGAGGCGGGGGTGCCGTTCTTCTCGATCTCGGGGTCGGACTTCGTCGAGATGTTCGTCGGCGTGGGTGCGTCGCGGGTGCGTGATCTGTTCGAGCAGGCCAAGCAGAACAGCCCGTGCATCATCTTCATGGACGAGATCGACGCCGTCGGGCGCCACCGGGGTGCGGGGATGGGCGGCGGACACGACGAGCGTGAGCAGACGTTGAATCAGCTGCTTGTCGAGATGGACGGTTTTGAGGCGAAGGACAACATCATCATGATCGCGGCGACCAATCGTCCGGACATCCTTGATCCGGCGTTGTTGCGTCCGGGGCGTTTTGATCGGCAGATCGCGGTTGATCGTCCGGATCGCAAGGGTCGGGCGAAGATTCTTGAGGTGCATACGCGGGGCAAGCCGTTGGGTAAGGAGATCGATATCGATGCGTTGGCTGGTCAGACGCCTGGGTTTACGGGTGCTGATCTGTCGAATCTGATCAATGAGGCGGCGTTGCTGGCGGCGCGGACGGGGAAGCGGGAGATCACGCAGGTCGAGTTGGAGGAGGGGATTCTGCGGGTGATCGCGGGTCCTGAGAAGAAGACGCGGGTGATGAGTGAGAAGGAGCGGTTGATCACGGCGTTTCATGAGATGGGTCATGCGATCGTGGGGAATTTCCTTGAGCATTCCGATCCGGTGCACAAGATCAGTGTGATCAGTCGTGGGCAGGCGTTGGGTTACACGATTTCGATGCCGACGGAGGATCGTTTTCTGACGACGCGGGCGGAGTTGCTGGACACGATGGCGATGACGTTGGGTGGGCGGGCTGCTGAGGAGATCGTGTTCGGTGAGATCACGACGGGCGCGTC
This sequence comes from Solirubrobacteraceae bacterium, assembly GCA_035553395.1. Classification (GTDB taxonomy): domain Bacteria; phylum Actinomycetota; class Thermoleophilia; order Solirubrobacterales; family Solirubrobacteraceae; genus Palsa-513. The sequence goes on along the minus strand of DASZKP010000065.1, from coordinate 9 downwards.
GAATGACAT
>DASZKP010000064.1:0-17584 GCA_035553395.1 Solirubrobacteraceae bacterium | reverse complement strand
CGGTCGGGGAGTCCGACCCGCATGATGTGGGGCATCCTCGCGCCGGTCTCGTTGAGAGCCTCCCAGACGGCCGAGCCGAAGCCACCCTGGAGGACGCCCTCCTCGATGGTCACGAGCAGGTCGTGCTCGGCGGCGAGCTGGACGGCCAGGCCGACGTCGATCGGCTTGGCGAAGCGGGCGTCGGCGACCGTCGTGAGGATCCCGTCGTCGGCCAGCAGGTCGGCGGCGCCGAGGGCCCTCGCGACGCCGCTGCCGTAGCCGAGCAGGGCGACGCGTGGTCCTGAGCCGGCGTCCCGGCCAGGCTCGCGGAGGATCTCGCCCGTGCCGATCTCGATCGGGACCGGGTGTCCCGGGAGCGGCACGCCCAGCCCCTGGCCGCGGGGGTAGCGGATCGCGACCGGACCGTCGTCGTGGAGCAGCGCCGTGCGCAGCATGTTGACCAGCATCGCCTCGTCCCGCGGGGCCATCAGGACGATGTTCGGGACGCAGCGCATGTAGGCGATGTCGAAGGTCCCGTGGTGGGTCGGCCCGTCGTCGCCGACGAGTCCGGCCCGGTCGAGCGCGAAGACGACGTTCAGCTTCTGGAGGCAGACGTCGTGGACGATCTGGTCGTAGGCCCGCTGGAGGAAGGTCGAGTAGATCGCGACGACCGGCTTGGCTCCCTCGAGGGCCAGCCCCGACGCGAAGAGGACGGCCTGCTGCTCGGCGATGCCGACGTCGAAGTACCGCTCGGGCATCGCCTTCTGGAGGATGTTCAGACCCGTGCCGGAGTTCATCGCCGCCGTGATCCCGACGACCCGCGGATCCCGCCGGCACTCGTCGACCAGGGCCTCGCCGAAGACCGCCGTGTACTGGGCCGGCGGAACCACGCCGTCCCACGGCTTGGCCTGGGTCGGAACGCCGCCGGCGATCGACCGGGGCTTGGCCGCGTGCCACCGCTCCATCCCCTCGAGTCCGCCGTGCTCGGCCGGGCCGAACCCCTTGCCCTTGACCGTGGCGACGTGGACGACGACCGGCCGCTCGGCGGCGAGGGCCTCGGTCAGGGCGACCCGGAGGGCGCGGACGTCGTGGCCGTCGATCACGCCCATGTACGCGAAGTCGAGCTCCTCCCACCAGAGGCCCGGCGCCCAGAACGCCTTGATCGACTCCTTGATCTGCGGACCCAGCCGCTCGACCCGGGCGCCGATCCCCGGCAGCCTGGTCAGCCCGCCCTCGACGCCCTCGCGGGCGTGCCAGAGCTTGGGGTTGAGGCGCAGGCGATGAAAGTAGCGGCTCATCGCGCCGACGTTCGGGGCGATCGACATCCCGTTGTCGTTGAGCACGACGACCATCGGCGTCTCCAGGCCGCCGGCCTGCTGGATCGCCTCGAAGGCCACGCCGCCGGTCATCGCGCCGTCGCCGATCACGGCGACGACGCGGCCGGCGTTGATCTCCCCGCGGCGGCGCATCCCCTCCTTGATCCCGACGCCGATCCCGATCGACGTCGACGCGTGCCCGGCGCCCATGATGTCGTGCTCGGACTCGCCGATCGAGCAGAACGGCGTGAGGCCGCCGTAGCGGCGGATCGTCGCCAGCTGGTCGCGGCGGCCGGTCAGGACCTTGTGGGGGTAGGCCTGGTGGCCGACGTCCCAGAGCACCTTGTCGCGGGGCGAGTCGAGCAGCGAGTGGAGCGCGACGGCCAGCTCACACGTCCCGAGGTTGGCGCCGAAGTGGCCGCCGATCTCACCGACCGTGTCGATGATGTGCTCGCGCACCTCCTGGGCCAGACGCTGGAGGTCGGGCTCGGACAGGCCGTGGAGGTCCTGCGGCCGGTCGACTGCCTCGAGGATCCGGTGGCGGGGGTTGACGGAGCTCAAGAGGTTCGCGTGAAGACGAAGTCGGTGATCTGCTGGAGCTGGCTCGCCCCGCCCGGCGCGGCGGCCGCCAGCGCGCCGCGGGCATTCTTGTGCGACGACGCTGCCAGGTCGCGGGCGCCCGAAAGGCCGTACTCGGATACGTAGGTCCGCCTCCCGTGGCGCTCGTCGCTCCCGCTCGGTTTGCCGAGGGCAGCGTCGGTCCCTGTCACATCCAAGATGTCATCGACGATCTGAAATAGCACACCCAGCTCGGCTGCGAATCTTCCAAAATGAAGTTTGACAGGTTCGGCGACACCTGTCAGAAGGAGTACGCAGTCAACCGACGCAGCGATCAACTCACCCGTCTTGAGCGCATGCAGCCGTCGCAGGCCGTCCGGACCGGACCCGCCGCGGCCGGACACGTCGAGGTACTGGCCGCCGACCATCCCGGCGACCCCGGTCGCCCTGACGAGCCGCGTGAGGGCCGCGAGCAGGCGCTCGGGCGGTGCGACCTGGTTGGCCAGGAGGTGGTTGAACGCCTCGGCGTAGAGGGCGTCGCCCGCGAGGATCGCGACGTTCTCGCCGAACGCGACGTGGCATGTCGGGCGTCCCCGGCGCAGGCCGTCGTCGTCCATCGCCGGGAGGTCGTCGTGGATCAGCGAGTACGTGTGGATCAGCTCGAGGGCGCCGGCCAGCGGCAGGACGCTGTCCGCGTCGATCCGCAGCGCGGCGGCCGTCGCCAGCGCCAGGACCGGCCGGATCCGCTTGCCGGGCGCCAGCAGCGAGTACCGCATCGCCTCCTCGAGGCCGGCCAGGCCGTCGAGCCCGTCGACGGACGCGAAGACGATCCCCTCGAGGTAGGCATCGACCCGCAGGCGGAGGTCGTCGGGATACGGGACCGCCGAACCGGCGACGAGGTCGTCATCGGATCGGCACGGCGAGTCTGTCGGCGTGAGCGCCACTACAGGAGTGTGTCCTGTCCGGGCAGCGGCTCCTCGACGGCCGCCCGGGCCCGCCGGTCGAGCTCGGCCCCGGTCCGCGTCGCGAGGCTCGCGCAGTCCTCGACGAGGCCGGCCGCGGCGTCCGCGCTGAGCTCGCCCGAGCGCAGCTGCTCGGCCGCCCGCTCGAGGCGGTCGATCAGGCCGTCCAGCGTGTCGTCCTCCTCGATCACAGCGTGGCATTCTGGCGCAGGTCGCGGAGGATCGCGTCAAGTATTCCGTTGACGAAGGCCGGCGCCTCCGCGCTGCAGAAGATCTTCGCGCTCTCGACCGCCTCGTCGATCGCTCCCTCCGGGGCGATCGGCGTCTGCGCCGGGACGGCGGCCGAGTCGAGCATCTCGATCAATGCCACGCGCATGATGTTGCGCTCGAGCGGCGCGATCCGCGCGGCCGTCCACCCGTGGGCGTGGGCCTCGATCATCGCGTCCAGCTCGACCGCCCGGTCGGCCGCGGCGTGGGCCAGCAGGCGGGTCAGCTCGCGCGGCTCGCGCCCGAGCGTCTGGTCGAGCGGCCGCTTGGTGAGGTCGTGCTGGTACAGCGCGATGACGGCTGCCCGGCGCTGGTCGGAGCGGCGCAACCGAGCTCGCGATCAGGCGCGCGAGACGTACTCGCCGGTGCGAGTATCGACCCGGACCTTCTCGCCGACGTTGACGAACAGCGGGACCGCGACCTCGGCGCCCGTCTCGAGGGTCGCCGGCTTGGACCCGCCGCCCGACGCCGTGTCCCCACGCAGGCCGGGCTCAGTCGACGTGACCTCGAGGTCGACGGCCGACGGCAGCTGGACGTCGGACGGCTCGTCGTCGATGTAGAGGAGGTCGACCTCGTCGCTCGGCTTCATCCACCGCAGGGCTTCGGCCACGCTCCGCTCGGGGACCGCGAACTGCTCGTACGAGCCGGTGTCCATGAAGTGGGCGTCGTCCCCGTCGGCGTAGAGGAACTGCATCTTCCGGGACTCCGTGTGGACCGGCCTGAACTTCTCGCCGGCCCGGAACGTCCGGTCGATCACGTTGCCGTCGCTCGCCCGGCGGAGCTTCGTCCGGACGAACGCGCCGCCCTTGCCCGGCTTGACGTGCTGGAAGTCGAGGATCTTGAAGACGACCCCATCGACATCGATGTGGTTGCCGCTCTTGAATTGGTTCGTGGTAATCGTCTTAATCAGACCTTTTGCAGGGAGATCGTGAGTTGGCTAGTGCTCTGCAGCATGCGCGCCGGAGATCGGTTGCCCGGGATCTGCGGCGCTGTCGCGGAGCGCCGAATCAGACGACGGCGATCCGGCCAGCGTCAGTATGGGGCTGCGGCTCGGGCGCTCCCTGATCGCGGAGGTACTCGAGGTGGGCCGCAAGCGCCTCTGCCATACGTCGCTCCACCTCCTGCCTCGTGCGCCCGAGAGCGAAGGCGCCTTCGACGTCGGGTGAGTGGGCGCCCCAACTGCCGTCTTCGGCCCGGTCATAGATCACGAGATATTCCTTCACCGAAGCTGCTCCAACCCAGTCGACCGCCGCATTGCCGACAGCGTACCGGCGGGAACCGTGTCCGAGTCCTTGCCGGCCACGGTGACGCATCGTGCCCCGTCCGGGCTCCGCCACGTCTCATGCGAGCCGGACTGCCGCACCCTGGACCAATCGGCCGCTCGCAGCGCTGTGCGGACCTCGCGGTACTTCGCCCTGGCCGCGCACGCTACCCCGTGCTCCCGTCCCCACCCGCGGGGTTGGCCCCGAGCCGCTCTCGAACCGCGGGACCGAAATCCAGACAGAGACTGGTAACCCGACATCCGGGCCACCGGATGGGGTGGCCGGCACGTTTCTGGATTGGTTTGTCGTAATCAGGGAGATCAGGCCTTCTGCGCGAGACGGCGGCTCGGATGCCCGCCGATCGCCACGACCGGCACCGGCGCTCGACCAGGCGACGCCGCGTCCGCGGTCGGGTGTCGGGGTCTCAAGCCTACTCGGCGCCCCGGCCCCGCAATCGCCGGTGCCGACCCGACCGCGGCAGGCGACCGGCCTGCCGGGCGAGACTTCCCGACAGGCCGGGCCCAGCGACCGTCGAAGGAGACCGGCCTCCCTGAGGCCGGCCGGCCGCTACGCCTTGATCGTGCAGCCGTGCTTCTTGAGCACCTTGTTGGCCGCCGCCAGCTCCGCCTTGGTCGGCTTCTTGTGCCGCTTGAGGAAGCCCGCCTTGTAGGCCGTGCACTGCTTCGTCGTGTACTTCGTCGCCTTCGCTGTCGCCGCCGTCGCCGGCATCGCCACGGCGCCGATGCCGATCGTCGCCGCGAGCGCCAGCGGCGTGATGCGCCTCGTCAGGTTCATGTTCTCTCCGGATTCCTCGATTTGGACGTTCACCGAGGGTCGGGACGACCGGTCCCCGCCCACGCCCGAAGACCGTAGGACGCCGGACATTGGGTCGGTCACGCGTCGCGTTACAGCCCCGTTACGTTTCGTGGTCCCCTGTGTGGAACCCGTTGTCCACACGCACGCCGGCCTATCGCGGGTTTTATTCGAAGGGCCGACCCGCGGACCACACGTTCGACTGGAGGGTCGTGACCCAGCGGACTAGACTCCCGATCGATGCTTCGCGCCCTGTCACGCTGGGCGGCCGCGCTCGCGGCCATTATTCTTCTGACCGCCGTCGGCCCGGCCGGCGCAGCGACGGGTGAGGGACAGATCACCGGGCGGGTCACCGACGGGAACGGCATCCCCCTCGCCGACATCACGGTCGCCGCCGTCCCCGTCGGCGGTGACACGCTCGTGACGACCAAGTCCCGGTCTGACGGCACCTACATCCTCTCGCTCGACCCGGGGACCTACGACGTCGGCTTCAACGCGCAGGTCGTCGCCAAGATCAACATCGACTACCAGACGGTCATCTTCGGCGGACCCGGTCCCGGACCGACGGAGACGTGCACGGTCTGCGGCGGCGCGCCGGTCACCGTGAGTCCGGGCGTCGTCACGACCAACATCAACGCCCTCCTCCCGCCGGCCGCCTTCACCCAGAACGGGTCGATCCGGCCGCTCAGCGGCAACACGATCGGCGCCGTCAACGGCCGGATCAGCTTCAAGATCGGCTGCCACGTCGACCCGGCCGGCTGCCACGGGACCGCCAACCTCCGGCTCGGCAGCTCGACCTCCGGGACGATCATCGCGACCACGCGGGTCTCGGTCGTGACGAGCGGCGTCAGCGTCCTCCACTTCACGATCCCCTCCTCCGTCCTCACCAGGCTGCGGAGGGCCGGCACCCGCGGCATCGAGGCGAACGTCGCCGTCTCGACTCCCCACGCCCACTCGGTCACCCGCTTCAAGCTCCGCGCATAGGCGGGCCGCCGGCCGCGGCGGCCGAGCCGAGACGGTCAGGACCTTCGGCAGAAGTAGCTGCGTGACTCGGCAGCCCCTCGACCGGGCCCGCCCCCCCGGGCTACCCACCTCGACCGCCCGCCCGCCGACCCGTCCTACCCGCTTCGGCCGCAGCGACCCCACCCGGGCGCTCAGTCGGTGATCAGCAGTTCCTTCGTGAAGTTGCTGAGCACGTCGGCCCCGTCCGCCTTCACGACGACGAGATCCTCGATCCGCACGCCCAGCCGCCCGGGCAGGTAGACGCCCGGCTCGACCGTCACGACCTGGTTCTCGCGCAGCGGGTCGTCTGGCGCCAGGCGCGACAGCCGCGGCCCCTCGTGGACCTCGATCCCCACGCCGTGGCCCAGCCCGTGCCCGAACCGCTCGCCGTAGCCGGCCGCCTCGATCACCGCCCGCGCCGCCGCGTCGACCTCGACGCCGGTCGGACCAGCGCAGACGGCTGCCAGCCCCGCCAGCTGGGCCTCCAGGACCAACTCGTAGATCTCCCGCCCCAGGCCGTCGGGCTCGCCGCCGGCCGCGAACGTCCGCGTGCAGTCCGAGCAGTACCCGTCGAGCACCGCGCCGATGTCGATCGTGACCAGCGTCCCCCGGCCGATCGCCTCGCCGGTCGGCGTCGCATGCGGCAGGGCGCCGCGGACGCCCGACGCGACGATCGAACCGAAGCTCGGCCCGCTGGCTCCCCGCCGGCGCATCTCGTGCTCGAGCTCGAGCGCGACGTCCCGCTCGATCCGGCCCGACAGACCCCGGTCGACCAGCCACTCGTAGATCCCGTCGACCAACTCCGCCGCCGCCCGGATCCGCCCGAGCTCGTCCGCGTCCTTGACGCTCCGCAGCCGCTCGACCAGGCCGCCCGACGCGACCAGCTCGACGCCGTCGGGCGCCAGCTCGACGAGCCGCGCGTGCCGGCGGACGGTCAGCTCGGTGTCGTCGAAGCCGATCCGGCCGGCCGGCAGCTCGGCGGCCAGGGTGTCGAGCAGCTCGCCGGTGACGATCTCCGTCGTGAACCCCTCGGTGATCTCCGCGGCCGCCTGCGCCTCGTAGCGGAAGTCCGTCAGGAACCGCTGGACGCCCGCCGTCGTGACCAGGGCCAGGCCGTTGGACCCCGTGTATCCAGTCACGTAGCGGAGGTTCGCCGCCCCGCCGAAGAGCACCCCGTCGAGGCCCTCCGCGCCCGCCAGCCCGGCCAACCGCTCCGCCCGACTCCCGTCAGTCATCCCTCGATCCCCCTTCGTAGACGCACGAGCCCTTCCCGATACCCGTCGACCCCAAGGCCTGAGACCGTCGCCAGGCAGAGATCGCCGATCACCGACGCCCGCCGCCACTCCTCGCGTTGGTCGACGGCCGACAGATGCACCTCGACGGCCGGCAGGCCGGCGATCTCGAGGGCGTCGTGGATCGCCCACGAGTAGTGCGTCCACGCCCCCGGGTTCAGCAGGACCCCGTCGGCCGTGTCCCGCAGGCCGTGGAGGTGCTCGACGAACTCGCCTTCGAAGTTCGTCTGGAAGAAGGCGACCTCGAGCTCGAGCTCGCCGGCGAACCCCGCGACCGCGTGCTCGAGCTCGGCCAGCGTCTGCGAACCGTAGACGGCCGGATCCCGCCGACCGAGCATGTCCAGGTTGACGCCGTGCATGACCTCGACCCGGCTCACGAGCACAACTCTCGCACGGCCGCCTCCAACTCGCCAGCCCCGATCGCCGCCCCCGGCCGGACATCGCCCGGCGCATGGACCAGCACGAACGGCACGCTCCCCCCCATCCGCTTCTTGTCGTGCGCCGTCGCCGCCACGACCGCCCCGACGTCGACCCCGGCCATCTCGACCGGCAGATCGTGGGCCGCGAGCAGCTCGCGGACGTCGGCCCGCAGCGCGTCCTGGCCGGACAGGCGCAGGGCTGCCAGCAGGCCGAGCCCGACCGCCTCGCCGTGGCGGTAGCGGCCGTATCCGGTGACGACCTCGATCGCGTGGCCGACCGTGTGGCCGAGGTTGAGCACCTGACGCCGGCCGGCGTCCCGCTCGTCCTCGGCCACGACCGACAGCTTCAGCCGGGCGCACGCCGTCACGACCTCGTCGTCGATCGGGTCGTCCGCCGCCACCCGCCGCCACAGGTCTCCCCCGGCGATCAGCGCGGTCTTCACGACCTCGGCGTAACCGGCCGAGAATTCCGCCGCCGGGAGCGTCTCCAGCGTCTGCGTATCGACGACGACGCCCACCGGCTGGTGGTACGCACCGACGTAGTTCTTCGCCTCCGGCAGATCGACGCCCGTCTTGCCACCGTAGGCCGAGTCGACCTGGGCGACCAGCGTCGTCGGCACGTGGACGATCGGCACGCCCCGCTGGTATGTCGCCGCACAGAACCCCGCCAGATCGCCGACGACGCCGCCTCCGAGCCCGACCAGATGGTCGTCGCGGGCGACGCCCCGCCGGGCCAGCTCCCGCCAGACGAGCTCGGCCGTCGCGAGCGTCTTGCTCGTCTCGCCCGCCGCGATCGTCACCGCCCCGTCCCGGCGGCCGAGCCGGTCGAGGTAGACCGGGCCGACGTGCTCGTCGGTGATCACGAACCTCCGGCCACCGGTCGCCGACCCGACCGGCCAGACGCCGGCACCCACGAGACCCCGTCCGATCAGCACGGGATAGTCGCCTGAGGAGCTCGTCGCCCACAGCATCCGCGTGCCCGGAGGAGCCCCGGCGAGGGCGTCGATCGAGCCGAGCGCCCGCGCGACGTGCTCCCGGCCGTGGGCCGGCAGGATCACCTTCGCCAGGCGCGTGTACTGGGGCGCGCGCTCCGAAAAAAGACTCGCAAACCGCTCCCGGTCCCTGGCCAGCGGCCGCCGACGTCCCGCCGCCCGGCCCCACGCCCGGCCGAGGTCGACGTCGATCAGGACGACCGTGTGGCTCGCGAGAGCGTCCCGCACCCGCGACGACAGGATCGCCCCCCCGCCGAGTGAGACCGCGTCCGACGGCCCGGCGCCCGCCAGCTCGGCCAGCGTGACCTCCTCCTCGAGCGCCCGGAACGACGCCTCCCCCCGGCGGGCGAACTCCTCGGCGATCGTGTGTCCCAGGCGCTCCTCGACCCGCGCGTCCGTGTCGATCGACCGGCCCCCCCGGATCGCCGCGACCTGCCGGGCAGCCGTCGACTTCCCGGCCCCCATGAAGCCGATGAAGACCAGAGCCAGCCTAGCGTCCGATCCGCTCGCGGTAGGCCTCGAGCGCCCCGCGGACGTCGTCGATGTGGTCCCCCCCGAGCTTCTGCCGGTAGGCCCCGGCCAGCACGTAGGCGACCATCGCCTCGCCGACGACGCCGGCCGCCGGCACCGTGCACGAGTCGGTCCGTTCGCGCAGGGCCGCGGCCGGCTCGAGCGTCGCGATGTCGACCGATCGCAGCGGCTTGGTCAGCGTCGGCAGGGGCTTCATCGCCGCCCGCGCGATCAGCGGATCCCCGTTCGTCATGCCGCCCTCCAGCCCGCCGGCGTGGTTCGTCTCCCGGTAGAAGCCCCGCTCCACGGAGTGGAAGATCTCGTCGTGGGCTTCTGATCCCGGCTTGCCCGCCAGCGCGAACCCCTCGCCCAGGCCGACGCCCTTGATCGCCTGGATCGAGCACAGCGCGCCGGCCAGCCGGCCGTCGAGGCGCTCCTCCCACGAGACGTGGGACCCCAGCCCGGGGATCAGCCCGTACGCCCGGACCTCGAAGACGCCGCCGAGCGACTCGTTGGCCTTGCGCTGGACGTTGATGTGCGCGACCATCGCCCGCGACGCGTCCGCGTCCAGGCACCGCACCGGAGACGCGTCGACGTCGGCGAAGTCCACGAGATCCAGCGGCTCCGCGTAGTCCGGGGCGTGGACAGTGCCGATCTGCACGACATGGGAGACGATGTCCACGCCCAACGCGCGCAGGAACTCCTTCAGTACCGCGCCCCCCGCGACTCGGGCGGCCGTCTCCCGGGCGCTCGCGCGCTCGAGGACGTCGCGGACGTCGGTCAGCTTGTACTTCTGCGTCCCGGCCAGGTCGGCGTGCCCCGGCCGCGGCAGGTGGACCTCGTCGACGGACCCGTCGATCGGCCACGGGCTCATCCGCTCGGCCCAGTTCTTGTAGTCGCGGTTGGCGACCTGCAGGGCGATCGGTCCGCCCAGCGTCCGCCCGTGGCGCACACCCCCGGTGATCTCCGCCGCGTCCCGCTCGATCTTCATCCGCCCGCCCCGCCCGTGTCCGAGCTGCCGGCGGGCCATGTCCCGGTTGATCGCGTCCAGATCGAGGTCGAGCCCGGCCGGGAGGCCTTCGACGAGACACGTCAGGCCGGGGCCGTGCGACTCGCCGGCGGTGATCAGACGGATCGGTTCCACGGACGAGAAGGATAGGGGGCCCTCACGCCCCGGAGCCGGCCATTGGATGGCCGGCTCCGGAGTTGCCACTGCTGGCCGGGCGGCGTGCCCGGACCTCCCTGTCCTGCGCGCTACCCGTTGTTGAGGAGTCCGGCGACCGTGTTGGTCAGGCTGCCGAGCAGGCTGACGACGCCCTTGGCGACCGAGTACACGAGGTTCTCGAGCGCCGGCTGCGGCGTCGCCAGCATCAGCTGACGGCCCGTCTGGCTCTCCTGCCGGCGAGCGGTCGCCGCCGCTGCTGCCGACGAGTGGCTGACGACACCCCAGTTGGTCACCGACACGACGCCCTGGAAGATCGGTCCTGCCGCCGAGCTGGCGAGCAGGGCCTCGATCTGACCGGGCTTCAACTCGACGACCTGACAGTTGGAGGCACTCGGCAGGCACGTGCCCGGACCGGTCACGACCGTCCCCCTGTTGAGGACGAAATCCGCCGCCCGCCCGCTCTTGGCGACACCCAGGTACTCGGCCAGCGCGTCCGTCGCCGACGGAACCGGGCTGAGCCGCTCGAGGTCTGCGAGGTTGCGCAGGCCCGTCGCGTCCTGGACCCTGACGTCGACCGCGTAGCTGTCGACGCTGCGCAGCTTCGCCAGCTGGGCGACCGGCGCACCCGAAGTGCTCGGGGTCGACGTGACGGGCGTCGGCGTCGTCGTCTTCGCCGGCGTCGTCTTCTTCGCCGGCGTGGTCGTGGTCTTGGTCGTCGCGGCCTTCGTCGTCGCCGCCGGGGTCGCCGCCTTGGCGACGCTCGCCACGGTGGTCGCCGTGGCCGGCGTCGTCGTCGTATCGAGCGCGGTGCTCCGGAACGGGTTGAGCTCGGGCTTGGTGTAGTGCTTCGCCGTCGGCGTGTTCGGCCCGGCCACGTCCTCGAGCGCCTTCGCCGGGGACGGCGTCCCCGCCGGGAGGGCGATCGTCTTGCCGGGGCTCACGGCCACCGGCTTCGACGACCCTCCGCCCGAGAAGACGGACGCCCCGAGTGGAATCGCGAACGCGAGCGCCACGAGGACGACCACGACCGGGAGGAGGCGCTTGTCAACGAGATCTGCTGCTATGGATCTTGCGAATTTCATCCCAGGAGCCTCATGAGGTCGGCGTCGACGTCGACGCGGTGGTCGGGGTGGTTGCCCCCAGCGTCGCCGCTGGCTGGCTGTAGGCGGTGGCTGTGACGGACGCCTTGGCCGCCGACGAGCCGGCCTGAGGAGTCAGGCTGACCGACTGGATGCTCAGCAGCCGCCCGTGGGCGATCACGCTGTTCCCCTCGACCAGGGTGTAGTTGTCGATCGAGTGGATGAAGTGCTGAAGTGCGATGTAGCCTCCGTCGAATGTGAACGTGAAGCTCACCGGGGTCAACACGCTGACCGGAGCAGCCGGCGTGCCGGCGGCGATCGGCGTGGTGGTCGCCGCGGCCGACGGGGCCACGTTGATCACCTGGAAGTCGATCCGCTTGTAGTTCGACGTCTTGTCGAGTGCGACCAGCAGCTTCGGCACGCCGTTGGTCGACGGCACCGCCTTGTACAGCTGCTTCACGACCTTGAGGTTCTGCGTGTAGCTCCCCTCCGCCGCGACGCCCTGTGCCAGCTGGGTCTGCGCCGACGCGAGCTGAGTCTTCTCGCCCGCGACCGCCGCGCCCAGCTTCGTGGCTTCGTTGCGCTTCGGGGTGACAAGCCCCAGCCACATCGCGACCAGGGCGGCGACCGCCACCAGGCCACATACAACAAGTCTGTCCCGGGTGGTCATCGTGTGCTCCCAGCGGTCGTGTGAGCCGTGATCGGGCTGACCGACCCAGCTCCGGTGGCGTATGTCAGAGTTGCGTTGAACGTCGCGCCCTTGCAGCCGGTCGCAACCGCCGCGGGCTGGCCGGCCGTAGCGGTCGTCGGCGCGGCCTTCGCCGAGGACGACAGCGACACGCTGGCGACGCCGGCGACCTGGTTGAGGTCGACCAGGACCGTCGCGACCTCGCTGTGCGAGACCGCACATCCGGTCAGCGTCACCGACGGCCCGGGAGTCACCGCGACCGGGGTCGCGGGCACACCGGGTGTCACCGGTGCTGCTACTGCCGGGGTGGTCGAGACGGCGCCGGGGGCGCCGCTTCCGGACATCGCCGCGAGCGTCACGTTGCTCGGCAGCGACCGCGCGATCTGGTCCATCGCGTCGGACCAGTCGAACCGGCTTGTCGCCAGCGAGGTGATCGCCTGCTGGCGTTGCGTTCGGATCGCCGCGAACTGGACGTACGGGTCAAGCGCAGACGCCTGCGCCTGTGTGCTCGTCGTCTGCGCGGTCACCTGAGCCAGGTCCGACTTCCGAGACGAGACCTGGCCGATCGCGATCGCGTAGAAGACGCCCATCAGCACGAAGACTGCGAGTGCGCCGACGACGACGTACGACGCCCCGCCGGCACGACCGGCGAGACCGCCCGCGCCACGGCGCTGCTCGGCGGGTATCAGGTTGATGGATCTCACGACGTAGCCTCCTCGATGGCCAGTCCGGCGGCCACGATCAGACGGCTCGGTGGCACGCCCCCAGCCGCGTCGGGGTTGATCTGTGCAACGGCACCTACGGTGACCGGCAGACGCACCGCCTCCGACAGCGCCTCGCTGAAGCCCGGGATGTCGACTGCCGGGCCGCACAGCACGGCGCGGACGACGTCGGTTCGGGCGCCCTGCGAGCTGTGGAAGTCGAGCGAGTTGCGAACCTCCGCCGCGATCCGGTTGACACCGTCGACCAGAGCCGACTGCGCGATCGCATCGTGGTCGGACGCCGGCCGTTCGCCGGACTCGCCTTCGGTCGACTTGACCGGGCTGCTGCGGCCGACCAGCGCCCGCGCCCGGTCGAGTGGGACCTGGCACCGCTCGGCGACGTCGGCGACGATCTCGTCGAGTCCGCCGCCGATCACTCGCGTGAACCGGCAAACCCTGCCCTCGGCGATCGCCAGGTTGGTCAGGCCGCCGATCGACAGGTAGAGGACCCGCTCGTGCGAGCTCACGCCCGACGGCGCGAGCGCCCTGATCATCGCGAAGGCCGACAGGTCGACGGCCTCCGGCCGCAGTCCGGCACCCCGGGCCGCGGCGAGCACCCGCTCGACCATGTCCCGTCGCGCCGCGACCAGCACGACCTGCTGGCGGGGTCCGTTCGGCGTCTCGATCACGCCGAGCGAGTGGTGGTCGAGGATCACGCTGTCGAGCGGCATCGGGATCTCGTCCTGGGCCTGGAAACGGACGGCCGTGGCGAGCTCCTTTGGGTCGGGGATCGGCGGGAGCTCGAGCATCCGCACGACGATTCGCTGATTCGCGATGCCGATCCGCACGCGGTTGTCGAGGCCGCTGGTCTCGAACAGCTGTGCGAGCGACGCGCTCAGCGTCTCGACGTCGGCCACCTCGCCGTCCCGGATCACTCCGGGCGGCAGCGGCATTCCCGCCGCGCGCTCGATCTGGAGGCCGCCGGCGACGCGCACCTGCGCGGCGACGATCTGTCCAGGTTCGATGTCAAGGCCGATCAGCGCGCGACCCGATCGGTTGTTGTTCGACGGCCCGCGCCGGATCGCCGGAAGCGAGCGCCGCGAGCCCGAAGGGCGCCGCACGCTGGGCAGCGACGGCCTCTTGAGCTTGATGGGTTGGCTTAGACGGTTGGGCATCTTCCGGTTTCTTTCTCGTGGCGTCCGGGAGGGTCGCCTTCCGGACCTACATCGGCGGCATCCGACCTGCGCATTAGCCCGTGACTCGACGTCCGTACGAGGCTGTCGCTGGGCCCCGCGGCCGGTGCCCGGGGGGTCCGGGGCGGGGCGGGGGCGTCGGCGGGGGCGGGGCCGGGCGGGGCGGGCGGGGGTGGCGGGGGTGGCGGTACCGCGGCGCTCTGGCGTCGGGCGTCGGGCGTCGGACGTCGGACGATGGGGTCTGCATGTGTGTGCGTGTCCAAAACGAAAAAGCTGCCTGACTCAGGCAGCTTGCGTGAACGACACGAGGTCATGGTCCTCACGTCACGCCGCGCAGACCGACCCAGCCCCGGCCGTCACCGGCCGCCGCCGGCCGCCACCGGTCGCGGGCGACGCTACGAGCCGAAGCTCGAGAGGTACGTCGTGACGATCGCGTGCCCGGCGTAGAGCGCGACGATCCCGCCGAGGGCGAGGAACGGCCCGAACGGGACCTTCGTCTTGCGTCCGGCCTCGACGCCGACCCGTCTCATGATCGCGAGCCCGACGACGACGCCGGAGACGAGCGCGACGAGCATCGCCGGACCGACCGCGCTCCCGAGGAACAGGCCGAGGACGGCGGCCAGCTTGACGTCGCCGAAGCCCATCCCGCCGGGGTACGCGTACCACGCGACGAACAGGAAGCCGCCGGCCGCGGCGCCCGCGATCAGGCGCTCGATCTCGCCGCCCGGGTCGAGCGCGGTGCCGATGACCACGGCCAGGATCGCCGCGGGCGCGGTGATCCGGTCGGGGATCAGCTGGTGATCGAGGTCGATCAGGGTGATCGGAACGAGCACGAGCACGAGCACGATGCCCAGCAGCGCCCGCCCGGTGTTGTGCTGACCGATCACCGCGCCGGCGCACAGCACGGCCGTCCCGGCCTCGACCAGGGGGTAGCGGGCCGAGATCGGCTCGCCGCAGTTGCGGCAGCGGCCGCGCAGCCAGAGCCAGGCGAGCACGGGAACGTTGTCGTAGGGCTTGATCGGCACGTCGCACGACGGGCAGTGCGACCCGGGCCGCGAGAGGGACTCCCCCCGCGGCAGGCGGTAGGCCACGACGTTGAGGAAGGACCCGACGATCGCGCCGAACACGGCGGCGAGCGCAACGTACGCAGTGGTCATGCCGCAGGCACCATAGCCACAGCATCGACCGGGGTTCTCAAATTCTTTACTCCTTCCGCGAACTCCGTCTCCAAGATGGCGGCGATGAGTGCCGCAGACGTGATCCTCGTCCTGGTCGTCGTCACGGCGATCTCGTTCGACTTCACCAACGGCTTCCACGACACCGCGAACGCCGTCGCGACCGCGATCGCCACAGGCGCGCTGAAGCCGCGAGTCGCCGTGATGATGTCCGCCGTCCTCAACCTCGTCGGCGCGTTCATCTCGATCAAGGTCGCCGCGACGATCGCCAAGGGCATCGTCGACGCCAACGTCCTCAGCGGCACGACCGGGCTCTCGCTCGTCTTCGCCGCCCTGATCGGCGCGGTCGCCTGGAACCTGATCACGTGGTATTTCACGATCCCGTCGAGCTCGAGCCACGCCCTGATCGGCGGGATCATCGGCGCGACGATCGTCGCCAGCGGGACGGGCGCCGTGAAGTTCCGTCCGCTCGTCGAGACCGTCCTCGCGCCGGCGATCATGTCGCCCGTGATCTGCGCGGTCGTCGCACTGCTCGGCACGTTCTGCGCCTACCGCCTCGTCCGCCTGCTCGGCGACCGCGAGGCGATCCGCGGCTACCGGGCCGGTCAGATCGGGTCGGCGGCGCTTGTCTCGCTCGCGCACGGGACGAACGACGCCCAGAAGACGATGGGCGTGATCTCGCTCGCCCTGATCGCCAACGGCGACATCAGCTCGACCCACTTCGCCGTCCCACTCTGGGTCAAGCTGGCCTGCGCCGTGGCGATCGCGAGCGGCACGGCGATCGGCGGATGGAGGATCATCAACACGATGGGCAATCGCCTGACCACCGTCGAGTCACCCCAGGGCTTCTCCGCCGAATCGGCCAGCGCGTCGGTAATCCTCGCGTCGTCGTACTTCGGCTACCCCCTCTCGACGACCCACGTCGTCTCCGGCGGCGTGATCGGATCCGGCCTCGGCAAGCGGCTCGCCAGCGTCCACTGGGGGGTCGCCGGCCAGATGGCGACCGCCTGGGTCTTCACGATCCCCGCCGCCGGCGTGATGGGAGCGTTCGCCTACGGCGTCTCCGACATCTTCGGCAAGGGCAGCGTCGCCGGCTCCCTGATCATCGGGTTGATCGCCGCCGGGGCCGCTTTCACGCTCTTCAGGCTCGCCCAGCGCAACAAGATCTCGGCGGCCGACCTCGACCGCTCGCACGTCACGCCCGAAGACGAAGCCCGCCGCGGCGCAGCCGCGCTTGCCCGGACACCCGCCGGCGCGGCAGCCTAGGAACGCACGGCGGATGCTCGCGACAGCCCTGATCAACACCGCCGCCCTCTGGAAGATCATCGTCGCCTCGCTGGTCGGCGGCGTCGGCGTCGTCGTCGCCTTCGGGTTCCTCCTGCTCGGCCTCTCGAAGGCCAACCAGGCCAAGGGCAGGCCGGGCGCGCAGGCCGGCTACTACCTGG
The DNA here is from genome assembly GCA_035553395.1 of Solirubrobacteraceae bacterium. Classification (GTDB taxonomy): domain Bacteria; phylum Actinomycetota; class Thermoleophilia; order Solirubrobacterales; family Solirubrobacteraceae; genus Palsa-513. Next base: position 766 of record DASZKP010000064.1, on the reverse strand, counting down.
TCAGCGGCGTCTGCGGCGTCTTCTGCGTTGCCGCGGTCGCCGTCGGCATCTACGCGATGGCCAAGAAGCCGGCGACCCCGGCCCCGAAGCCGGCGGCGAAGACGGCGGCCGTGCGCTCCAGCGCCTGAGCTCCGGTCGACTCAGGGCGCGACGACCGTGACGAGGCGCGCCGCGTCGCGCGCGTCGAGGATGTCCGCGGCGTAGGATCGGCGCCATGCCCGGCCATCCACAGCCGATCGTCCCGGTCGGTCACGTCGAGCCCGCTCCGCGTCGCGTCCGCGCGGTGCTCGGCGGTCAGGTCGTCCTCGACACGACTCGGGCGCTCTACGTCTGGGAGTGGCCCCACTACCCTCAGTACTACGTGCCGGTCGCCGACGTCGACGCCGATCTCCTCGTCGACGAGCAGCACGCCGAGCGCCTGGATCTCGGCGTAGCCCGCCGCCACGGCCTGAGAGTCGGCGAGCTGTCCCGGCCGGGGTGCGTCCAGATCTTCGGCGACGACTCCCACGCCGGCCTCGCAGGGACGGCCCGCCTTCAATGGGACGCGCTCGACGCGTGGTTCGAGGAGGACGAGGAGGTCTTCGCCCATCCGCGCTCCCCGTATTCCCGCGTCGACGCCCTCCGATCCACGCGTACCGTCCGCATCGAGCTCGACGGCGTCGTGCTGGCGGAGTCGTCCTCGCCGGTGATGGTCTTCGAGACCGGCCTCCCGACCCGCTACTACGTGAACCCGACCGAGGTCGACTTCGACCACCTCAGCCGATCC
>DASZKP010000063.1:0-6969 GCA_035553395.1 Solirubrobacteraceae bacterium | reverse complement strand
CCGCAGATCGCGTTGACGAAGGTCGCGTCGCCGTTGAGTGAGGTCGAGCCGGGTGGGACGTTCACGTTCACGGCGCAGGTTTCGAATCCGAGCACGCTCGAGCCGGTCACGATCACGAGCTTGATCGACAACATCTATGGCAACCTCGCGACGCGCGCCGGCAGTACGTGCGGGACGTTGATCGGGGTCAAGTTGGCGCCGGGGGCGAAGAGCGCGCCGTGCACGTTCACGGGGACGTTCACGGGGACGGCTGGTCAGTCGCAGACGGACACGATCACGGTGAGCGGGTCGAACAACGGGACGACGGTTACGGCGACGGCGAGTGCGACGGTGACGTTGACTCCGGCGGCGCCGCAGATCGCGTTGACGAAGGTCGCGTCGCCGACGAGTGAGGTCGAGCCGGGTGGGACGTTCACGTTCACGGCGCAGGTTTCGAATCCGAGCACGCTCGAGCCGGTCACGATCACGAGCTTGATCGACAACCTCTACGGAAACCTCGCGACTCGCGCCGGCAGCACGTGCGGCGCTCTGATCGGGGTCAAGTTGGCGCCGGGTGCGACGAGCGCGCCGTGTTCGTTCACGGGGACGTTCACCGGGGTGGCTGGTGATTCGCAGACCGACGTGATCACGGTCACGGGGTCCAACAACGGGACGACGGTCACCGCGACCGCCAGCGCCAAAGTCACTTTGACGCCCCAGTCGCCGCAGATCGCGCTGACGAAGGTCGCGAGCCCGACAACCGAGGTTGAGCCGGGCGGGGTGTTCACGTTCACGGCGCAGGTCTCGAATCCGAGCACGTTCCAGCCGGTGACGATCACGAGCCTGGTCGACAACGTGTACGGGAACCTGGCGACGCTGCCCGGGAGTACGTGTGGCACGCTGATCGGGACGACGATCCCGGCCGGTGGAAAGAGCGCTCCGTGCACGTTCACGGGCTCGTTCACGGGCACGGGCGGCCAGTCGCAGACCGACACGATCACAGTTACCGGGACGAACAACGGGGCGACCGTGTCGGCGACCGCGATGGCGACAGTCACGTTGACGACCGCCCCGCCGCAGATCAGTCTGACCAAGGTCGCCACTCCGACGAGCGAGGCCGCGCCGGGTGGCACGTTCACCTTCACTGCTCAGGTCTCGAACCCGAGCACGGTCGAGCCGGTCACGATCAACAGCTTGATCGACAACGTCTACGGGAATCTCGCGACGCTGCCCGGGAGCACCTGCGGCACGCTGATCGGGGTCGTCCTCGCGCCCGGTCAGACGAGCGCCGCGTGCACCTTCACCGGGCCGTTCACGGGAGCGGCCGGAGCATCGCAGACCGACACGATCACTGTGACCGGCTCGAACAAGGGCACCAGCGTGACGGCCGTCGCGATGGCGACGGTGACGCTGACCTCTCCGAATCCGCCGATGATCGCGCTGACGAAGGTCGCGAGCCCGACGAGCGCAGTGGAGCCGGGTGGACCGTTCACGTTCACGTTGCAGGTGAGCAATCCAAGCACGACCACGCCGCTGACGATCGAGGACCTCGTCGACAACGTGTACGGCGACGTGACGAAGATCCCGGGGAACACGTGCTCGGCGCTGATCGGCGTCGTGCTCGCTCCCGGAGCCTCGAGCCCGACCTGCTCGTTCAGCGGATCGTTCACCGGCAAGGCCGGGGCCTCGCAGACGGATACGGTCACGGCTACGGGGTCCGGCAACGGGATAACGGTCACGGCGACGGCAATGGCCAAGGTCACACTCACGCCGGCTCCGCCGCAGATCGCGCTGACGAAGGTCGCGTCACCGACGAGCGAGGTGGCGCCGGGCGGGACGTTCACATTCACCGTGACGGTCTCCAATCCGAGCACGCTGGAGCCGGTCACGATCACGTCGCTCAGCGACAACATCTACGGTAACCTGGCGACGCTGCCGGGAAGCTCGTGCGGGGCCTTGATCGGTGTGACCCTCGCTCCGGGGGCGACGAGTCCACCATGCAGCTTCACGGGCGCGTTCAAGGGAGCGGCCGGAGCCTCGCAGACCGATGTCGTGACCGTGTCCGGAACGAGTAACGGGATGACCGCCACGGCGACCGCCCACGCGACGGTCGGCCTGACGCCCGCCCCGGTGGCGCCGCCTGTCCCGGTGATCGCGCCGACCAACACCGCGCCGGCGTCCGTGGTCAGCGCGTCGACGCTGCACCGCTCGGCCGGATGTGTGTCGACAGGCCCGATCAAGGTGTACGTCACGGGGAGCAACATCAAGTCGGTGAGCTACTCGTTGGACGGACGCCACCTCGGAACGGCAACGAAGCGGGATCCGAGCGGCCGGTACCTAGTCACGGTGAAGACCGCGACCCTGAGCCTCCGCATGCACCGGCTTGTCGCGGTCGTCACGTATCGGAGCGGCAAGACGCGGACGCTCCATGCGAACGTCCAGCGCTGCGAGGTACCGAAGCTGCCCCTCTTCACCGGTTAGGACCTAGCCCGGGAAGCGGAGCGGTGCGATCGACCGGTCTGCCATTGTGTAGACATGCGGCACTCGGGCTCCCACGGCGTCATCGTCGCCGGTCTGGGGGCTCTTGTGCTCGGCCTCTCGGCGTTGAGCGGCGCCGCGGCGGCGCCGGTGGCGGCGAGCGCGGCGACCGGTCCGCGAGCGCTGATCGCGCCGGTGCTGTTGGGGCTGCGGGCGGCGACCGGCACGACCGGGACCTCAGGCATGTCCGGGACGGCCCCCCGCCCGACGGGGACGACGGGCCCGTCGGGATCCACGAAACCGACGGGGACGACCGGCCCGTCCGGATCCACCAAACCGCCCGGCAAGCCGCCTCCGAAGGCCGGGGGACGGATCGTAGGTCCGCCTCCGTCTGCGTGGACCACGCTGTCGAACGAGACGACAACTACGCTGTGGGCCTTCGTCTCGTGGGAGGCACCGATTCGGTCGAGTCCGATCGCCGCGGCTCCGGTGATCGGCGGCCTGCACCTGCTGACCGAGGAGCGCACGGCGACGGTCTACGAGGTCCTATCGCGTTGGGTCGACCCTCACGGGGCCGCCTGGCTGCGTATCCGCGTCCCGCTTGTGCGCGACTCGAGCCTGCGTGGCTGGGTGCCGTCGGCGGCACTCGGCAGTCTGCACACCGACCACACGCTGCTCCACATCAACACCGCGGCGCTGCGGGCGACCTTGTACGACGACGGCCGCGTGATCTGGTCAGCGCCGGTCGGCATCGGCAAGCCGGGGACGACGACACCACACGGCCACTTCTACATCCGCGAGGGTCTGAAGCTCGGGACGGCCACCAGCCTCTACGGGGTCTATGCGTTCGGGACCAGCGCGTACTCCGCGACGCTGACCGACTGGCCCGGGGGCGGTGTGATCGGGATCCACGGGACGAACCAGCCGCAGTTGATTCCCGGCCGCCCGTCACACGGCTGCGTCCGCGTGCAGAATCCGGCGATGCTCGAGCTCAGCCACCTGATGCCGCTCGGCACGCCGGTCTGGATCTACTGAAGCGCCTCGCGCGCCCACCTGGCAGCTTCGGCGACGCTTGAGACGACCGGGCCTGCGTGGCCGGACGGCCGGCGGACGACGACGACGGGAAGGCGTCGCGTCCGGGCTGCGATCAACTTCGCCTCGGTCTGCGACCCGCCGCTGTCCTTGGTGACGACAGCTTCGATCCCATTGGAGTCGATCAGCTCGAGCTCGGCATCCAACGTGTACGGGCCGCGGGCGAGGACGACCCGGTGAAGCCGGGGGAGGCTGATGTCGGGGGCCTCGACGCAGCGGATCAGGAACCAGGTCTCCTGATCCCCGGCGAACTCCGCCAGGCCGTGGCGCCCGGTGGTCAGAAAGACGCGTCGCACGCCGAGCTGACGGAGCGCGCCGGCAGCCCCGGCAAGGTCGTCAACCCAGATCCAGCGATCTCCGTCGACCGGCTGCCAGCCGGGGCGCTGGAGGCGGATCAGCGGTGCCCCGACGCGGGCAGCCGCCAGTCGCGCGGAGGCGGAGATCCGCTGCGCAAAGGGGTGGGTGGCGTCGACGATGGCGCAGATCGCCTCGTCGGAGAGCCACTGCGCAAGTCCGGCCGGCCCGCCGAACCCGCCGATCCGCACGTCGCCTGGCGGGAGCCGGGGTCGGGAGACCCGCCCGGCGAGGGTCGAGATCACTGGAACCCCGCCGGCGTGGAGGTCTCCGGCGAGAGCGCGAGCCTCGGCGGTGCCGCCGAGTACCAGGACGCGTCCGGTCAACGATCCCGGCGGAGCAGGTAGATGTCGAAGATCCAACCCTTGCGCGCCCTGGCCGACTCCCGAGCCCGGATGATCTCATCGGCGACCTCACCGAGCGGCCCGCTGATCAGGATCTCGTCCTGGGTGCCGAGGTAGGCGCCCCAGTAGATCTCGATACCGGCCGGCGGGATCGCCGCGAGTCCGGAGTCGGCGTCGAGCATCACGACGACGTCGTCGACGCCGCTCGGCATGCCCGCCCGGAGCAGGCGTCCCGGCGTGATCTGAACCGCGCGACCCACGCGGTTGAGCGGTATCCGGTGGCTGGCGGTCAGGGCGTGGATCGAGCTCACCCCGGGGATCACCGCGTAGTCGAGCTCAACCGCACCGCGCCCGGCGATCGCCTCGATGATCGCGAGCGTCGACTCGTACAGCGAAGGATCGCCCCAGACAAGGAAGGCGCCCGTCTGCCCGGCGGCCAGCTCCTGCGCAATCGACGCCTCCCACGCCGCCGCCCGCTGGTCGCGCCACCGACCGACGGCCGCCGTGTAGTCCGGCGCGGTCCGCCACGGGCGCGGCGGATCGGCGAGCTTGACCGTTCGATAGGACCCTGCCGCGCGGTGGCGGCCGACGATCCCGAGTCGCAGGGCGGCGAGGTCGTCGAGACCGGGCTTCGTGACGAGGAAGAGCACGTCGAACGCGTTGATCGCGGCGACCGCCGCGAGTGTCAGATGGCTCGGGTCGCCGGCACCGATCCCGATCAGGAGCACGCGCCGCACGGCTCAGCCGGCTCCCGCCGGCCGGCCGCCACGGTCCGGCCGGTCACGCAGCTTCGAGTAGAGATGGCTGGCCGCAAAATCCCCGGGGGCGAGCGCCGGTCCGATCAGGATCGTCGCGGTCCGTCTGACCCCGGAGGCCTGCACGAGGCCGCCGATCGTCGCCAAGGTCCCCCGCAGGACGATCTCGTCGGGCCAGCTGGCCCGGGCGACGACCGCGGCCGGAGCGTGATCGCCGTAGTGCGGGGCGACCGTGCCCACGATCTCGTCGATCGCCTGAACTCCCAGGTGGATCACAAGGGTCGCGCCGTGAGCGGCGAGCGAAGCGAGGTCCTCACCGGGCGGCATCGGAGAAGCCCGCCTGGCGTACCGGGTGAGGATCACCGTCTGCGCGAGCTCTGGCACCGTCAGCTCGCAGCGCAGTGCGGCCGACGCCGCGGCGAACGCGGGTACGCCGGGCGTCACGTCCCACGGGATCGCGAGCTGGTCGAGCCGGCGGATCTGCTCGGCCGCAGCGCTGAAGATCGACAGGTCGCCGGAGTGAAGGCGGGCAACCTGCAGGCCGGCGGCGTGGGCGGAGGCGAACTCGTCGACGATCTCGTCGAGCCGCATCTGCTGGGTGTCGACGAGCCGGGCTCCGACCGGTGCGTGGTCGAGAATCTCTGTTGGTACCAGCGCACCCGCGAAGAGGCAGACCGGCGCGGCGGCGATCAGGCGCTGGGCCCGCAGGGTCAGGAGGTCTGGGGCCCCGGGGCCGGCGCCGATGAAATGAACGGTGACCGGGGCCGTCGTCACGCGGGTTTCGCCACCGTCCATTGGACGACGGTCATCCGCGTCCTCCAGCCGGTGAAGTCGCCGACCGGCTCGGCGCTGGCGAGATCGATCCTCAGGAGGTCGCCACCCAGCGACCGGCGAGCCTCGAAGACGGTCTGCTCGCCTTCGAGGGTGACGGTGTTGGCTACCAGGCGCCCGCCGGGGTACAGGGCCGACCAGCAGGCGCCCAGGACGCCGGGTGTCGTGACTCCGCCGCCGACGAAGATCGCAGTCGGTCGGGGGAGGTCGAGGAGCGCGTCGGGCGCCCGCCCACTGACGACTCGGAGCGCTGGGACGCCGAGCGCGTGGGCGTTCTCGCCGATCCGCCGGGCCCGCTCGGCGCGGTCCTCGATCGCGATCGCCCGGGCGGCCGGCTCGACTCGGCACCATTCGACGGCGACCGACCCGCTGCCGGCGCCGACATCCCACAGGAGGTCGCCCGGCAGTGGCCCGAGTGCGGCGAGCGTGATCGCCCGGACGTGGCGTTTGGTGAGCTGGCCGTCCGAGGCGTAGGCGTCGTCGGGCCGACCGGGCGCCAGCGAATGGGCCGGCCCGCCGACGACCTCGACCGCGGCGAGATGGAGCGGTCCGGCGACGCGGGTCGCGGCGTCCTCGGCAGAGCAGTCGACGCGTGATTCGCCGGGTCCGCCGAGCTGCTCGAGGATCGTGAAGGCGCTCGCCGGAGCCCCGTGGTCGCAGATCACGCGCGCGAGTCGGGCGGCACCGTCGGTCCCGGTCACGAAGACGACGATCCGTCGACCGGGCTGGAGGGAGCGGATCACGACCTCCGGCGACTCGACGACGGCGCTGACCAGGGTCACCTCGTCCTGCGGCCATCCCATCCTCGCGCAGGCGAGGGCAAACGCGGACGGGTGGGGGACGACGCGGACGTGGGCCGGGCCGGCCGCCCGGATCAGCGTTGTACCGATTCCGTGGAGGGTCGGGTCGCCGCTTGCGAGCACCGCCGCCGGCCCGTGGAGCCCGGCGGCGAGCTCATCGACCAGTGACTGGAGCGGGGACGGCCACGCCCGGCGGGTTCCGCCGACCTCGGCTGTCAGGAGGTCGAGCTGACGCGGCGAGCCGACGATCATCGGCGCGCGGGCGAGGATCCGCCGCGCCTCGTCGCTGAGACCCGACCAGCCGTCGGCTCCGATCCCGACGACGGTGAGCATCAC
>DASZKP010000062.1:0-26809 GCA_035553395.1 Solirubrobacteraceae bacterium | reverse complement strand
TGCCTCGTCTTCGACCTCGCCGGCGACCTTCTCGGGAGGGCGTATCGGGAGTTCACGCAGCACTTCCCGAAGCCCGGCTGGGTCGAGCACGACGCCGATGAGATCTGGCTCGTCACCCAGGCCGTCGCCGGCGAGGCCCTCGCCGATGCCGGCGTCAGGCGGGGCGAGCTGAGCGCCGTGGGGATCACCAACCAGCGCGAGACCGTCGTCGCCTGGGATCCGGCGACCGGCCGACCGCTGCATCGGGCGCTGGTCTGGCAGGATCGCCGCACGGCCGCTCGCTGCAAGGACCTCCGGGCCGCCGGCTTCGAGGCCGAGGTCCGCGAGCGGACCGGCCTCGTCCTGGATCCGTACTTCTCGGCGACGAAGATCGAATGGCTGCTCGAGCACGTCGACGGTCTCCGCGACCGCGCGAGGACCGGGCGGGCGGTGTTCGGAACGATCGACTCTTGGATCGTCTTCAAGCTGACCGGCGACTTCTCGACCGACCCGTCGAACGCGTCCCGGACGCTGGTCTACGACATCCGGCGGGGAGTCTGGGACGCCGGTCTGCTCGACCGGTTCGGCATTCCGGAGCGGGCGATGGCCGAGCTCCGACCGAGTGTGGGCCCCCGTGGCCGCACCCGCCCGGACGCGCTCCACGGACACGAGGTGGAAGTGTGCGGGGTCGCTGGTGACCAGCAGGCCGCGCTCTTCGGCCAGGCCTGCCTCGATCAGGGCATGGGCAAGAACACGTACGGGACCGGCTCGTTCGTCCTCGTCAATGCCGGCGGGACCCCCCCGCCGCCGGCCAGGGGGCTCCTGACGACGGTCGCCTGGGGAATCGGCGAGCGGCTCCAGTACGCCCTCGAGGCGTCGATCTTCGTCACCGGCGCCGCCGTACAGTGGCTGCGCGACGGCCTCGGGATCATCGAGACGGCTGCCGAGACCGAGCAGCTCGCCGCGTCGATCTCCTCCAACGACGGCGTCTACTTCGTCCCAGCCCTGACCGGCCTCGGGTCGCCCCACTGGGATCCGTACGCGCGGGGGACGATCGTCGGCCTGACGCGCGGGACCGGTCCGGCCCAGCTCGCGCGGGCGACGCTCGAGGCGATCGCCTACCAGACGGTCGATGCCGTCCGGGCGATCGAGGACGCCGGCTCTCCCCCTCTGGTCGAGCTCCGCGCCGACGGTGGGGCGAGCGTCAACGGCTGGCTGATGCAGTTCCAGGCCGACATGCTCGGGGTTCCCGTGGTCGTACCCGAGCTCGCCGAGACGACGGCGCTCGGCGCGGCGTCGATGGCCGCCGTCGGGGCCGGCGTGTGGACGCTCGACCGGGTCCGGACCGGTTGGCGTGAGCGGGCCCGCTACGAGCCGCGGATGGACTCCGCGGTCCGGGCGGAGCTCCTCGCGGGTTGGCAGGATGCCGTGCGGCGGACGATCACGGCCGGGTGAACCAGGCACCGAGACCGCTCGCCGGCGTAACCAGAGCCTGGCGGCGGCGTAGGAGGAGTGGAATGACAGAGCAACTCGTGGCGATGAAGGAGCAGGTCTACAAGGACCCCCGGCCGAAGGAGTACTTCGACCGCTTCCACGAGCGTTCGCGAACCCGCGAGCCGGACTGGGTCTACGGCGTCGTCAGGATGATCACGTCGCTCTACGCGTTCACCCTGCTGCGGACGCGGTCGATCGCCGCCGACAAGGTCCCGGCGACCGGGAAGGCGATCCTCGCGCCGAACCACTTCTCCTACATGGACCACTTCCTGCTCGGCGGCCCGATCCGCCGGAAGGTCCGCTTCATGGCCAAGAGTCAACTGTTCACCGGCCCGATGAAGTGGGTGTACACCCACGGCGGGGTCTTCCCCGTCCGGCGGGGCGCTCGCGACGAGGAGGCGTTCATCACAGCTGAGGCGATCCTCGAACGCGGCGGCGTCGTCGCGATGTACTGCGAGGGCGGCCGGTCGCGAACCGGTGAGCTCCAGGACCGCGCCAAGCCGGGAATCGGCCGCCTCGCCCTCGCCTCCGGGGCGCCCGTCGTCCCCGTCGCGATCCACGGGTCGGCCGGGATCCGGAACTGGAAGCGCCTGCGGTTCCCGCGCGTCAGCGTCCACTACGGCAACGAGCTCCACTTCGAACAGACGGCCGACGCCTCGCGCGAGCGCCAGCAGGAGGTCGCCGACGAGATCTTCGCGGCGATCCGGACGCTCTATGCCGAGCTCGACGAGCACGGCCATGTCGCGATCGCCCGGGGTGCCCGCAACCGGCGCCGACCGGCGAGCGTCGGCCAGCCCTGAGCCGGCCCCGCCCGATGTCGCAGGAGGCGGCGGACTCGGGACCGCTCGAGCTGCTGCGCCACGCCCGCGAGCTGCGTGAGGCCGCTCGCCACGAGGAGGCGATCGCGGCCGCCGACGATCTCCTCGGACGCCTCGCCGTCGCGCCCGCACAGGCACCGCAGGTCGCCTTCGACGCGCTGCTGTTGAAGGCGGCCAACCTGTTCGACCTCGACCGGCCCGACGACGGGCTCGCGCTCTACGCGGAGCTCCTCGACACGTACGCCGAGGACCCGTCGTTCCATGTCCGCGCGAAGCTGGCCGACGCGCTGGCCTTCAAGGGCCACCTCCTCTTTCGGCGCCCCGGCGCAGGCGACGCGGCCGTCGCCGCGTTCGACGACCTGGCCCGGCTGCTGGCCGGCGCGACCGAGCCCCAGCTGCGCGAGAAGGCCGTCGAAGCGCTGACCTGGAAGGCCGCGGCCCTGGTGGCGCTCGGCCGCCGAGACGAGGCCGACGACGCCTATCGCGAGCTGGCCGCCCGCTTGAACGGCGCGACCGAGCCGGCGCTCGCGGGACGGGTCGCGTCGGCCCGCGCCCAGCAGACGGAGAACCAGGTCATGCTCGGAGACCTGCTGCTCGCCCGCGGCGCCGAGCTCGTGGCCGACGGGCGGTGGGCCGACGCGCTCGACGCCTTCGCGGAGCTCGTCGGCCGCCTCGAGAGCGTCGACGACGACCGGCTGCGCTCGCGGGTCGTGCTCGCCCTCAGCAACAGCGTGGCGATGCTGATGGAGCTCGACCGGCCTGAGGACGCGGCCGCCACCCATCGGGAGCTGGTCGTCGGTTTCGGCGACGCGGCGATCGCCACCTTCGACGCGCTCGCCGCGACGCACGCCGCGAGCGCCGAGCCGGGGCTGCGCCGGCACGCCGTCGGCGCGCTCGTCAACAAGGCCGGCGTCCTGCGCGAGCTGGACCGGCGCGACGCGGCCGTGGCGACGTTCGACGAGGTGATCTCAGGCTTCGCGGACGACGACGATGCCGCGATCCAGGGCTTCGTCGAGCAGGCCAGATACCACCGGGCCGGGCTGCTCGCCGAGCCGGCGGGAGAAGGCCGGCCCGGCAGTGTATGAGGCGTGTAGGAGACGGCGGCGGGATCGACCGGGAGGGGTGAGAATTGTCGGCGATGAGGCTGCTGATCGTGGACGACGACCGTGCGCTCCGCGACGCCCTCAGGCGGGCGCTCACCCTCGCCGGTTACGAGGTTGCCGGGGCCGTCGGCGGGTGGGACGCGCTCGAGCAGGTCAGCGACCGGGCTCCCGACGCGGTGATCCTCGACATCGGGCTGCCGGACATCAGCGGGCTCGACGTCTGCCGGCGGCTGCGCGCCGAGGGCCAGCGCCTGCCGGTGCTCGTGCTCAGCGCCCGCGATGCGGTCGAGGATCGGATCGACGGCCTCGATGCCGGGGCCGACGACTACCTGGCCAAGCCGTTCGACCTCGGTGAGCTGGTCGCCCGGATCCGCGCCCTGCTGCGGCGCAGCCTGCCCGACGACGAGGACGGCGACCTGTCGTTCGGTCGGCTGCGGCTCGAGCGAGACCGGCATGGCGCCAGCGTCGACGGGAGCTTCGTCGAGCTCACGCGGACCGAGTTCCAACTGCTCGAGCTGCTCCTGCGCAACCCCCGGCGGGTCCTCCCGCACGGGGTGATCTACGACCGGGTCTGGGGCTACGACTTCGGCCCGAGCTCGAACGCCCTGCGCTGCTACATCGGCTATCTCCGGCGCAAGCTAGACGCCGCCGGTTCGCCGCCGCTGATCCACACCGTCCGCGGCGTCGGCTACGTACTGCGCGAGTCATGACGCTCCGCCTGCGGATGGCCGCCATCGCCGGCGGCGCCGTGACGGTCGTGGTGGTCGTGATCGCCGTCGTCGTCTACCTGGCCGTCCGCTCGGATCTCCGCGGCGAGGTCGACCGCGTGCTCGCCGAGCAGGCGACGCCGTTGACCGCGGCAGCCGTCAAGTCGTCCGCGTCGGCCTCGGTCGGTCGCCCAGCGAGCCCGGGCGCGGCGGCCGGGTCGATGGTGTCCGCGCTCCGGGTCAAGGCACTGGCCGTAGCCCGTGGGTACGGGGTCAAGGTCGGTGGCAGCGTGCCGGGCCCGGCGCTCGCCGTCGGGAAGGCGCTCGCCGTCGGCAAGGCGATCGCCGAGGGGCCGCCGCAGCCGTTCACCGGCGCCGGCGGGTACATCCAGTTCCTGGGGGGCGACGGCGGCGTCTTGAAGAGCACGAACGAAGGCTCGCTGCCGCGGATCCCCCCGAGCCCGGCAGCGCTGGCGATCGCCTCGCGGGGGAAGGGACGCCAGCTCGTCGATACGCGCGTCGCCGGCCAGCACATGCGCCTGCTGACGCTCGGCGCCGGTCCGGCCGGCGCGATCCAGCTGGCCCAGCCGCTGACCGAGGTCGACCACGAGCTGAGCGACCTCGTCGTGATCCTGCTCGTCGTAGGCGCTGCCGCGATCCTCGCGGCCGCCGCGCTCGGGGCAGTCGTGGCGCGGACGGCGCTCGCGCCGATCGCGCGCTTCACGCGACTCACGGAGGGTCTCGTGGCCTCCGCCGAGGGCACGCGGCGCCTGGAGGTCGGCGGTCGCGACGAGCTCGGGCGGCTGGCGCGGTCGTTCAACCGCACGCTCGACGAGCTCGAGCGGTCGGTCCGGGCGCAGCGCCAGCTGGTCGCCGACGCGAGCCACGAGCTGCGCACGCCGATCACGAGCCTGCGGGCGAACATCCAGGTCCTCGAGCAGGCCGACCGGCTGGGCGAGGCCGAACGGGAGAACCTGCGGCGGGACGTGATCGCCGAGCTCGACGAGCTGACCGGCCTCGTCGGCGATCTCGTCGAGCTGGCGCGGGGGACCGCGCCGAGCGGAGTCGCCGACGACGTCCGCCTCGACGAGATCGTCCGTGCTGCGGTCGCCCGCGCCGAGCGCCGGGCGGGGTCGGTCGGCTTCAGCACCGACGTCGAGCCGACCCTGGTCAGCGGCGACGCCCGCCGGATCGACCGTGCGATCGCCAACCTGCTCGACAACGCGGTCAAGTGGAGCCCGCCGGGAGCGACGATCGAGACGACGCTGCGCGACGGGATCGTGACCGTCCGCGACCACGGCCAGGGTTTCGCCGAGCACGACCTGCCAGACGTCTTCGCCCGCTTCTACCGGGCCGACACCGCTCGCGGCAAGCCCGGATCAGGGCTCGGGCTGGCGATCGTCAAGCAGGCTGCCGAGGCCCACGGCGGCCGCGTGGAGGCGGCCAACGCGCCCGGCGGGGGCGCCTGCGTGACGGCGACCTTCGGGACTCCTACGCGACTCCTACGGTCACCCGACGCTGGCCTCACGCGCGCCTGAGAGCCTCGGTCCGCGGCGCTGCCGACGGCCGCGCCGGATCCGGGAACCGACCGAAGGAGCAGCTGTCTCGATGACCCATTCCAAGCTTGTGCGGCGGGCCGCAGTGGGCGGCGTCTGCGTCGCCGTGGGCGCGGCCGCCGGGATCTCCGGGAGTGCCGCGGCGCCCGGCGGATCGGCGGGGCCGTCGGCGCCTGCGCTGAAGGCTCTCTACGCGGCCACGTCCGCCGGCCCGCCGACCCCCTTGCCGCCGGGCATCGCGACGAAGATCGGCGCAGCCGGCGGGGAGGTGCATAGCGTCGAGGTCGTCCCCAACGCCGCAGGCGACGGCTTCGACACGGTGACCGATGACTCGGGCACCGTGAAGGCGCTGAGCGGCGACGCGCTGACGATCACCGAGGGGACGACCAAGGCCGTCTACGCCACGCCGACCCTGACGATTCCCGCTGCGGCGAGCGTCGTGCGCAACTTCCAGCCGGCCAAGCTCTCAGACGTCCAGCCGGGCGACCATGTCGACGTCAGCGCCGACTCCGACGGGACGACCACGGTATTCGCGGTGGACACCGCCAACTGGCCGCCAAAGCCGGTGGCGATCGCCGGCTGCGCGAAGGCCGGCCTGCTGGCAGCGGCGCCGCCGCGACCGGCTGGGGCAAGCGGTCCGACGGGCGCGCTCGCACGTAAGCTCGCCGGCAGGGCGCTCGCCCGGGCGATCGGCGGGACCATCGTCAGTCCGGCCGGAGCGAGTGTCGCGGTGCCGCGCCTCGTCTGCGCCTACAAGACGCCGTAGGGCGGCCACCGCGGTCAGGTCGTCATCCCGGTGAACTGGCCTCCGGTCACGTTGACGACCTGGCCGTGGACGTAGTCGGCCCACGGCGAGCAGACGTTCTGCCCGTCGATCTCCATCGTGTTCGACTCGTCCTCGGAGGCGGTCAGGCGGGTCTCGATGTAGTCGAAGGCGACTCCACGACGCGCCGCAGCCCGACCTGCGCGAGAAGGCCGCCAGTGCCCTGAGCTGGAAGGCCTCCGCCCTGCTTGTCGTGCTCGGGGACGTCCTGCTCGGACGCGGCGCCGACCTCGTCGCAGCCGCGCGTTGGGCTCTCACGGTGACCTGGTCGCTGCCAGGTCGACCGGCGCGACGAGGCCGCGACCACTTCGCCGAGGTGATCGACGCCGCTGAGCCTGCGAAGACCGGGCGCGGCGGATGTGAGTGCGGCCCGGGCGCAGAAGGTGACTGTCGCCTGTGCGTCCCGTGCGCAGAACCGGGCTTCGCTTGTGTGGTGCCCACGCAGAACGGGACTGTCGCTTGTGTGGTGCGTGCGAAGGCGGCGGACTGCCCCGCGGGACGAGTTGCCTGGTGTCGTAGTGTGAACGGTCGTGGGGGGCGACGAAAACGACACTCGCACACGTCGCCACGATGCGGGTGGTCCCGCCGCGCTCGGAGCCGAGGTCGGGCTCGGGGTCGGGGTCGGGGTCGGGGCCGGGGTCGATGTCGAGGCCGGGACCGGGACCGGGATTGGGATTGGCAGCCTGCCTGAGGGCATGCTCGCGGTCCTCAACGTCTCGCCCCTTCCGACGGCGATAACCCGGGCCGGGGATGGTGTCATCTTGTTTGCCAATCCGGCCTGCCTGCGGATGCTCGGGTGGGAGGCGGGCGGCTTCGTCGGTGCGACGACGGCCGATGTCGGCTTCTGGGCCGGGGCCGAGCGCCGCGCGGCGATGCTCGAGAGGCTGGCCGCCGACGGGTCGGTTTGGGATCTCGAGGAGGAGATCAGGACGAGGAGCGGCGAGACGCGGATCGTGCTGACGTCGATCTCGACGCTCGAGCTCGACGGCGAGGCGTGCCTGATCGGGCATATCCACGACATCACCGAGCGTCACCGCGTGGACGAGCAGCTGCGCGAGAGCGAGGAGCGCTTTCGTCAGATCGCCGAGACCTCCCCGCAGGCATTCGTCCTGCGCGAAGTCGAGCCGGGCCGCGTGCTCTACGCCAGCCCGGCGGTCGCACGGATCTTCGGGATCGAACCCGACGCGCTGCGACGGGACCCGCTGGCGGCCGAGAAGCTGATCCACCCGGAGGACGGGCACCTCGTCGAGGGCAGCAGGGCACTGACGAGTGCGACGGACTTCGAGTTTCGCATCGTGCGTCCGGACGGCGAGACGCGGTGGATCAGGACGAGGGCGGAGCCGGTGAGGGTGGGCGGGGCCGGAGTGTCACGGATCGCGAGCATCAGCGAGGACATCACCGAGGATCGGGCGCTGCGGGAGGCGCTCCGAGCGAGTGAGGAGCTCTACCGTCTGCTCGCCGAGAACTCGACCGACGTGATCGGGCGGCTCTCGCGCGATCAGCAGATCGAGTACGTCTCGCCGGCCAGTGTCTCGGTCTACGGCCACGAGCCCGAGGCGATGGTCGGGCGATTCGGCTGGGAGTTCGTCCACCCGGACGACCTCGCCGCCCTCCGCGAGGACTTCTCGGCCCGGCCGGATCGGCCCGACGTGGTCACGAATTCGTACCGTGTGCGGCGGGGGGACGGGACGTACGTATGGATCGAGGCCACCGTCCGCGCGCTGGTCGACCCGATCGGCGGTGGCGTGCGGGAGTTCCACACCGTCGCTCGCGACGTCACCGGGCGCAGGCTGGCCGAGACCGAGGTCCGGCGGGCGAAGGAGGAGGCCGAGCGGGCGAACGCGGCGAAGAGCCGCTTCCTCTCGCGGATGAGCCATGAGCTGCGGACCCCGCTCAACGCGATCCTCGGATTCGGGGACCTGGTCGAGCGTGGGGACCTGCTCCCGGCTCAGCGCGAGCATCTGGGGCAGATCACGAAGGCCGGGCGGCATCTGCTCGAGCTGATCAACGAGGTGCTGGACATAACGCGGATCGAGGACGGCAAGCTCCACCTGTCGCTCGAGCCGGTCGATGTCGGGCGGGTCGTGAGCGAGGCGCTGTCGATGCTCGAGCCGCTCGCGGCCGCCCGCTCGGTCACGCTGATGCCGCCGCGGTCGCCGGAGTCCGACGTCCACGTGCTCGCCGACCGCCAACGCCTCAAGCAGGTCATGCTGAATCTGCTGTCAAACGCCGTCAAGTACAACCGCGAGGACGGCGAGGTGGAGATCACGACCACGGGTGGCGGCGGGCGCACCGCGCGTATCGACGTCAGGGACACGGGGATCGGGATCGCGGCCGAGGATCTCGCCGCGGCGTTCGCGGAGTTCGAGCGGCTCGGAGCCGAGACGACCGAGGTCGAGGGAACCGGGCTCGGTCTAGCCCTGGCCAAGCGGCTGATCGAGACGATGGGAGGGGCGATCGGCGTCGACAGCGAGGTCGGCCGGGGCACGACGTTCTGGCTCGAGCTGCCGGTCGCGAGCGCCAAATCTGCGACGGCGCCGCCGGCCCAGGCGCGGGCGGTGGAGCCTCGGCGGGACGCGCGGACGGTCCTCTACATCGAGGACAACCCGTCGAACATCAGGCTCGTCGAGGCGATCCTCAACGAGCGGCCGGAGGTCACGCTGCTCGTCGCCCAGCAGGGCAGCCTCGGACTGGACCTCGCCTACGAGCACCGTCCTGCGCTCGTGCTCCTGGATCTCAACCTGCCCGACATCTCCGGTGAGGACGTGCTTCGCCGACTTCGCGGCGACCGGCGGACAGCCGGACTGACGATCGTCGTGATCAGCGCGGACGCCACGCCGGGTCAGGTCACGCGACTGCGCAGGGCCGGCGCCGACGGCTACCTGACCAAGCCATTCGAGATCGAGCAGTTCCTTGCGGTGATCGACGGCCAGCCGGCGCCCCACGTCGCCGGCGACGTCCCGCAGGCCGGCGCCTCGCCGGCCGTGCCGGCGGACTCGGCTCGATCCGCTGAGCGGCCGCTCGATCCCTCGGCCCTCGAGACGCTCCGGCGGCTGTATCCGGACACCGACGCGGTCGAGCAGTTCGTCGTGCTGTTCCTGAATGACTCACCCGCACAGCTCGAGTCGCTGCGGGCGGCCGCCGCGGCCGACGACGACGACGCCGTCCGCTGCGCGGCCCACGCCTGGAGAGGCGCGTGCACCCTGACCGGGGCCCAGCGCCTCTGCGCCCTGCTCGGCGACATCGAGACGCGGGCCGGACTCGGCGGCATACCCGACGAGGAGCAGCTGACCGTCGTCCGCGAGGCCTATGAGGAGGCCGGCACCGCGCTGCGGCGCGAGTTCGACTGAGGCCCGCCAGCGAGGCGACCTCGATCCCGGCAGGCCGTCGCTTACATCGTCATGCCGGTGAACTGGCCGCCGGTCACGTTGAGAACCTGGCCGTGGACGTAGTCGGCCCACGGCGAGCAGAGGAAGAAGACGCCGCCCGCGGCCTCCCGGGGTGTTCCCGGCCGCCCGAGTGGGATCAGCATCGGGACCATCCCGCGCAGCTGATCCGGAATGCCGAGCTGGACCTTCTGGCCGTCGATCTCCATCGTGTTCGACTCGTCCTTGGAGGCCGTCAGGCGGGTCTCGATGTACCCGAAGGCGACGGCGTTGACGTTGACCTTGAACTGGCCCCACTCCTTGGCGAGGGTCTTCGTCAGGCCGACGACCGCCGACTTGCCGGCGGCGTAGTTGGCCTGGCCGGCGTTGCCCATCGTTCCGGAGATCGAGGAGACGTTGACGATCTTGCGAAACACCTCCCGCCCTTCGGCTCGCTCGATCTTGGCCGGCTCGCGGAGGTGGGGGGCGGCGGCCCGGATCACACGGAAGGGGGCGACGACGTGGATGTCGAGCATCTTCTGGAACCAGTCGTCGGACATCTTGTGGAGCGGTGCGTCGAGCGTGTAGCCGGCGTTGTTGACGACGATGTCGATCCGCCCGAACGCATCGATCGCCTCGGCGACGAGCTGGTCGGGGATGCCCGGCTTGGTCAGGTCGCCGGCGAAGACCGCCGTCTCGCCGACGATCTCCTCGGCAGCCTGGCCGGCGACCTGGGGGTCGAGGTCGTTGATCAGGATCTTCGCTCCGTGCTCGGCCAGGAGCTCCGCCGTCGCGCGACCGATCCCGCGGGCCGAACCGGTGACGATCGCCACCTTTCCGTCGAGAACTCCCATCTGGCCTCCAGTGTCGCGGGTTACGGACCCTTCGTTATATCGGGGGCGCTCGCCCCGTCGCAGGCGAGCGCGGCGCACGCCACCCCTGCGCGCTGCCAACCAACCACCCGGCGGATCGTCGGTGAAGCTTGCGAGCGTCAGTCGAACGCGGGATGCTGGGACCGTGGAGGCCGAGCGCGACCTTGAGATGCGGCTCGTCGCGATCGACTGGGTCGGAAGGATCTCGGACGGCTCGAGGTCCGCTACGACGTGTTCCGGGCGGCCGCCTGAGCTCGAGGCGAGTGGCGACCGCCGGGCCGGGCGGGTGGAGATTTACGAAGCCTGACGAGCGCAACCTTTGCCCGCGTCATCCGTTGTTAGGTCTGGGACGAGCGGACGTCAGTCGGACCGGGACATCAGGGACGACGTTGTGGGTGGATTGCCCCCCGTAATCGATTGGTTCGCTCGTCCCGCCTGCCGTGCCGACCGACCGCGTCCGGCGAGCGGCGAGCGGCGGCCTACGGGAGGATCAGGTGGACGTCGCCGAACTCGTGGCCGGCGAACCGGCTGCGGGCAGCCTCGGCGTAGGAGCGCTCGAGGAGGTCGCGGCCGCAGGCGGCCTCGAGCATCAGCAGATGGGACGACTCGGGCTCGTGCCAGCCGGTCAGCAGGCCGTCGACGGCGCTCAGCCCGCGCTCGGGCGTGATCACGAGCTCGGTCCACCCGCGACGGGCCGTGAGGCGGCCGTCGGTCGTGTCGGCTGCTGTCTCGAGCGCGCGGACGACGGTCGTCCCGACGGCGATCACGCGACCGCCCCAGGCGCGGACGGCGTTGACGAGGCGGGCGGTCTGCGCCGGGACGGAGTAGGGCTCGGGGTAGGGATCCTCGCCGGCTTCGAGCGAGGAGACGCCGGCGTGGAGAGTCACGGGTGCGATCAGGATGCCGCGGGAGACGAGCCGGGTCACGATCTCGGGGGTGAACGGCCGCCCGGCGCTCGGCATCTCGGCGCTGCCGGGCTCGCGGGCGAAGACCGTCTGGTAGGCGTCGAGACCCCAACCACGGCCGCTGTCGACGTAGCGGATCGGGCTGCCTTCGCGGTCGAGGTACGCAGCCGCGTCGCCGGGCATCTCGACGATCGCCTCGGTCAGGCGCCGGCTGGCGCGGTGAGCGGCGACCAGCGTGGCGCGGCCGCCGCCCGGCAGGCCGACCCGGGTCCCGAGCGGCGGCGGGTCGAGGCGGCCGAGGTCGGCGGCGCGGAGCTCGAGCACCCATCGGTCGGGGGCGAGTCGGGTCGAGAGGTGGACGCGGATCTCCAGGCCGTCGAGCCGGCCGGGGAGGGCGGCGGGGATCGTCGCGGAGGTGTTGACGACCAGCAGGTCGCCGGGTCGCAAGAAGTCGGGGAGGTCCGCGAAACGCGCGGTCTGCAGGCGGCCGTCGGAGCGGGTTGCGACGAGCATCGCGACGTCGTCGCGCGTCCGGCCGCAGGCCTCGGCCGGGGCGGGGGCGGGCGCGATCTCGGAGAAGGCGAGCGCGCTCACCGGACGTCGGCGGCCCGGTAGCGGCCGCTCGGGAGCGAGCCGTGGATCAGGGCGAGCAGACCGGGGACGCAGTCCTCGGGCGGGGGTCGGTCGGAGATGTCCTGACCGGGAAACGCGTCCTGGTGCATCTGGGTGCGCATGTCGCCGGGGTCGACGGCGTAGACCCGCAGACCGGGATGCTCGACGCCGAGGATCGCCGTCAGCTGGTCGAGCGCCGCCTTGGACGAGCCGTAGCCGCCCCAGCCGGGGTAGGGCTCGACGGCGGCGTCGGAGGTGATGTCGAGGATCGCGGCGTTCGGTCGCAAGCTGGCCGCGGCCAGACCGATCAGGGCGAGCGGCGCGAAGACGTTGGCCTCGTAGACGCGGCGGAGCTCGGCGAGCGGGTAGTCGGTCAGGGCGGGCTGTGGGCTGGGGCCGAGCTGGCTGGCGTTGTTGACGAGGAGGTCGATCGCCGGACCGGCGGTGGCGACGAGCTCGGCTCGATGAGCCGGGTCGGTCACGTCCCCGGGGACGCCGAGCACGCCGGCGAGGCCGCCTGTGGCGGCGGCGAGCTCGCGGCCGTCCCGGGCGTCGACGACGACCGTCCAGCCGGCGTCCGACAGCCGGCGGGTCAGGGCGAGCCCGAGGCCGCGTGACCCTCCGGTGACGATGGCAACGCTCATCTGGGACCTCCTTTGACGGGTCGACGCGCTCACCCCACCGATCATGCATCTTCAAGTGCACTTGAAGTCAAGGGGACATTGCGCTTGACTGTCGGATATGGCCGAGCCATTGACGATCGGCGAGGTGGCCAAGCGGTGCGGGGTGGCGACGTCGGCGCTTCGCTTCTACGAGGACCGCGGCCTGATCCGGTCGCTGCGGACGTCCGGCGGTCACCGGACGTACGAGCGGTCGGTGATCCGGCGGGTCGCGTTCATCGTGTTCGCCCAGCGGGTCGGTCTGACGCTCGCCGAGGTCGGCGAGGCGCTCGGCCGGCTGCCGGAGAACCGCGTCCCGCGTCGCGCCGACTGGGCCGAGCTGTCGGCGTCATGGACGGCCCGGATCGACGCGCGGATCGCCGACCTCGAGCGCCTGCGGGAGGGGCTGACCGAGTGCATCGGGTGTGGGTGCCTGTCGCTGGACCGGTGCAAGCTCGCCAACCCCGATGACTGGGCCGGCTCGCTGGGGCCGGGACCGCGGTATCTGCTCGGTCCGCCGCCCCGGACGGGCGCAGCGGCCCGCGCGACGTCGTGAACCGTCAGGCGGCCGCTGGCCGGCGCGCCTCGACGTAGATCGTCCCGGCCCGGCCGGCAAGGATCTCGATCAGGGTGCCGAGCGCGGCGAGCGGGGCGAGCAGCAGCGCCATCGCGAGTGTCGTCGCCCGCCGGCGGTCGTCCTGCGCCGTGAAGCGGGCGGCTGGGCGGCGGACGGCGTCGTAGAGGCTCGGCCTGCCGGGGGACAGCCCGACGAGACCGTCGAGCCAGCCGAAGAAGACCTGCCCGCCGCGCCAGTGGCTGACCCGGTCGAGCTCGAGTCCCCGCCCGCGCAGGTGACCGATCAACGCGCGGGCGGGGATGTGGGTCAGGTGGCGGGGAAGGTCGAGCGCGAGCCAGCGATCGCCGAAGAGGCGGGCTTGAAGACTGTCGGCGTTCGGTATGGCGATCGTCATGACCCCGCGCGGCGCGAGCAGGTCGATCGCGCGGTCGAGGTCGGCTCGGGGTTCGGGCAGGTGCTCGAGTGAGTGCCAGAAGACGACCGCGGCCCACTGGCCGTCGATCTCGGCGAGCCTGGCGTCGCGGATCGCCTCGCCGTCGGCCTCCCGTTCGAGGCCGACTGCGTCGCGCCCGCGGCGTCGCATCGCGCGGACGAGGCCGCCGGATCCGGCGCCGACGTCGAGCACCCGGCCGGGCGGGGCGATCCGGTCGATGCGGCGGGCGAGCGTGCCGCGGGTCAGGGCGAGCACGGCGTCGCCGGGTCCGCTGAAGCGGCCGCCGGTCGGACGGTAGGCGCCGCCGTAGGCCTCGGCGAGGGAGTCGTCGCTCGGCCAGGGATCGGTGCTGGCGACGCCGCACGCGGCGCAGACGGTCCGCCCCCGGAGTTTCCGCTCGCCGGCGGCGGGCGGCGCGCCGCACCAGGCGCAGGGGGTCAGGGCGCCGTCGGTGCCGGTCCACGGGATCGGCTTGTCCACGCCGGTATTCTTGCCGAAGAACCTTGACTGACCAGTCAATCCACCTTTCGAAGCTGCGGGTCGCGGCCGTCCAGATGAACTCCACCGACGACGTCGCGGGTAATCTGGCGCAAGCCGACCGGCTGACTCGCGAGGCGGCCGCAGACGGGGCGGAGGTCATTCTCCTGCCGGAGAAGTGGAACGTCCTCGGCGCGGGCGAGCACCTCGTCGCCGGGGCGCAGTCGCTCGGCGGGGCGGCCGTGACGTGGGCGCGCGCGACCGCGAGGGAGCTGGGAATCGACCTGATCGCCGGGTCGATCGTCGAGCGGCTCGCGGACAGCGATCGCCTCGCGAACACGAGCGTCCACGTCGGGCCGACGGGCGAGATCGAGGCGGTCTACCGGAAGATCCACATGTTCGATGTGGTCGTCGACGGGGTCCGCTACGACGAGTCCGAGCATGAGCAGGCCGGGACCGAGCCGGTCACGTCGCGGACGGCCGGGGGCGTCGAGCTCGGACTGAGCGTCTGCTACGACGTCCGCTTCCCCGAGCTCTACCGGATCCTCGCGCTCCGCGGGGCCCGAATCCTGCTCGTCCCGGCGGCTTTCACGCTGGCGACGACCCGCGATCACTGGGAGACGCTGCTGCGGGCCCGGGCGATCGAGAACCAGGCGTTCGTCGTCGCGGCCAACCAGATCGGCCGCCATCCGCCGGACTACCGGTCGGGGGGTCGGTCGATGATCGTCGATCCGTGGGGCCTCGTCCTCGCCCAGGCGAGCGACGAGGTCGGCGTCGTCAGCGGCGTGGTCGACCTCGACCGGCTGGAGCGGATCCGCGCGGACCTCCCGGCGCTGGCCAACCGGCGGCCGGCGGCGTATGTCTGGCCGGCGGGCGGGTGATGGCGACCAAGGCGCGGACGCAGGCAGCTGCCGACAAGCGTCGGTTGATCCTCGACGCGGCGGTTCGGACCTTCGCGCGCCAGGGCTTCCACGCCTGCCGGGTGTCGGACATCGCCGACGAGGCGGGGGTCGCGTACGGGCTCGTCTACCACTACTTCGCGTCGAAGGACGAGGTCCTCGACACGTTGTTCCTCGAGCGGTGGACGGTGATGCTCGAGTTGATCAGGGAGGTCGACGGCCGGGGGATCCCGGCTCGGGAGAAGCTGCTGGCGATCGCGTCGTTCATCATCGAGTCCTACCGGCACGATCCGGATCTGATGAAGGTGATCATCGTCGAGGTGACCCGGGCGGTCAACTCGTTCGGCGCGCGGCACATCGCCGAGATCCGGCAGGCGTATGCGCTGATCGCGGAGATCGTCGCCAAGGCCCAGGCCGACGGTTCGTTCGCCTCGGAGGTTGCTCCGCAGTTTGCGGCGCTCGCCTTCTACGGAGCCCTCGAGCAGGTCCTGACCGGGTGGATCTTCGGCGTGCTCGACCGGGGAGAGCCGGAGTACGAGCTGGCGAAGCGGCAGATCGTCGAGACGATCTGCGGTGGCCTCGACGCCTGAGCCGGGAGCGGCGAGATGTTTTCGCCCGCGCGGCGTCCGGATCTGATTGACTGCGCCGACGGTGCAGGGAGATCTTCAAAAACGACTGCTCTGGTCCGGACTGATGGCAGGGCTCGGTGCGCTCGCGTCGGTCGTGACGGCCAAGGCCGGCGCGATGATCTGGAGGCGCCTCTTCGACGAGGAGCCGCCCGAGTGACGCGGGGATGAGCCCACCCGACCAGAAGGCCGTCGAGGAGGCCGCTCGGGCTGCGCAGGAGCGGGGGGCGGCGGCTGCCGGGGTGGTCCGTGAGCAGGTCGGCGCGCTGGTCGCGGAGCGACCCGAGCTGGCCGTCGCCGGCGCCTTCGTCGGCGGCCTGATCCTCGCGAAGCTGCTCAGGCGCCTTGGCACCTGAGGACCCGCAGCTGGCGCAGAGCTTCGCGCGGACGATAACCGAGGTGTCCGAGCGGGCATCGCTGCTCGTTCGCGAGGAGATCGAGCTGGCGAAGGCGGAGATCTTCGAGAAGGCCGCCAAGCTCCGCAACGGTGCCGTGATCGGACTCGCGGCCGGAATCTTCGGCCTGATGTCTGTGTTCTTCTTCCTCGAGGGCCTGGCCTGGCTGATCTCGATCGAGTTCTTCCCTCGCGGCGACTACTTCTGGGGCTTCTTCGTCGTCGCCTTCCTCTTTCTCGGCCTCGGCGTATTCGGCGGGTACATGGCGTTCAAGTGGATCAGCGGCGGGGCGCCGCCGACGCCGAAGATGGCGATCGGCGAGGCGCGGAAGATCCGCGACGCCGTCAAGAAGAAGGCCTGATGCCGAGCCGGACGCCCGACGAGATCCGCGCGTCGATCCAGAGGAACCGCGAGGCGCTGGCGGTGTCGGTCGTCGAGCTGCGGGGCGAGGTCGCGGAGATCACCGACTGGCGCAAGCAGCTCCGAGCCAACCAGAGGCCGCTGGCGATCGGGGCCGCGGCAACCGGCTTCGTGATCAGCGGGGGGCTCGCCGGCCTGACCGGCCTGCTGACCTTCCGCCGTCAGCGCCGCCGCCGGCGGGCCTGACCGTACGCGAGGCCGACGGGCGGGCTCCACGGTCGAGGCGACTCGCGCCGCCCCGGGGGTCAGCTCGGCGCTGAGGGCCCTGGTCCGACGAAGCGGGTCGGGAGCCCGCCGACGCCGATCATCCCGGGTCCGGTGTAGGTCCCGATCACCGGACCGATCTCGGATACGAACCACGGCTCGGAGCCGAAGATCTCGCGGCCGCGCTCGACCAGGCGCTCGGCCTGGTCGGGCGCCTGGATGTGCTGGAGGACCCAGCAGTCGGCGCCTTCGTCATGGCGCTCGCGCATGTAGTCGACCATTCGCTCGAACGCCCGGCCCCGCGTCCGGACGCGCTCGACCGGGGTGATCTCGCGGGCGACCGAGAGGATCGGCTTGATCTTCAGGGCGGTGCCGACCCAGGCCTGGGCGCTGCCGATCCGGCCGCCGCGGCGGAGGTACTCGAGCGTGTCGATGCAGAACCAGATCTTCAGGTACCGGCGGGCCTCGGCCAGCCGGGCCTGGACGGCGTCGATGTCCTCGCCCGCGGCGGCTCCGGCGGCTCCGACGAGGGCGAGGCAGGCGAGACCGCCGCAGGCGCTCTCGGTGTCGATCACGGCGATCTGACCTTCGCCGCCCTGCTCGTCGAGCATCGCCTTTGCCTGGACGGCGGCCCCGTACGTACCGGACAGGCCGCTCGAGATGTGGATCGAGACGATGTCGCGGCCGGCCGCCAGGAGCGGCTCGTAGACGGCGACGAAGTCGCCGACCGAAGGCTGCGAGGTCGTCGGCGGATCGGTCGCGCCCTTGAGGCGGGCGTAGAAGTCGTCGTAGTCGGCCATGTCGCTCTCCCGGTGGAGCTCGTCGCCCCAGCGGACGTAGAGGCTGACCTGCTCGATCCCGTGCTGCTCGCGGACCGCCTGCGGGAGGTACTGGGTGGTGTCGGTGACGATCGTGACCGGGCGCATTAGCCGGCTACCCTACCGACCGTGATCCGGCCCCGCCCGGCCGCAGGGCCGTGTCTGAGGGCGGGCTTTGCGCTACGTTCACGCGGTGGGGCGCCGATCGCGGATCATCGGGTACGGGACGTCCCTGCTGCTCGTCGTGCTCGGCACCGTCGTGGCCGCGGTCCGCACGGACGTCGTCGGCCTGGCGTCGGCCGTGGCCCTCGTCTCGATCGGCCTGGTCGCCGCGACGAGCCTCGTCTTCTACGAGGTCGGTCTCAGCGAGGATCGCGAGCGGGCGCGTGAGTCGGCCGCCCGCCGGCGGGCGACCGACGCGGCGCAAGGCCCGCCCGGCGACGCGGCCCAGCTCCCGCCGCCCCGCCGGCTGGTCCGCCCCGGACGAATCCGCGGCTCCCGCTGAGGACCGTGCAGAGCTCCGGCTCGGGAGCGCCGACGACGAGCGTCGGCACAGGGGTCAGGCCAGGTTGTTCTGGATCTGCATCGGCGCCTGGGGGAGGGCGACCGGGTCGACGTCGGCCTGCTCCTTGGCGCCGAGGAGGTCGGCCAGCTCACCGGAGTCGAACATCTCGGTGATGATGTCGCAGCCGCCGACGAGTTCGCCCCGCACGAACAGCTGGGGCGTCGTCGGCCAGTTCGAGATCGCCGACAGCTCCTGGCGGATCCGCGGGTCGGGGAGGATGTCGACTGCGGCGAAGCGCGTGTCGAGCGCCTTGAGGGCGGCGACCGACCGGGCGGAGAAACCGCACGAAGGCGCTTCGGGCGTCCCCTTCATGAAGAGGATGACTTCGTTCTCGGCGATCGCCGCGGCGATCGCTTCACGGACGGGGTTGGCGGGCTGCTCGCTCATGGCTTTCCTCACTCGCTTTGCGTCTTCAATGAAAGGGCATGGATCGGGCCGCCGATCTCCTCACCGAAGACCGCGTAGACCAGGCGGTGCTGCTCGATTCGCGAGAGACCGGCGAAGGCCCCGGCGGTCACGACCGCGCGGAAGTGGTCGCCCCCGCCGGTGTAGTCCTCGACGTCGACCTGCGCGCCGGGAATGGCTTCCTCGATCCGTCGTTGAATCTCGTTCGGGCTGGGCATCGTCCTCGCCAAGCTTAGTGCACGCACTCGCTACACTTCGATGCATGGTGACGATCACTGACAAGGGCGCAGACAAGGTCCGCGAGTTCCTCGCCTCCCAGAGCACCGACGTCAAGGCTGCGGGCCTGCGCGTGGGCGTCCGTGGCGGTGGGTGCTCGGGATTCCAGTATCAGCTGGCCTTCGACGAGAAGCGCGAGCACGACGAGGTGTTCGAGATCAAGGGTCTCAGCCTCCTGGTCGACGCCGAGGCGCTGTCGTACGTGGATGGTTCGGAGATCGACTACGTCGACGCTCTGATCGGGGCTGGCTTCAAGGTCAACAACCCCAACGTCGTCGCCGCTTGTGGCTGCGGGTCCTCGTTCCGGGTAGCCGGAACCGAGTCCTGCTCCCCCGTCTGACCCACCGGCACACGCGGCTTCCCGCCGTCTAGCGGCGCCAGAAGGCCAGCCGCTGGACCGACGCCGTGAGGATGTGGCCCCAGGTGATCTGCGTGTCCTCGCGCTGTGACATCGCCTCGAACGGGCTGAGGCGCATCTCGCCGCCGGTCCCGAGTGCGATCGTGCCGTCGTCCTGCCGGGTGCCGTCGACGTAGATCCAACCGCGCTCGATGCGGAGGTTCTCACTCATTGGCTGAGCCTAGCCGATGGCCTGGCCCGCAGGGTCCGAACCCGGCGGACGAGTTGCAGCCTCATCGACCGGCCCGGCCGCACTACCGGTCCCCGGCCGCCTCCCCAGCCGAGCCGGCCTCCGGCATCCCGCCTCCGGGCTCCCCCGCCGAGCCCGCCTGCGTCATCCCGCCTCCGGGCTCCACCTCCGAGTCGGCCTCCGCGTCCGCGTCCGTCGACGCGTCGAAGTCGACGTCCACCGTCTGGAAGCCCTTGTGGCGCTCGGTCTCCGCGTAGTAGGTGTAGCTGCGCTCGTCGGCCTGGGTCAGGCTGACGTTGTCGGTGAACGGCGTCAGCAGCGAACGCGGCCACAGGTGCCGCTGGGAGACGACGTTGATCTCGGCGGCCATCACCGTCGTGACCGCGAGCAGGTAGATCCAGGCGATCAGGCCGAGCACGGCTCCGAACACCCCGTAGGCCTCCTGGGTGCCCTTGAGCCGGCTGACGTAGTACGTGCCGACGAGCTGTATGACCTCCCAGCCGAGCCCGGCGATGACCGCGCCCAGCCGGAGGTTCCGGGTCGGGATCTCCGAGGCCGTGAGCACGCGGAAGGCGAACATGAAGAGGCCGACGTTGGCCACGGCCACGACGAGGATGCCGGCGGTCTTCACGCCCGTTCCGACGGCCGCCCCGTAGCTGGCGGCGCCGGTGGTCAGGCCGGAAGCGACGGTCGTGACGAGCACGCCGACGCCGAGGACGCCGAGCAGGATCAGGCTGCGCAGGCGCGCCTTGAGCGGGTTCGGCCGCTCGTTGCGCGGGACCGCCCAGACCTTGTTGAACGCGCTCTGGGTCGCCTGCGCCGCGCCGATGCTCCCGTACAGGGTGCCGACGATGCCGATCGCCAGACCCGCGTTGCTTCTGGCCGGAGAATGGATCGACGTGCGCAGGCTGGCCCCGACAACCGGGAACTGGGCGAGCGCAGAGCTGACCAGGCTGTTGCGCAGGTGGGCGTCCCCGGCCAGGACGAGGCCGAGCACGGCCAGCAGGAGCAGGAGGAGGGGGAAGACCGAGAGGAACCCGTAGTACGTGATCAGGGCCGCCAGGTAGCCGCCCTGGTCGTCGGCGTACTTGTAGACGACGGCGATCGGAAAGCCCAGCCACCGGTGGGCCCGCTGGTAGCGGTCGACGGCATCGACCACCCGGCGGCGGACCTCCGGGCCCGGCGGCGCCGCGCCCGCCGGCCCGCGCCCGTCCCCGCCTAGTGCCCCCACCCGTGCTCGCCAGTCGGAGGCATGGCGTGCGTCATGCGAGCCAGGTTACCCGGCCTCCCCGCAGCGGTGGGCGACTCCTCGCACACTCGAGCTCCGGGTGATCGACCCGGCCGACGCGGGCCGCCGGCCGGCTCAGGCCGGCGTCGCGTCGAGCGAGCGCCATAGGTACCGGCAGGCGGCCGTCCGGTGGGGTCGCCACGGCTCGGCGAGCTCGGTCAGCTCGGCCGGCTTGGGCAGCCCCGGCAGGCCGTAGGCGACCTCGACTGCCCGGCGGATCCCCAGATCCCCGGTCGCCAGGACGTCGGGCCGCTCGAGCTGGAACATCAGGAACATGTGCGCACTCCACTCGCCGAGCCCCTTGACCGCCGTCAACTCGGCGATCACCTCGTCGTCGGGCAGCTCGTTCAGCCGGTCGAGCTCGAGCTCTCCGCTCAGCACGTGCTCGGCCAGCGACCGCAGGTAGGACACCTTCGCCCGTGAGAGGCCCGCGGCCGCCCGCAGCTCCTCGGGCTCGGCCGCCAGCACCTGCTCGGGGGTCGGCGCGACCCCGTCGAAGCGGGTGAGCAGCTTGCGCCAGATCGCCTGCGCCGCGCGGACGGACAGCTGCTGTCCGGCGATCGTTCGCACGAGCGCCGCGTAGTGCTCGCCCCCGTCCGGCCGGTCCGGTCGTCGCGCCGGCAGCTCGGGGTCGCCGAGGTCGGCGATCAGCCGCCCGAGCACCGGATCGGCCGCGCTCAGCGCTGTGGCGGCGTCGACCACGAACCGGTCCGAAAAAGCAGGCTAAGCCTGCCCGGCGACCGCACCGGGCACGCCGGTGTTGGTCGAGTACTTCGGCTGGAGCTTGACCTCCGGGCGGATCTGGTGGACCGCCTGCGAGACGGCGATCGCCGCCTCGGCGAAGCCGGTCGCGATCAGCTTGAGCTTGCCGTGGAACGTCGTGATGTCCCCGCACGCCCACACGCCGTGGAGGTTCGTCTTCATCAGTGAGTCGACGACGATCGCCCCCTTCTCGATCTCGAGACCCCAGTCGCGCAGCGGTCCGAGCGCGGTCTTGAAGCCGAGCTGGAGGAGGATCGCGTCGACGTCGACCTCGATCTCGGTGTCCGGGTCGTCGGAGTGGAACAGCGTCACCCGCTCGACCATGCCGTCCCCGTTCCCGTCGACCGCGCGGACCTGGAACGGGATGTGGAGGTCGACCTGACCCCTGCCGGCCGCGTCCATGACGTCCTTGATCGTCGCCTCGTGTGCCCGGAAGCCCTCCCGCCGATGGGCCAGCGACACGCGGTCGGCGGTGTCGAGCAGGTTGACGACCCAGTCGCAGGCCGAGTCCCCGCCGCCGATGATCAGGACCCGCTTGCCGGCGAAGGCCGACTTCTCGCCGACCAGGTAGTGGGCGCCCCGGCCCTCCCACGGGGTCATGTCGAAGCCGGGCAGCTTCTTCGGCTCGAAGGCTCCATGGCCGCCGGCGATGATCACCGCGCGGGATCGCATCTCGCCCTCGGTCGTGTGGAGGACGACGATCTGCCTGCCGTCGTCCTCGGGGTCCGCCTCCCACGAGATCCGTTCGGCCGTCGTCTCGAGTGAGACGGGCACGTCGAACTGCTCGACCGCCTGCCGGCGGAGCTCCTCGACCAGATCCCGCGCGAGGATCCGCTGGTGACCGGGGACGTCGAAGATCCACTTCTCCGGGTAGAGCGTCGTCAGCTGGCCGCCGATCTCCGGGAGCGAGTCGATGATCCGTGACGAGGCCTCGCGCATGCCCGCCCAGAACGCGCTCGCCAGGCCGACCGGGCCGGCGCCGATGATCGTGAAGTCGCGGATCTCGTCGGGATCGATCATGCGAGCACCTCGGCGGCGACCGCCTCGCCGTCGAGCGCGGCCAGCGCCCGGCGGATCGACGCGGCGATGCACGTGAAGGTCGGTGTGTCCCGGCGCGTGTACAGCGACGACTCGGTGGTCCGCAGCCGCTGGACGAGATCGAGGAAGTCGGCCGGCTTGTCGGTCTCGAAGGCGACGACGAACTCCTGATCGTCGAGCCCGAACGAGTACGACGTGTTGAGGTCGATCTGTGGGTACTCCCGCCCGATCCGGATGTGCTCCTGCATGATCCTGTAGCGCTCCTCCCCGGAGCGGGTGTACCACTCGCGCGTCTTCACGAACGGGTACACGAACAGGTACTTCGCGTGGGCCGGGCGGACCTCGAGCCTCGACTCGTCAGAGTATTCCGACGGCTTGGTCATCGCCAGGTACGAGTACGGCGTGGTCGCCCACTTCATCAGGCCGGTCTGGCCGAGGACGACGTGGAACTCGTGGATCTGGTCGAGGCTGACCGACTGGGACAGCAGCATCAGGTCGCAGTCGCCCCGCGTGCCGACGGTCGAGAACCCGCGGAGCAGGTGGTCGGACGCGAAGTCCTCGCATGCCGCCAGGAACTCCAGCTTGTCAGCCGCCCGCGTCTCGCCCTCGAGACGGCGCCAGGCGGGGTCGATCTTGAGGAACGTGTACTTGACGAATTGGCGTTCGGGCACCCCCTGAAGTCTACGCAAGCCGCTGCGGCCCGCCCGCGCTCGACGGTCGGCCGGCCACGGTATTGTCACGAGCGATGCGCATTGCGTTGGTGTCGCCGTACTCGTGGACCTACCCGGGCGGGGTGACTCGGCACATCGAGGCGCTGGCCGATCAGTTCATCGCGTCTGGTCACGACGTCCGCGTGCTGGCCCCGTATGACCCCGACGACGACCGCTCGGCTCGCCTGCACCGCGGCGCCCGGCCCCAGAGCCGTCCCCAACCGGACTACCTGTGCTCGCTCGGTCGGACGATCGGCTTCCCGGCGAACGGCGCGGTCTCGAACATCGCGATCACCACCGACTGCGTTCAAACCCTCCGCCGGGAGCTTCGCCACGGCGGCTACGACGTCGTCCACCTCCACGAGCCGGTCACCCCGTCCGTCGGCTGGGACGCCCTGTGCACGACCGACCGGCCGCTCGTCGGGACGTTCCACTGCTACTCGACCAACCCCCTCAGCAACGGCTTCGCCACACTGATCGGCGCCCGCCGCCGGCTCAACCGGCTGCATGTCCGGATCGCCGTGTCCGAGGCCGCCGCCTGGACCGGGGCCCGCTTCTACGGCGGCCACTACCGGGTGATCCCCAACGGTGTCGAGCTCGGCGAGCCGCCGGCGCTCGATCGCGCCTCCGCGCCGACCGCCGACCGCCCGCTCCGCCTCGTCTTCGTCGGTGCCGCGGTCGAGCGCAAGGGGCTCGGCGTGCTCCTGCGGGCGTTCGAGGCGGTCCGCGAGCACCTGCCGGTGACCCTCACGATCGTCGGCGCGACCCAGGCCGAGGTCGATCCCCTGCTTGTCGAGTCCCGCGGGGTCACCGTGCTCGGGAAGGTCGCCGACGCCGTCAAGGCCGACTGCATCCGGCGGGCGGACCTGCTCGTCGCCCCGTCGCTCGGCGGCGAGAGCTTCGGCATGGTCCTGACCGAGGCGTTCGCTGCCGGGACGCCCGTGATCGCCTCAGACATCCCCGGCTACCGCGATGTCGTCCACGACGGGATCGACGGGCTGCTCGTCGGCCGGGGTGACGCAGCCGGCCTGGCCCGATCGCTGCGCGACCTCGCGCTCGACCCGGCCCGGCGTGACGCGATGGCGCTCGCCGCGGCCGAAGCCGCCCCCCGCTACGCGTGGGACCGGGTCTCGGCCGAGGTGCTCAACGCCTACGAGGACGCGATCACCGCGCCGGCGCCGATCGGCGCGGTCGCGCGGAGCGCAACCCGGCTCGGCGCGATCCCGGCCGACGGAAAGCCGCGCCAGCCCGCCCGTCGCCGTCTGCCCAGCCTCGAGCGCGCCCGGCCGACGCGGGCGGCCCGGGCCGTGAACGGCGCCCGGCGGCTGGGTCTCGCGACGCTCGTCGTCGGTGGGTTGATCGTCGCCGGGCTCGCACTCCGGAGGATCGGCGTCCACCAGATCATCACCACCCTCCTGACCTCCAGCCCCGACTGGGTCCTGCTGTCGCTCGGCCTGATGGGACTCTCCAGCGTGCTGCGGGCCGTCGCCTGGCACGCGATCCTCCGCGCCGCCCTCCCGCGCTCGACCGTCCGCCTCCGCGACGCCCTCCAGGGGACGTTCATCGGGGTTCTGATGAGCGCGACCCTCCCCGCCCGGCTCGGCGAGCCGTCACGATCGCTGATCGTCGCCCGCCGGCTCGGCCGCCCCCGCGAGACCTTGCCGGCCGTGCTCGGGACGATGGTCGCCCAGACGCTGATCAACCTGCTCGCCCTGGGCATCCTCGGCGTCTGCGTGTTCTCGAGCATCAACCTCTTCGACGGCCACCACGGCGCCCTCGTCGTCGCTGCGATCGCCCCGGCTGCCGTCCTCGTCGCCGTCGTGCTCACGCCGATCGTCCTCCGCGGCGGGGCGCCGTCCGGCTCCGCCTGGGCCCAGGCAGTCGTCGCCCGGGTCCGGCTCGAGTTGACCCGCGTCCGCGGCGGCCTGCGCGTGTTCACGAGTCCTCGCCTCGCCGCGACCGCGCTGGCCGGGCAGCTGAGCGCGTGGGCGCTCCAGTGGCTCTCGTGCTATGCCCTCCTCCAGGCGCTCGGCCTCAGCTCCCGGGCCGGGCTGGGCGCGGCGGCGGCCGTCCTCTTCGTCGTCAACGTCACCGCCGTCCTCCCCGCCGCCCCGTCGAACGTCGGCGTCTTCCAGGCCGCGTGCGTCGCCGTCCTCAGCGGCGCGTACCACGTCGGCTCGGCCGACGCACTCGCCTACGGGATCATCCTCCAGGCCGTCGAGATCGCCACCGCCCTGGTGATCGGGATGCCGGCGCTCGTCAAGGAGGGCCTCTCCTGGAAGGACGTCCGCATGCGCGCGCTCCAGGCCGGACCCGTCCAGCTGGCACCCAGCGAACCGGCGCCACGCGACGCCGAGGCGCAGGCGCCGGCGTAGGTCCGCTCAAGCGACCCACTTGATCGAGCAGCCGATCGGCCGGGTCTGCGCCTGTGCGACCGGCCGACCGTCGAGCACGGCGTCGAGCGCCTGGCGCAGCCAACCCGCATCCAGCGACTCGTCGTCGTGGGCTGCGTCCGGCGCCCCGTGGTACGCGACGCGTCCGTCGGCGTCGAGCACGTAGACCTCGGGGGTGACCCCGGCGCCCCATGTCCGGGCGACGTCCTGGGCGACGTCGTGGAGATACGGCCCGGCGAACTCCCCGGCGCTGACGCGGGCGCCCATCGCGCCGAACGAGTCCCGCGGATAGCGCGACGCGTCGTTCGCGTTGATCTGGAGCGTCCGCACCCCCCGCGGCGCGTAGTCGCGAGCCACGGCCTGGAGGCGATCGTGCCAGGCCAGGGCGTAGGGACAGTGGTTGCACGTGAAGACGACGACCGTCGCCGGGCTCGGTCCGTCGAGCAGCGGGGTCGGCGTCGACTCGGTGTCGGGCAGGGTGAACGGCGGCGCCGTGGCGCCGATCGCGAGCGACATGCTCAGACCTCCTGGGGGGCGGATCGGGGAAGGATGCGGCGAAGCGCGTCGCGCAGGTCGGCCGGGTCGGGCGTCGGCGAGTAGCGGCCGTCCCGGCGGCGGTACACGCGACACGTCAGGCCGGTCGGCTCGCCCGCCGGCGGCGGGACGAGGTCGACGCCGTCGATCCGCAACGTCGGCGACCCGATGAAGCGGCCGCCGGCCGCCTGCTCCTCGGTCACGACCTCCGTGCGCCTGATCTCGACGTCCTCACGCCCGAGCTCTGAGAGCGCGGCCTGGAGCTCAGCGAGTGCCTGCGGATGAGACGGGCAGCCGTCCCAGTAGAGGAGCTCGACGACGACGCGCATCCCGAAAGGATATGAAGACCGCCTCTCCACGGGACGCTGTCTGTCGACGGCATGGACTCCGTACGCTCGCGACCATCGCCAACCAGGGTCGATGGAGGAAGGCACGCGCCGCCGGCGAGGTCCGAGCTGGTTTCAGCGCATGAGCACGTCCCCTGCGACGAGCCGGGTCGCCGGGCCGAT
>DASZKP010000061.1:0-2841 GCA_035553395.1 Solirubrobacteraceae bacterium | reverse complement strand
CCACACAGCGATCAGCTCCCAACGTACGCCGGCCCCGAGCGCAACCGACCTGGCTGACGCCGTCCACGCCTCGGACGGGTCGACGAACACCGCAAAACGGACGCCGGCGACATCGAACGGCGTGCGACTCGTCGCCGCGAGCGTCGCGGGCGACGCCGGCGTCGTCTCCGTCGGTGACTGCCCCGTGCCCTGCGCCGTGCTCTGCGTCGGGGATCCGGCCGTGACCTCGTCTGGCACTCCGGGCGTACCCACGGCGCTCGGTGGAGGCGGCGGCGGCGTGGCCTGCTCCGGGGCGAGGTAGGCGACCGCGATCAATCCGGCGAGACCCGCCAGGACAAGGAGCTGCGCCGCGCGCCGGGCCGGCCGTGTCGCCCGTGGTCGACCCCCATCCCGCACCTCGACGGCAGCGGATTCCGCCGCCGCGGGTGGCTCGTCGGGAGCGGATTCCGCCATCGCCGGCGACTCGACCCCAGCGGATTCCGCTGGCGCCGACAGCTCGGCGGGAGCGGATTCCGCCCGCGCGGGCAGGTCGACGGGAGCGGATTCCGCCGGCGGGGGCGGCTCGTCCACCGACGTGCGCGATTGCCGGGGCGCCCGGTCCGGCGCGAGCGCGACCTCGACCGCCGGAGGCGTAGGGGCGGCCTCGCGGGGGCGCCAGTCTGGCGGCAGGGTCAGATGCTCAGGCCACACACTACGAGCGTACCCACGCGGGCGACTCGTCTCACCCGCCCTGAAGGCTGAGGGCGCTCGCCGATCCGACCGAGTCACAGGCCGATCCGACCGTGCGCAATCCGAGGCGGGCCCGGACGAGCGGCCGGACCGTCTCGCGCCCGGTGATCGTCCAGCCGTGCTCACGCGCCCGAGCCGCGAGCGCCGGGGTCGGCTCGAACGCGTAGGGATGTCCGACCCTGCCGAGCAGGTCCGCGTCGGGCAGCGAATCACCGACGGCGACCGACTGGGACCAGCGGATCGAACGCCCGCCGGCGAGTGCGTGTGCAACCTCGTGCTTGGGCGCGCCGGCCGCCGGAGCGACGCGGCCGGTGAAGACGCCTGCCGCGCGCTCGAGCCGCATCCCTCGGTAACGATCGATCCCGAGGTCGGCCGCCAGCAGGCCGACCAGCTCGTGGATGCCGCCGGAGATCAGCATCGGGACGAAGCCGGCGTCCCGGAGGTCGGCGACGAGCGGCCGGACGAAGCCGAACAGGTCATCGCGCTGCCCTTCCCAGGCCTCGTTCACGAGAGCGTCGATCGCATCGCACGAAACGCCGCGGAGCGTCTGGCCGTAGAGCCTGTAGGTCTCGGCGATCACACCGGCGTCCTCGAACCCGTCGGGCGCCATGCTCGCGAGATGGCGGCCGATCGGGGCCAAGTCGTCGCGGCTGACGATCCCCGCATCGAGCACTCGCCGGAGCAGCGGTCGCCCCAGCTGACCGTCGAGCAGCGTCCCGTCGACGTCGAATGCGGCGATCCGCATTCTCCGCCGCGCCCGCGACACACCGCCGCGCATTGTGCTCGTGAAGCTCCCCATGGCGCTCACCCCTCACCCCTGGTGTACGAATATCACGACAAGGTAATGTGGGAGGTGAAAGCTGAGTGTGACGTTGATCACACAAAAGGCCTCCAGCGCCGGGTCCTCCTCGCGTCGTGCTACGCGTCGACCACCGTGAGACCGGTGCTACACCTTGACCACGATGAGGCCGGCGACGCCGTCGACCGGACCGAAGTCATCGTCGTGGGTGATGACGGGCACACGGTGGGCGAGCGCGGTCGCGGCGATCCACAGGTCGTTCACGTTCAGCCGGCGCCCGGCCTGCGCGAGATGGACGCGCAGCAATGCCCACGACGCGGCTACGGCCGCATCGATCGCAAGGATCTCGATGTCCGCGACCGCCTCCAGCGTTGCGAGCCGGCGTGCGCGGGTGTCGGCGGCGCCCGCGACGAGGACGCCGACATGAAGTTCGGCGACCGTGACCGGCGAGATCGCCCCCTCCAGAGGAAGTCGGGCGGCATCCACCTGGCGCCCGGTTTCGCTCGCGATGAAGCCGCTCGTGTCGAGCAGGCCGCGGGCGAGCTCCGCGACCATCAGCCGATCGGGCCGAGGTCGTCCGTGCTCTCGCCGGCGAGAACCGCGAGATCA
Organism: Solirubrobacteraceae bacterium; assembly: GCA_035553395.1. Classification (GTDB taxonomy): domain Bacteria; phylum Actinomycetota; class Thermoleophilia; order Solirubrobacterales; family Solirubrobacteraceae; genus Palsa-513. Next base: position 704 of record DASZKP010000061.1, on the reverse strand, counting down.
CCGCGCAGGCCGGGGTCGGCCTGGGCCATCCCGAGTCGTTGGATCAACTCCCGGCGAGGCAGCCAGCGACGCCGGTGATCTGCGATTCGCACCAGAGCCGCCGCGGGCCGCCCACGCGTGGTTCGTCAGCGGGCACGCGGCGGCAACCGCGGGCCCTCGGGCGGCAACGGGGCCTGTCCCCGCCAGATGCGTGTGAGTCGGACGATCACCTCGTTGGAGGTCGGGTGCCGCCGCGCGCCGGGGTCGAGCACGATGCCCCCACCGAGCGTGTACGAGACCCCGTCACCCGCCTCGACGGAGCGCACGACGAATCGATCGCCGGCCCGTGCCGCGAGCGGCGGGTCGAGCCGGACCTGCCAGAAGCGCCCACCGAGCCGGGCCAGCCGGGCGAGAGCCTGAGCACCACGGAGATGCACGGTGACGCGGGCGCCGTGCTCGGGCTCGCGCTCGCGCCTGGGACCGAAGTCGAGCGCCGCGTCGATCACGCCGGTCTCACGCGGCGGACCGTCGCCGGCCAGCGAGGCGGCAGCCGGCGCGACACGGACGGGAGGCGCGGCGATCAGCTGGGCGAGCGCGTCGCGGAGCCCTCGGAGCCCATCACCCGTCACGGCCGAGACGGCATGCGCCGAGCTGCCCGGGACGAGCTGATCGAGGCTTTGGAGCACGCGCGTCGGGTCGGCCAGGTCGGCTTTGGTTACGACGCA
>DASZKP010000060.1:0-99646 GCA_035553395.1 Solirubrobacteraceae bacterium | reverse complement strand
ACCCACCCCATCGGTGATCAGGCCCTGCGGCACCACCGACGGACTCGCCCCGATCACCGGCGCCGCGACGACCAACGTCGTCGACCCGCTGCTGCCCGCGAAACCCGCGTCGCCGCCATACGCAGCCCAGACCAGATCACTGCCCGCCTGCGACGGCGTGAACGACACCCCACACGACGCCACACCCTCCGTGCCCGACGCGACCAGCGAACAAGACAACGACCCGAACGACCCGCTCCCAGAACCCAATGAGAACGACACCGACCCAGACGGCGTCCCCCCACCCCCACCAGACACCGTCGCCGTACACGTCGAGACCCCGTTCACCACGGCGCCCGAGCACGCCACGCTCGTCGACGTCGAGCTCGTCGTGAACACCCACGCCGCCCCCACACCCGTGGCGAAGCTGTCGACGGGGCCGCCGATCAAGGCGGTGCTCCGATCCCCCGAGAACGCAACGCTCGCCCCGAACTCCGATTGGCCACCGCCGACCTCGTCACCTGGGGCCACGATCTTCTGCTGCTCGGACCACGCGGTCCCCGCCCGCGTGAACACCCACGCCGCCCCCGCACCCGTATCGACGTTGTCGAACGGGCCGCCGATCAATGCCGTGCTCCCATCCGCCGACAACGCCACGCTGTACCCGAACTCCGCGCTTCCGCCGACCTCGTCTCCGACGGCGAGCTTCTGCTGCTCGAACCACGCCGTCCCGGACCGCGTGAAGACCCACGCCGCCCCCGCGTCCGTGGCGGAGTCGTCGAAGGGGCCGCCGATCAACGCTGTGCTCCCGTCCGCCGACAACGCCACGCTGTACCCGAACTCCGCGCTTCCGCCGACCTCGTCTCCGGCGGCGAGCTTCTGCTGCTCGGCCCATGTGGATCCCGACCGCGTGAACACCCACGCCGCCCCCGCCTCGGTGTCAGCATTGTCGTCGAAGCCGCCGATCAGCGCGGTGCTCCCGTCCGCCGACAGCGCCACGCTCCACCCGAACTCCGACTCGCCTCCGCTTTCGTCGGCGGGGGCCCCGATCTCCTGTTGCTCGGTCCACGTCGAGCCCGACCGCGTGAACACCCACGCCGCACCCGCATCCGTATCGACGTTGTCGAAGGGGCCGCCGATCAGCGCCGTGCTGCCATCTGAGGACAACGCCACGCTCGACCCGAACGCCGCCTCGTCGCCGATCTCCTCGGCGACGGACGCGATCTTCTGCTGCTCGGCCCACGCCGTGCCCGACCGCGTGAACACCCACGCCGCCCCCGCATCCCCCTTGTCCTGGGGGCCCCCGATCAGTGCGGTGCTCCCATCCGACGACAACGCCACGCTCCACCCGAACTCCGACTGGCCGCCGATCTCGTCAGCCGGAGCCGCGATCTTCTGCTGCTCGGCCCATGTCGACCCCGACCGCGTGAACACCCACGCCGCACCCGCAAACGAGTCATCGTTGGGGCCGCCGATCAGCGCGCTGCTCCCATCGGACGACAACGCCACGCTGAACCCGAACTGCGCGGAGTTGCCCGGGACGTCGGGCGAGCGGAACTTCCGCTGCTCGCTCCAAGTCGACCCCGACCGCGTGAAGGCCCACGCCGCACCTGCAAACGAGTCATCGTCGGGGCCGCCGATCAGCGCGGTGCTCCCATCCGCCGACAACGCCACGCTGAGGCCGAACTGCGTCTCGCCGGGGGTCTCGTCGGCGGGCCCCGAGATCTTCTGCTGCTCGGTCCACGTCGTCCCCGACCGCGTGAACACCCACGCCGCACCTGGGAGCCCGGTGTCGTTGGAGCCGCCGATCAGCGCGCTGCTCCCATCCGCCGACAACGCCACGCTGAACCCGAACTGCGCCGGGCCGCCGGTCTCGTCGGTGGGGGTCGCGATCCTCTGCTGCTCGGCCCACGCCGTCCCCGACCGCGTGAACACCCACGCCGCACCCCCGCTGTCGTTGGGGCCACCGATCAGCGCGGTGCTCCCGTCCGCCGACAACGCCACGCTCGTCCCGAAGTCCGGCAGGCTGGCGGTCGCGTCGCCGGGCTTCGCGATCTTCTGCTGCTCGGTCCACGCCGTCCCCGACCGAGCGAACACCCACGCCGCACCCGCATCCCCGCTGTCCTGGGGGCCCCCGATCAGTCCGGTGCTCCCATCCGACGACAACGCCACGGCCCACCCGAAGGCCGCCTGGCCGCCCGTCTCGTCGCCGGGGGCCGCGATCTTCTGCTGCTCGGTCCACGTCGTCCCCGACCGCGTGAAGACCCACGCCGCACCCGCGTCCGACTTCTCCTCGAAGCCGCCGACCAGCGCCGTACCCCCATCCGCCGACAACGCCACGCTGAAGCCAAACGCCGGCACGCCGATCTTGTCAGTGGGGGTCGCGATCTTCTGCTGCTCGCTCCACACGGTGCCCGACCGCGTGAACACCCACGCCGCGCCCGCTCCCCCGTTGTCGCTGGGCCCACCGATCAGCGCGGTGCTCCCATCCGCCGACAACGCCACGCTGTGCCCAAAAGACGGGGATCCGCGCAGGTCGTTGCTCGGCGCCGGGATCCTTGTCTGCTCGGTCCACGTCGATCCGGACCGCACGAACACCGACACCGCCCCCGTACTCGAGTTGTCGCCCGGGCTGCCGATCAGCGCGGTCGTGCCGTCCTGCGAGATCGCCAGGCTGCTGCCGAATCCGCTCGACGGTCGACTCTCGTCCCCGGCGACGATCTTCGTCTGCTCGACGAGCGGGTCGATCCGCAGCGGATACACGGCGTTGGCGTCGGCGACGATCAGCGACAGCCGCCGGCCGCTCACGGCGATCCGCGCCGCAAGCCGCCGGCCGCGCGCGTCGAGCACCGACAGCCCGCCGTAGCGCGCGACCGCCGCGCCGTGCGCGTCGACGAACTCCGCCTGCGAACCCGCCCCGCGCGGTCGCAGCGAGCCGCCCGTGCGCATCTCGACAACGACGTCGCCCCCCGCCCCGACCGGCCGACGGGTGAGCGTGAAGCCCTGCTCCACACCGAGCGGACCCCCAGCGAACCACTCACGCACCCCGCCCGCGGCGGCCAGCGTGACGCGGTTGCCGCGCGCGGAGCGGCCGGTGACCGCCACCGGGCGCAGCGCGCTGCCACGGCCCACGCCGGCCAAGTCAAGCGACAGCAAACCCCCGGCCGCCGTGATCAACGCACCCGACCCCGCGACGCTCGCCGACAGACCCCCGCCGCGCAGCGCGAACCCGCCCGGCACCCGCGACGCCGCGAACGCCGCGCCGCTCTCGCCCAGCGAACCCGAGATCGCCGCCTGGGCGGCGAGCGGCAGAGCACGCAACCGCGTGAGCGCCGCCGCACCCGTCAAGTCACGCGCCGCGCTGTGCGCCGCCGCAGGCGCCGCGGCACGCGGGGCATCCACCGACCCCTCCCGCCCGAGGACAACCACGGCGGCGAGGGCGAGCATCGCCAGCGCGAGCCGCGGACCGAACACACGCGCGCGACGCGCGAACCACCACCTCAGGCTTCCCGCGACGACCGTGCCGCGACGGCCTGCGGTCGTGAACCGCTGCGTAGCCGGACCCGCGCAGGCCACAGCGGGCGCGTGCGATCCGACCAGCACGCCCAAAGCCACAAGCCGGCCGCGCCCGATCGACGCCGACAGCCGGCGACCACCGCCCAACGCCGCGAGAGCGCCACGCTTCGCGGTCCCCGAACTGGTCCTACGGCGCGGCCGCCCCATCAACACCGTCCTCTCGAAGCCGACGCCAAGAACTCAGCAGGAGATCGATCGGACCCGCCGCGACACCCCTCTCCCAACTCCCGATCGCGACTCTCCGTGTCTGCATGCGCGACGCACAGGGCCCGCATGTACGCGGATGCTAGACACGACATCAACCTCCGCCAAGGGGGGGAATCCCTCAACTTTCATGTATACCTGCTCCATGACGGGCCTCGCGACCGAACCGCCGCTGGCGGGGCGCGAGGCGGAGGTCCGGGTGCTCGGCGACCTCCTCGACGAGCTGGATGCCGGGAGCGGCGGCCTTGTGCTCGAGGTTGCGGGCGAGCCGGGGATCGGCAAGAGCCGCCTGCTGCGGGAGCTGCTCGGCGAGGCTCGCTCGCGGGGTCATGTCGCGCTCTCGGGTCGCGCGGCCGAGCTCGAGACCGGCCACCCGTTCGGGGTGATCTGCGAGGCTTTCGACGACTGGCTCGTCGGGCTCCCGCGCGAGCGCCGCGAGGCGCTCGGTGGGGGCCTCGAGGCAGAGCTGTCGGTCGTCCTCGCCGCGTTCGATGGGCTGTCGGTGCGGCGGGCGCCCGAGCTCCAACAGGAGCGTCATCGCTCATACCGGGCGGTGCGACTGCTCTGCTCGGCGATCGCCGCGCAGGCGCCGGTCGTGCTCGCGATCGACGACGTGCAGTGGGCCGATCCCGGATCGCTCGAGCTCCTCTCCTACCTCCTCGCCCACCCCTGCCGCGGCCCCGTCCTGCTTGCCGTGGGCCTGCGCCCGGCCCAGGTCCCCCACCGGCTGAGCGTCGCGCTGACTGCGGCGCTGCGCGACCCGGGATCCCGGCGCCTTGACCTCGCCGCGCTGAGTCCGGCCGCCGCCCGAGATCTGCTCGGGCCGGCGATCCCGCGCTCGGTCGCAGAGCGGCTCTATCGCGAGAGCGGGGGCAATCCGTTCTTCCTGCTCCAGCTCGCCCGCGGCGACGCACTGGCAGGGCGAGGTGCCGCCGGCCGCGTCGAGATCGGGACGCCGGTTCCGGAGGCCGTGCGCGCAGCCTTGTCGAGCGAGCTCTCGGCGCTCTCTGCGCAGGCGCTGGCCCTGCTCGGGGGAGCCGCGGTCACCGGCGATCCCTTCGACCTGCGGCTCGCCGCGCGAGCGGCCGGTGTCGGCGACGCCGACGTGCCGGAGGCGATCGGCGAGCTCCTGCGGTTCGGGCTCGTCCACCCGGTGTCCGTGGTCGAGCAGTTCGCGTTCCGCCATCCGATCGTCCGCTCGATCGTCTACCAGCTCGCCGCCAACGGCTGGCGGGTCCGCGCGCATGCCCGCGCGGCGGCGTTCCTGGCCGCCTCGGACGCGGGAGCGCTCACGCAGGCGCCGCACGTCGAGCGCTCGGCCAGGCGCGGCGACCTCGCCGCGGTGGGGGTTCTCGTCGAGGCCGGTGCGGCGAGCGCTCCGCGGGCGCCGGCGCTCGCCGCGCGCTGGTACGCGGCGGCGCTGAGCCTGCTGCCGCGCGGGGCAGCGGCGCACGGCCGTAGCGTGGAGTTGCTGATCGCGATGGCGACCGCGCTCGGTGCCGATGGCCAGCTCGAGGAGAGCAGGGCGGCGCTGTGTGAAGTACTCGAGCTGCTGCCCGACGACCACCCCGAACGAGTCGGCGCGGTTGCCTACTGCGCCGGCGTCGAGCACCTCCTCGGCCGCCATCGAGACGCCCACGCCAGGCTCTCGGCGGCGCATCGCCTCGCGGCGGGCGGATCCCTCGACGCCGTCCTGCTCAAGATCGAGCTCGCCGCCGGCGCCGGCTACGAGAACCGCTGCCAGGAGATGCTCGACTGGGCGCAGCAGGCACTCGACGGCGCGACGAGGCTCCGCCTCCCGGCGCTCGAGGTCGCCGCCACCGGCCAGCTGGCGCTCGCGCGCTACTTCCTCGGCCTCCCGGCCGGCGAGACGATCGACCGAGCCGGCCGGCAGCTTGACGACCTCAGCGACGAGGACCTCGCCGGGCGTCTGGACATCGGGCTCTGGGTCGGCTGGACGGAGTCCGTGCTCGAGCGCCACGACCGGGCCGTCGCGCACTGCCAGCGCGTCATCGACGTCTCCCGCGCGACCGGCCAGGGCGCGGCGCTGCTGGTCACGATGACCGCCCAGGCGTGGTCGCTGATCCGCACGGGACGACTCGACGACGCCGAGGAGGTGCTGACGGCGGCGATCGAAACCGGACGCCTCGCCCCCAACCTGTTCCTGTCGGTCGCCGTCGGCCTCTCTGCGCTGCTCGCGACCCAACGCGGGGAGCTCGACGCCGCGCTGCGCGCCGGTGAGGAGAGCGTCCGCCTGGCACGCTCAGCCGACCCCGGTCTGATCCCCGGGATGAGCGGGCTCTACCTCGCGATCCCGCTGATCGAGCTCGGCGAGGCGCGGCGGGCCCGCGAGATCATCCTCGAGATGAGCGGCGGGAACGAGCTGCGCACGTCACGCTCCGGGCACACGGCCGCCTACGAGATCCTCACGCGCGCCGAGCTCGCCCTCGGCCGCCCGCAGGCCGCCGAGACCTGGGCCGCTGCCGCGCAGGCGGCGACCCACGGCGACCAACTCGCCGTCGAGGCGGCTTTTGCCCACCGCGCGCGCACCGCCGTACTGCTCGCCGCCGGCACGGACGCGGCCGGCGCCGCCCAGGTCGCGCTGCAAGCCGCCGACCGAGCGCAGGCCGCCGGCGCGCCGGTGGAGGCCGGACGCTGCCGGATCATCGCCGCGCGGGCGCTCGTCAGCGCAGGTCGCCGGACGGAGGCCGTCGCCGAGCTCGAAGGGGCGCTCGACGGCCTGGCACGCGTCGGCGCCGCCGGCTACCAAGCGCAGGCCGAGCGGGCGCTCCGGCGCCTGGGCCGCCGAACCGCCCGCCGGCGGGGCCCCGCGACAGGCGAGGGCAACCGCCTCGAGTCGCTGACCGACGGAGAGCGAGAGGTGGCGGTGCTGATCCGCCGCGGACACACCAACCGCGAGATCGCAGCTGCGATCTTCGTCAGCGAGAAGACCGTCGAGCGCTACGTGACGCGAATCTTCGCGAAACTCGGTGTGTCGCGGCGCGCCGAGCTCGCCGCCCGCCTCGCCGCCGAGACCGGGCCGCTCCCCTGACCGGTCGCCATCAGATGACGACCGCGCGGGCGTTCCAGGCCGGCGGCTCGATCGGGCGTTCGAATCCCCGGCGGGGCGCCGCCCGTCGGTTACGCTCAGATGATGGTCCCCGGCAGGGCGCCCGCGCCAGCCGTGCAGCTCGCCGCGCGAGGCGCGCGGCTGCGCGTCGACGCCCAGGGCGCCGAGGTTCGCGCCCGCCTCGAGGCGGCAGGGATCGATTGTCTGCTGCTGAAGGGGCGCGCCTTCGCGGACCTGCTCTACACGCCAGAGGAGATCCGCACCTACGGGGACAGCGATCTGCTCGTCGCGCAGCACGACCTGCCGGGCGCCGAGGCGATCCTGCGCGAGCTCGGGTACCGCGACCTCGGACACTCGGCGATGCACGTGGCTCCCGAGCCGTTGCACGCCGAGCACTGGGCTCGTGAGTCCGACCATGCCGCGATCGACCTGCACTGGCGGCTGCGCGGCAGTCGAGCCCCGGCCGAGCTCGTCTTCTCAGAGCTCTGGCGGCACAGTAAGCAGACGGAGGCCGGCGGACGGTCGACGAGGATCCTCGACCCGGTCGCCACTGCGCTGCTCTGCTCGCTGCACGTCGCCCAGCACGCGCTCGGCGCGCCCGGACCGCGCGCCGACCTCGAGCGGGCGATCGTCCGCCTGCCCACCTCGACATGGGTGCAGGCCGCAGCGCTCGCGACCCGCATCGACGCGCACGCCGCCTTCACCGACGGGCTCCGTCTCTCCCCGGCTGCCAGGGAGCTGGCCGACACCCTGGGACTCGCACCCTCGGCCAGCGTCGGCCGGCGCCTCAGCACGGGGACGGGACCATGGGGAGCCACCGCTCTCCAGTGGCTGCTCGAGCAGCAACCGACGCGCCGGCGCGTGCGGGTCGCCGTGCGCGTGCTGGTCCCGCCGCCCCGGACGATGCGCCGCTTCCACGCGGCACGCCGCGGCCCATTCGGACTGGCGCTCGCGTACCTCGGCCGGCCGGCTCGAGTCGCGCTCAAGACGCCGGCCGCGCTCCGTCACTGGCGAGCCGCGCGCCGCGCGGCGGGCGCAGCCCAGGCCGCTGGACGGACGCCGACCGGCTCCATCCTCCCTCGAGACTCGCGCAGCGGTTAGCTTTCGCGGCATGCGGACCGTCGTGATCACCGTCTCGACCTCGGTCTCCCGCCGCGAGGCCGAGGACACCTCCGGCGCCCTGCTGGCAGAGCTGGCCGAGGCGGCGGGCTGCGAGATCGCCGTGATGGAGGTGCTCCCCGACGACCGGGCGCTGATCGAGGATCGCCTGCGCCACCACGCAGACGACGGGGCCGCCCTGATCCTGACGACCGGGGGAACCGGCCTGTCACGCGACGACGTCACCCCGGACGCGACCCGCGCGGCGATCGACCGCGAGGTCCCGGGGATCGCCGAGGCCCTGCGGGCCGAGTCGCTGCGCCACACCCCCCACGGGATGCTCTCGCGGGAGCTGGCCGGCGTCGCCGACCGCACGCTGATCATCAACCTGCCCGGCAGCCCGCGGGCCGTTCGTCAGCTGTTCGCGATCATCGAGCCGATCCTCGCGCACGCGGTCGCTCTGATCCAGAGCGACGGCGGCAGCCGCGGCCTGCACTCCGGCGGCGGGCAACCCGGCCGCGTTTGACGCACACACTCGAGCTCGTCGGCCTCGAGCGACGCTACGGCGAGCGGATCGCCCTCGCCGACGTCACGCTCAACCTCGGCCACGGAGCCACGCTCGTCGTATTCGGCCCCAACGGCGCCGGCAAGTCGACGCTGCTGCGGGTGCTCGCCGGCCTCCTGCGCCCGCACGACGGGACGCTCCGCGTGCTCGGGCACAGGCTGCCCGACGAGGACTGGGCGGTCCGCGGGCGGATCGGCCTGCTCGGTCACGATCCGCTGCTCTACCGGGACCTGACCGGGCGCGAGAACCTCCGCTACCACGCGAGCCTCCACCGGGTCGACGAGCCGCGGATCGACGAGGTCCTCGAGGCGGTCGGGATGGAGCGGCGGGCCGACGAGCCGCTGCGATCGCTCTCGCGCGGCATGGTCCAACGCCTGGCCGTCTGCCGAGCCGTCCTCCACGACCCCGAGCTCCTGCTGCTCGACGAGCCCCGGGCCAATCTCGACCCGGCGGCCGGCGCACTGGTCGAGCCGCTGATCGGGCGGGCGTCCGGCCGGACCCGCGTCGTCACGAGCCACGATCCGGTCGGCGGGCTCGCCGAGGCCGACCTCGTGCTCGGTCTGCGAGCCGGACGGCCCGAGCTGCTCGAATGGGCCGCGGACGTCGACCCGGCGGCGATCGCCGAGCTCTACCGATGACCGGTGAACGCGACTCGGACCCGAGCGCTCCTCGGGAGGATCCGGCGAGGACGCCGCGCCGCGGCCCGTCGACGGCGACCGCCGTCGGAGCGATCCTCCGCAAGGAGCTGCGGGTCGAGCTGCGGACGCTCGAGTCGGTGCCGGCGATGTCCCTGTTCAGCGTGACGACGTTCGTCCTCTTCCACTTCGCCCTGAACCGCGACTCCGTCTCGGGCGACCTTGCCAGCGGGATCCTCTGGGTGACGCTGCTCTTCTCGTCGGTCCTCGCGATCAACCGCCTCTTCGTGGCCGACGAGGAGCAGGGCGGCTTCGACGGCTTCCTGCTCGCGCCGGTCGACCGGACCGCGCTGCTGATCGCGAAGTTCCTGACGCTGCTCGGGTTCCTCGTCGTGCTCGAGATCGTCGCCGTCCCGGCCTTCGGCCTGCTCCTGCTCGAACCCTCGCTCGGCCGGGTCCTCGTCCGCCTCGTCGGGATCCTCCTGCTGGCCGACGTGGGGATCGCCGCGGTCGGGACGCTGGTCGCCGCACTCGCCGTCCGGACGCGCGCACGGGACCTGCTCGGCCCCCTGCTCGCCCTCCCACTGCTGGTCCCCGTGGTGATCGGCGCGGCCCGGGCCTGCGCGCCGCTGCTCGGCGCCGGGCATCCCGGGAGCGTCCCGGTGCGCTGGTTGGAGATCCTCGGGCTCTATGATCTGGTCTTCGGGCTACTCGCCTACGCCGTATTCGATTTCCTGCTGGAGGACTGAAAGCGCCATGTACGGCAAGGGGTTGCGCGCCCTCTCGATCACCACCGCGCTCGTCATGACCGGCGCCTTCGCACTGGTCTTCTTCTGGGCTCCCGAGGACGCCGACCAGGGCTTCTCGCAGAAGATCTTCTACGTCCACGTGCCGATGGCGATCATCGCCCTCTGCGGCTTCGTCGCCGGCGGAGTGATGGCCGCGATGCACCTGCGGACACGCGACTCGCGCTGGGACATGCGGTCCTACGTGGCGATCCACCTGTCGATCATCCTCGGCGTCGGCGTCCTCTTGACCGGATCGATCTGGGCTCGCGTGTCGTGGGGCCACTGGTGGGTCTGGAACGAGCCGACGCTGGTCTCGTTCCTGATCATCTTCCTGCTCTACTGCACCTACCAGCCACTGCGGTTCTCGATCCAGGACCCCGAGCGCCAAGCCCGCTACGCGTCGGTCTTCGCGATCATGGCCGGCGCCTTCGTCCCGCTGAACTTCATGGCCGTCCGACTCGCCCAGCAGTACACCCACCCCCGCGTCCTCGGCAACATCGCAGGCAACCTGCCCGGCCGGATGGAGTGGACCTTCTTCGCGTCGATGCTCGGGATGACGCTCCTGTTCGTGACGCTCTGGAAGTACGAGATGACCTCCAAGCACGCCTCGTCCCAGCTGCGCCGGCTCAAGCGTCTGCTCGGCGAGGGCGAGAACCCGGCCGGTCGGCGGAGCGCGGCCCCCGCGGCGGCGGAGACCGCGGCGCCCGTCTGATGCCGGCGATTCCCCTCCATACGGCGGTCAGCTATGTCGCCGGCGCGTATCTCGTCTTCTTCGCCCTGATCCTGGTCTACGTCGCGATCATGGCGAGCAAGCTCAGCCGGATCGAGACCGAGCTGTCCGAGCTGACCGAGCTCGCGATCGCCGAGCGCGAGAACCGGAGCGCCCAGGTGCAGGCCGGCGAGGCCGAGTCGCAGTCTCCGCGCGCCCCCTCGGCGCCGGGCGGCGCGCCGAAGTCCGGGGCGGGGAAGCCCGAGGCCCTCGCGCGATGAGCGAGCTCCTGGCGCTCGGCATCTCCCACAAGACGGCACCGGTCGCCCTGCGCGAGCGGGTCGCCTTCGACGGACCGGAGGCCGAGCGCTTCCTGCGGGCGGCGACGGAGGATGCCGCGGTCAACGAGGCCGTCGCGATCTCGACCTGCAACCGGACTGAGTTCTACCTCGTCGTCGGCGACGCGGTCGCCGCCGAGAGCCGCGTGCTCGCCCTGCTCGCCCAGCGGGCTGGGATCCGGCCGACCGAGCTGGCCGAGGTGATCTACTCGCCGCGCAACTGCGACGCCGCCCGCCAGCTCTACCGGGTCACGTCAGGGCTCGAGTCGATGATCGTCGGCGAGCACGAGGTCCAGGGTCAGGTCAAGCGCTCCTACGAGTCGGCTCTGGCAGCCGGGACGACCGGCCCACTGACCAACCGGCTGTTCACGGCGGCGCTCCAGACCGGCAAGCGGGTCCGCACCGAGACGCAGATCGCCCACAACCACGTGAGCATCTCCTCGGCCGCAGTCGAGCTCGCCCACGACCTGCTCGGCGACCTCACCGGACGACCCGTGGTGATCATCGGGGCGGGTGAGACCAGCGAGCTGACGGCGCAGGCGCTGGCCGACCGAGGCGTGTCCACGATCTTCGTCGCCAACCGCCACGCCGACCGTGCGCGTTCAATAGCAGAACGCTTCGGTGGCAGCGTGATCTCGCTCGATCGCCTCCCAGCCCAGCTGGAACGGGCGGACATCGTCCTCTCGTCGACCTCCTCGCCGTTCCCGATCGTCGGCCAGGACGAGCTCGAGCTGGTGATGCGGGGCCGGCCCGACCGGCCTCTCCTGCTGATCGACATCGCCGTCCCCCGTGACATCGATCCGGCGTGCGGGGACATCCCGGGGGTCACGCTCCGCGACATCGACGATCTCCAGGCCGTCGTCGCGCGGAACATCTCCAACCGCAAGGGCGACGTCCCCCGTGCCGAGCAGATCGTCGAGGAGGAGATCCAGCGGTTCGCGGTGTGGCTGGGTCAGCTCGACGTACGCCCGACCGTGGCCGACCTGCGCCGGCACGGGAACGCGATCGTCGACCAGGTCCTCGAGGAGAACGCCGGGCTCTGGGAGTCTGCCTCGCCGCGTGACCTGGCCCGGGTCGAGGCCGCGACACGGGCGGTGATGAGCCGGCTGCTCCACGAGCCGACGGTCCGCCTCAAGGCGCTCGACCCCGACCGCAGCCACGGCGGCGTCAGGATCGTCCGGGAGCTGTTCGCACTCGGCGCGGGCGACGCGGAGGCGACCGACGATGCGGCTGTGCCCCAGCGCGAGACCGTGCTGGCCCTCGCGCGCAACCCCGCGTGAGCACCCGCTCCCCGCTCCGGGGACCTGACCGGCCGGGTGGCGTCGGCCGGGCGCGAGCGCTTCGGATCGGCACGCGTTCGAGCGCGCTCGCCCTCGCCCAGGCGGGGGCCGTCGCCGCGGCGATCGGCGCGAGCCGGCCGGTCGAGCTCGTGACCAGCAGCGACCGGCCGACCGGCGGGGTCGAGGACAAGAGCAGGTGGGTCGCCGGCATCGAGGGGGCCCTCCTGCGGGGGGAGATCGACCTGGCCGTCCATTCGGCGAAGGACCTCCCCTTCGAGCTGCCGGACGGCCTCCAGCTGATCGGCGCGCCGGCGCGGGAAGACCCCCGGGACGTCCTCTGCGGCGGCGGATCGCTCGCCGGCCTGGATCCCCGGGCCCGGGTCGGCACGGGCAGCCTGAGGAGGATGGCGCAGGTCCTCGCCGTGCGGCCCGACATCGAGGTGCTGGCGTGCACCGGGAACGTCGACACCCGCCTGCGCAAGCTCGCCGCCGGCGAGTTCGAGGCGATCGTGCTCGCTGCGGCCGGCCTCCACCGCCTGGGCCTGCCCGGCGGGACCCCGCTCGACGAACTCGTCCCGGCGGCGGGCCAGGGGACGCTGGCGCTCGAGGCGCGCGCGGGTGACGAGCAGGCGCTCGAGGCGATCGCCGGGCTGCGCGACCCGCGGGCCGAGCTCGAGCTCTGGACCGAGCGGGCGGTCGTCGGCGCGCTCGGCGCCGGGTGTCACACGCCGGTCGGGGTCAACGCCAGGTGGGCGGACGGCCGACTCGTGCTGCGGGCGTTCGTCGGCCTGCCCGACGGGTCGGTCTGGATCCGGGACGAGCTCTGCGCGGCGGCTGCCGAGCCGATCGTCGCGGCCGGAGAGGCGCTCGGCCGCGAGCTCGCCGGGCGCCTGGTCAGCGCCGGGGCCGGAGACCTGCTCGGGTGAGCGACGCAGTGGCGCCGGCGCCTGGGACGGCCGGGAGTCCCGCGCCGGGGACGGTCTACTTCGTCGGCGCCGGCCCGGGGGATCCGGGCCTCCTGACTGCGCGGTCGGTGCAGCTGATCGCCCGAGCCGACGTGATCCTCTACGACCGGCTGATCCCGTCGTCCGCGCTCGCCGGCGCCCGGCCGGACGCGGAGCTGCGGTATGTCGGCAAGGAGGGCGGCGGACCGTTCGTCCCCCAGGAGGAGATCGAGGCGCTGATCCTCGAGCGGGCCCGCGCGGGGAAGTCGGTCGTCCGGCTGAAGGGCGGCGACCCGTTCGTCTTCGGGCGGGGCGGCGAGGAGGCCCAGACGATGCGCGCGGCGGGAATCGGCTTCGAGATCGTCCCGGGCGTGACCTCGGGAATCGCCGCGGCCGCCTACGCGGGGATCCCGGCGACCCACAGGGGCCACGCGAGCGCCGTCGCGCTGATCACGGCCCACGAGGATCCCCGGCGGGAGGAGAGCGCGCTCGACTGGGCGGCGCTGGCCGCATTCCCGGGAACGCTGATCTTCTACATGGGGGTCCGCCAGCTCGAGACGATCACGACCCGCCTGATCGGAGCCGGCCGGCCGTCGGACGAGGCGGCGGCGATCGTCGAGCGGGGGACGCTGCCCGAGCAGCGGGTCGTCCACGGGACGCTCGAGACGATCGCGATGCGGGCGGCCGAGGCGAAGATCAGGGCACCGGCGATCACGGTCGTCGGCGGGGTCGCCGCACTCGGCCTCGAGCTCGGCTGGGTCGACCCGGCGCCGCGGCCGCTCGCCGGTCAGAGCATCGCGGTCACGCGGGCGCGGGCCCAGTCGAGCGACCTTGCGGGGAGGCTGCGGGCCCTGGGGGCGGAGGTCCTCGAGACGCCGACGATCCGGATCGTCGCGCGGGAGGTCGAGCTGCCGCAGCTGCGCGACTTCGACCTGATCTGCCTGACCAGCCCGAACGGCGTCGGCATCCTCTTCGACCGGCTGGCGCAGCGGGGCGAGGACGCCCGCGTGATGGCCGCGGCGACGGTCGCGGCGATCGGCCCGGGGACGGCTCGGGCGCTGGCCGAGCACGGCATCCTCGCGGACGTCGTCCCCGAGCGGTTCGTCGCCGAGTCGCTCGCCCAGTCGCTCGAGGGCTACATGCTGCGCAGGGCGCTGATCGCACGGGCGGCCCAGGCCCGCGACGTCCTGCCGGACGCACTCACGGCCCGGGGTGTCGAGGTCGAGGTGCTCGCGCTCTATGACACCGTGGCAAAGCCGCTCCCGGCCGAGCATCTGGCGGCGGCGCGGGCGGCCGACTACATCACGTTCACGTCGTCGTCGACGGTTCGCTTCTACCTCGAGTCGGGGGAGATCGGCCCGCAGACGCGAGTCGCGTCGATCGGCCCGGTGACGAGTCGGACGCTTCGGGACCACGGGGTCGAGCCGGATGTCGAGGCCGAGGTCCATGACATCGGCGGCCTGGTGGCGGCAATCCAGGCTGACGCGCTGGGGCTCGCCGGATAGCAGCGAGGCCGACGTTGTAGCGTTGGCTGCCTGAGCGTAATCACGTTCCTCTCGGACTACGGGTACACCGACGAGTTCGTCGGCGTGTGCCACGGCGTGCTCGCGACGTGGTGTCCCCAGGCCAAGGTGATCGACATCACCCACGGGATCCGGCGCCACGACATCCGGGCGGGGGCGGTCGCGCTGCGGGGAGCGGTCCCGTACATGCCCCCGGGCGTGCACCTCGCGGTCGTCGACCCGGATGTCGGTCGGCCGGCCCGGCGGGCGGTCGCCGTGCGCACGGCGGCCCGCAACCACCTCCTCGTGGGGCCCGACAACGGTCTGCTCGCACTCGCGGCGGCCCGCCTCGGCGGCGTGGTCGAGGCGATCGACATCGGCGACTCGCCGTACCGGCTCGACCCGGTCTGCGCGACCTTCCACGGTCGGGACATCTTCTCGCCGGTCGCAGCCGCCCTGGCGAGCGGCGCGAAGCTGGAGGAGACGGGCCAGCCGTTCGACCCGGCGAAACTGAAGACGATCGACGTCCAACGCCCGCGGATCGACGGCGACAGGCTGGTCGCCCAGGTCCTCACGATCGACCAGTTCGGGAACGTCGAGCTCAACGTCGATCACGCGCAGATCGTCGACTTCGGCCTCAAGCTGGGGATGGCGGTCGAGCTGTCGGTCGACGGGGTGAACGCGACCGCGAACTTCTGCGCGGCCTTCGCCGACGCCCGGAAGGACTCGCTGCTGGTCTACGAGGACGCCCAGGCGCAACTGGCGGTCGCCGTCAACCACGGGTCGGCGGCCGACCGGCTGGGGATCGGACGGGACGCCGAGCTGCGCCTGCGGATCGCATGAGGCAGCCGCTGGGATCGCCCCGGGTGACCGCGTGAGCCTGCCGGCGAGGGCCGCGGTCGAAGATTGCGTCGGCCTTCCGCGGGTCCACCACCGGTCGACGACGTCGACGAACGACCGGGCGCGGGAGCTGGCGCAGGCCGGCGCGCCGCACGGAACGCTCGTCACGGCCGGCGAACAGACGGCGGGACGGGGCCGTCAGGGCCGGGTCTGGATCGCTCCGGCGGGCCGCGCGCTCCTGATGAGCCTGGTGCTACGCCAGCCCGGTCCGCTCGTCACGTTGGCGGCCGGCGTCGCGGTCGCCGAGGCCGTCGGCCGGGATGCCGCGATCAAGTGGCCGAACGACGTCCTGCTCGCCGACGGGCGGAAGGTCGCCGGCATCCTCGTCGAGAGCCGCCCACAGGAGGAATGGGCGGTCCTGGGGATCGGGCTCAACGTGGCCGTCCGCGCGGAGCACTTGCCGGCCGAGCTGCGGGCCCGAGCGGGGTCGCTGGAGCGGCCGGCCGCGGAGGTCGAGACGGTGCTCGCCGACGTACTCGCCGGCCTCGCGCGGTGGCTCACGGCGCCGGAGGCCGCGATCCTCGAGGCGTGGAGCGACAGGGATGCCCTCCGCGGTCGGGAGGTCGCGTGGCCCGCAGGCCGGGGTCTTGCCGAGGGCATCGACGCGCAGGGACGACTCCTGGTGCGGGACGCAGACGGGCGTACGGTCGGCATCGAGGCCGGAGAGGTTCACCTCGCTCGAGGCGGACCCCGCCCGCAGACGGGGCTGACGTTCGAGAGCCAGCGGACGCTCCCGGGCGGGTCGGTCGAGATCGTCCACGGCGTGGACAGGACCACGGGCGTTGGTTGACGCGCCGTCCTTTGCAGGTGTGCCGCACCTGCGAACCTGGCGCCTGCTTCTGGCAACCAGCCCCGCAGCCTTTGAGGGCCCCGAATTCCTGAGGCCGCGCTACCGGCCTGAGCCGGCCGCCAGGATCCGGCGGAGCAGGTACAAGTCAAGCACCAGGGGGACGACGAACACCACGCCCCACCAACGGCCCGTCGCGCGGAGCACGACGACGACGGTGATCCAGACGGCCAGCGCGAGCCGGATCACCAGCGATGACTTCCGGTGTCGCAGATCCCAGTTCACCGTTGCCGCACAGTGCTCCCAAGCCGGGCCGCCCTGGCATCGTCCGTCGGGACGCGATGAACGATCCAAGGCGAGCTCGAGGACTGACCGAACCGTGGCGCCGGTTACGCGTTCGGAGATCGAATGTGTCCTTCGCGGCCGTGTGGGCGGGCGACGGCGGTGGCGGCCCGCGGCTTGGGGACATCGACATCGCCGAGGAGGCGTGGCAGGGAGCGTTCGCCACAGCGGTCACCCGGCGGCCTGACGCGACCCCGACCTGCCTTGACAGGCATGCTGAAGCTAGTCATAGTAGCGCCAATGGCGCTCGGCGATCCGGTTCCCGTGCTGGAGGTTCCCGTCCTCGGCTGGGGTCTGCGAACGCTCGCGACTGGGCTCATCGAGGCGGCCCGGCGCCGTCAACACCGCAGGCGCCGGCGCGCCACTGCCATCATGGTCGTGGTCGCCGCCGCCGCCGCCGTAGTCGTCGTCGTCGTCGCGAGCAGAGACGGTCCCGCGAGGTTCGGTTCAGGGCCAGCGGCCATCCAACCGGTGCCGCTCAGCCCGGCCGCGGCCGTCCTTGCCAAGGCCCCGTATATGGGCGTCTCCTGCCCGGTTGCCAACTCGATCGCCTGCGACCGCGTCGGCCTCGCCGTCCTGCTGCGGCGCCCTGCCTATTCGGTCACGGCGACGATCGCCGGACGACCCCTGGACCTCGACTATCGGACCTGGGCGCCCGGGCATGCGCCGCGCGGCCCACGAACCGCGTTCTCGGGATTCCTCCGGCCGGCCGGGATCGTGAGCAACCTCCACGTCAGCCCCGACAACGGCCGCGATGGCTGGTTCGGGACCAGGTTCCCGGAGCCTCCGCTGGTGCGCCTGCGCGTTCGCTACGCAGGCGGCAACACCATAACCACGCAGCTGCGCGTGAACCTCGCCACCGGCTGGGGCTGAACCGCGAGCGGCGCGGGCTGCTAGCGATTGAGCCAGCCGCCGTCGACCGTGAGGTTCACGCCGTTGACGCCGGTGTTGCGCAGCAGGAACACGACCGCATCGACGATCTCGTCCATGACCACCAGCCGGCCGATCGGCGTGCGGGCGCTGACCGCGTTCCGGGCGGCATCGGTCCAGCCGCTCAGCACGGCCGGGCTGTCGCCGATGACGCCCGGGTGGACCGCATTGACGCGGATCGGAGCCAGCTCCACCGCCAGCGTCCTCGTCAATCCGCTGACGCCGCCGTTGACGGTCGTGACGGTCGTCGAGCCCGGATACGGACGCTCGAACGCGACGCCGCCGAACAGCACGATCGACGCGTCCGCCGCGAAGCGCGAGGACAGCGCGTGGACCGCCTCTGCGTAGCCGACCAGCTTGAGGGTCACGAGATGCACCGCGCGCCGGACGTCGTAGGTCTGGATGCTGTTGAGATCGCGCTCGATCGCCGAGATCACGAGACGATCGACCCGCTCGACCGATTCGAGTGCCGGCGCGATCGACGCCGGGTCGGCGAGATCGACGCCCACGTACGACGTACGAGTACCGAGTTCCGCGACCGCCCGCGCCCCCCGCTCGCGGTCGCGCCCGCCAACGACGACCTCCTCGCCAAGCGAACTCAGCCGGCGCGCGACCTCGAGCCCGAGCCCGGCGGTACCTCCGATTACGACAGCCGTCATTCGTCGCTCCTCAGCACGAGTTGGATTGCCCCGCGCCCGACGGGACGTCGCGACGCGAGCCGGCAAGCTATCCGACGGATCGGTGGCCACCCTCCGCAGCCGCTCCGGATCCCGTCGCCCATGTCACCGGTTGCCTCCATGGGCGCAGCGGCGGCGGCCGCGTTTCTAGTGCACCGGGGGCACTCCGGGCCACGGGCGGCTCCCGTAGTACTGCGCGATCACACCGTATTCCGGCGACCCGTCGCCATTTTCGCCAGACCGTATGTAAACCGATCGCGGACCCCGCTGGGCGTCGAGTTGGACGCGCGGGAAGCGAGTCTTGCAGCCGGACCGCCGGGGTTGTGTGATAGGTCACACAAGCCGGCGTGATCCGAGCGGCACGAGCGAGGCGACGTGGTCAGCACGGATTGCCTCTCGCTTCGCCAGGCTCGCCCTATCGCGCCCGCGGGTCGACCCCTTCGAGCACCCAGTGGCGGACCACCCCGCAGCGCCACTGGCCGTCCTCCTCGCGCGTCACGACGAACCGGCTGATCGTGCGCTGGCCGCCCTCGTGGTCACCGTAGAGCAGGTCGATCGTCACGACCTCGCCGTCGACGAAAGCCCGGTCGAGGCCCTCCCGGAAGGCATCATCGGCATCGCGCACCGCCCCCTGCCAGAAGCCGGTGTCGCCGGCCGGCACGTACAGATCACGCGACTGCGGCCGGAACTCGGCCGGCTCCACGTGGTCGGGGTTGGTCCGCGGGTCGACGGCGGTGATGTGCCACGATTGCAGCACCGCCAGGCCGGTCCCGACGTTGCGCAGCCCGATCAGCAGGTAGTAGCGCTCGCCGTCGCGCTCGACCGCCGCCATCCCGCCGGCGACGCTGACCACCCGCCCGTCGCCGAAGCGGACCGCTTCGGGCGTGTCGGTCGCGCGCGAGGGAACAAGCACCGGCCGCAGACCGATCAGCAGCGCCCGCTCTGCGATCTGGGTCGAGCGCTCGGCGGTCTGCGTCGCCCGCTGCGCCGAGCGCACCGACGAGAAGGTCGCCAGTGCGAGCACGAGCGTGCCACCGGCGGTCGCCAGCGACGCGATCGTCGGCCAGTCAGCCATCGGCCGGCGCATCCATGGCGTCGCGGTAGGGGCGCGAGCTGACCATCGTGGTAGGTGTCGCAGGCGAACGTGATCCGACTGGCGAGCGGGATCTGCTCGCGCCGGTGCCCACGGCCGAGCCTCACCCCGTCGCGATCACGACCGACCGGGGACCGACCGTGACCACGGCGCCGGCCGCGAGCGGCCCCGCAGCCGCCGGCGCCCCGTCCTCCTGCGTCGTGTCGATCGCGACCGTCCACCCGCCGGACGGTGGGCTCGGCACGGTGAAGGCGACCGGCCCCCAGAAGGCGTTGACCATCACCAGGGCGGACAGGGCCGGTGGGACGTCGGGGAAGACGACGGCGAAGCTGTGGCCCCCGGGGTTGTCCCAGTCCCCGCCGGCGACCGGCGCCCCGTTCGGATCGAACCAGACCAGGCCGGTGTCCGGCACCGGCGCGCTCGGCTCGGCCTGGCCGAGATCCGGGAAGCGGGCCGCCCGCAGCGCCGGTGTTTGGGTGCGCAGCCTGATCAGGCTGCGCGCGACGCTCGTCAGGCTCTCGGCCGACTCGTCAGCGCTCCAGTCGAGCCAGCTGATCGCGTTGTCCTGGCAGTAGGCGTTGTTGTTGCCCTGCTGCGTGCGGCCGCGCTCGTCGCCGGCCAGCACCATCGGCACGCCGCGCGAGACGAGCAGCGTCGCCAGCAGGTTGCGCTGCTGGCGACGGCGCAGGGCGGCGATCCCGGCGTCGGAGGTAGGTCCGTCGTCGCCGGGGCCGGCCCCGCAGTTCCAGGACCGGTTGTCGTCGGTCCCGTCGGTGTTGTGCTGCTGGTTGGCGTCGTTGCGCTTGGCGTCATAGGAGACCACGTCGTTGAGCGTGAACCCGTCGTGGCAGGTCAGGAAGTTGATGCTCACGCCGGGCTGCTTTCGCATCCCGTAGCGGGGAGCGTTCGACGCGTACATGTCGGGACTCCCGGCGATCCGCGCCCCAGCCCACCGGGGACCGCCGGGCGCGTCGCGCCAGAAGTCGCGGATCGTGTCCCGGTACTGGCCGTTCCACTCCGACCACCGCGGCGGGAACTGCCCCTGCTCGTCGCCGGCCGCCGTCCACGGCTCGGCGATCAGCTTGGAGGCGGCGAGCGTCGGATCCTGGAGGACGAGGTCGAAGAACGCGGCGTTCGGATCCCATCCCGGGTCGGCGTCGGCCGCGCTCCCCGGCTGGTCTGAGCCGAGCACGGCGCCGAGGTCGAAGCGGAAGCCGTCGACGTGCATCTCCTGTACCCAGTAGCGCAGCGAGTCGAGGATCAGCCGCCGGACCGGAGGACTCGCGGCGGCGATCGTGTTGCCGCAGCCCGTCAGGTTGTCGTACGCCTGCGGCTGACCCGGAACGAGCTGGTAGTAGGCGGCGTTGTCGATGCCCCGGAAGGACAGCGTCGGTCCGAGCTCGCTGCCCTCGGCCGTGTGGTTGAAGACGACGTCGAGCAGGACCTCGATCCCGGCGGCGTGGAGGGCCTTGACCATCGCCTTGAACTCGTCGATCTCACTCCCCGGCTGACCGCCCGCCCGGCGGGCCGACGAGTAGGCGCCGTGCAGCGCGAAGAACCCGATCGTGTCGTATCCCCAGTAGTTGGTGAGCCCACCGCCCGAGAGCACGCCGTTGGTCAGCGACTGGTGGACCGGCAGCAGCTCGACCGCGGTGACGCCGAGCCCCTGGAGGTAAGCGATCACCGCCGGATCGGCCAGTCCGGCGTAGGTCCCGCGGTCGGCGGCCGGCACGTCGGGATGGGTCGCCGTGAAACCCTTGACATGCAGCTCGTAGATCACGCTGTCGGTCAGGGCACGGCCGAGCGGCAGATCGCCGCCCCAGTCGAAGCTGCTCGCGACGACGACCGACCTCGGTGCGTCGGGCGCCGAGTCGGTCTGGTCAGGGGTGTCCGAGACCGCGCTGACGGCGCCGTTCCACGACGGCTTCCAGACCAGGTTGCCGGTCACCGACCGGCCGTACGGGTCGAGCAGCAGCTTGTTCGGGTTGCACCGTGCGCCCGTCGACGGCGAGTACGGTCCGACCACACGCAGGCCGTACTCCTCGCCGGCCGCCACGCCGGGGACGAAACCGTGCCAGACGTCACCGTCGACGAGCGTCAGCGGATGACGGGTCTCGGCGCCGCTTGCGTCGAAGGTCGAGAACTGGATCGCCTGGGCGACGCGTGAGTACACGGCGACGTTGACACCGCGATCTGTGACCGTCACCCCAAGGGGGTGGGGGAAGCTCTGGTCTCCAGCTGGAATCGGTGCTCACCTGGCCTTGGAGGGCCGATCGTATCCGACCCGGCCGCCGGCCCCTGGTGGACCTCCGCCCGAGGTCGTAGAGTCCGACCGATGAGCGGATCGCACGTCCTTCGCGCGGTCGGCGGTCCCGGACCCGGACGGCCGCGTCGGGCGGCGCTCGCCGTTGCCGTCGCCGCGGGAGCGCTCGCCGTCGCCGTGCCGTCGAGCGCGCTCCCCGCGACCGGGGCGAGCACCCCGGCGAAGGACGCCTTCACGGGAAGCGTCACCGCGGTCACGGGGTCCCTCCACGGCGAGCGCGGGTCGGTCGCGATCACGATCCAGTTCGCCGGCGGCCCGCTGCCGGCCACGCTGACGATCAGACCGCGGACATGCCCGAAGGGTCACCGATGCGTCGAGGTGTCCGGCCGGCTGAGGGGGACCTTCTCGCTCAACGGCCCGCGGATCCCGGATGTCGGCGCGAGCTACGCGATCAGGGCGTCGGGGACGATCGCGCCGCTCGGACACGCCGTGGCGACTGGGACCGTCTCCGGGACGGGATTCATCGCCCACGGCCGTGAGACGCTCGATCTGAAGCTGACGGGCGCGAGCGCGACGATCACGATCGACGCGCAGAGTCGCCTCGTCCCGGGATTCACCTCCCCCTAGCCGCGTCCCGCCCTCCTGACCTCGGCGGCCTCGGCGCTCGCGTGCCGCCAGACTGCCACGCGCGATCCGCCGGCCAGATCGCTCGCCCGGCGGCGCTGGGCGCGGAACTCGGCGAGCGCCGGATCGGGCTCGAGGTGCTCGGGGTCGCGGTCCTCGAGGACCCGTGCCCGACATACCGTCTCGACGACCTCGCCGTCGACCAGGTCGACCCGGTAGGCGTCGCACCCAGGACGGGCCGTGACTGCCTCGACCAGCCTGGTTCCCTCGAACACCAGCGCGGTCCCGTCGGGGACCCCCCAGCCGCCGGGCAGCGTGCCGCCGCGCATCGCCTCGTGGTAGGCCGGACGCCGGGCCGTGTCGTTGGCATAGTGGACGCAGTTGCTCCCCTCGAGAAAGCCGAGACCCGCAGTCGGGCGCGGCTCGCCGTGCGACCGGGTGATGCCGGCCTGGAACCAGCACATCGACCCGGCGCTGACCCCGCACAGCAGGATCCCGGCTTCCCACGCCTCGCGGAGGACCTCGTCGAGCCCGTGGGTCCGCCAGATCGCCAGCAGGTTGGCGAGGCTCCCGCCGCCGACGTAGATCGCATCCTGCGCGAGCAGGTGCTCGCGCACCTCGACCTCCGGCTGGTCACCCAGACGGAACAGGGCGAGGTGCGACGGGGAGCATCCGAGCCGGCGGAAGGTCCCGTTGAAGCGGGTGATCTGCTCCTTGGGGTCGCCGCTCGCCGTCGGCAGCAGGCAGATCTGCGGCCGGTCGGGCCCCGCCAGCTCGGCTATGTAGGCGTCGAGGGCGTGGTCTCGCCCTGTCGACCCGAACCCTCCCCCGCCGATCGCCACGATCCGACGAGTCCGCGGCTTCGACGTCAACTTCGCGCACCCGCCGCGATCGCGGTCGGCGGGCAGACCTCGGCCCGACCGGAGTCGGGTGCGACGCGCAGGCGGCGGCCAGCCCCGCCGGCGCCCGACGGCAGGAGGGGAAGGTCGGCGTCCGCGAGGTAGCGCGTCCGGATCGCCGACTTGACGACCCGCCCCTGGACGCACCGCATCCTGTAGGCCCGGGCATGCGGCCGCGAGCTGACCGCGCGGACGAGCCGCTCGCCGACGAAATGGAGGGCCGCGCCGTCCTCGGCGGCGTAGCCCGGGCACAGGCCGTCGACCAGGAACCGCCGGTAGCTGCGGTCGCGAGCCTGCTCGCCGTCGTAGTGGACGGTGTTGCTCCACGGCAGGAAGTCGAGCCCCTCGACCCGCTGGGGCTCCCCGTGGAAGGCGGTCACGGCCTCGCGAAACCAGCAGAGCGAGCCGGCGCTGACGCCGCAGAGGAGGATCCCCTTCAGCCAGGCCTCGCGCAGCACGACGTCGAGTCCGTGGGCCCGCCAGACGCCGAGCAGGCTGATCACGCTGCCGCCGCCGACGTAGATGATGTCCTGCTCGAGCAGATGCGTCCGCAGATCGGGGGCGCCGGCCTCCCGGCGAAACAGCGACACGTGGCTCGGCTCGCACCGGCCGGCGTCGAAGGCCCGGTAGAAGCGGACGATGTAGTGGTCGGCGTCGCCGCTCGCCGACGCCAGGAAGCAGATCTTCGGGCGGGCCTTGTTCGGCAGGGCGAGGACGTAGTCGTCGAGGAGCGGATTTCCGGCCTCCATCGAGAACCCTCCACCGCCGAATGCCACGATCTGAGGGAGTACGCCGTTCACTTCTCGAATGTACGCCGATCCCGCCCGGTTGTCCTTGGCCAACGGGCCGAGGCCGGTGGACCATCGGTATCCAGTCCGGCGCCTCCAGGTCGTCAGGGGCGGCCATCCAGGATGGCCTGAGGCTGTGGACCGTCGGTACGCGGCGTGGTCGGTAATCTCGCGCGCATCCGTATCGCGATTGAGCACCGGACGGTCTATCGGTACGACCGCCCCATCCGGCTCGGTCCCCACGTGGTCCGACTCCGGCCGGCGCCCCACTGCCGAACGCCGATCCTCGCCTACTCACTGACCGTCAAACCCGACGGTCACTTCGTCAACTGGCAGCAGGATCCCTCGGGAAACCACCTCGCCCGGTGCGTCTTCCCCGAGCCGACCGCAACGCTCGCGGTGACCGTCGACCTGGTCGCCGACATGACGGTGATCAACCCGTTCGACTTCTTCATCGACGAGGCCGCCCGCAAGTGGCCGTTCGACTACGACGACGGCCTCGCCCAGGACCTCGCCCCGTATCTCGCGGCGACCAACGACGGCCCGGTCATCGAGCGGTGGGTCGCTGGGATCCTGCGGACGCCGACGCCGCTGATCGACTTCCTCGTCGCGCTCAACCGCCGGGTCCGCGACGACGTCGACTACTCGGTCCGCATGGAGCACGGCGTCCAGACGCCCGACGAAACGCTCGAGCTCGGCGTCGGCTCGTGCCGCGACAGCTCGTGGCTGCTCGTCGCGATCCTCCGCCGCCTCGGGATCGCCGCACGGTTCGCGTCCGGCTACCTCGTCCAGCTCGCCGCCGACAACCCGTCGGCTACCGGGCCGAGCACCGACTCGACCGACCTCCACGCCTGGGCCGAGGCGTACGTCCCCGGGGCCGGCTGGATCGGCCTCGACCCGACCTCCGGCCTGCTGGCCGGCGAGGGTCACATCCCGCTCGCGTGCACGTCGACCCCGGCGGCGGCGGCGCCGATCGAGGGCAACCGCGAACGCGCGGAGACGGAGTTCGAGTTCTCCAACTCGGTGGTCCGCTTCGCCGAGCAGCCGCGGGTCACGCTCCCGTACACACCCGAGCAGTGGGACCGGATCGACGCGCTCGGACACGCCGTCGACGCCGAGCTCCAGGCCGGGGACGCGCGGCTGACGATGGGCGGCGAGCCGACCTTCGTCGCAGTCGGCGCAGGCCTCGCGGCCGAGTGGAACATCGCCGCCGACGGCCCGACCAAGCGGCCGCTGGCCACGGCGCTCGGGATCCGCCTGGCCGGACGGCTCGCCCCGGGGGCGCTGATCCAGCACAGCCAGGGCAAGTGGTATCCGGGCGAGCCGCTCCCCCGCTGGCAGGTCGGCGTCAGCTGGCGGACCGACGGCCATCCGCTGTGGCGCGACCCCGCCCTGCTCGCCGACCCGACCAGCCCGGGCGAGAGCACCCTGGCGCACGCCCAGGCCCTCGCCTGGGCGATCGCCGCCGGACTCGGACTCCCGCCGGAGATCTGCGTCCCCGCGTACGAGGACCCGGTCGGCCGCCTGTGGACCGAGGCCCGCCTGCCGGCCGGCGACCCGCCGAGCGGCCTGGCCGCCGATCCGCCGGGCGCGGCGCTCGCCGACGCGGCGGCCCGCGCGGCGATCATCGCCGGGCTCGATGCCGAGCGGGGCGATCCCAAGGGGCTGGCGATCCCCCTCCACCGGGCGGCCGGCGACGACGAGTGGTCGACGGGCCGGTGGACGATCCGCCGGGGCGCGCTCTTCCTGATCGCCGGGGACTCGCCGATCGGCCTGCGCCTGCCGCTGCGCTCGATCGCCTGGGCGGCTCCCCCGGCCGAGCCCGAGCGGTCGCTCTTCGCCGCCGTCCCCGAGCTCCCTCCGATACCGCTCCCGACAAAGACAAGTGAGTCCGACCCGGTCCCGATCACCGCCCTGTGCGTCGAGCTCCGCCGGGGCCACCCGCACGTCTTCCTCCCCCCGCTGCACGACTTCGGGCACTTCTGCGAGCTCGTCGCCGTGATCGAGGCGGCGGCCGCGGCGACCGGCACGCCGGTCGTGATCGAGGGGTACTCGGCGCCGCACGACAACCGGCTCGAGCAGTTCTCGGTGACGCCGGACCCCGGGGTGATCGAGGTCAACATCCACCCGAGCGGGTCGTGGCCGGATCTGGTTCTCAACACGACGACGATCTACGAGGAGGCCGCACAGGTCGGCCTGTGCGCCGAGAAGTTCGCCCTCGACGGCATCCACACGGCGACCGGCGGCGGCAGCCACATGACGCTCGGCGGGCCCCGCCCGGCCGACAGCCCGCTGCTGCGCCGGCCGGACCTGCTGCGCAGCCTGCTGACCTTCTGGCAGCACCATCCGTCGCTGTCCTACCTCTTCTCCGGCCGCTTCGTCGGCCCGACCAGCCAGGCTCCGCGAGTCGACGAGGGACGCCACGAGGCCCTCTACGAGCTCGAGATCGCGTTCGCCGAGCTCGACCGGTTGGCCGCCGAGGAGACCGTCCTGCCGTGGCACGTCGACCGGCTCCTGCGCAACCTCCTCGTCGACCTGTCGGGCAACACCCACCGGGCCGAGTTCTGCATCGACAAGCTGTTCTCACCCGAGTCCGAGCGCGGCCGGCTCGGCGTCGTCGAGCTGCGCGGCTTCGAGATGGCCCCCCACCCGCAGATGGCCCTCGTCCAGGGGCTGCTCGTCCGGTCGCTGGTCGCCCGCTTCTGGGCCGAGCCGTACGCCGGGCCGCTGGTCCGCTGGGGCACCGAGCTCCACGACCGCTTCCTCCTGCCGTGGTGGATCGCCGCCGACATCCGCGGGGTCGCAGACGATCTCCAGCGGCACGGCTTCCCGTTCGAGGCGGCGTGGATCGACCCGTTCGTCGAGTTCCGCTTCCCCCGCCTGGGCATCACCAACGTCGACGGCGTGTCGATCGAGCTCCGCGCGGCGATCGAGCCGTGGAACGTGCTCGGCGAGGACGCGGCCGCCGGGTCGTCGCGCTTCGTCGACTCGTCGCTCGAACGGATCCAGGTCCGCGTCGACGGGCTGACGCCGTCGCGCCACGCGATCGCCTGCAACGGCTTCCCCGTCCCGCTCCACCCGACCGGGACGCCGGGCAGCTTCGTCGGCGGCGTGCGCTTCCGGGCCCGGCGGCTGACGTCCGCGCTCCACCCGACGATCGGCGTCCACTCGCCGCTGAAGTTCGACGTCGTCGACCGGTGGACCAACCGGTCGCTCGGCGGTTGCACCTACCACGTCGTCCACCCGGGCGGGCGCTCGTACGACCGGGTCCCGGCGAACGCCAAGGAGGCCGAGGCCCGGCGGACCAGCCGGTTCGAGCCGTTCGCCCACGCCGAGGGCGGCTTCGAGCTCGACGGAGGCGACCATCTCACGGGCGGCGGGGAATATCCTCGGACGCTCGACCTCAGGCGGGCCCGCCGGCGCTGAGCTGGGCGGCGGCGCGGGGGGCCCTGACACGATGACGACGACCACCCCGAACGGGGCCTACCGGCCGCTTCCCGGGCGCTATGACGAGATGGTCGACGCGGCCGGCGCGCCCCGGGAGCACTGGGCCCATCTGTCGAGCGCGCTGCACCAGCTCGGACCGGACGAGCTGCTGCGCCGCCGGGACGAGGCCGCCCGGCTGATCGACCAGGACGGCGTCGTCTACAACGCCTACGGCGACTCGTCCCGGCCGGGCCAGAGCTGGCTGCTGGACCCCGTGCCGACGGTCCTCTCCAGCCGCGACTGGGAGGCGATCGAGCAGGGCGTGATCGAGCGGGCCGAGCTCCTCAACCTCGTGCTCGAGGACCTCTACGGCCCGCGCGACCTCCTGCGGCGTGGGCTGATCGCGCCGGAGGTCGTCTTCGCCCACGACGGGTTCCTGCGCCAGTGCGACCAGATCCGCCTGCCGGGCGCCCACCAGCTGTTCAGCTATGCCGTCGACATCGGACGCGACGCCGACGGCCGCCCGCGCGTGTTGTCAGACCGGACGCAGGCGCCGTCGGGATTCGGCTACGCGCTCGAAGCCCGAGCGGTCGTCTCGAGGGTCTTTCCGACCCTCTACCGCGACGCCCAGGTCCACCGGCTGGCGCCGTTCATGCGCTCGCTGCGCAGCGCGCTGCAGAACGTCGCACCCGAGCACGTCGAGGACCCGCGGATCGTCGTCCTCACGCCGGGCCCGTGGAACGAGACGGCCTTCGAGCACGCGTTCCTCGCGTCGACGCTCGGCTATCCCCTCGTCGAGGGCGCCGACCTGACTGTCGCATCGGGCGGCGTCTGGATGCGCTCGCTCGGCCGGCTCGAGCCGGTCCACGTGATCCTCCGGCGAGTCGACGCGTGGTTCTGCGATCCGCTCGAGCTCAACCCCGAGTCCCATCTCGGGGTCGCCGGCCTGACCCAGGCAGCCCGGTCGGGGGCCGTCTCGGTCGTCAACACGCTCGGGTCCAGCGTGCTTGAGAACCCGGCGCTGATGGCGTTCCTCCCGCGATTGTGCGAGCACCTCCTCGGCGGACCGCTGCGCCTGCCGAGCGTCGCCACGTGGTGGTGCGGCGACGATGCCAGCCGGACGGAGGTCCTCTCGAAGCTCGATCGACTGGTCCTGCGCCCGATCTCCCGGCGAGCAGGGACGAGCTCGGTGCTCGGATGGGAATGTTCTGGAGCGGAGCTCGGAGAGTTGCGACGCGCCATCGAGGCCCGGCCGCTGGAGTGGGTCGGCCAGGAATCGCTCGCGATGGCCGCAACGCCGACGCTGACAGATTCAGGGCTCGAGCCCCGGCGGAGTGTCCTGCGGGCGTTCGCCGTCCCCCGGGGCGACTCGTACGCCGTGATGCCGGGCGGCCTGACCCGGGTCGCGCCGAACGGCTCGGGCGCACGGATCTCGAGCCAGGCCGGCGCGATCAGCAAGGACACGTGGGTGCTCGCGTCCGAGCCCGAGCGGCTGACCGGGTTCTGGCTGGAGGAGGGGCCGGCGGTCGAGGGGATCGACCCGATGGCATCGATTCCGTCGCGTGTGGCCGAGAACCTCTGGTGGCTGGGTCGGTACTCCGAGCGGGCGGAGGCCGTCACGCGGCTGCTGCGGGCGGCCTTCGACCGGCGCAACGACTTCCAGGGGAGCGCCAACTCCCCGGGGATCGAGTCCTTCCACGCCCTGCTGGTCGCCCTCACCCGGGTCACGACCACCTACCCGGGGTTCGTCGGCGACGGGGCACCCGGCCGCTTGGAGGCTCCCGGCGCCGAGCTGCTGAACCTGGTCGTCGACCACGAGCGCGCGGGGACCCTCGCCCAGTGCGTCCACGCCCTGCTCGACGCGGCCCACGCCGTCCGCGACCAGCTCTCGGGCGACACGTGGTTGGTGATCGGGTCGCTCGACAAGGAGCTGCTCGAGCTCGGCGACCCGGTGAAGGATCCCCAGGCGGCCGTCCAGGGCGCGCTCCAGCAGGTCATGCAGAGCCTGCTCGCGCTCGGCGGGCTGGGTGCCGAGAGCATGGTCCGCGACCTCGGCTGGCGCTTCATGGACGCCGGCCGGCGGATCGAGCGGGCCCAGCAGCTGCTCCTGCTGCTCCGGGCGACGGTCACCGACGCCCGGGGAACGGCGACCGACAGCCTCCTGCTGGAGTCGGTCCTGACGGCGGCCGAGAGCATCATCACCTACCGCCGGCGCTACCGATCTCGCGGGCAGCTCGAGACCCTGCTCGACATGCTGCTGCTCGACGAGGGCAACCCCCGGTCGCTGGCGTTCGCCCTCGCCCAGCTGACGGTCAACCTCGACGCGCTCCCGGTGCGCCCGTCGGACCCGCGGATGCGCGAGGAGCAGCGCCTCGTGCTGGACGTCTCGACCCGCGTCCGCCTGGCCGAGACGGCCGAGCTCGCAGCCGAGGACGAGGACGGCCACCGACCCCGCCTGGATCGGTTTCTCGCCGAGCTCCACGAGAAGCTGCGGGAGACGGCCGAAGCCGTCGATCGGGGGCACTTCCTCCATCTGCTGCCCCAACGGTCGCTGGTCGGCGCCGGCGACACCCGCCCGGCCCGCGGACAGGCCGTGTGATGATCGCCTACGAGGTCACCCACCGGACGGAGTACCACTACGAGTCGGACGTCTCACACAGCTACGGCCAGCTCCACGTCCTCCCGCGGGAGCTGCCCGAGCAGCGGTGCAGGTCGGCGGAGGTCGTGATCGTCCCCGAGCCGGAGGACTACGCCGAGCGGATCGACTTCTTCGGCAACCGGGTCTCGTTCATGGCGATCCACGAGCCGCACCGCAAGCTCAGCGTGACGGCGACCAGCGTGGTCGAGGTCGACCGCCGCGTGGACGCCGGGCCGTCGCCGGCGTGTCATCGGCCGTGGGAGGAGGTCCGCGAGTCCCTGCGCCGTGCTCCGGGGGATCGAATGGCCGCCGGCCAGTTCTCGCTCGACTCGCCGCTCGTCACGGCGTCGGCGCGCTTCGCCCGGTACGCGTCTGCGTCGTTCACCGCCGGCCGGGACTTCCTCGACGCGGTGGCCGACCTGTCGCACCGGATCCACACGGAGTTCGAGTACAAGCCGGGGGCGACGTCGGTGACGACGCCGGTCGACGAGGCGTTCGAGCTGCGGGAGGGCGTCTGCCAGGACTTCGCCCACCTGGCGATCGCCTGCCTGCGGTCGATCGGGCTGCCGGCCCGGTACGTCAGCGGCTACCTGGAGACCGACCCGCCGCCCGGGCGTCCGAAGCTGCGGGGGGCCGACGCGTCGCACGCCTGGCTGGCGGTCCTCGTCCCGGACTTCGGCTGGCTCGACGTGGACCCGACCAACGACCAGTTCGGGAGCAACCGGTACGTGGTCGCGGCATTCGGCCGCGACTACTCAGACGTCCCGCCGCTGAGTGGCGTGATCTACACCGAGGGGCGGACCAAGCGCCTCAACGTCGTCGTCGACGTCGTTGCCCTGGCCGCTTAGGACGCGGTGCCTCGCGGGTAATGTGGGGGCATATGCGCGCCTTCACATGTGGCCACTGCGGCCAACTCGTGTTCTTCGAGAACAGCCTCTGCCTGCGATGCTCGACCCCCCTGGGTTTCGCGCCCGGGCTGCTGGATCTCGTCACCCGCGACGCGGAGCACCCCGAGTGGCAGGGGCTCGTGCAATGCGCGAACGCCGGTGCGGCCCACTGCAACTGGTTGCTCGAGCCCGGCGACCCCGGCCCGTTGTGCCGTAGCTGCCGGCTGACCCGGACCCGGCCGAGCGACGCCGACGCCGAGGGTATCGACCAGTTCGCGGCGGCCGAGGCGGCCAAGCGAAGGCTGCTCTTCCAGCTCTTCGACCTGGGGCTTCCGGTCGAGGAGGGCGGACTCCAGTTCGATCTTCTGACGAGCCGGGCGGGACCCGTCGTGACCGGCCACGCGGACGGCCTGATCACGATCGACCTGGCCGAATCCGACGACGCCCGGCGCGAGCAGCGCCGGGCCGAGCTCGACGAGCCCTACCGGACGCTGCTGGGCCACTTCCGCCACGAGGTCGGCCACTTCGTCTGGCCGATGCTCGTCGAGCAGTCGCCCGAGGCGCTCGAGCGCTGCCGGGAGCGCTTCGGCGACGAGCGGGCCGACTATGCGGAGGCGCTCGAGCGCCACTACTCGCAGGGGGCGCCGGGCGACTGGAACGAGCGCCACGTCAGCACCTACGCGACCGCCCATCCGTGGGAGGACTGGGCCGAGACCTGGGCCCACTACCTCCACATCCGCGACACCCTGCAGACCGCGGCCGCGTTCAGGCTGTTCGTCGCCGGGCCGCGCGAGGCGGCCGACCCGGCGCTTGTCGCAGCCCCGGCGGCCGCGCCGGAGCGACCACCGTTCGAGACGCTGATCGGTGACTGGCTGCCGCTGACCTACGCGCTGAACGCCGTCAACCGGAGCATGGGCCGGGGCGACCTGTACCCGTTCACGCTTGCGCCGACCGTGATCGAGAAGCTCAGCTTCGTGCACGAGCGGGTCAGCGTCGTCGGGGAGCCCCGGGTCGAGCGAGCGGTGGTGGTGCTGGGGTAGGGGTAGGGGGCCATGCCGCGCCGCGCAGCCGGAGGCGCGGTCCGGGGAGGCTCGGGGGCGGTCCGGCGAGCCTCGGGCGAATAGCCGTCGATGCTCTTGTCAAACAAGCTGCCTGTGTCATTGAGTCAGGCAGCTTGTTAGCGAAAGACACACGGACACTCTCATCGCCTGTCCTGCCCACGCCGTCAGGCTGCGGCGAACCCGGCGGCAGCCTCACCCTCGGCGGCAGCCTCGCTGACGCGCCGTCCTCCGAGCGCGAGCGCGATGATCGCCCCGGCGACGGCCCAGGCGCCGAGCACGATGACGGGGGTCTGGATGTCGCGGGCGCCGAAGTAGAGGACGTTGCGGACGAGGTCGACCGCGGCGCCCGGCGGCAGGTAGCCGCCGATCACACGCCAGAACTGCGGCAGCATGTCGCGGGCGTACGGGCCGCCGGAGCTGGGGTTGCCGAGCACGACGAAGATCAGGATCGCCACGCCGGTGCCGGCCATCCCGAGCAGCGACTGGAGGCCTGCGGTGGCGGCGCCGGCCGCGAAGATCGAGAGGGCGGCGATCCCGCAGAGATCGACGAAGTGGCCGCCGAGCACGCCGATCCCCTTGTCGAGCAGGACGACGCTGAGGACGCCCGAGGCGACCGCGTAGACGGCTAGGGCGAGGACCCGGGCGAGTGCGCGGGCCCGGCTGCGGGCGCGGGTCTCCCCGACCAGGCCGAGCAGCGTGGCGCCGAGATACCCGCCGATCATCCAGGCGACCACGGCGTAGAAGCCGGACAGGCCGGCCGGGTCGTTGGCGGGGAGTGGGGCGAGGTCGACGACGCGGGGCGCCGGACGGTGTCGGGAGGCCTCGACGCCGGCGAAGACGCTCTCCAGGGCGAGCGCCGTCGCCCGGTTGGCCGCGGTCGCGACGGCGAGCGTGTCGGGGCCCTTGGAGTGAGGCTCGAAGTACGCGTAGACGCGCCGGGACTCGATGTCGGCGCGGGCGGCGGCCGACGACGCGGCCGCGTGGATCTCGACCGGCTTGCCGGGCAGGGCGCCGAGCTGGGCCGTCAGGCGCGGGGCGATCGTGTAGGGGGCGAGCAGATCGACCGGCACGCTGTGGGGCAGCGGGTCGTGAAAGGCGCCGACGTAGGATCCGACGAAGGCGAGTTGGAGGGCGCTCGCCGCGAGCAGCACGACCAGTCCGGTGACCGCCACTCCGAGGGCGGTGTTCTGCTTGCGAAATCTCACGGCGCCTACCCCCGGGGTCGCTCGGCGTACCGGTGGGCCCGGGACTGCCGGTCGAGGCCATGCTACGTCGGCCGGGCGCCCTGCTGGGACTTTTGTTCGACCACGCCCAGCCCCGACCGCAGCCGCGCTAGGAGTCTTCGGCGATCCGGTGCAACTGGCACAGCGAGTCCGACCGACCGACGGGGCGGGAGGCCGTCGACGAACCCGCGGGGCCGGGGCGATCGCCCGGTCGCACACAGAATGCCGCCGCGGCGCCGCGGCGGAGGCTCAGTCGGCCTTGGGCTCGGCGGACTTGCGCGCAGGCCGTGCGCGAGGCTTCTTCGGCGGGGCTTCCACGGTCGCGCCGGCCACCGGCAGGTCGCCGTTCGCCGTCGATTTCGCGCGGCTGCGCGCCGCGCTCGCCGTCGGCTTCCTGGCTGCCGGCTTGGCGGGCACGGCCGCTACGGGAGCTGCCGTGGCGCTCGCCCGCTTGGCAGCCGGCTTGACCGCCGCCGCCGCGGGATCAGCCTTCGCGCTCACCCGCCTGGCAACCGGCTTGGCCACCGCAACCGCGGGATCAGCCTCGGCGCTCGCCTTTGCGGCGGCCGCCTTGCGGCCAGCCGGTCTGGGCTTGATGACCGCCGCCTTGACAGTGAGGCTCGCCCCGCCGCCGTCGGCCTGGGAATCGACCGCCGCCCTGCGGGCTCGGGCGGTCTTGGCGGCGGCCGGAGCCTTGGGGATGCGCGGCTCGCCGACGACCGACTCGACGGCGTCAGCCGGCTTGGCCGCCGCGCGCGTGGACTTCCGCGGCGTCCGCTTGACGGGCGGGGGCGCGGCAGGCGACGTCGAAGCCCCCGGCGAGTCGGACGGCGACGGCGACGGCGCGGGAGCAGGCGCGAAGGCCGGCACGAGGACCTTGGCCTTCGGCGCCGGAGCCGAGACCGGGGCCTCAATCGGTGTGGGGGCTGGGGAACCCTCGGCCGCAGGGGCCGCAGCCTCGCGAGCCGCCTCGGCCCGCCGAGCACTGCGGCGGGAGCCGCGATCGCGGCCCTGGGACTGGGGTTGCGCCGTGGCATCGGCGCTGCCGCCATCACCGGGGCCGGCGTCGGGGCGACCGTTGGTCGAGGCGCCTGTATCGGTTCCGTTCGCCGGCACGGCGTCGCGAGCAGGCGAGCTCGCGCCGTTCTGGCCGGCCTTGGCCGAGCCCCGTCCGCCGGCACGCCGCTGGACGGCGGCGCCCTGAGTCTGACCGTGAACCTGAGCCTGGCCGTCAACCGCAACCTGACCGTCAGCCTGGCCGTCGGGCGGCCCGTTCCCGTTGAGGACGTGGCCGTTGTCGGCGGCGGCGAGCTGGCCGTCGGCGCCGTTGGCTCCACGCCGGCGGCGGCGCTTGCCGCGCGCCCGGCGCTTGGGGAAGTTGCGCAGCAGCTCGCGGGCGAGGGCCGGCGGCTTGCGGGCCATCCGGGTCCGCGCGCCGCGGAGGACCTCTTCGGCCTCGGGGGTGTGGGCGAGGGCCGCGGCGAGCAGGGCGGCAGCCAACCGGCGGTCCTGCTTGCGGATCGCCTGGACGAGGCGGCGGGCGTTGCGGGCGTGGGCGGCGCCAGAGGAGTTGACGAGCAGGCCGAGCAGGCGCTTGGTCTCGGGCCAGCGCTGGGCGGCGTACTCCTCGTGGACGTCGCGGGTGTACTCGGCCATCCGCCAGATCCACGCGTTGGCCTGGTCGCGGCGGCCGATCCGCTTGTCGACCATCGCCTGGAGCATGATCTTGGTGCCCTCGCGGCGCTCCTCGCGGGTCCAGTTGCCCATCATCTCGATCGCCGTGTCGAAGGCCTCGGCGTCGCGGATCGCGGCGATCTCGGCGAGCGCCTTGAGGCGGAGCTGGGGGTTGGTGTTGCGCTGGACGGCGGTCGACAGGAAGCGGCGGCGGAGCTCGCCGGTGCGGTCGAAGTGGAGCATCGCGCGGGCCCGGCGCCAGCCGTGGGGCTGGACGCGGGCGCCGGCGAGGGCGGCCCAGACGTGCTGCTCGCCGTAGTCGAGATGCTCGACGGCGATCCGCCAGAGCTCGCGCTCGAAGACCTCTGCCCGGCGGTCGGGGTCCGAGCAGACCGGCAGCACGCGCCGCTCGACGCGGACCCGGCGTCCACGTCCGCGGCGGACGGGGCCGACGACGATCGCACCGCCGCGGTAGACGTCGCGGTCGAGCAGGGAGTGGAGCGTGACGACGGGGTCGTCGTGCTTGGTCGCCGGGTGGACGAAGTCGACGACGAGGCCGGCCTCCTTGCCGGGGTGGCGGCGGGTGACGCGGCCGACGCGCTGCTGGTAGATCCGCTTGGAGGCGGTCGGCGCGAGGTGGATGCAGACAGTCGCGCGCGGGCTGTTCCATCCCTCGGCGAGCAGCTGGGCGTTGATCAGGACGTCGATCTCGCCGTTCTCGTAGCGGGCGAGGATCGAGGCGAGCTCGCGCTTCTTGGTCTCGCCGGAGACGGCCTGAGCCTTGAGGCCCTCGGCGCGGAAGGCCTCGGCGAGGTTGTAGGCGTGACGGACGCCGGCGGCGTAGACGACGCCGGGGACGCCGTTGAAGCGAACCTTGTAGAGGCTGGCGACCGCCGTGTTGAACGGGTGCTGGTCGAGCAGCTCGGCGAGCATCTCCTGGTCGAACTCGGTGTCGACCTCGCCGCGTCGCAACGGGACCTTGGCGATCGTGCGGACACCGGGTCCGGGCGGGATGCGGACGCACCGCAGGGGTGAGATGACGCCGCGGCGGGCGGCCTGGGCGAGGTCGAAGCGGGAGGTCTGGGTCGGGAAGAGGTCGGTGACGTGGCGTGCGATCAGGGCGCCGGTCGCGGTCATGCCGACGAAGATCGGGCCGGTCCAGGCGCGGATCGCGGCGCTGGTCTTCTCACCCAGCGCGGTGTGCGCCTCGTCGCAGATCACGATCGTGTACGCGCTGGAGATGTTGCCGGCGTTGCGGACGAACCACTGGTAGGTCTCGACCGTGACCGGACCGTCGCCGCGGTCCTGGCCGGCGAGCAGCGCCGGGCAGATCCGCTTGGCGTAGCCGCGGTCGCGGAGCTCGCCGTGGAACTGGTCGACGAGGTTGCGGCGGTGGGTGAGGATCAGGACGCCGCCGGTGCGGGACGCCTCGACGAAGCCGAGCGCGGCGACGGTCTTGCCGGCGCCGGTCGCGTGCTCGAACCAGAAGCGCTTGGCGGCGTTGGGATCCTCGGCCTGCTCGGGGAGCTGGTCCTCGCCGTCGAGCTGGGAGGAGTCGTCCTCCTCGTCCCAGTCGTCGGGCGGAGCCTCCAGCTCGGCGCGGTCGAGCTCGGCCTCGAGCTCGGCCGTGACATCGTCCTCGTCCTCGTCCTCGTCGTCGTCGTCGGCCGCCGACGGGGCGTAGTCGTCGTCGTCCTCGTCGTCGTCCTCGTCCTCGTCGTCGGGTCCGGTCACGTCGTCGTCGGTGAGCGTGATCTCGTCGTCCTCGACGCCGAGGATCGACGCCTGGGCGAGCAGGTCGGGGTCGATCGCCTGGGTGCCGTTGCCGTTCGTCGAGACGCGGGACTGGGCCTCGGCGAGGAGGGCGGTCAGCGTGCCCGACAGGGCGTCGACCTGGTGGGCGGAGAGGACGGTCCCGTCGACGAGCTTGGGCTCGTCGTCGGAGAGGACGCGCTCGAGCCCGAGCAGGAGGGAGAACTCGCGCCGCCAGGCGGTCGACGGCTCCTTGAGGCCGTCGGCGATCTCGGCGAGGGCGACCTCGAGGGCGCGGCCGCGAGGCGAGTGGGGGGCGAGCGCGACGGCGGGATCCTCGCCGTCGTGGAGGAATCGTTCGTGGGTGAACTTCTCCGCGCGAGAGATCTCTGCGGAACGCGGGGGGGCCGCAACGGCCAGTGAGGTGGAATCAGCCAAGGGGAGGCTCCGAACTGCCTGAGGCGGAGTCGCGGGGAGACTTCGCGCGACTCGAGTGCACCGACTTCGCTTAGAGCGGCGGGTCCGTTTAGCGACGGACTCGCGTTACGCCGACAGGATACCGCAACCGGCGGCATATGAAACTCTGCGCCCGGTAGATGCGTGTCGTACGACTGATCGCAGCCGTCATCGGAGCGTCGACGGTCGCCGCATGCGGGGCGGTCGTGCGCAGCGCGGCGCCGACGCCGGCGCAGGTCAGGACGGCGCTTGCGGGGTCGCCCGCGCCGCTGGCGCGGCTCCATGCGCAGGCCGACCGGCTGGTCGCGACGACGCCGGCGCAGTTCCGTGGGGTGCTGCGCTCACTCGCCGGGTACCCGGTGATCGTCAACCAGTGGGGATCGTGGTGCGAGCCGTGCCGGATGGAGTTCCCCGTCCTCCAGCAGGCGGCGCTGCGACTGGGCAGGACGGCAGCGGTGATCGGCCTGGACGTGTCCGACAGCCGGAGCGGGGCGGCGGCCTTCCTGCGCGAGTTCCCGGTCACCTACCCGAGCTACGTCGACCCCGACGCGCACGTCGCGTTCTCACTGAAGGCGGGTGCGTACTACCCGACGACGCTGTTCTTCGACCGGACGGGGAAGCTGGTCTTCACCCACATCGGCCCGTACGCGACGGTCGCCCAACTGCTGAGCGACGCGGCGGCCCACGGCGGGGCGCGGCCGTCCGGGGGTTGATCCCGTGTGCTTCTGGCCGGCCCCGGCGGTTGGGGGTGGGCTAGCCCAAGAGCGGTGTGTGGCCCTCGGGCAGGGCGGCGCGGAGCTTCTCGAGGGCGAGCCTGATGCGACCCTTGATCGTGCCGAGCGGAATCCCCAGCTTCTGGGTGATCTCGGCGTGGGTGAGGCCGGCGAAGTAGGCGAGCTCGATGACCTCGCGCTGCTCGGAGGGGAGCGTGTCGAGCAGGGCGTGGAGCTCCTCCTGCTCGGTGAGCTCGATCACCTCGTCCTCGGTGTTGTCGTCGGCGGGGTTGAGGTCGAGGCCGTCGTCGGTGCGCAGGACGATGTCCCGATCGCGGCGGCGGAGGTCGATCGCGCGGTTGCGGACGATCGACTGGAGCCACCACTTGACCCGGCCGCGGCCGGGCTCGTAGCTGGCTCGGCTGCGCCAGAGGGCGATGAAGGCCTCCTGGGCGGCGTCGGCGGCCAGGCCGCGGTCTTCGAGGATCCGCATCGCGAGCCAGAAGACCTGCGTGCTGTGGCGGTCGTAGAGGACCTCGAAGGCGTGGGGGTCGTTGCGCTGGACGAGCGCCATCAGGCGCTCGTCGGTCATCATCCGATCGGAGGCCGATCGGCTGTCCGCCACATCCGTGGGTTCTTCCGGCTCCATCACTCTCCCTGACGACTCTCCCACAGCCATCCTAGTCCCATAGCCCACCCGCCCGCGCGCGTGCGGGTCAGGCGGGCCGGGGGCGCGGCCGGGCGAAGACGGCCGGCGACGGGGAATCTGCTGCGGCTATGATCCGAACCCGGGCTGCCTACGCATAGGACTGTTGTGACCGAACTTCTCAAAGACGGACATGGCCGGCCGATCGGGGATCTGCGGATCTCGGTGATCGACCGGTGCAACTTCCGCTGTCAGTACTGCATGCCGGCCGAGGGCCTGCCGTGGCTCGAGCGGGCGGACCTGCTGACGTTCGAGGAGATCGAGCGAGTGGTCCGGGTGATGGCGCCGATGGGCGTCAACGAGATCCGCCTGACCGGCGGCGAGCCGACGGTTCGCAAGGACCTGCCGCGGCTGGTCGGGATGCTGGCGGCGGTCGAGGAGGTCGAGGAGATCTCGCTGACGACGAACGGCTATCTGCTCGAGCGCCACGCGGAGGCGCTGGTCAAGGCCGGCGTGGACCGCTTCAACGTGTCGATCGACTCGCTCCAGCGGGATCGCTTCTTCCAGCAGACGCGGCGCGACTCGCTGCCGCAGGTGCTCCGCGGGCTGGAGACGTTGGCGAGGTTCCCGGAAGCTCACCCGATCAAGGTCAACGCGGTGGCGATCAGGGACTTCACCGAGCAGGAGATCCTCCCGTTCGCACGGTTCGCCAGGGAGCAGCCGTACGAGGTCCGCTTCATCGAGTTCATGCCGCTCGACGGGGATCGCAACTGGAAGGCTGACGCCGTCCTGACGGGCGCGGAGATCCGCGACCTGATCCACGCGGTCTACCCGCTCGAGCGCGAGCCGCGCGAGCGGTCGGCGACGGCGCGGACGTACAGGTTCGCCGACGGGAAGGGACGGGTCGGCTTCATCAACCCGGTCTCCGAGCCGTTCTGCGGCGACTGCAACCGGATCCGGCTGACCGCGGACGGGAAGCTCCGGACGTGTCTGTTCTCGCTCAACGAGACCGACCTGCGCGGGCCGATGCGCGACGGCGAGACCGACGACGTGCTCGAGCAGATCATCCGGGACGCGGTCTGGAAGAAGGAGCTCAAGCACCACGTCGGCGAGCCGGGCTTCATCCAGCCGGCCCGGTCGATGTCGGCAATCGGCGGATAGTCGGCGAAGCGACCGGCTGACGCCGGGCTGACTGCGCAGTGCGCCACGACGGCCGGAGGCGATCCGTCGCCGAGACCGGGGGCGGCGGGCCGCCTGACTAGATTACGTCCGTGCCCGAGGTTCGCGTCGACCCGCTGTCCGGCCGGCGGACGATCATGGCGACCGGACGTGCGGGACGCCCGGGAGCAGACCTTCAGGTCCCGCCGGCCGACCCGATCGATCCGGCCCACGATCCGTTCGCCCCGGGCAACGAGGCCTCCACCCCACCCGAGCTGTTCGCGGTCCGCCCCGACGGGGGTCCCGCCGACGGGCCGGGCTGGCGGGTCCGCGTCGTCCCCAACCGCTACCCAGCGCTCCACCCGGCGAGTCCCGCGCCGGCGACGCAGGACAGCCCCGACCTGTTCACGGCGGTCGCGGCGGCCGGAGCCCACGAGGTGATCGTCAACGCTCCCGACTGCGTCGGCGCCCTCGCCGAGCTCGACGCCGACCAGGTCGGCCTGGCGCTCGAGGTCTGGCGAGCGCGGATGCTCCACCACCACCGGGCGGCCTGCGTCCACGTGATCGTCAACGAGCGGCGCGAGGCCGGCGCGTCGCTCGCGCACACGCACGCCCAGCTCTTCGCGCTCGACTTCGTCCCCGCCCAGATCGCCCGCGAGCGGGAGCGGGCCGCGGCCTACGCGACCCGGACGATGGGCCAGAGCCTGCTCGCCGACCTCCTCCAGGAGGAGGTCCGCCGCCGTGATCGGATCGTCGCGATCGACGACGAGGCCGTCCTGATCGCGCCGTACGCGTCCGAGCTCCCCTACCAGCTGATGCTGATCCCCCGCCGGCCGCGCGCCCGCTTCGAGGCCGAGGGACCCTCAGGTGCCAATCTCCTCCACGACGGCCTGCGCCGTCTGACCCGGCGGCTCGGGGCCAGCCCGCCGCTGAACATCTGGGTCCGCACGGCACCCCGGGGGTCTGACCATTTCTGCTGGCGGATCGACATCGTCCCCCGGCTGAGCCAGGTCGCCGGGCTCGAACTGGGCGCCGGCGTCGGGCTCAACACGCTCGCCCCGGAGCAGGCGGCCGCCGAGCTCCGCGAAGCCTGATGCGCGCCCTCGTCCAGCGCGTCACCCGGGCGTCCGTCGCGATCGACGGACGCGAGGTCGCGGCGATCGGAGCGGGCCTGCTCGTCCTGCTGGGCGTGACCGCCGACGACGATACTGCGCGGTCCGACCGCCTTGCTGAGAAGGTGCGCCAGCTGCGCGTATTCGAAGACGACAGCTGCCGGATGAATGCGTCGCTCGGTGACCGGGAGGTTCTCTGCATCAGTCAGTTCACGCTCTACGCCGACACCCGCCGCGGCAACCGCCCGAGCTTCACGCAGGCCGCCCCGGCCGACCTGGCCAGGCCCCTCTACGAGCGCTTCTGCGACGCGCTCGACGCCCGGCGTGGAGTGTTCGGTGCGCGGATGGCCGTCGAGCTCGTCAACGACGGCCCGGTCACCCTGATGCTCGAGGTCTGACCCGATCGCCGGCGGGGCCGAACCCCGGCGCCGGGTCAAATAAGCTCCGCCGGGATGCCGCCCGCCCGCCACCTCGTTCCCCGGTATGCGGCCGAGCCGCCGCACGACGGGATCCCCGACGGCCAGTGGCGCGACCGCCTCCAGACCGAGTTCCTCGCCGCCGCCCAGTCGGTCGCCGACGATTCCGGTGAGCCGGGGGAGATCGTCTTCTACCCGGACCGCACGTGGCACGGCCGGACCTACGTCCCCGCGGCCGCGAACACCGCCAGCGGCATGGAGATCTACGGATACGTCGTCTATGTCTCCGGAGACGACCCCGACGACGAGCCGACCGGCTTCTCGGCGCACGCCGACTTCACCGAGCAGACAGCCGAGCAGAACCCCGACTGGGAGCTCGACCTCTCCGACGAGGTGATCGGCACGTGGCACGGCCGGGGTGACGACGTCGCGTCGATGACGCTCGTCTGGGGCCGGTCGCTGATCTCCGGCGGGGCGCTCGCGACGGCCGAGCTCGGCGGCGTCAGCGTCGACGAGTGCCCGCTCGAGGATCGCCGGTTCACCCTGCTCGCGCCCGACGACTACGCCGGCGAGCTGCTCGAGGTCCACCTCTACTCCGACGACGGCGACCGGCTCGCCCGCGAGTCGCTCTACGAGTGATGGCCGCCGACCGGCCGACCCCCGGCTGATGGCCTCGACCGATCCGATCTTCGGCCCGGCCGAACCCGGGTTCGTCGACGCGGCGATCCACGGCCGGCGCACGCACAAGGTCTACGGTCGCGACCCCGTCCCTCGGGAGACGCTCGACGAGCTCTTCGAGCTGGCCCGGTGGGCGCCCAACCACCACCTCACCGAGCCGTGGCGCTTCCGCGTGCTCGGCCCGTCCGCGCTGGACGGGCTCAAGGCTGCCGGGAGCCCGGCGGACGCCGTCAAGCTCGATCGGGCGCCGACGCTGGTCGCGGCGAGCGTCCTCCAGACGGGGACGGTCGACCAGCGCCTCGAGGACGTCTGCGCCGCGTCGGCGGCGATCTACATCGTCCTGCTCGCCGCCCACGCCCGCGGCCTGGCCGGCTACTGGCGCACGCCGGCCGTGCTCGCGTCCAACAGCGGCCGAGCGGCCCTGGGGATCGGCGACGACGAGATCACGCTCGGGCTGATCCACCTCGGCCCGGTCCGCCAGGAGGCCAGGCCGCCCGCCCGCCGCGACACGTCAGAGGTCGTCAGCTACCTCGACTGACCGACCCCGCCGGACTGTCGGCCCGCGTCCCGCGCCCAGCCCGTCCACCCGGGTTCAGGCCGGCGTCCCCGCCCGCAGCGCCGCGAGCAGCCAGGTCCAGGCCGGCGCGGCGCTCGGTCGGGCCGGCCAGCCGTTGATCAGGCCGAGCAGCTCCCAGTAGCGGTCGACGCGGGGGTCGGCGAACGTCTCGATCGTCTCGGCCAGCCAGGCCCTCGTCTCCGGGTCCTCGGCGCGGCCGCTCGCGGCGGCGAAGGCGCCGACCAGCTCGTCGACGATCGGCTCGGCCTGTGCCGACCCCGGCTCGATCCCGCCGGCAACGGCCGATCCGGCCCGCTGCGCGACGAGGGCGGCGTTTCGGTGGGCCGCCTGCGCGTCGCTCGCGGCCGGCCGATCGACGGCGTCGGCGGCGGCGTCGGCGGCGTGACGCTCGGACATCCGTCGGACACGCCCGCGGAACTCCGGGTCGCCGACCAGCCCGGCCAGCTCGATCCAGGCGTCGACCTGCTCGGGCGTCGGATCGTCGGGCAGCGCCGGCCGGGCCGAGCGCATCCGGCCGACGAAGGTCGGGTCGACGTCCAGGCCGTCGAAGATGTGGTCGAGAAAGTCGTCGACGATCCGTTGACGCTCGTCGGAAGTCAGTTGGGCGAGGTTGTGCATGAGCTTGATCTCCTCTGGGTTCGATTGTCGCCGGACCAGCGACCCGAGCACGGCCCGACGCAGCCGCAGGACCCGGATCTGGGTGTCGAGAGCCGCGGCATGGGCTCGCAGGACGTCGGCGATCTCGACCTCCCTGGCGAGCACCCGGCGAGTGCTCGCGAGGTCGATGTCGAGTGCCCGGAGCGTCCCGATCAGGTCGAGCCGGGCGACCCCGTCGTCGTCGTAGAGGCGATATCCGGCCTCGCTGCGCCCGGCCGGCGGGACGAGCCCGGTGTCCGAGTAGAAGCGGATCGTCCGCACGGAGATCCCGCTCCGCTGGGCGAGCTCGCCGATCGTGTAGAGCCGGTCGTCCTGGCCGGCGTCGGGGTCCATGCCGACATCTTCGGGCCTCCACCGACTGGAGAGTCAAGGGCTCGGCCGCCGAACTGGTCAGAATGCGTCGGTTGCCCTCGTAGTCCAACGGATAAGACGGCCGCCTCCTAAGCGGCAGATCCAGGTTCGATTCCTGGCGGGGGCGCTCGCCGGTTCACCTGTGGAGGGCCCGCTCGATCAGTTCGCCGTCCGGGCTCCCGAGACCCGTGCAGGCATCCCACCCCGGCCCGGCGGCGTAGGCGCCGTTGTTGCCGGTCGTGATGTCGTGGAAGGCGTT
Organism: Solirubrobacteraceae bacterium; assembly: GCA_035553395.1. Taxonomy (GTDB): domain Bacteria; phylum Actinomycetota; class Thermoleophilia; order Solirubrobacterales; family Solirubrobacteraceae; genus Palsa-513. The sequence goes on along the minus strand of DASZKP010000060.1, from coordinate 55,971 downwards.
CGGATTTGCGTAGAGCAGCGGGTGGATGAAGCCGCCCGGAGCGCCGAGGTCGGCGTTGATCCTTGCCATCAGGCCCGACCACAGCGGCGCGACGGCGCTCGTCCCGCCGAACGTCTGCGTCTGCCCGCCGAGCACGATCTCGTAGCCGGTCGCCGGATCCGCGTCGCCGGCGACGTCCGGCACGCCGCGCCCGACGCGTGCGCCGGGGTTCGCGGACGGCGGGACGCCGGCGGCCGTCTGGTAGCTGGGAACGTCGAACACGTCGCTGATGCCACCGCCGCTCGCACCCCCGCCGGCGTTCCAGACGACCTCGCTGGTGATCTTTCCGCCCGTCTCCGCGAGCGTCGTCCCGCCGCATCCAACGGCGTGGGGGCTCGACGCCGGGAAGTCGGCGTGGGACAGACCGTCGGTGGCCCCGTCCGACGCGCCGCTGTCGCCCGAGGCGACGAACACCGTGACGCCCATCAGAGCGGCGGCCTGGAATGCCTGGTCCATCGTCTGCATCGACTGGGCGGCCCACGCCGCCTCGGAGTCGCCCCAGCTGATCGAGATCACCGACGGCTTGTTGGTCGCGTCGTTCGCCGCCGTCGTGACCGCGTCGATGAACCCCTGGTCGGTGTTCGGCGCGAAGTACACGGCGATCCGCGCGCCGGGCGCGACCGACCCGACGATCTCGATGTCGAGCGCGACCTCCCCGTCGGCCTGGCCGCCCGGGGTGTTGGTCGCTCCGTCGACGCCGACCGCGACGATCGTCGGCTCGGGGATCCCGTTGTCTGAGAAGAACGTCGACAGGTCGCTCGCCACGTAGCCGCCGCCCAGCTCGACCAGCGCGACGCACTCGCCGGCCCCGTCGCTCGCCGTCGGGAAGTCGTACGCCTTCGCGACCTCCACCGGCGTGTACGGCCCTCCGTCCGCGCGTGGCTGGGCGGCCAGGCCGACACGCAGCCGCGTCTGCGCCTGCGGACGATCGTCGAGACCGTGGACGCCGGTGATCACGTCGGCGACGTCGGCCGGCACCGTGATCGGGCCGTCGTATCCGCGATAGGACCCCCCGGCGTGCTCGAATGTGACCAGGGAGACGCCGAACGCCTGGTTGATCGCGTCGGCGCCGCCGCACAGCACGACCACCCGGCGGGCGGGATCCTGCTCGACGACGCGAAGACCGTACTGCTCAGCGAGCGCCACGACCTTCGCGATGTCCTGCGCCGTGGCACCGTAGGTCGCCGCGAACTCCTCGCGGCTGAGCGCGCTCCCCCGCGGCTGACCGGCCACGAGCTCGGGTGTGATCGGCTGCGCAGGGCGCAGGTAAACGCTGACCGACACGTCCTGCGCCGCGTCGACCGGAGCGCCCGCCGAGGCGCCGGCGAGCGGCGAGCGCTCGCTTCCGGTGATCGCGGACCTTGCGGCGGCGGGCTGGCTGGGAGTTGACATCTCGACTGTCCTCCTGGGTTTGAGCGATCCGGTCCCGGCAGGCTGCCCGTCTCGCCCCGCCGTCGAACGTCCGATTCGCAGGCCCGCCCCCCGAGCGGCGCGTGGATTGAAAGGTCCTGCGGCCTAGACCCGCTTCGTGTCGCGCCGGTAGGCGAAGGCCGCACCGACTGACAGCACGGCGGTCCAGACGGCGATCACAGCCCACGCCATCGCGTGCCACGGGTGGCCGCCGACGGCCAGGTGGGCGGCCTGGACGAGCCAGTAGGACGGCAGCAGCTGGCCGAGGTCGTGGAGGAAGCCGTGGCTGCCGAGCGGGAACCACGTCCCGCCGAGGAACGCGAACAGCGACGTCCCGCCGCCGATCGCCGGACCCATCGAGTCGGTCGTCACGAGGTGGCCGAGAAAGATCCCGAGCGCGGCAAACGGGAGCAGGGCGATCAGGATCAGGCCGGTCATCTCCAGCCAGTCGCGGGCGGGCATCGACACGCCGAGCGAGACGCCCGCGAGGTAGAGCAGGGCGATCGTCAGCAGGGCCGTCACGTACGCGGTCAGGATCTTCGCCCGGAAGTAGGCCCGCGTGCTCAGCGGCGTGATCCGCAGCTGCCGCGTCCAACCGGTCGTCCGCTCGTTGGCGATCCGCGCGCCGGTCGCGATCATCCCGGCCATCGTCCCGAACGCCGCCAGGCCGACCATGTAGTAGAGCGGGAACGAGATCCCCGATCCGTTGAAGCTGCGGACGTTGCGGTTGGGCGCGGCGATCGCGAAGAAGAGGATCAGTGGGAAGCCGATCGAGAAGATCAGGAACCGCGGGTTGCGGAACATCCGGACGAACTCGAAGCGGGTGTACGCGAACGCGATCACGCGGCCTCCCCGACCGCCGGCACGTCCTCGTCGCCGGTCAGCTCGAGGAAGGCCTCCTCGAGGCCCGCGCCGGCGATCTCGATGTGATGGGCCGCCGGGTAGGCGCCCAGCAGGGCACGGATCGCCGCGTCCGAGTCGGTGCAGTTGAGCGACACCGTGTCGCCGTGGCGGTCGACCGCGGCGACGCCCGGGAGGTCGCGAAGCCGCTCGGGCGCGACGTCGACCAGCGTCGCGCGGATCGTTCGCCGGCCGACCCGGGCCTTGATCTCGGTCGGCGCGCCGTCGGCGACGATCTGGCCGTGGGCCATCAGCACGATCCGATCGGCGTTGTCGTCGGCCTCCTCGAGGTAGTGGGTCGCGAAGATCACCGTCCGCCCCCGAGCCGTGAAGGCCCGCATCGCGGCCCAGAAGCCATGACGACCCTCGACGTCCATCGCGACCGTCGGCTCGTCGAGGATCAGCAGCTGGGGATCGGCGACGAGGGCCACGGCGAGCCGGACGCGCTGGGTCTGGCCGCCCGAGAGCTTCTGCGTCCGCCGCGCGCCGAGGTCGGCGATCCCGACCAGCTCGAGGACGTCCCCGACGGCCATCGGCCGGGGGTAGAGGGCCGCGACCATCCCGACCAGCTCGCGGACGTTGACGTCGCGGATCAGCGCGCCGGCCTGGAGCATCGCCGAGACCAGCCCGGCGTCGACGGCCTCCTGCGGCGTGCCCCCGAGGACCGAGACGCTGCCCGCGTCGGGCGCGCTCAGGCCGAGCATCATGTCGATCGTCGTCGACTTGCCCGCCCCGTTGGGCCCGAGCAGGGCCATCGTCTGGCCGATCGGGATCGTCAGGTCGATCCCCCGGACCGCGCGAACGATGCCCTGTGGCGCCTTGAACGACTTCGTCAGCCCGGCGGCCCGGATCCCCTCGGTCCGTCGCGGCGCCGACGCCTGGAGGCTTCCTGGGTCTTCACGGTCCAGGTCCAAGTGCCCCACGCTATCAGCGCCGCCAAACCGCCCGCCGCCGTGTCACACACGTGACACAACACACCGCCGGCCATCAAGATCAGACGTCCGCGAGGGCCCGCCTGATCCGCTTGGCCGACACCTGACCGTGGACGCCGAGACCCTGGGCGAAGCTCGCGACCCGGAGCTCCTGGATCATCCATGCGATCTCGTCGAGGGCCGGCGCGAGGGACGGATCCTCGCGCGAGGACGCGACCCGTCGGCGCAGCTCGTCCTCGAGCTCGCCGATCACCCGCATCCGGTCGGCGTCCACGGCCCGGCCGTCGGGCAGCCGCTCGAGTCGGCGAAGCGCGCCATCGACGTAGCGACGGATGTCGGCCAGCCGGGCGGCCCCGCTCGCCGTGGCGAACCCGGCGTAGACGAGCGTTCCCAGCTGGGTCGCGACGTCCAGGCGGGCGGGGGCGAGCGACGCGTCGGCCGAGAGCTCGTCGAGCCGGCGATGGACCGCCGCGCGCGCCTCGAGGATCGCGACGACCGACCGCAGGCCGTCGGTCACGGCTGCGACCAGGCCGCCGGCGACCCGGTCGCGCAGCAGCGCGAAGTCCGCGTCGTTCCACGCCGGCCCGCCCGCCCGCTCGACCAGGCCGTCGATCGCCGCGCCGATCACGTCGTCGAGCACGGCCGCCAGACTCGGGTGAGGCGCGCTGGCCAGCGTCAGGGTCTGCGGACCGCTGAGGCTGCGCTGTGCGGCCCGCGACGGCGACGGCACGGTCAGGACCAGCAGCCGGCGGGTGCCCGCGCGCATCGCGGCAGCCTGCGCCTCGGGGGTCTCGAGCGCGAGCACCCCGACGCCGTCGCCCTCGTCGATCAGGGCCGGGTACGCGCGGATCGCGTCGCCGCTGCCCGGGAGTCCGACCGTCGGCGGGATCGTCCCGAACGACGCCGTCGTGATCCCGTGGCGCTCGAGGCCGGCCGTCGCCTGGGCGAGCGCGGCGCGCAGCCGGGGCCGCAGCCCCTCGCGCAGCCGGTCGAGGTCGGTGTCCTGCGCGACTGGGTCGCCGTCCTCGTCGAGCGCCCTGAACGTCATCCGCAGGTGCGGCGGCAGACGGGCCGTGTCCCAGGCGTCCGGCGGGATCCGCACCGCCCGCAGGCGCTCGATCTCGCCGGCCAGCGACTCGAGCAGCGGCCCGCTGCGGGGCTTGACGTTGGCGACGATCTCCCCGGCCAGCGCCGGCACCGGGACGAGCGGCCGGCGCAGCTCCTTGGGCAGCGAGCGGATCAGGGCGGTCACGAGCTCCTCGCGCAGGGCCGGGACGAGCCAGTCGAAGCCGTCGGGCCGCAGCCCGGCGAGCGCGGCCAGGGGAACGTCGACCGTCACGCCATCGTCGGCCGCGCCGGGCTCGAAGCGATAGGACAGCGGCAGGACGAGGTCGCCCGAGCGCCAGTGCTCGGGGCGCGCCCGCGGGTCGAGGACGTCGTCGTGCTCGGGGCCGACCAGCAGCTCGCGGGTGAAGTCGAGCAGGTCCGGGTCGCGCGCCCGGTGTCGCGACCACCACCGGTTGAAGTGGGCCGCCGAGACGACGTCGGCCGGGATCCTGGCGTCGAAGAAGTGAAACAGGACGACGTCCGAGACGAGGATGCCCCGCCGGCGGACGCGGTCCTCGAGCTCCGCCACCGAGGCGATCAGCTCGCTGTTGCGGGTCAGGAAGTCGTGCCGGCCGTCCCAGTCACCCTCGATCAGCGCCCGGCGGATGAACTGGTCGCGGGCCAGCACGGGGTCGATCCCGTGGTAGGCGACCTTGCGCCCGGCGACGACCGGAAGGCCGTACAGCGTGGCCCGCTCGGTCGCGACCACCGACCCCCGGCGCTTCTCCCAGTGGGGGTCGTCGTAGGTCCGCTTGAGCAGGTGGCCGGCGAGCGGCTCGACCCAGGCCGGCTGGATCCCGGCGGCCGTGCGTCCCCACAGGCGGCTGGTCTCGACGAGCTCGGCCACCATCACCCACGACGGCGGCCGGCGGGCGAGGACCGAGCCGGGGAAGATCGCGAAGCGGGCTCCCCGTGGGCCGTCGTAGTCGCGGCGGGCGACGTTGCGCACGCCGATCTGCGAGAGCAGCCCGCTGAGCAGGGCGACGTGGACCTGCTGCGGATCGGCCGGCGCCTGGTTGAGGGCAACGCCGGCCGAGCGGGCGGCCTGGCGAAGCTGGGCTGCGAGATCCTGCCACTCGCGCACGCGCAGGTAGTGGAGGAACTCGGCCCGGCAGCGCTTGCGGAACTGACTGCCCGACAACTCGCGCTGCTGGTCGCGGAGATGGTTCCAGAGGTTGAGGTAGCTCAGGAAGTCGGAGCCCGGGTCGGCGCGCAGGGCGTGCTGGGCATCAGCGGCCTCCCGGTGCTCGGCCGGGCGCTCGGGGACCTCCTGGATCGAGAGGGCCGCGACGATCACGATGACCTCCTCGGCGCAGCCGAGCCGATCGGCCTCGATCACCATCCGCCCGAGTCGCGGATCGACCGGCAGCCGGGCGAGCCGGCGGCCGAGCGGCGTCAGGCGCCGGCGGGGATCGGCGGCCTTCTGGTCGAACGCGCCGAGCTCCTCGAGCAGGTTGATCCCGTCGCGGATCTGGCGGGCGTCCGGGGGATCGATGAAGCCGAAGTCCTCGACCTCGCCGAGGCCGAGCGCGGCCATCTGGAGGATCACCGAGGCCAAGCTCGTGCGAAGGATCTCGGGCTCGGTGAAGTCCGGCCGCTCAGCGAAGTCCTGCTCTGAGTAGAGGCGGATGCAGATCCCGTCCGACGTCCGCCCGCACCGCCCCTTGCGCTGGTCGGCCGACGCCTTGGAGATCGCCTCGATCGGCAGGCGCTGGACCTTCAGGCGGCCGCTGAAGCGGCTGATCCTGGCCGTACCCGGGTCGACGACAGACCCGATCCCGGGGACGGTCAGCGAGGTCTCGGCGACGTTCGTCGCGAGCACGACCCGCCGACCCCGGTGCGGTGCGAAGACGCGGCGCTGCTCTGCGTGCGACAGGCGCGCGTAGAGCGGCAGCACCTCGACCCCCTGGCCGAGTCGACCGGACAGGACTTCGGCCGTGTCGCGGATCTCGCGCTCACCGCTCAGGAACACGAGGACGTCGCCCGGGCCGTCGCGCAGGAGCTCCTCCACAGCGTCGCCGATCGCCTCGATCGGGTCGCTCGGCCCGCTCGCCTCGCCGTCGGCCTGGGCGGCGAGCGGCCGGTAGCGCACTTCGACGGGATACGTCCGGCCGGAGACCTCGACGACCGGGGCGTCGCCGAAGTGCCGGCTGAAGCGTGCGGCGTCGATCGTCGCCGACGCGATGATCAGCTTGAGATCCGGCCGCCGCGGGAACAGGCGGCCGAGGTAGCCGAGCAGGAAGTCGATGTTCAGGCTCCGCTCGTGGGCCTCGTCGACGATGATCGTGTCGTAGCGCAGGAGCAGCCGGTCGCGCTGGATCTCGGCCAGGAGGAGGCCGTCGGTGACGACGCGGACGAGCGTCTCCTCGCCGGTGCGGTCGCTGAAGCGCACGGCATACCCGATCGCCCCGCCGAGCTCGACCCCGAGCTCGTCGGCGATCCGCTCGGCCGCCGCCCGCGCGGCGAGGCGCCGGGGCTGGGTGTGGGCGATCGCGCCGCGGACGCCCCGCCCGAGCTCGAGGCAGAGCTTCGGCAGCTGGGTGGTCTTGCCCGACCCCGTCTCCCCCGCGACGATCACGACCCGGTTGGCGGCGATCGTCGCGAGCAGATCGTCGCGGCGAGCGGTGACCGGCAGCGCCGGCGGGTAGGTGATGGCCGGGACGCTGTCGCGGCGGCGAGCGACGCGGGCCTCCGCGGCCAGCAGGTCGGCCGAGAAGCGCGCGTCGGAGGCCCGGTCGAGGCCCCGCCGGAGGTTGTGCTCGTCGCGGAGCGTCAGCTCCGCGAGGCGGGATCGCAGCAGCGCGCCTAGGCTCCGCCGCTCGCCTTGCCGAGCCCGCCGTCGGCCGAACAGGTCACGGCCTCGCCACCCTGCCGGGTCCAGACGCCGTCGGCGCACTCGACCGCCGGACCGTCGCCCTTGGCGTAGCTCGGCCCGCAGACGTGGGTGTTGCAGAAAGTCGCCGGCGGGTTCGCCGGGTCGGCCGGCTGGACGTCGTTCTCGTCGACGCCGCCGGTGCTCGGCGTCGTCGCCGGGACGGAGAACGACTGCGTGGTCGTCGTCGTCCCCGTCGTCGTCGTCACCGCCGGCGCGACGATCGGCGGCACCGTGTCGACCGGCCCGGTCTCGACCGTCGTCGTCGGCGCCGTCGTGCTCGGCAGCTTGATCGTCTGCGTCGTCGGCGTGAGGTTCTCCTTGCGGACGACCGTCTCGATCTGCGTCTGGGTCGCGGTCGAGTTGCTCGTGCTGCCGATCGCGACGCCGAAGATCGCGCCGAGCGTGCCCCCGAGGAGGACGCCGACCAGGCCGATCGAGAGCTGCTGGCGGGCCGTGTCCACGCCGAGAGGCTACGGCGCCGGACCGAGGATTTCCAGCCGGCGCTCGGGCGGGGATAGTGTTGGCGCGATGAGGACGCCGCACAGCCCCAGCCGGGACCCGACCGATCGGCGCCGCCGGTGGGGCACCGGACGGCTGCCGACCGCCGCCCTCGCCGCCCTCGCCGCCCTCGCGGCCGGCTTCCCGGCGGCCGTCGTGCTCGGCGCTCCGGCCTGCGCCGGCGCGTCCCAGTGGTCGGCGACGCGGACCGCGACCGGCGCCGGCAGCTCCTCGCAGCCGGTTGCGAGCGTCGGCGGCGGCGACCGGCTCGCGATCGGCTGGATCCGCCGGCTCGGCGGACTCAACAGGGCCGAGCTGCGCGAGGGCACGCCGGCCGGGGGCCTGAGAGGCCCGGCGCTCGTGCTCGACGCCCAGACCCACCTCGTCGACAGCCCGGCGCTGGCCTTCCTCGACCACCGGGGAACGCTCGCCGTCGCCTGGCGACGCTATCTCGACGGCAACCACCGGATCCGCGGGGCGATCGTCTCGCCGGCCGGCAGGGCCGGTCCGGTTGCGACCTTGAGCGGCGCCGGCGAGAGCGCCTACTCGCCGACCTTCATCCACAGCCCGGCCTCGTTCGAGACGGTCGCCCTCGGCTGGAGCCGGCGGACCTTCAGCCAGCTGGCCAACGTCACGACCGCGGGCTTCGCGAGCCCGCTGATGCTCCCCGGGGCGCCGATCTTCGGGGCGGTCGCGGCCTTCGACGGAGCGGGTACGGAGGTCGCCGCGCCGAGCAACGGTCAGCAGATCCTCGACACCGAGCGCCCGGCCGGGGCGGCGAGCTTCAGCCAGCCGACCGTGATCGCGTCGAAGCCGACGGACGCCGGTGCGGGGCCGGCGATCGCGAGCACGCCGAACGGCTCGGTCGTCGCGGTCTGGGCCCAGGGCACGGCGCTGATGGCCGCCGTCCGCCCGCAAGGCGGCGTCTTCGCCGCGCCCGTCCAGATCGCGCCGGCCGGCCGGGAACCACGCTTCGTCGTGGTGACCGCCGACTCGGCCAACGAGATCCTCGTCGCATACCTCCTGCCGTCCGCGAACCTTCCCAGCGGATCGCTCGAGGTCCTGCGGCTCGGCCCGACCGGAAGGCCGCTGGCCCCGGCGATCACGCTCGCGGCGACGTCGGTCAGCTCGCCTCCGAGCGTCGCGACCGACAACAGCGGCGCGTTCGTCGGCTGGTCCTCGGGCACCGCGGTCCACGTGATCCGGATCGCCCCCGGCGGCATCCTCGGGCCGGTGCGGACGCTGCCGGGCCCGATCGAGTTCGACTCGCTCTCGCTGACCGGCATGCCCTCCTTCGGCGCGGTCGCGACCTGGGTCTCGCACGACCGGATCGTCTACAGCGTCTACCGCTGATCCCACCCGGCGGCCACCTTCCGGCGCCGGGTCCGACCCGGCGAGGGATCGCCTACTCGGCTCGCTCGGGGTAGACGTCGTCGATCGTGCTCAGCGCGACGTACGGCGCGCCGGCCGCCGCCTCGATCGCGTCGCCGCCGCCGGCCAGACGATCGAGCACGCTGACCACGCCGCAGATCACGTGGCCGGCCTCACGCAGGGCCTCGATCGCGACAAGCGTCGACCCGCCGGTCGTGACGACGTCCTCGACGACCAGGCAGCGGTCGCCGGGGTCCAGCAGCGGCCCCTCGATCCGCCGCTGGAGGCCGTGTGACTTGGTCTCCTTGCGGATGAAGAAGGCGTTGCACTGCGCGCCGGCCGCGAGCCCGGCGCAGGCGACCGGATCGGCGCCCATCGTCAGCCCGCCGAGCGCGGTCGCCTCCCACTTCGCGGCGTACGCGGCGACGAGCTCGCCGAGCGCGGCAAACCCGGCCGGCCGGAGGATCGCCCGCTTGGCGTCCACGTAGTAGGACGCCGTCCGGCCGCTCGTGAGGACGACTTCGCCGATCACGAGGGCGTGGTCGCGCAGCTCGGCGATCAGCCGCTGCCGAGCGCTCGGGCCCGCCTGGGGTGGTTGATCGGTCGCCGGCATCGACGAAGATCGTATTCGCCCGGCGGCTGCGCTCATGCGCGGACGCGGACCTGCCGACAGGACAGCAGATGCTCTCGACACTCCTGAGGACTCTCGCGATCCTGGCCAGCCTCGTGCTGCTGGCCAGCTTCGCGCTGTTTTCGATCGATCAGGCCGGCGGCGCGTCCAACCAGGCCCAGTCGGAGGTCGCGGCGGCCGGCAACCAGACGCTCGGCCCGGCGCTGCGTGGGCCCGGTCCCAACACCGGGATCCGCGGGACGGTCGACTCGGCCGCCCGGGATCTCGTCAGCCCGTTCGCCTCGCTCGCCCCCGGGGCCACGGAGTCCTGGGCGTCGCGGAGCTTCGACCTGGCGATCGGCCTGCTGATCTACGGCGTCGGACTCGGCGCCCTCGCCCGCGCCGTGGGCCTCGCCCGCCGGCCGCGGATCGGCCATCACGGCGACCAGCCGCTGCCCCGTTTCTGAGCTCCGGCGGGGTCTCCAGGACCCGGCATCGAGCGCCGGCGAGGTCTCCAGGGCCGGCGTCGAGCGCTGGCGAGGTGTCTAGGGTCCGGCGTTGCTGCTGATCTTGTGGCTGCCACCGCCGTTGCGGTAGTAGACGTCGACGGCATCGCCGTACTGCGACCACGCGAAGACGCTCGCCGCGTCGGGCACCGGGATCCGCAGGCAGCCGTGCGACGCGGCGTAGGTCGGGACCTCGGGATACCCGTGGATCGCGTAGCCGCGGATGAAGTAGTTGCTGTCGACCATGCCCTTCTCGTTGACGCCCGGCGTCTTGAGATAGACATGGAAGGTCCCGATCACGGTCGGCGTCGACGGCTTGCCCGAGCTCATCTCGAACAGCCGGCGGACCTTTCCGTCGGCCAGCACCTCGGCCAGGACCTGGTGGGTCAGGTCTCCCTCGAAGTGGGCGCCCTGGTCGGGGAAGCGGACCTTGAAGGTGCCGGGCCCGCTCGCCAGGAGCTCGAACACCGTCCGGTTGGCCTGGTCGCTGCGGACCTGATCGGTCATCTTGCGGAACGCGACGACCGCCCGCTGGGTCGCGTCGTCGAAGACCCCGGAGCTGGGCACCGCGTAATGCAGCCCGGCGAGCTCCTCCTGGAGCAGGTGGACCGCCGCGCCGCGCTGGCCGGGCTGCACCGACGCGGCGACGACCGGGAGGCTGCGCGGCGTCGCGTCGAGTCCGGCCTGGAGGGCCGTTGCCGGATGGGAGACCCGGACGGTGACCGACGCGGCTCTTCCGCCGACGCCGATCAGCCCCACGAAGTGGCCGATCCCGTTGCCGGCGTTCGTCACCGCGACGCTCCGCGTCGCGAGCTTGAGGTCGCCGCGATACGTGCGGACGAAGACGCTCTGGCCGGCGATGAACGGCGTCACCGTTCCGGTGACGCGAAGCTTTCCGCCGGTGATCACCGCGCCGACCGGGATCCGGGCGCTGTTCTCCAACTGGTAGTGGATTCGGATCCCCGCGGCCGGCGCCGCCGTCGTCGCCGGGCTCGTCAGGCCGGTCGAGCCCTGATCGGCGGTCGTCGGGGCCTGCGCCCAGGCCGGGCCGGCGCAGGCCATCCCGGCGAGCGCGAGGAGCATCGCGAATGGGCGCGTCGTGCGTCGCATGGACCGAGCCTATTGGGCCGGCGCGACACGCGCAACGGCGCCGAGCGTCGCGGTGATCGCCAGGCCGGCGGCGATCAGGAGCGTGGCGATCTGGCCGTGCCAGTGCTCGCTGACCCCGAACGCGACGCAGTTGTTGATCGCGTGGACGGCGACGCACGGATAGAGCGACCCCGACCACCACCGCAACAGGCACAGGAGGAAGCCGAAGAACGCAAGCGGGACGAGGTCGCCGACCGGTGCCGAGCCGAGGTGGATCGCGCCGAACACGATGCCCGTGAGGATCGCGGCGGTCCACGGCCCCCGCCAGTTGGTCAGCGCCGGGAAGAAGAAGCCGCGGAAGAAGAACTCCTCGCAGATCGGAGCGACCACGCAGGTCAGCGCGACGACCGCCACCAAGCCGATCGCGCTGTCGTTGGCGCCGAGCTGCTGGACGACCTGCTCCTTGTCGTTGAGTCCGAGGACCGCCTCCCAGACGGCCGCGAAGGCGAGGAACGCGACGTACGCGCCGGCCATCAGGACGACCGCCCGGACGATCTGGGTCGCGCGCAGACCGAAGTCCCCGGGGCGCGGGCGCGACGCCCGGGCGGCGAACCAGACGGCGCTCGCGACGAACAGGACGTCCTGGAGCAGCGTCGCGAGCAGTTCCACGACCGCCGGCGGGTGGGTCACGCTCGCGCCCGCCAGAGCCGCGAGCAGCCCGATGATCGCGCCGCCGAAGATCGCCGCCCCGAAGCCCGCCAGCAGGGCCAGCGGCGCAAACAGCGGCGACCAGCCGTTAGCCGGCGGCGGCTCGGGACGCTCGGGAAGGCCGAGCTCGGCGGGCAGGTCCATCAGCGGAGGTTAGGGAGGCCGGCGAGCTCGCCGAGGCTCTCGATCGTCCGGACATCCCCCGGCGGGTGCTGCTCATGCGAGGACAGCAGCCCGCCGTCGCCGGGCGCCCGCACGATCAGGATCGGCTCGATCCCCGCGCTCCGCGCGCCGAGCACGTCCTCGGCGTAGCTGTCGCCGACGTGGAGCGCCAGCTCGGCCGGGACGCCGGCCAGCCGCAGTGCGGCCCGGAAGATCTCGGGGGCCGGCTTGGCGACACCCTGCTCGGCCGAGCAGATCACGCCGTCGACCAGCTCGGCGAGGCCGCATGCGCCGAGCACGTCATGGAGCGAGATGTCCCAGTTGCTCAGCACGACCAGCCTGACCCCCCGCTCGCGCAGGCCGCGCAGCGCGCCGGCCGCGTCCGGGTAGGCGGCGAAGCCCAGCACGTCGAGCAGCGTCCGCGTCAGCGACGACCGTTCGAGCTCGATGACCCGGCCGCCGAGGGCGTCCGCGAGCACCCCGGAGCACTCGTCGCGCAGCGTCGCGAGCGACGCCGCGTCGTGCGCGCGCTGGCAGTTGCGGCGGTAGTGGTCCATCTCCGCGACGAGCGCCGGGACGGCCTGCTCCAGCGTGATCCGGATCCCGTGGCGCTGCTCGAGCAGGTCGACCAGCCGCTGCCACGGCGGCTCGATTCCGACCAGCGTGCCGAGCGCGTCGAGCAGGACCGCCCGCGGCGGGCACCGATCCGCGGCCATCAGGCGATCCAGTGCCAGGTCGCGAACAGCTCGGTGAAGCCGGCCAGCGAGACCGCGCTCGCCCCGAGCACCGGCAGGCGCAGCCGCGGATGGCGTGCGAGCCACAGGCCGAGGGTCATCGGCAGCGGAAAGAGCACGACCAGATAGCGCGGCAGCGAGGTCAACGGCTGGGGCGAGACGGGATAGGAGATCGCGAGGCAGGTGGCCGAAAGCGCGTACAGGCCATAGGCCAGCGGCAGCCGGCGCAGCGCCCCGACGACGAGCGGGACGCAGCCGACGAGGAAGCCGAACAGCATCACGTTGTGCCATCCGGCCGTCATCGGATCGCCGCCGGCCAGCGGGTAGTAGACCGTCCGCGTCTGGCCCGACAGCAGCTGGCGCGCTCCGGCGAACGCCGCCCGCGCGCCCTCGAGAACCCCGCCGACGGGTCCGGTGAAGTGGCGAAACCACTCCTGCTGGGAGGAGAACGGAGCGAGCGGGGGCAGGCCGCCGAGGGCCAGGGCGCAGAGGTACGCGAGCAGCCCGAGCGGCACGACGGCGATCCAGAGGAGGTCGCGGCGACGCCCGGGGTGCGCCGCAGGCCGCCCGCCGGCCGGCGGCGGCGCCGGCCGCCCGGGGACCCGCCCGGCGGGCCACCGCGCCCACCGGCTCTCAGGCCTGCGCTGCTCGAGCCAGAGCCCGAGCAGGCCGACGATCACCAGCAGCCCCGAGGACCGCGTCGCGGCCGCGAGCGCCCCGAGCACGCCGGCCCGGGCCCAGCGCTCCTGACGGGCCGAGAGGAACGCGCCGAGCGTCAGCGCCAGGTAGAGCGACTCGCTGTAGACGGCGGTGAAGAAGAAGGCCATCGGCCCGAGCGCGACCGCGAACACCGCGAGGTCCGCGGCATCCGGATGCGCCGCGCCGAGCTCGAGGTCGGTGAGCAGCCAGAGCAGGCGCAGCCCGACGAGCATCGCGGCGACCGAGATCAGCACGCCGCCGACGAGCAGTCCGGGGCCGAGTGCGCCGAGCGCGGCGACGAGCAGCGGGTAGAGCGGGAAGAACGCCGGACTCGGACCGGGCGTGTACCCGTGGCGGGCGATCGTCAGGTACCAGACCGAGTCCCAGCGGGCGAACGGCGCGGCGAGCGCGTCCCGCACGGCCCCGAGATGGTCGACGACGCCCGGAGGATCGAAGCCCCCGTGGGGCACGCTGCCGAGCACGGCGAACGAGCCGACGCCGACGAGGAGGACGATCGACAGCATCCCGCCGAGGGCGCACGCCGCCCGGCGGAGCGCGACGTCCTCGTCGCGGCGGGAGACGACCGGCTTGGCCGCGGGCCGGGTCGCCGGGAGTTCGGTGGCGTGCGACTCGATCAAGCCGCACCGATGATCTCACGACCCCGGCGTGCACGCCGGCGGTCAGCCGCGCGGCGTGTGCGAGAATTCCCGTCTTCGCGTTCCCGCCTCCCGGTCTTCGCGTTGGCCAATGACCGCCCGTGACCGACAGCGCCGCCGCAGGCGCCACAGCAGCGACCCGGCCCGTTTGATCATGATCGGGATCGCCGCGCTGTTCGGGACGATCATCGTCGCGATCGGGATCGCGCTCGGCTACGTCGTCGCCGTCGCCGACAACGTACCGCCGCTGAGCCAGCTCAAGGAGATCAGCAACGGCGCGAACTCGACCGTCTACGCGGCCGACGGGTCGTCGCTGGGCACGATCCTCTCGGACACGATCCGCACGCCGATCCCGTCGGCGCAGATTCCGTCGATCCTCAAGGAGGCGACCGTCGCGATCGAGGATCAGCGCTTCTACCAGCACCACGGCGTCGACTTCCAGGGGATCATCCGCGCGGCGATGGCCGACCTGACGTCCGGCAAGACGCTGCAGGGCGGCTCGACGATCACGATGCAGCTGGTCCGCAACCTCTACGTCGGGATCGACGAGCGGACGCTGAAGCGCAAGATCAAGGAGGCCGTCCTCGCCGAGCGCCTGGAGAAGGTGCACAACAAGGACTGGATCCTCACCGACTACCTCAACACCGTCCCCTACGGAGCCGAGGGCGGCCAGGACGCGCTCGGCGTGCAGGCGGCCGCGCGGATCTTCTTCAACAGGACGGCCGGCGAGCTGACCCTCCCCCAGGCGGCGCTGCTCGCCGGGCTGCCGCAGGCGCCGACCGCGTACAACCCGTTCAACTCTCCGGCCGCCGCCAAGGCCCGGCGCAACGAGGTGCTCGCGAAGATGGCCCAGCTCGGCTACATCACGCTCGCCCAGCAGGCCTACGCCGACTCCGCACCGCTCGGCGTCGAGCACGGCAACTACTACAGCGCCCGCACGGAGAACTTCTTCTTCAACTACGTCCAGCAGCAGCTGATCGCCAAGTACGGCGCGAACACCGTGCTCCAGGGCGGCCTGAAGGTCTACACGACGCTCAACCTCGGGTTGCAGCACCAGGCCCAGAAGGCGATGGCCGAGGTCCTCAACCAGCCGGGCGACCCGTCGGCGGCGATCGTCACCGAGGACCCGCACACCGGACAGGTCCTCGCGATGGCCCAGTCGTCGACCTACCAGCAGACGCAGTACAACCTCGCCACCGAGGGACACCGCCAGCCCGGGTCGACCTTCAAGGCGATCGACCTCGCCCAGGCGCTCAGCGACGGGATCGACCCCGACACGACCTACTACGACTCCCACTACCTCGCGGCCGGCTGGCTGCCCGGCAACCCGACCTACGCCGTGTCGACCTTCGGGAACGACTACGGCGGGTCGACGAACCTCGTCGAGGCGACCCTGAAATCCGACAACACCGTCTACGCGCAGATGGCGGTCGATCTCGGCGAGAAGAACATCACCAACATGGCCTACCGGCTCGGGGTCACGACGAAGCTCGACAGCTTCCCATCCGACGCGCTCGGTGCCGACCCGGTGACACCGATCGAGATGGCCAACGTGTACGCGACGCTCGCCGACGGCGGCTACCGCAACACACAGACCGTGATCAAGAAGGTCGTCTTCCCCGACGGGACGGTCGACGCCAGCTGGAGCGACGACAACCGCGTCCAGGCGGTGACCGACGGCGTCGCGGCCGAGGAGACGAACATCCTCGAGCAGAACGTCCTCCGCGGCACGGCGGTGAACTCCGCGGTCGACTGCCCGACGGCCGCCAAGACCGGGACGACGAGCAACCTCGTCGACGCCTGGCTCGACGGCTACACGCCGAACTACGCGACGGTCGTCTGGATGGGCTACCCGAACAAGGACGTCCCGATGACCGACGTCCACGGCGAGCCCCAGCAGGGCGCGGCGCTGCCGGCAACGATGTGGCACGACTACATGCTGCCGGTCGTCGGAACCCACTGCACGCCGTTCCCGGCGCCCAAGCAGCCGCTCGTCTACAAGCCGTTCACCGGCAGCTTCACCCACGTGTCGAGCGGCGGCGGCGGGACCGGCAGCGCGCCCAACTACACGAACACGACACCCGTGCAGTCGACCGGCACGCAGGCCACGACACCCACCAAGACGAAGACCACACCCCAGCGGGGAACGCAGACCACACCCGGCACGACCACGCCGGCGGGTAACGGTACGCAGGGCGGGAACGGAGCCGGCAACGCGGGCGGTCAGCAGGGACAGGTGACACCGACGCCGCCGATCAACGTCCCCACCGGGACGGGTAACGCCGGCGCGAACCCGGGGGCCGGCAACGGGACCGGGAGCGGCACCGGGGCGGGCGTCGGCGGCGGGGTGGCCGCGCCGAGCCATTAGGTCGGCAAGCCAGCGCGCTCGCCGTGCCGGCGGTTGCTACCGTGGAGATCACAGGCGGCCCGGCCGGGCGGCCATGAGCTGCGCACAGTCGCGGGGTATGCGAGGATCCAAAGGTGGCAAAGGAAGACAAGGTCGAGTTCGAGGGCGAGGTCATCGAGGCCCTCCCGAACGCGATGTTTCGCGTGAAGCTCGACAACGAACACGTCGTGCTCGGCCACGTGGCCGGCAAGATGCGCCGCTTTCGCATCAGGATCCTGCCGGGCGATCGAGTTCGCTGCGAGCTCTCGCCCTATGACCTCGACCGCGCCCGCATCGTCTACCGCCACCGCTGAGCCGCGAGCAGTGGACGGGCCGCGTTCCGAGCGGGCCCTGATCGACGCGATCGCCGGCCTGCTCGAGCAGCGGGGTCGGCGGACGGTCCGCTGGATCGGTGACGACGCGGCGGTGATCCGGGCTCGCCCGCTGGCCGTCGTATCGGTCGACACGATGGTCGAGGGCGTCCACTTCCGGCTCGCGCGATCGACTCCTGCCGATGTCGGCCACCGGGCGCTCGCGGCTGCTCTTTCGGACCTCGCGGCGATGGGCGCCGCGCCCGGCGAGGCCTACTTCTCGCTGGCGATCGGGCACCCACTCGGCCCGGACGGCGCGCTCGAGCTGATCGCCGGCGCCGAGCGGCTGGCCGCCGCGACGGGGACGACGATCGCCGGCGGCGACGTCGTCTCCTCGCCGACCCCGGTCGTCTCGGTCACGGTCGTCGGCTGGGCCGAGCGCGAGGCCGAGTTGGTCGGCCGGGACGGCGCGCAGGTCGGTGACCTCGTCGGAGTCAGTGGTCCGCTGGGTGGATCGGCGGCCGGCCTGGCCGTGCTCGACGGCCGCGCCGGTGGCGGCGACCACGCCGCGGCGCTGATCGCCCGACACAGCCGGCCCCACCCGCGCCTGGCCGAGGGTCGCGAGCTCGGGCGGCTCGGCGCCCACGCGATGATCGACCTCTCCGACGGCCTGGCCGGCGACGCCGCCCTGATCGGAGCGGCCAGCGGCGTCCTGCTCGAGCTCGACCTCGCGGCCGTTGCGCTCGACGCCGGCGTCGAGCACGTCGCCGGCGAGCTCGGCGTCGATCCGGCCGAGTTCGCGAGCGCCGGCGGAGAGGACTTCGAGCTGTGCTTCTGCGTCGCGCCGGCCGACCGCTCGCAGGTCGACCGGGCACTGCCGGGGGTCAGCTGGATCGGCCGCGTCCGCGCCGGGCCGCCCCACGGCGCCCGGCTGCTCGGACCGGCCGGGCCCGTCGAGCTCTCCGGCTATGCCCACGTGCTCGGCGCGGCCGCTTCGCGGGGCTAGGGCGCCCGCCGGTCAGCGGCGCAGCGCCGAGTCGGTTCCCCCCAGGGAGCCGGGCCCGGCGTAGGAGACCGGCCCGCGGACGGTGATCGGCGGCAGGTCCTCGTAGTGCTCGCGGGCCCGGCTGACCGCGATCGCGAAGGCCGCGATCGCGCATCCGCCGCAAAGCGCCCAGACGACGAGCGCGATCAGGCCGATGTGGGCGCCGGCGACCAGCAGCAGTCCGGTCCACGCGAAGGCCCGCGGACCGAGCCCGAGCCGCGCTGCGTCGAGCGCCATCAGCCCGAGCAGCGGAATCAGCGCGACGCCGACCAGCGCGACGGAGATGGCCTTCGGCGGCGGCCGCTCGAGCATCGTGGCGAACAGCCAGAGGTGGAGCGGGGCCAGGGTCAGGAGCGCCGCGTAGGGGTTGAAGACCCAGACGACGGACGCGATCGCGCAGGCGACGAGGATCAACGCCACGGGAGCCCCGGGATCCGCCGGTGAGACCCCGGGGGCGACGCGCCGGGTCAGCGGGCCGCGAACCAGCCAGGCGAGCGCGAACACGATCGCGACGCTGATCAGGGCGATCGTCCCCGCGACCCCGACCGGCAGCTGGCGCGCGGTGACCGGCCCGGTCGGCGCGGCCGCGAGCAGTCCGCTTCGCCCGAGCACGACGGCGAACAGGGCGGCGAGGCCGAACGGGACCACGGCAACCGCCAGCCAGGTCAACGAGCCGCCGATCGCGACGCGCCGGCGGCGGGCGCGGGCCAGCGCGTCGACCGCGGCGACCAGCGCCGGGAGGATCAGCAGGCCGACGAGGAGCCTGACCGAGGACGACCGCAGCACGAGATGCCCGAGCAGCAGGTCCCGCGTCGGTGGGCCGACCCCCGGGCCGTTGTCGAGCGCGTCGACCGAGGCCAGCACGCCCCGCCCGAACTCGGCGAAGCGGGTGGCCGTCGCCGAGACCGGGTCCCCGGCGCTCGGCCCGACCTCGCCGCTCTGCTGGACGAGGACGGCCGGCAGCCCGGCGGCGTTGAGCGGCCCCTGCTCGCCGACCGTCAGCGGGAAGACGAGGCGGGCGATCTGGTCCGATACCGCGGTGCCTCCCGGGCTGCGCCCCAGCTGGCTCTGGAGCGCCGCGGCGACAGTCCGGCGCAGCTGGATCGGCGCGATCTGTGACCCGTCGGACCACGGCACGACGTACGGACGGCTCGACCGCGAACCGGCGAGATCCCCGAGCACGATGACCGCGTCGACCGGACCGGCGATGTGGCCCGCGAGGTCGGCCGCTCCCGCCGCTCCGCCGCTCCCGCCGCTGGTCGAGACGAGCGTCAGGGCCCGGTTGGTCGTCGTCTCCGAGAAGATGTGCGCCAGCTCGAGCAGGGCCGCCGAGCCCGACAGCTCGGCCAGCGACCCGGGCCGCGCGCTGTCGCGGTGGGCGACGATCACGATGCTCCCGCTCTCGGAGCCCTGCCGGGATGCGATCACCGTCTCGAGGCTCCGTCGTCCGCTGACCGTGTCGCCCGTGAAGCTGTCGGTGCTCGCGGCGAACCCGTCGGCCCGCAGGGCCCCGGCCATGTAGCTCGCGAGCGCCCGATCGCCGGCCGAGCCGGGGCTGCGGTCGGGATAGGCCCTGGCGAGCGCCTCGAGGCGGTTCATCGCGTCGGCCCCCGAGAAGGCCGTCGGCGGGAGCGTCGTGGACAGCGTCGGCGGCCAGGTCCCCAGGGAGAACGCCACGTAGACGATCGCGAGCGCGAGCGGCGCGAACGCCATCCTGTAGAGGCGCAGATCGACCACGCCGGCAGCGTAGTGATCAGGCGATCGGCTTCGAGCCGCTCCCGCCGGCGCCGGCCCGCCCGAACCCCGTGCGCGGCCTGCCCGCCGGGCGCGGCGCGCCGCGGCGACCGGTCATGCTGACCATCCCGGGCTCCGACCGGCGGCGAGCCTGCCCCGATCTGCGACCGTTCACGGGCAGCATGGTCGACCGCGCGACAAGGATCCTGCTGGTCGACGACGAGCAGTCGATCCTCACGCTGCTCTCGTACCCGCTGCGCAAGGACGGGCACGAGGTCGTCCGGGCGGTCGACGGCGCCGAGGCCCTCGAGCGGTTCGCCGAGAGCGAGTTCGACCTCGTCGTGCTCGATGTGATGATGCCCCGCGTCGACGGGCTGGAGACCTGCCGGCGCCTGCGGGCGATCAGCACCGTCCCGATCATCATGCTGACCGCCAAGGCCGAGGAGATCGACAAGGTCCTCGGCCTCGAGCTCGGCGCCGACGACTACATCACCAAACCCTTCTCGATGCGCGAGTTCCGCAGCCGCGTCCGGGCCGCCCTCCGACGCGCGACGCTGACCGCGGCGGGGCCCGCCAGCGGCGCCGCCGGCGCGATCACGCTGGAGTCCGGCGAGCTCGCGCTCGACTGGTCCAAGCGATCGGTCCGCGTCCGCGGCCAGTCGGCCCAGACGACCTACGTCGAGTTCGAGCTGCTCGGCGCGATGGCCCGCGAACCCGGCCGGGTGTTCACCCGCGAGGCCCTGCTCGAGCGGATCTGGGGCGACTCCGACTACCGCGACCCGCGCACGATCGACGTCCACATCCGCCACCTGCGCGAGAAGCTCGAGCGCGACCCCAAGGAACCCGAGTACATCTTCACGGTGCGCGGCGTCGGCTACCGTTTCCGCGACGACGCCGAGCACTGACCGCGTGGGTACCGGCCCCTTCGACGCCCTCCCCCCGCCGGTGGCCCCGCGCACGCTCGGCGAACGCCTGCGCGGCTGGGCGCGGATCCTCCCCGGCCTGACGCTGACCCGGTCGATCCGCAACCGCCTCGCCCTGCTCTTCTTCGCGATCACCGTGACCGCGATCGGCGGCGTCTACCTCTACGTGACCCCGTCGCTCGAGTCGACCCTCCGCACCCAGAAGGTGCGCAACCTCGAAGGACTCGCGATCGCCGCCCGCCCCGGGCTGACGGAGACCGTCGGCTCGGCGATCGACAAGACCGGCGTCGCCGACGCCGTCAGGGACGCGGCCGATCGGACCGGCGCCCACCTCACGCTGCTCGGGATCAGCTCGGGTACCGCCGGTCTCACGGCCTATCCGATCGACGACTCCGGCGACCAGCGCCAGGCCCCGGGAACGATGCCCCTCGCGATGAGCGCCGCCCGCCGCGGGACCCCGATCAGCGGGACCCTGCCGGGCTCGAGCGGACGGATCGGCGTCGTCGCCGTGCCGATCGACTTCGACGGACGTGTCGCCGAGGTCGCCCTGTTCAGCGTCCCACTCGACGACGTCCTCGCCAACGTCGCGCTGATCCGCCGGCGCGTCCTGATCGCCGGTCTGGTCGCCCTCGTCTTCGCGGTGCTGGCCGGCACGCTCGTCGCCCGGGCGCTGAGCATCCGCGTCAAGCGGCTCGAGCAGGCCGCCCGCCGCGTCGCGTCCGGCGACTTCAGCGGGAGCTTCCGGGTCGACTCCAAGGACGAGCTCGGCCAGCTGGCGGCCGCGCTGGACGAGATGCAACATCAACTCCAGGAGCTCGACACCGCGCGCAAGCGGTTCATCGCGACGGCGTCCCACGAGCTGCGCACGCCGATCTTCTCGCTCGGCGGGTTCCTCGAGCTGATCCAGGACGAGGAGCTCGACGAGGAGACCCGGCGGGCCTTCGTCGGGCAGGTCCGCGCCCAGGTCGACCGCCTCGGCAAGCTCGCGACCGGCCTGCTGGATCTTTCGCGGCTCGAGGCCGGCTCGGTCGAGATCGACCCGACGCCGACCGATCTGGGGATGCTCGCGCGGGCCGTCACCGGCGAGTTCATCCCCGCCCTGGCCGCCCACGGCTCGCAGCTCGAGCTGCGCGTCGGGCGCGACCCCGTGCGCGCGACCTGCGACCCCGAGCGGGTCGCCCAGGTCCTGCGGATCCTGATCGACAACGCGATCACCCACACGCCCCCGGGGACGCCGATCGTCGTCAGCGCCGCCCGCCAGCAGCATCCCGAGGGTGCGCAGCTCGCCGTCCAGGACCGCGGCCTCGGGATCCCCGACGGGTCCGCCGAGCGGATCTTCGACCCGTTCTTCACCTCCGACGGCGTCCAGGGATCCGGCCTGGGGCTGGCGATCGCCCGGGAGCTCGCCGACCGGATGCGCGCCCAGCTCGACGTCGAGTCCGAGCCCGGCGCGACGACCTTCACGTTGGGGCTGCCGGTCTGAGCCGCAGGCGCGGCGGCGGCGGCGGCGGGCGCGTGGTGACCAGCCTGGGAGACCTTCGGGGGTGGGAGGGAGGACCTCGGGGCGGGGAGACGAGCCGACGAGGGCCTCGGGCGTGGGGAGGACCTCCGGGGCGGGGAGGCGAGCCGATGAGCGCCTCGGGGTGGGGGTTGACGCTCCGGAGAAGTAGCTGCCTGCGGCAGGCGGTTGGTTTTTCGAAGCAGCCCTTGCGCTCGCTCCCCCGCCGGCCCCCGACCCGGCGACCGAGCTCGCGTGACGCCGCCGCACCGGCGTCACAAAGTGGTGACAGAACTGACTCGCTGAGGACCAGTACGGTGCGCTAGGGTCAAGTCTGGTGGATGAACGCGCACTAGCCTACGACGGGTTCGATCCCGCGCAAGAGGGATTGCGGGAAGCGCTGACGTCAACCGGGAACGGCTACTTCTGCACGCGGGGAACGGCCGAATGGGAGGACGCCGACGACGTCCACTATCCGGGGACCTACGCCCACGGCCTGTACAACCGCGAGACAACGATCCTCGGCGGCCGGCCGGTGCTCAACGAGGATCTCGTCAACCTGCCCAACTGGCTCGTCCTCAAGCTGAAGATCGCCGGCGAGGACGCCGTGCGCCTGGGCAACGTCGAGCTGCTCGACTACCACCACGACTACGACATCGGGACCGCGACGGTCTCCCGCCGGCTCCGCTTCCGCGACCGGGCGGGCCGGGAGACCTCCCTGCACAGCCGCCGGTTCGTGAGCATGGCCCACTCCCACCAGGCCGCGATCGAATGGACGATCGTCGCGGAGAACTGGTCGGGCCCGCTCGAGGTCGTCTCGGCCCTCGACGGCCGGGTGACCAACGGCGGCGTCGCCCGCTACAACCAGCTCGAGGGACGCCACCTCGACCCGGTCTCACCGCGAACGTTCGGCCCCGATGTGATCGCCTTGCAGGTCGAGACCCGCCAGTCGAACGTCTACATCGCCCAGGCCGCCCGGACGAGGGTCTTCGACGGCGCGCAGCAGCGCGACGTCCGCCGGTCGCTCTACCAGATGGAGGACTACATCCAGCAGGTGCTCGGCTTCGACGCGACCGAGGGGGTCCCGGTCCGGATCGAGAAGCTCGTCTCCTTCTACACCTCGCGCGACCGGGCGATCAACGAGCCGCTCACGAACGCCGGAAAGTCGGTCACGCGCTACCCGAACTTCGACGAGGCGCTCGCCCGGCACACGCGCGCCTGGGACGAGCTGTGGCGCTCGAGCGACGTCTACCTGCCCGGCCACGACCGGGTCCAGCAGCTGCTGCGCCTGCACATCTCGCACATCCTCCAGGTCTGCTCCCTCCACACGACCAACCACGACGCCGGCGTACCCGCCCGAGGCCTCAACGGCGAGGCCTACCGGGGTCACGTGTTCTGGGACGAGCTCTACGTCTTCCGCTACCTGACGTCCCGCCTGCCGGAGATCACCCGCGAGCTGCTGATGTACCGCTACCGGCGCCTCGGCGAAGCCCGTGCGGCGGCCCGGGAGGCCGGCTTCTCGGGGGCGATGTTCCCGTGGCAGAGCGGCAGCGACGGGAGCGAGGAGACCCAGATCGTCCACCTCAACCCGCTCTCGGGCCAGTGGGATGCCGACCTCAGCCACCGCCAGCGCCACGTCAACGCGGCGATCTTCTACAACGTCTGGCACTACCACGAGGCGACCGACGACCTCGACTTCCTGCGCGACCACGGCGCCGAGATGATGCTCGAGATCGCCCGCTTCTGGGCGTCGATCGCGATCTACAACCCCGACCGCGACCGCTACGAGATCCGCGGCGTGATGGGTCCCGACGAGTTCCACGAGCGCTACCCCGGGTCCCACGAGCCCGGGCTGCGCAACAACGCCTACACGAACGTGATGGTCGCGTGGATCTGCGAGCGAGCCCAGGTCGTCCTCGGCCTGCTGACCGAGCGCCGGCGGGACACGCTGCGGGCGAAGATCGGCCTGACCGACGACGAGATCGCCCGCTGGCGGGAGATGAGCCACAAGATGTACGTGCCGTTCCACGGCGACGGCATCATCAGCCAGTTCGAGGGCTACGAGGACCTCTGCGAGCTCGACTGGGACGGCTACCGCGAGACCCACGGCAACATCCAGCGGCTCGACCGGATCCTCCGCGCCGAGGGTGACCATCCCGACCGCTACAAGCTCGCCAAGCAGGCCGACACGGCCCTCCTCTTCTTCCTCTTCACGCAGGAGGAGATCGAGGTCCTGCTCGGCCGCCTCGGCTATGCCTGGGACCGCGACAGCACGCGCCGCAACATCGAGTACTACGACCAGCGGACGTCGCACGGCTCGACGCTGAGCTACGTCGCCCACGCCGGCGTGCTCGCGCCGATCGAGCCCGAGCACTCGTGGGAGCGGTTCCTCGTCGCGCTGGAGAGCGACGTCAACGACATCCAGGGCGGCACGACCAAGGAGGGCATCCACCTCGGCGTGATGGCCGGGACGCTCGATCTGATCCAGCGGGCCTACACCGGTGCGCAGGTCCGCGACGGCGTGCTGTACTTCGCTCCGATGCTGACCGACAAGCTCGACGGGCTGTCCTTCCCGATGCAGGTCCGCGGGACGCCGATCCGGGTGACGGTCGGCCGCAACGAGCTCACGGTGGTGATCACGGGCGGCTACAGCCGGCCGATCAGGGTCGGGATCGGCGACGACGTCCGCGAGCTCGGCCCGGGCGAGCGGTGCACGTTCGCGCTCGGGCAGCACGACCGGCTCGGTCGGGCGAGCGACCCGGTGGGTGCCCAGTGACGCCGGGCGAGGCCTTCCGCGGGGCGATCTTCGACGTCGACGGCGTGCTCGTCGATTCTCCCCACGAGGTCGCCTGGCGCGACACCTTCGCGCAGCTGATGGACCACGAGTGGGCCGACATCCGCGACCGGACGAGCTGGACGCCGGCCGCCTTCACGCCCGAGGTCTACCAGCAGGTCCTCTCCGGCAAGCCGCGGATGGATGGTGCCCGGGCGGCCCTCGAGCACTTCGGCGTCCCGGATCCCGACGGCTCGCGCGCGGACCTCTACGCCGAGCGCAAGCAGGAGATGGTCGTCAAGCTGATCGAGGCGGGGAAGTTCTCGGCCTACCCCGACGCCCTGCGCTTCCTGCTGGCCGTCAAGGACGTCGGGATCCGCGTCGCCGCCGCGTCGTCCTCGAAGAACGCCGGGCTGTTCCTGCGCCAGATCCGCCTCGACACGTTCGCCGCCGACGAGGGCCTCGACTACCCGTGGATCGAGCCGGGCCTGACCCTCCTCGCCGCGTTCGACGCCGACACGTCGGGCCGGCACTTCGAGCACGGCAAGCCCCACCCCGACATCTTCCTCGCCGCCGCGTCCGAGCTCGACGTCGATCCCAGCGTCGCGTTCGTGATCGAGGACGCCGTCTCCGGGATACAGGCCGCCAAGGCCGGCGGCTTCGCCGGGCTGGGCGTCGCCCGGCACGACGACCAGGCCGGCCTGGTCGGAGCGTCCGCTGACGTCGTCGTCGCCACGCTCGACGAGATCGACGTCGCCGGCCTCGCGCAGGGACACGTCGCCCGCAAGGCGGACTGACCGCCCGCGGCCGCCCGCAGCCGCCCGCGGCGCCTGCGGCGCTGTGCCCGCAGACGGCCGGCCCCGAGCCTCCGGGGGACTCCGGCGAGCTGGTCGCCCGGTGCTCGTCTGTATAGTCCGCCGTCGCTTGTCTGCGACTGCGCCCACATATGACCTGATCCTGATGCTCGACCTCTCGGCGACCGACGAGGTCCGGGCGAAGATCGTGCTCGACACGCGGGCCGCGGTCGAGGCCGGCGGAACGCTGATCGGCTACCACGACTGGGGCCAGCGGGCGATGACCTACGAGATCGACCACCGCAAGTCGGCCGAGTACCACCTGATCCAGTTTCACGCGACGCCCGACCTGCTCGCGTCGCTCGCCCGCACGCTGCGGATCACCGACGGCGTCCTGCGCCACCGGATCATCAAGCTCGCACCGGGCACGCCCGACGCGCCCCGCCCGCCGGCCTCCGAGCCGACGTCGTCGCGCTCCGCCGCGCCGGCCCACGCCTAGCTCGCTCGTCCGCCGCGCCCGCCGCCGGGACGCAGGCGTTTGTCGCAAAACGCGGGGCCGATCGATCTGTACCGGCCGGGCGCCGCTCTACAGTGGGTGGGGACCTGACAGTGAGCGAATGCCCGCCCCGCGGGGGTGGAACCGAAAGGAGCACCTTGGCCGCCAGCAACCTGAACGTCGTCGTGATCACCGGAAACCTGACCGCCGACCCGGAGCTGCGATCGCTCCCGAGTGGGACTTCGGTCTGCAAGCTCCGGGTCGCCGTCAACACCCGGCGCAAGAACGGAGCGACCGGCGACTGGGAGGACAAGCCCAACTTCTTCGACGTCACCGTGTGGGGCGCGCAGGGCGAGAACTGCGCCCGGTTCCTCAGCAAGGGCCGGCCCGTCGGCGTCCAGGGACGGCTCGAATGGCGGGAGTGGGAGAGCCAGGAGGGGCAGAAGCGCCAGGCAGTCGATATCATTGCCGATTCCGTCCAGTTCCTGGGCGGTCGCGACGACGGTGCCCAGGGCAACGGCTTCGCGACATCCGGGATGGGCGCCAGCGCCAGGAGCGACGTTCCAGTCGATGATCGGGACTTCCAGACGGCTCCGAGCAGCGTGGGCGCGGGCGTAGGCGACGACGATATTCCGTTCTAGAGACTGCGAAGGATCAGATGGCAAAGAGCCGTGGTGGACGGGCCAAGCCGGCCCGCAGGCGTGACAAGAAGGGCGGCACCGGCAGCGGTCGGCGCAAGCCCTGCAATCACTGCCGCGAGAAGATCGAGCAGGTCGACTACAAGGACGTCGTCGGCCTGCGCAAGTTCATCTCCGAGAAGGGCAAGATCCGATCGCGCCGGATCACCGGGGCGTGCCGGCGCCATCAGAGCCAGATCGCCCGGGCGGTCAAGCGGGCTCGCGAGCTGGCGCTGCTCCCGTACGTGAACGAGGGCGCCCAGGAGACGCCCGAGCGCGGGGGTCGTCGCGACCGCGGCGACCGTGACCGCTGATGCCCCAGGCGATCCTGCTGGCCGATGTCGAAGCGCTCGGACATCGCGGCCAGGTCATCGACGTATCCAAGGGCTACCTGCGGAACTTCCTGATTCCCCGCAAGCTGGCACAGCCGGCCACGGCCGGGTCGATCGCGTCGGCCCAGCAGCGCACGGCGGCGGCTGAGCGCGCTCAGCGGGCGGCGATCGCCCGGGCCGGCGAGGACGCGGCGCTGCTCTCGAAGACGGTGCTCACGATCACCCAGCAGGCCGGCGACGACGGCCGCCTGTTCGGCTCGGTCACCAACCAGGACATCGCCGACGCGGTCCGCGAGGCGAGGGGCCTGCGGATCGACAAGCGCAAGGTCCACCTCGAGGAGCCGATCAAGAACGTCGGCACCCACATGGTCGTCGTCGAGGTCGCCGACGGCGTGACCGCGACGATCAAGACGATCGTCACCGCCAGCCGCTGACCAGGCCGGACCCGGGCGGCACCGCCGCTCGGGGCGCCCGCCGCGCTCGTCGAGGACGCGGCGACCCCGCTCAGGGCGCGGCGGGCCCGATCAGGGCGCGGCCGGCCGGGCGGTGCTCGGGCTGAGGATCTCGAGCGGCTGGGCCTCGTCGAGCCGGGTCGAGAAGTAGGCGCCCGGCTCGATCTGTCCGAGCGCGACCAGGACGAGGCGGAGGATGCCCTGATGGCCGACGAGCACCGGGCAGTCGTGGGCCGCGAGCGCGTCAGCCGTCGCGTCCCGGGCCCTGGCGAGGGCGTCGCGCAGCGGCTCCATGCCGGGCAGCGGCGATCCATAGGGGTCCTCCCGCCAGGCCGTGAAACGCTCTGCGTAGCGCTCGCGGGCAGCCGCCCGGTCGAGACCCTCGATCGGCCCGTAGTCGACCTCGATCAGGCGGGGCTCGACGATGCACGGGGCCCCGCTGGCCAGGGCGATCGCCACCGCTGTGTCGCGGGCGCGGATCAGCGGGCTCGAGTAGACGGCGTCGACGCCGACGTCCGCCAGCCGCTCGCCCGCCAGGCGGGCCTGCTCGGACCCGAACGCGGTCAGGGGGATGTCGGCCCGGCCGGAGTAGATCATCCGCGCCGAGCGGTCGGTCTGCCCGTGGCGGACGATGAAGACGCGGGCGGCCGGGCTCACCGGCGAAAGAGTACGAGGCGGGCGCCGGCGCGGTCCGGCGGGCGAATCATCCGACCGGCGAGCCATCCTTCAATCATGCGCAGATTGCGGCAAGACGCCTCCGGCGGCCGTTGGGGCGACCTAGGATCGGGAGCTCGATGAGCGCTCAGATCCCGATCGCCCCGCGTCCCCGCAACGGGAGCGCAGCGTCCGCGGCGACGGCCGGCGGCCCGGGCCGGGCGCCGCAGGGCATGACGCCGCCGCACAACATCGAAGCCGAGCAGTCGGTGCTCGGGGCGATCCTGCTCTCCGACCGGACGATGTACTCGCTGGTGATCGAGGAGGCGCTGCGGCCCGAGGACTTCTACCGCGACCGCCACAGCCTGATCTACGGGGCGATGCTCGAGCTCTACGAGCAGAGCGAGCCGATCGACCTGCTGACGGTCTCCGAGCAGCTGCGGCGGACCGGCAGGCTCGAGGACGCCGGCGGGAGCGAGGCGGTCGACGTGCTGGCGAGCACGGTGCCGAACGTCGCCAACCTCCGCCACTACGCGCAGATCGTCCGCGACGCGGCCCTGATGCGGCGCCTGCTCGGCGCGACGTACGAGATCCAGACGAGCGTGCTCGACCAGCGCGAGGGCGCCCGGGAGATCGTCGAGCAGGCCGAGAAGGCCGTCCTCGAGGTTGCCCACGGCGACAGCAAGCAGGACTTCCGGGAGATCGGCAGGGTCCTCAACGAGGAGCTCGACAAGCTCCACCGGCTGTCCCTGGAGGAGACGACGCTGACCGGGACGGGCACCGGCTTCCGCGATCTCGACGCGATCACGGGAGGGTTCCAGCCGGGCAACCTGATCGTCCTGGCGGCCCGGCCGTCGATGGGCAAGAGCTGCCTGGTGACGAACATCGCCGAGAACGCGGCGATCGAGTTCGGCAAGCCGGTCGCCCTGTTCTCGCTGGAGATGTCCGAGGCCGAGCTCGCCCAGCGGTTCATCGCGTCGCAGGCGCGGATCAAGGGCGACGAGCTGCGCAAGGGCCGGGTCGGAGAGGACCGCTGGCCGAAGATCATCAAGGCCAGCCAGCGACTGGCAGGCGCGCCGCTGTGGATCGACGACTCGTCGGACATCGGGCTGCTCGAGATCCGCGCGAAGACCCGCCGCCTCCACTCCCAGCACGAGGAGGGCCTCGGGATGGTGATCGTCGACTACCTCCAGCTGCTGCGGACAGACTCGCGCAGCGAGAACCGCTCCGAGGTGATCGGGCAGATGTCGCGTGGGCTCAAGCTGCTCGCCCGCGAGCTCGAGGTCCCCGTGATCGCCCTGTCGCAGCTCAACCGTGGGGTCGAGCAGCGCCAGGACAAGCGGCCCCTGCTCTCAGACCTCAGGGAGTCGGGCGCCGTCGAGCAGGATGCCGACCTCGTCGTCTTCATCTACCGCGACGACTACTACAACCCCGACGACTCAGAGCGCCCCGGCGAGGCCGACCTGATCATCTCCAAGCACCGCAACGGCGCGCTCGGGACCGTCACGCTGACCTTCCAGCCGGAGTACCCCCGCTTCATGAACTACACCAGCGGCGAGCGCTTCGCGTAGGGGGCGGTCGAAGATGAACAAGATCGAGGACAGTCGGACAACGGCTGGACAAAACACCGGATAGTTGGACAATCGGGGTCGAGGCGAATCAGCGCGTGGTGCGTCGTCGCGCCGGGCTGCCTTTCTGAGCGCGGTCGTCTCCGCAGCACCCCGGGCTACCCTTCGCCCGTCAACCTGTTGCGACGTTGACTGGAATTTCCACCGTCGGGGTGGGGCCAGCGCAAAACGCCGTGCTCAGATCGCGCGGCACCCGACCAAGGGAGGCTGATGCGAACGCATCAGGGCGGCAGGCTCGATCAGGGCTCAGGCTCACTGGCAGACCTGCCGATGAAGCGAGCGTGATGCTTCGCTGGCGCCGACCTCGGCCTCATGCTGCGTAAGCTCGGCCCCGCCAGGAAAATCGGCGCGTTTCGCTTCGACTTCGGTCCCGAGCGCTCGCCGTATCGGGCGCCGGTCCGGTACCTGAAGCCAGCGCCCGCCGGGCCCGTGCTGCTGCAACGGGTCGAGCGCAAGCATGCCAGTCGTCCGTGGAGATCCGTAGGCGACGGGAAGAGCTACTGGCTCCTCGCAGACAACGTGTACGTGACCAACACGGCTGAACTCGACCTACGGCCCGACGACGTCAGGGCACTGGTGCTGGAGGCAGAGAACCGCAAGCGGCTCAAGCTGGAGAAGGCGCACGCGCTCAACGCGATAGCCGGAGAGGGAGATACGAAGGCCAGGCGCCAGCCCATCCCGCAACAGATCAAGACGCTCGTGTGGCAGCGAGACGCTGGTCGCTGCGTCGACTGCGCCACACGGAAAGATCTTGAGTTTGACCACATAATTCCGCTGGCTCTGGGCGGATCGAACACCGCCCGCAATCTCCAGCTGCTGTGCGCCGCATGCAATAGGCGCAAGGGAGCCACGCTCGGATGAGTTGCGACGGACCCCTCCCCGCGCATCGGGATCCACCGCGACCCGCGACGATTCGGCAGCGTCCCGAAGCCGACAGCTGATTCAGAGGACGTCGATCCTGAGGGATTGTCCATCTATCCCCGACCAGCTGCCCGGCCGAGTCCCGAGGGATTGTCCATTTATCCCCAGGCCCAGTGTTCAGCTTCGATCGAGTACTACATTCGCGTAGACGCAGCCGTAGGCGCGACCGCCACGGACCGCCGGGACGTCGACGGACTGGGGAACGATCGGCGATCTGCGGAGTCCTCGGGGGTAACGCCCAACTACGGAGGACCCCATGCGCAGACCGTTGACCGTCGTCCTCATTCCGGCCGCGCTCGCGCTCGCGGGATGCGGCTCGACGAGTAGCTCGTCGACCACCACGCCGTATACGACCGCACCGGCAACCCCGCCGGCGGCGGCGGCGAGCCCGAGCTCGTTCATCGCGCCGCTGGGCACCGTCACCTCCGTGGCTTCGACAGTCCCCGCGAACGGTGACGTCAACCCGTACGGCCTGGCGATCGTCCCGAGCACGATCGGCAGGCTCCACGCCGGCGAGTTCCTGATCAGCAACTTCAACGGCAAGGCGAACAACCAGGGGACGGGGACGACGATCGAGCAGATCTCGGCCACCGGGAGCCGGTCGCAGTTCGCCGCGATCAACGCGAAGAAGCTTCCCGGGTCGTGTCCGGGCGGCGTCGGCCTGACGACCGCCCTCGGCGTGCTGCCCGGCGGGTACGTCGTCGTCGGAAGCCTGCCGACGACCAACGGCCAGTCGGCGACCGCGAAGGCCGGCTGCCTGATCGTGCTCGACAGCAGCGGTCGCGCGATCAGCACAATCGCCGGATCGAAGATCGCCGGGCCGTGGGACATGGCCGTCGAGAGCCAGGGCGGGGCTTCGACGCTGTTCGTCAGCAACGCCCTGAACGGGGGCGCCGCGAAGGGGATCAAGACGATCGACAACTCGACGGTCGTGCGGATCCGCCTCCAGTCGGGGGTCGGCCAGCCGCCGAAGGTGACCGGTGAGACGGTGATCGCCGACAGGATCCCGTGGCGTGACGACAAGGCGGCGCTCGTGATCGGTCCGACCGGCGTTGCCCTTGCGAGCAATGGAACGCTCTACGTCGCCGACACGCTCGACAGCCGGATCGCGGCGATCCCCCAGGCGATGACGCGGACGACGCCGGCGCCCGACGCCGGCGCGACGGTGACGAAGGGCGGCCACCTCAACCAGCCCCTCGGGCTGACCCTCGCGCCAAACGGAGACATCCTGACGACGAACGCGGGCGACGGCAACATCGTCGAGACGACGCCGGCCGGCAGGCAGCTCACCGCGCAGCCGGCCGACCCGAAGACGGGCGCCGGGTCGCTGTTCGGACTGGTGGTCGCCGCGAACGGGAAGGGCGTGTACTTCGTCGACGACGGCGACAACACGCTCCGCCTGCTGCACTGAGTCCGGCGCCGCTCAGCCGTGCGGCCCCGGCGCACGCCGGGGCCGGGCTGGGACGGCGGCGATCGGGTGGCTTCGCCCGCTCCGGGTCAGGCGCGGCGAGCCACGCCGAACGGGGTCCCCTCCGAGTCCCGGCAGATCGCCCACTGCTCGCCCGGGTGGATCACGCTGCCGCCGAGTTCGGTGACCCGGGCGAGGGCCGCGGAGACGTCGGCGACGCCGAAGTACGGCAGCGAGAAGGTGTCTCCGGGACCGGTTCCCCGGGCGTGGATGCCGAGCTCGGGGCCATCGGAGTGCGTCTGCCAGCCGCGGCCCTCCCCGTCGCGTCGATCTTCGAGCTCGACGTCGAGCAGACCGGTCCAGAAGCGCCGCGCGCGTTCGGGGTCGTCGGCGGGAAACTCGAGCACGGAGAACGGTGGTGGCGTCATCGACCAGACGATACGCCGTCTACGCGTCCCGGTAGGGATCGTAGGTCCCGAACGACCAGAGGTTGCCCTCGGGGTCGCGGGCGCTGTATTCGCGGGATCCGTAGGACTCGTCGGTCAGCTCGCGGACGATCGTCGCCCCCGCGGCCACCGCCCGCGCGTGGTGGGCGTCGGGGTCCTCGACGACCACGTAGACGCTGAGCGTCGACGCGAGCGAGTCGGGCGCGCTGCCGCCGAGCCAGCCGTCGTCGCGGTACTGGCCGAACATCACGAGGCCGGCCCCGAGCCGGAGCTCGACGTGGGCGGGCGTCCCGTCGGCGTCGCGGTGGACGGCCTGCTCGGAGAAGCCGAACGCCTCCTGGAGCCAGGCGAGGGCCGCGTCGGCGTCGCGGTAGCGCAGCGCGGGGAAGATGTTCGGCCTGCCGTCGTCGGTCATCGGTGCTCGCCTCCGGTGTCGTTGTCGTCCCGGCGACCCTACGCGGCGCTCTGCTCCGCGTCTTGGACAAATGTGACCAGCGGGCCACGGGCGGGCACGGCCGGTGGCCAGGGCAGGGTCATGAGCGGCCGGCCGGCGTCGCCTGCCTGGCGACGAAGGCTCCGGGGGTGGTCCCGGCCAGCTCGCGGAAGTCGCGGTTGAGGTGGGCCTGATCGCAGTAGCCGCAGGCCTGGGCGATGTCGGCGAAGCCGGCCGGGTCGGCTTCGAGGCGGCGGCGGACGTCCGCGAAGCGAAGCACGCGGGCCGCCTGCTTGGGGCCGAGCCCGACCTCCTCGCGGAACCTCGCCGCCAGGTACCGGCGGCTGGCGCCGACCGTATCGGCCAGCTCGCCGATCGCGAGACGGCCGTCGGAGCCGCGCAGCAGCGACCAGGCGCGGGCCACCACCGGCGTCGGTCGGGGGCCGGCGGCCGCCCGCCGGAGCAGGAAGGTCTGGATCAGCTCGAAGCGAGCGGCCCAGTCCGGGGCGTCGCGGACACGGTCGCCGAGCTCGACGCCGGCAGGCCCGAACAGGTCGCGGAGCGAGACGCATCCGCCGGCGAGCTCGGAGACCGGCCGGCCGAGCACCGCGTAGGCCCCGAGCGGGTCGAGCTTGACGTCGAGCGACGCGTGGTGCCGGGGCATCTCGACGATGTCGTGGGTCACGCCGATCCCGCCGAGCCAGTCGTCGGGAAGCTCGCCGGCCTGCGTGCGAACCGGGTCGCGGAGGCTGACGATCACGGTCACGGCCGCGACGGGTGGCTGGAGCCAGCTGGCGGGTGCGGCGCAGTCCAGGGCGACGCCGACGAGGTCCCGCGCGACGATGCCCTCCAGACGGGGGTCGGCGGGGGCGCTCGCCCGCGTCAGCCGTCCTGCGGGGGATTCGCAGGCAACGACGCTGGTCCGCGATGCGCAGGGCAGACGGGACCCGACGGCCACCACTCGATGATGACCGACCAGCGGTCCGAGCGCTTCAGCCGGCCGGGCCATGGCTGGGGAGCGCGCGGGTCGGGAGGATGTCGGGTGTGTCCGGCACGCTCGAGGATCGCGGTCTCGAGCGTCAATCCAGCGCCCCGAGCCCGCCGGCACCGGAACCCGCACCGGAGCCCGACGCGCCGGTCGGGGCCGGCCCGCGGGACTGGGTCGGCCACGTGATCGTCTGCGGGCTGCACGAGATCGGCCTGCGGGCGGTCGAGCAGCTCCACCTGGCCGGGGCGGAGGTCGTCGTGCTCGACGATTCGATCGACGAGACGTTCGCCCGGATGGCCCGGACGTGGGGCATCCCGATGCTTGCGCGGGGCGGCCACCTCGGCGAGCCGTTCCAGGACGCGGGCGTCGCCGGGGCGGTCGCCGTCGTCGTCACCGAGACGACCGACCTGCGGACGTTGGAGACGGTCCTGCTGGTGCGGGATCTCCGGCCGGACGTCCGCGTGATCGCGCACCTCGACAACCCGGCGGTGGCCAACGCGGTCGAGGAGGTGACGGGGGCGGCGACGGTGCTCGACGTCGCGTCGCTGTTCGCGCCGTCGGTGATCGAGGCGTGCGTCGGACGGCGGGCGCACGACATCGTGCTCGGGTCGACGCGCTTCGTGACGACCGAGGTCGAGGCCCCGCGGGCGGCCAGCCTGCGGGAGCTGTTCGGGAGCCTGGCTCCGCTGGGGGTCGTCCGGGACGCCGACGACGCGGTGGTGATCTGTCCGGGGCGTGACCTGCGGGTCGAGGCTGGGGACCGGGTCACGCTGGTCGGGACCGAGGTCGAGCTCGAGGCGGCCAACCTCGCGCCGCGGGCGGGCGCGGGAGCCGAGTTCCAGAACGCGTGGGCGCGGACGATCGCCCGCGCCCGGACGCTGCCGGCGCGGATCGCCGCGGAGACCGACCGGGCGCTGCGGATCGCGCTGATGCTCGGGTTCGGCCTGCTCGTCGTCTCGACGCTCGTCCTCCATTTCGCCTACCGGACGCCCGGCCACGGTCACCTGCCGGTTATCGACGCGATCTACTTCACGGTCGAGACGGTCGCGACGGTCGGCTTCGGCGACTTCTCCTTCTCGACCCAGCCGCGCCTGGTCGAGGCGTTCGGGATCGGGCTGATCGTCGCGGGGACGACGCTGGTGACGACGCTGTTCGCGCTCCTCACGAACGCCCTCGTCAGCCGGCGGATCGCGCAGTCGCTGGGCCAGGCGAAGATCCCCGGGATGCGCGGCCACACGGTGATGGTCGGGCTGGGCGCGGTCGGCATGCAGGTCCTCGACGGCCTGCTGCGGCGGGGGCGGGAGGTCGTCGTGGTCGAGCGCGACGAATCCAACAGCTACGTCGCCGAGGTGCGCCGGCGTGGCGTCCCCCTGGTCCTCGGCGACGCGACCCGGGGGACGACGCTCGAGGCGGCGAACCTCGCCGGCGCGGGTTCGGTGGCGATCCTGACGTCCGACGACCTGACGAACATCGAGACGGGGCTGGCGGTCCGCGACAGGCTGGGCGAGCGGTGGACGGACGTCCCGGTCGTCCTGCGGGTCTTCGATCGGAACCTCGGCCGCCGGCTGGAGCAGAGCTTCGCCTTCCGGCACGTCTGGTCGACCGTCGCGATCGCCGCGCCGTGGTTCGTCGGGGCGGCGCTCGGGCTGGACGTGGTCTTCAGCTTCTACGTCGGCAGCCACCCGTTCCTCGTCGCCCGCCTGCGGATCGCGCCGGGCGGGGGCCTGGAGAACCTGTCGATGTCGGACCTCTCGGCGGGGATCCGGGTCGTCGCGATCGCCAGGGCGGGCGCTGACGGGCTCGAGCACCCGCCGCGGCGGGACACTCGCCTGGCCGCGGGCGACGACGCCTACCTCGCCGGGCCGTACGAGGAGCTGCTGGCGATGCTGCGGCGTGAGCGGGCCGGCCAGCCCGAGCGTGGCGAGGATGGGACGCAGTAGCGAGTCCTAAGGGGTTTCGTTCGGAGCGGGATCGGCGGGCGCGGCGGCCGGGGCCGGCGTGGCCTGGCTACGATCGGCCGGGTGGAGGTCCTCGGCCCGCGGGCACTGAACCGGGCGCTGCTCGCCCGTCAGCTCCTGCTGGGCCGCGTGGAGATGGCGCTCCCCACGGCGATCGAGCGCGTCGTCGGACTCCAGGCACAGGCGACCGCGCCGCCGTACTACGGCCTGTGGTCGCGGATCGACGGCTTCGACCCGCACGAGCTCGGGCGCCTCCTGGTCGATCGCAAGCTGGTCCGGATCAAGCTGATGAGGGGGACCGTCCACATGGTCGGCCCGGCCGACGCGGCCTGGCTGCGCCCGCTCGTGCAGGTGGTGATCGCGCGCGGCCACAACGGAGCGTTCGGCAGGCGGATGGGCAGCGCAGATCCGGCCCGGGTGGGTGAGGTCGTGGGCGAGCTGCTCGCCGGCGGACCGCTGACCGGCCGCGAGCTCGGGCGGCGGGGGATCGGCGACGACGAAGAGGCGCTCGCGAACGCGGCGCTGACCTACGCCCCGCTCGTCCAGATCCCGCCGCGGGGGATCTGGGGAGCCGCCGGGCAGGCGCGCTACGCGACGCTCGAGGCGTGGACCGGGCGGGACCTGGAGGCCCGGCCCTCGGCGCAGGAGCTCGTCCTGCGCTACCTGCGGGGGTTCGGGCCGGCGTCGGTGATGGACGCGCAGAACTGGTCGGGCCTGACGAGGTTGGGCGCCGTCTTCGAAGGGCTCCGACCGCGCCTTGAGAGCTTCGCCGACGAGCACGGCCGCGAGCTCTTCGACCTGCCGGACGCCCCCCGGCCGGGGCCCGACGTCCGGGCGCCGGTGCGCTTCCTCGGGGAGTACGACAACGTCCTGCTCGGGCACGCCGACCGCCGTCGGATCGTGCCCGAGGGGCTCGTGTGGGAGGCGCAGGCCGGACGCGCGGTCAACCGGGTCCTCGTCGACGGGATGCTGCGGGCGACCTGGCGGATCGAGCGCGCTCGCAAGGCCGGGGCCAGGCTGGTCGTCCAGGCGCTCGAGGAGCTGTCGGGCGGCGAGCGCGACGACGTCCTCGCCGAGGCGACCGGGATCGCGGCATTCGCCGCGCCGGACGACCCGCCAGAGGTCGAGTTCTCAAGCTGAGCGCGGCCCGCGGCCGGGCTCGGGACGCTCAGCCGGTCGCCGCGTCGGTGGGCGCCCGGCGGGCGTCGAGCAGCTCGGTCAGGATCACCTGGATCGAGCCGGCGACCGGGATCGCGGCGAGCGCGCCGAGGATCCCGGCGACCTCGGTGCCGATCAGGATCGCGGCGATGATGCTCAGCGGCGAGAGCTTCAGGGCGTGGCCGTAGATCAGCGGGCGCAGCGTGTGACCCTCGACGAGGTGGTAGACGCCGAGCAGTCCGAGGACGACGAGGCCGGTCACCAGGCCGTTGGTCACGGCGACGAGCGACAGGAGGGCCGTCACGACGAGCGGGCCGATGAAGGGGATCAGCTCGATGAAGACGACGAAGACGGCGAGCGGCACGGCGTACGGGACGCCGGCGGCGAGCAGGATCACCGCGGAGTAGACGCCGGCCAGCAGGCTGGCGATCAGGTTGCCGGTCACGAAGCCCGAGACCGACCGGTAGACGCCCGATCCGACGCGCTCGATCTGGGCCCGCCGGTCGCGGGGCAGGGCCCCGGTGATCCGCTCGCGCCAGTCGGGCCCCTCGAGCAGCATGAAGAGCGTCATGAAGGCGATCACGAAGGCCCCGATCAGGCTTGTCGCGACGCCCTTGAGGATGCTCAGGGCAGGCGCGGCGTCGCCGGTCAGCTTGCTCGCGCTGACGCCCTTGGTCGCGGCCTGGACCTTCTCGACGACGTGGTACCTGCGCTCGAGGAAGCCGAGCGGGCCCTTGCCCTTGGTCAGGTCGGAGACGAGATGTGGGAGCGACTGGATGAACTTCGTGACCTGGTCGACGAGCGGCGGGATCAGGACGAGGCCGAGCAGGACGAAGACGAGCAGGGCGAGGATGTAGACGGCCGCGACGGCTGGGCCGCGACCGAGACCCCGGCGCTGGAAGAAGACGACGGCCGGATTGAGGGCGATCGCGAGGAACAGGGCGATCGCGATCAGGACGAGGGCCGAGCGGGCGAGCAGGACGAGGCCGACGGCGATCAGGACGCCGAGCACGACGGCGGCGATCGTCAGCAGCGTGCTCAGGCGAATTACGACCAGCCGGGGTGGGATGTCCGGCCCGGGGCGGGGCTCGGGTCCGGGCGCGGGGTTCAGCCGACGAACTCGATGTCGACGGCCTCGCCCGCCGGGATCAGCTCGCGATCCTCGGGAACGAGGGCGAGCGCGGGGAGTCCGAGCATCGACGTGAGGATGTGCGAGCCCTGCGCGCCGTTCGGCGTGACGTGCCAGCCGTCGTCCTGCATCTCGGCGTTGCAGCGGACGACCGTCGCCCGACCGATCGTCCCGGGGAGGTCGGCGCCGGCGATCCCGCGGACGGTGTTCTGCTTGTAGCTGCGCCCCTGGAGGGCGTAGAGGGCGGGGACGACGAGCACGCGGAACGCGGTCAGGGCCGACCCGGGGTTCCCCGGCAGGGCGAAGACGAGGGTTCCGTCGGGAGCGACGTAGAAGCAGACCTGGCCGCCGGGCTTGAGGCTGACGCGGGCGATGATCTCGCGGGCGCCGAGCGCCTCGAGCGCCGGGCGGACGTGGTCGTGGGGTCCGACCGAGACGCCGCCGCAGGTCAGCAGGACGTCGACGCCGTCCATCGCGGCGCCGAGCTTGTCGATCGTCGCCTGGCGATCGTCGCCGACCCGGTCGCGGAGGCCGACCTCGCCACCGGCCGCGCGGACGGCCGCGCTCAATGCGGGGCCGTTGGAGTCGCGGATCTCGCCGGGCTCGAGCTCGCGGCCCGGCTCGACGAGCTCGTCGCCGGTCCCGATCAGCGCGACCCGCGGGCGGCGGGCGACCAGGGGGCGGGGAATGTTGACCGACGCGAGCACGCCGATCTCGGGCGAGCCGAGCGGCGTCCCGGCGCGGAGGATCACGGTGCCCGAGCGGATGTCCTCGCCGGCGAAGCGGACGTCGTTGCCGACGCGGACGGCCTCGTTGACGGTCACCGTCCCGTCGCCGGCGCTGGTCAGCTCCTGGCGGACGATCGCGTCGGCCCCGGCCGGGACGATCGCGCCGGTCGAGATGCGGATCGCCGTGCCGGGCTCGACGCGGACGCCGGTCGGCGTGCCGGCCCGCGACTCGCCGATGATGCGCAGCTCGGCCGGCGGCGCCTGGGTGTCGGCCGCGAGCAGGGCGTAGCCGTCCATCGACGACGAGTCGAACGGCGGGACGTCGTTCGGTGCCGAAGCATCCTCGGCGAGGACGCGGCCGAGCGCGTCGTCGAGACCGACCTCCTCGGCCGGTACGGGGACGACCTGGTCGAGCACCAGCTGCCTGGCGTCGTCGATCGAGATGCGCTCGCCTACCACGCGCGAGACGCTACCACGCGGGCAATCCCGGCCTGAAACGCCCGCCGGTCGCGGCCCGGAAAATGGCGACGATCGCCTCAGGGGTAGAGCCGCTCGACCAGCCAGCCGGCCCGGCCGTCGGCCGTGAAGCGGATCCGGTCGTGGAGGCGGTTGGGCTGGCCCTGCCAGAACTCGATCGTCTCGGGCTCGAGCACATAGCCGCCCCAGTACGGCGACCGGGGGACGTCGACCCCGTCGTAGCGACGGGCGATCTCGGCCACGCGGTCGTCGAGGCGCTCGCGCGACTCGAGCGGCCGGCTCTGATCGGAAGCCCAGCTGCCGATCTGGGTGTCTCGGGGGCGGGACGCGAAGTAGGCGTCGCTGTCCTCGTCGGAGACGCGGAGCACCCGGCCGGTGACGCGGACCTGGCGGTGGCGCTCGTGCCAGCCGAAGGTCACAGCCGCCCGCCCGGCGGCGTCGAGCTGTTGGGCCTTGGGACTCTCGCGGTTGGTGAAGAAGCGCAGGCCGTCGGCGTCGAGCCCGCGCAGCAGGACGTAGCGAGCATGCGGCTGGCCGGCCGAGTCGACCGTCGCCAGGAGCATCGCGTTGGGGCTCGGCGCCCCGTCGGCGACGGCCTCCTCCAGCCAGCTCCCGAGTGCGGCGATCGGATCCGGGCCGAGATCGTCGGGATCGAGCGTCGCCGCCGGCTCGTACGGCGCCCCCACGCGGTGGAGGGCGACCGGCGGCGGCTGATTTCGGGCGACGACGAGCGCGACGCCATGCTCGCCGAGGGGCTCCTCCAGCGGTCCGGCGGCCCACGTCAGCTCGTCGAGCCGCCACGCCCCGGTCGCCCGGTCGACGTCCCAGCCGGCGAGCAGCTCGGCCAGCCCGGGAGCGTCGTAGACCCGCTCGAAGTCGTCGACGCCGGCCCGGCCGAACGGAGTCGTGAGGACGAGCAGGCCACCGGGCCGCACCCTCCGGGCGAGCTCCGAAAGAGCAGCGATGTCCAGCCGATCGGCCTCGCCGGAGCCGGCATAGTGGCCGAGTCCGAAGTGCTCGACGGCCGACAGCGCGACCGCCGCGTCGAAGCCCGCCTGGTCGGGGTCGAGCTCGTCCAGGCGGCAGGCGGCCGCCCGCAGGCCGGGGTGGGAGAGCGGATACCCGCGGGGGTCGACGACCGTCACGTCGTACCCGAGCGACGCCAGGCTGAGTCCGACCGTGCTCTCGCTCCCGCCGACATCGAGCACCCGAGCGCCCGGCTCGAGGCCGGCGAGCGCGGCGAAGACGAACGGCTGCTCGACGATCCGCTCGTTGACGTGGCGGGCGGCGACACCCGCCGTCCGGTAGTCGAGTGCGACCGGCGGGTTGAACCAGAGCTCGGCCTGGGCCGCGTAGCCCTCGTGGCCCTCCGCCCAGTTGAGGAACCGGCCGAGCTCGTCGGTCAGCTCGGTCGGCCGGCCGTGGCCGCCGGCGAGGAGCTCCTCGACGCGGAGCCCGGCGATCTTCTCGCGGATCCCCCGGTGCTCGTCCTCGAGCAGCTCGAGGTGGCGGTGGAGACCGGCGACCCGCTCGCCGAGCCGCTCGTCGACGATCTCGGCCGCCCACCTCACGCGGGGGTCGAGCAGCCGGCGTGCCGGCCAGCCGAGGATCCGGGCGAGTGCGCTCCGCGGAGCATTGGCCACGCCGGCCAAACTACCAGCCGACTAGAGTGTCGGCATGGCCGAAACGTGCTATTGCGGGTGTGAGCGGGAGGTCTCCGGCGAGGATCTCGCCCTCTCGGAATCGGGCCAGAACATCCGCGAGATCCTCGACGTCCTGAAGAACCTGTCGCTCCCCCTCAGCCAGGAGATCCCCGAGGCCAAGGAGAAGATCACCGGCCTGATCGCCCATGGCGAGCGCTTCGACGAGCTGATCGCCGGGCTGATCCACGGGACCGTCGAGACGCCCGGACCAGAGGTCTCCCGCCAGATGAGCGCGTGGCTGCAGACTGCGGGGTCGGTCGCCGACACGCACATGAAGCTGCTCGGCCGGTCGCGCAAGGGTGCCGACGGCAAGGGCGCGACGAACGGCAAGTCGACCTGAGCGCGAGCCGGACCCGCGGACGGTTGACCGGGGTAGGTGCCGGCTAGTAACGTCGGCCAGGTGAGAGCCCGGGAGATACACCCGTCGGCCGGACCCGAGCCCCGCCGACCGGGCATGAACGGCGCCTCGCGGGCGGGGCTCCTCGCGCTGCAGCGCACGGCCGGCAACGCTGCCACTGCGCTGCTCGTCCAGCGCGTGAT
This sequence comes from Solirubrobacteraceae bacterium, assembly GCA_035553395.1. Taxonomy (GTDB): domain Bacteria; phylum Actinomycetota; class Thermoleophilia; order Solirubrobacterales; family Solirubrobacteraceae; genus Palsa-513. The sequence goes on along the minus strand of DASZKP010000060.1, from coordinate 14,083 downwards.
CTACGGCAACGAGAAGGCCAAGCTCGAGAAGTCTGCGTACAAGGCGTTGGACAAGGTCGCCTGGTACAGCCGGCTCAAGGAGGACGCCAAGCCAGTTGCGGTCCGCCTGCACAAGGACCGCGGACACCACTACACGACCGACGAAGCCACCGTCCGGATTCACGGGATTCTGAGTGGCGAGATCATCGAGGACGTCGAGACCTACACCGACGATGTCGACCACGGCCTCGTCAGTCCGGCCAATCGCCTGCTGACGGTCGCGGAGTTCGGGCATCTCCCCGAATCGGGAACCATCAACCCAACCCGGTTGCGGACCGCCCAGGGCGGCATCGAGCTCCATTTTCGAGACGAGAAACATGGGACGATTCCCACGCTGAGCGAGAAGATCGCCGTAAATCCGAGCCTAGCCCTCACCCTGCCGCCGGTCGAGGTCGGCATCCACGCCGGCGAGGTCTGGAGCTTCGACACCCGTCGGGTCGTCGCCTGCCAGATGGCGTGGGCCCGCAACCACGCGGTGGTGATGCGCTACAAGAAGATCGGCGTCCAGAGCCTTGAGAATCGGGTGGGCTCGATCTATACGCCACGGCCTTGGCGAGGCCTGGTCACGTCGGTCCGCTACGAAGGCTTCAACTCCGGGTCCTATCCGCACAGCAACCCGGCCTACGACGACCAGCTCCAGGACGCTGTCGGGACGTCGTGGAACTACGAGAGCTCCGAGGGGTTCCCGGGGTTCGACTCCTAGTAGGTTCGGCCGGTCAGCGCTCGGCGCCGGCGACCCGCCCGGCCGCGATCTGACGTGAGGAGACCTCCGATCGTCGTGAAGCCCGCGTCATTCCGACCGGCTGGCCGGGACCGCCAGGCCGGCGAGATCGCGACGAGATGCGACGAGCGAGACGGAGCTCACGGTGGCACGCGCCCGGCTTCTCGCAACTTGCGCCAAGAACCGATCCACGCCGGCCCGGTCAGCTGCCCATGACGCTCGAGCGCTCCGAGGCGTGCCCTAAGCTCAGGGAGCCGCGATGCCCACTCGGATTGAACGCCAGGACGATTGCGCGAAGGAGACATCGGTCTCTCGCAGCGAGCCGACGAGGAGCGCGTCATCCGTCCACCGATAAGCCGGCGCAGCTGCGAATTCGACGTCTGCGACGGAAGCGGCTTCGTCGTCGACGAGGAGACCCGGACGTCGAGTCCCTGCCGCTGCCGGCCGCTCCGCCTCGCCCGGACCCGAGCCCGCCGGCTCGAGGGCCAGATCCCGAAGCTCTACCGGGAGATCTCCTTCGACCACTCCGACGTGATCGACATCGAACGCAACTGCCCGGCCCAGGTTCGCGAGGTCCGCTCCTACGTACGCGGGCTCGGCGCAAACATCGAGCACGGTCGCGGCCTCTGGCTGACCGGCAAGTACGGGACCGGCAAGACCGCCCTGGCGATGATCGTCTCGAAGGCGGCGATCGACGCCGGCCACACGGTGGCGATCTACTCGTGCCCCCGCCTGCTCAGCGTGATCCGCGAGTCGATCGACGGCGGCGGGATGCTCGACTTCCTCGACCGCCTCGCCCAGGTCGACCTCCTCCATATCGACGACCTCGGAGCCGAGCGGCGGACCGAGTGGGTGCTCGAGCAGCTCTACTCGATCGTCAACACCCGCTACGAGGAGCAGCGGGCGACGCTCGTGACCTCGAATCTCGACGTCGAAGCTCTGACGGCCCAGGTCGGCGAGCGGATCGTCTCCCGCCTCGAGGGGATGTGCGGCGACCCGCTGCCGTTCTACGGAGCCGACGCGCGGCGCAAGACCTACTCGGGCTAGTCACGTCTCCCGGTTCGGGTGGGATTTGCCTTCGAGGGTGACGCCGGGGGCGGCGACGCGCGGGTCGCATGGTCGAGTGGGCGTTCGTGTCTCGTATTCCTACACGAACACCGTTCGGATACGAACACCGTTCGGATACGAACACCGTTCGTGTTCCCACACACAACGTGTTCGTGTTCGTGTTGCCGGGCGTCCACGTCGACGCGAGAGCCCGCGAGCCACCGATCACGACGATCGCGCCCGGCTCGACGTTCGCCTGAGATGCATGCGGGCGAACCCGGCCCCGTAGACTTTTGTCGGTATGCCTGGAATCGTGATCGTCGGCGCCCAGTGGGGCGATGAAGGCAAGGGGAAGATCACCGATCTGCTCGCCGAGCAGGTCGACGCGGTCGTCCGCTTCCAGGGCGGGAACAACGCCGGCCACACGATCGTCCGCGGCGACGTCGAGTGGAAGTTCCACCTGATCCCGTCGGGCATCCTCTACCCGGGCAAGCGTTGCATCATCGGCAACGGGGTGGTCGTCGATCCCGGCGTCCTGATCGACGAGATCTCCGGCCTGCGGGCCCGGCGGATCGACGTCTCGGGGCTGCGGGTCTCGGCCAACGCCCACGTGATCATGCCGTACCACCTGTTCCTTGACACGGCCGGCGAGACCCGGCTCGGCAAGCTCCAGATCGGGACGACCAAGCGGGGCATCGGCCCGTGCTACGCCGACAAGGCCGCCCGCCTGGGGATCCGCATCCAGGACCTGCTCGACGAGAAGATCCTCAAGAAGAAGATCTCGGCGGCCCTCGAGCCCAAGCGGCTGTCGCTGCGCCCGTGGGCCAGGGACCCGGCGCTCGACCTCCAGGCGATGACCGAGCAGTACCTGACCTACGGCCACCAGCTCGAGCGCCACATCGCCGACACGACCCGGCTGACGTGGGATCTGCTCGGCGCCGGGCGCAACGTCCTCTTCGAGGGTGCCCAGGGGGCGATGCTCGACATCGACCACGGTACGTATCCGTTCGTGACGTCGTCGAACCCGATCGCCGGGGCCGCGTGCACGGGATCGGGCGTCGGGCCGAAGGACATCGACGAGATCTGGGGGATCTGCAAGGCGTACACGACCCGCGTCGGGTCGGGGCCGTTCCCAACCGAGCTCGACGACGACGTCGGCGAGGAGCTGCGGGCCAAGGGCCACGAGTACGGGACGACGACAGGCCGGCCCCGCCGGTGCGGCTGGCTGGACCTGGTCGCGCTGCGCTACGCGACCCGCCTGAACACGCTGACTGCGCTGACGATCACCAAGCTGGACGTCCTCTCGGGCTTCGACGAGGTGATGGTCTGCACGCGCTACAGGGGCCTCGAGGGCGCCGAGTTCGACCACTTCCCGTATCACCAGTCGGTCCTCCACCACGCGACCGGCGAGTTCCAGGCGCTCGAGGGCTGGAGCGAGGACGTCGGCGACTGCCGGACGGAGGCCGACCTCCCGCAGGCGGCACGCGACTACCTCGCCTTCATCGAGGACTTCGTCGGCGTCCCGATCGTCCTCGTCGGCGTCGGCCCCGGACGCGACCAGAACGTCTGGATGAAGGCCGCCGGCGAGACCGTGATGGCCGAGTCGGCCTCGACGCCGGCCTGATCCTCCGGCGCGGCTTCGCGAGCGCTCAGACGGTCCCGAGCGCGGCGACGACCCGCTCGCCGGCCCGGCCGTCGCCGTAGAGTTCGGGGCGCTCAGGCGGCGGCACCCTTGCGAGGGCCGCGCGAGCGGCGGCGGCGTCGAGGCCGACGAGACAGTTCCAGCCGGCGGCGACTGTCTCGACCCACTCGGTCTGGTCGCGGAGCGTGACGCACGGGACGCCGGCGAGATAGGCCTCCTTCTGGACGCCGCCGGAGTCGGTCAGGACGGCGCGGGCATTGCAGAGCAGGGCGGTGAAGTCGAGGTAGCCGAGCGGCGGTGAGACGGTGACCGCGCGGGTCAGGCGATCGAGCATCCCGGCCGACTCGAGCCGGGCGCGGGTGCGGGGATGGAGGGGAAGGACGAGCGGATGCTCGACGGCTTCGAGCAGCTCGACGAGCCGGCGCAGCCGGGCCGGGTCATCGACGTTCCCGGCCCGGTGGGCGGTCGCCAGGACGTAGCCGCCCGGAACGAGGCCGAGCCGGTCGAGCGGCTGCGTACGCAGCCGGGCGCGGGGCTGTACGTCGAGCGCGACATCGACCATCACGTCGCCGACGACCTCCGCCCGGCCGGGGACCCCCTCGCGGCGGAGGTTCTCGAGGGACTGGTCTGAGGAGCAGAGCAGAAGCGTCGAGAGCTGGTCGGTCAGGACCCGGTTGCGCTCCTCGGGCATCGCCCGGTCGAACGAGCGCATCCCGGCCTCGACGTGGACGACGGGAATCGCCGCGTCGGCTCCGGCGAGGGCGCCGGCCAGGGTGGAGTTGGTGTCGCCGTAGACGAGCACCGCGTCCGGGGCGATGTCGGCGACGAGCGGGGCCAGGCGGGTGAGCATCCGGCCGAGCTGGGACGTGTTCGTCTCGCCGGAGACGGCGAGCCAGTGCTCGGGCGAAGGGACGTCGAGCTCGTCGAAGAAGACCGCGGAGAGTTCGTCGTCATGATGCTGGCCGGTGTGGACGAGGCGTTCGTCGTGGGCTTCGCGAAGGCGACGGGAGACGGCGGCGGCCTTGACGAACTGAGGGCGGTTGCCGACCACCGTGAGGACGCGCATCAGTCCACGGCCCGGACGGCGGCCATCAGCCGCCGGGAGGCGTCCGCGGGCGCATCAGCCGAGCTCGGAGCGGATCCGCGCGGCGACCTCGACGGCGGTCGCGCGGGTCACGGGACCGTCGGCCGGAAGCTCGAGGGTGTCGATCCGGTGGACCGGGGTGACCTCGCGGAGGCTGGAGACGAGGAACGCCTCGTCGGCGGTGTCGAGGTCGTCGCGGGTCGTGATCGCCTCGCGGCCGCCGATCACGTCGAGGATCAGGCGGCGGGTGATCGAGTCGAGCACGCGATCCTCGAGCGGCGGGGTCAGGAGCTCGGAGTCCTTGACCCAGAAGAACGACGACGTCGGGGCTTCGAGCACGCGGCCGTGGGGCGTGACGAGCAGGGCGTCGTCGAAGCCCTGCTCGCGGGCGAGGCGTCCGGCGAGGACGTTGGCCGCGTAGGAGAGCGACTTGACGCCGTCGAGCAGGCGGACGGGCGAGTAGGTGACGCAGGCGAGCGTCATCGAGGTCGGGAAGCTCGGGAGCTTCTCGATGATCAGGATCCGCCGGCCGCCGCGCGTGACCATCAGGCGCAGGGCGGCGTCCTCGGCGGGCGCGCCGGCGGCGAGCAGACGGTCGACGTCCTGGGCGAGCGCGCCGACCTCGATCGGCAGCTGGATCGACGCGGCCGATCTCGCCATCCGGGCGAGGTGGCGGTCGGTCGCGTACGGCCGGCCGGCGTAGAGGCGGATCATCTCGAAGACGCCGTCCCCCCGCTGGAGTCCCTCGTCGGTCACAGGAATCTTCGCGTCGGCGGTCGCCATCAGCTCGCCGTCGATGCTGGCGGTCGGAGTCTCCACGAAGGCGAACGCTAGCCGATCGGCCGGCTCCCGCCCGAGGCGATCGGGTGAGCGGACCCGAAGCTCGATCCGTCGGGGAGGGTCGGCGCCCGCGAGCGCCGCGGGATCCGTGGAGGGCGGGCGAGAGGCCAGCCCCGGGTCAGGGAGTGCCGCCGGGCAGCCCGGCGTGGCGCATGGCGATCGCGAAGCGGGCGAAGTCGGACTGGAAGTCGTTGAGGACGAGGGGATGACCGGCCCCGTCGGGCGCCGGGGACGGCGTCGCCGGCTGGGCTCGACGCTCGGCTCGGGCGCGGGCCCGCCAGGCGTCGAGCTGGCCGTGGAGGTCGCCGCGATCGGGCGTCGGCGTCCGCGGCTCGTCGTCGAGCAGCACGCCGAGGTGGGGCGAGTTCTCGACCCGGGCGCCCATCTGGCGGATCGCGTCGAGCGGGTTGGACGCGAATCGGGTGAGGACGGTCTTGATCAGGGCGGTGTGGTCGAAGAGCTCGTGGCTGACGCCCTGCTTGACGCGGGGGCCGACGACGAGGGCGGGGACGCGGACGCCGTAGGTCGGGAAGCCGGAGCCGTCGTCGACCGCGGGCGGGGCGACGTGGTCGTAGAAGCCGCCGTGCTCGTCGTAGACGATCACGAGGACGGTGTCCAACCACCCGGGGCTGTTGACGAGCGCCTCGTAGACGTCGAGCACGAGGGCCTGGCCGGCGAGCACGTCGCCGGGCGGGTGGTCGTCGTTGGAGCCGGGGTCGAGGATGTGGAGGTCGATGAAGTTCGGGTCGATCCACGAGACGTCGCGGAGCTGGCCCTTGGCGGCGTCATCGAGGAAGCTGTCGTGACCGACGAACGGGAGCTCGGCGATCTCGGTGAGCGTGCTGATCGCCTTGCGATCGAAGTAGCCGAAGTTCGCGTGCTGGGGCCCGGCGAAATCCCGGTAGTGAGAGTCGGCGCAGCGCAGGGTCGCCGGATCGTGGGAGTACCACCGCCACTGGGCGTCGGTAAGCTGGCGTGTGAAGGCCGGGACGTCGAAGATCGGCGCGTTGGCGATCGTGTTCCAGGCTGAGGAGCCGATCAGATGCTGGAGCAGGCTCAGCTTCCTGGCCTCGACCTTCGGCCCCTGGCGGCCGGCCAGCGAGTAGAGCCGGTTGGGCCAGGTGTCGCCGGGGATCGAGCTGTGCCAGGCGTCGCAGACGCAGTAGTTGCGGGCGAGATGGTCGTAGACCGGCAGGTGGTCGGCGGTGTAGTGGCCCATCGGAAGCCCATGCCACTCGGGTGGGGGGTTCTTCTGGCTGATGAAGTTCTTCACGAAGCCGCCGTTGGCGCCGGAGAGCTGCTCGCGGACGCAGTCGGGCCCGTGGCACGGGTCGAGACTCTGGTCATACGGCTGGCCGGGCTTGTGGAAGGCGGTCTCGCCGGCTGGGAACTCGAACACGGGATAGGCGTTTCCCTGGGCGTCGAGGTTGACCTCCGCGCCGGTCAGGCCGTCGACGTCGGGCATGCCGTCGCGGGTCAGGTATCCGAGCATGTGGTCGAAGGACCGGTTCTCCATCATCAACACGACGATGTGCTTGACGGCGGCCAGCCGTTGATCGTCGACTTCGGTCATCTCAGGTCCCCCAGTTCGCCTCCCGCGAGACTACGCGGCCCGACCGTCGGCGGTCAAGCCCCGATCGGGATCGAGCGGTCCGGCCGGGTTGATCGACTACCGTTGGCCGGGTGTTCAGGGCGGCGGGCAGATGACCGACGAGCTCGAGCGACTCGACCGCCTGCTGGGGCTGCTCGGGCGGGTTCTCGACGGGCCGGCGGACCATGGGGAGAGCTCGGCCGAGTGGACGTGGCAGAAGTTCGATCTGCTCGAGGCGTCGATGGGTGCCGATGCCTTGAGAGCGCTGCTGCGTCGCCAGGGGATGGGCCGCAAGACGTGTGACGAGGCGCTCGAGGTGCTCGCGCGGCGTCGGGCGGCGGTCTCCTGAGCTCAGGCGGCGCCGCCGTCGAGGCGCTGGGGGCCGAGCAGCTCGGGCGGGGGACCGCTGCCGGGCGAGGGGTCGCGGAGGCGCAGCTGCCACCAGGAGACGTCGCGCCAGGCGCCGGCCTTCCAGCCGATCCCGCGGTAGACGCCGACCTGCTCGAAGCCGCACGCCCGGTGCAGGCCGATGCTCGCGTCGTTGGGCAGTGTGATCCCGGCGACCGCCAGCCACAGGCCCTGGCGGCGAAGCAGGTCCAGCAGGGCGCCGTAGAGCTGGCGGCCGGCGCCGGCGCGGTGGTGGGTCGGGTCGACGTAGACGGCGACGTCGGCGGCCCAGCGGTAGGCGGCCCTTGCACGGTGCGGCGAGGCATAGGCGTAGCCGACGAGATCGCCTTCGTCGTGGAGCACGAGCCACGGGTACACGCGGCTGGTCTGGGCGATCCGGTCGGAGAACTCGGCCGGGCTGGGCGCGACGTCCTCGAAGGACGCGGCCGAGTCCGAGACGTAGGGGGCGTAGATCGCGGCGCAGGCGGCCGCGTCGCGGTCGGGTTCGGCGTGTGTGAGGGTCCGGGCCATGTGCGCGTCGATCGGTCTTCGGGGACGGCGGACTGGGCTCGACGATACCCGCCGGGCCCGGCGAGCACCTCGCCCGGGGTCGCCGGGGCTGACCGCGGAGGCTGGCCGGCTTCGGTCGGGCGGCGGCAGGCGACACCTATCCTGAGCGGCGTGCGCTTCGTCTCGTCCCCGGCGGACCGGCCGCCGGCCAGCGAGCTGGTTGCGGCGATGATCGACGAGCTCGTACCGCTCTACGGGCGGATCGACATCCCGGGGGCGCCGACCGCGACCCCGGCGGAGATGGGGCCGCCGGCGGGGGAGTTCCTGGTCGGTTGGGAGGACGGGGCGGCGGTCTGCTGCGGGGGTCTGAAACGACTGACGGACGACGTCTGCGAGATCAAGCGAATGTTCGTCGTCCCGCAGGCCAGGGGTCGCGGGGTCGCCCAGCTCCTCCTGGACGCGCTCGAGGACGCAGCGCAGGGGCTCGGGTACGCGGCCGCGCGGCTCGACACGGGTCCGGCACAGCCGCATGCCCAGCGGCTCTACGAGCGGGCGGGCTACCGGTCGGTCGGGGACTTCAACGCCAACCCGTTCGCGTGCTTCTGGGGCGAGAAGCAACTCGGGCCGGCGTCGCCGCCGGGTTGACAGCCGTCTCGCGCGGCCTATATTTCGCTACCTAATGACCGAGGCTGGCGAGGCGGAGGCGAGCGACAGGATCGAGCCGTGGGTCTGGCGGATCTCGGCGATCGTGATCGTCGGGTCGATCATGTCGATCCTCGACACGACGATCGTCAACGTCGCGCTGAACACGCTGGGCCGGGAGCTGCACAGCTCGATCGCGCAGATCCAGTGGGTCGTGACCGGCTACCTGCTGTCGCTGGCGGCGGTGATCCCGGTCGCCGGATGGACGGCCCGGCGGTTCGGGGCAAAGCAGGTCTACATCGCCTCGCTCGTCCTCTTCACAGCCGGGTCGGCCCTCTGCGGGCTCGCGAGCACGGCGACCGAGCTGATCGTCTTCCGGGTGCTCCAGGGCGTCGGCGGGGGACTGATCCTGCCGCTCGGCCAGCTGATCATGGCGGGGGCGGCCGGGCCGAAGCGGATGGGGCGGGTGATGAGCGTGATCGCCGTCCCGGCGATGCTCGCGCCGATCTTCGGACCGGCGGTCGGCGGCCTGATCCTCGACAACGCCAGCTGGCGGTGGATCTTCTTCGTCAACCTGCCGATCGCCGTCGTGGCGATCCTGACGGCCGTCCGGGGTCTGCCGAACCCGGAGCGAGAGCCGGCCGGCCGGCTTGACTTGGTCGGCCTGGGGCTGCTGGCGTCCGGCATGCCGCTGATCACCTACGGCCTGGCCGAGATCGGGACGACGGGGGGTTTCTCGTCGGTGAAGGTGATCGTCCCGATCGTCGGCGGGATCGGCCTGGTCGTCGGCTTCGTGCTCCACGCGCTCGACGTCGAGCGGCCGCTGCTCGACGTCCGGCTCTACGCGCGGCGGACCTTCGCGTCGGCTTCGCTGGCGACGTTCTGCCTGGCGGCGGCGCTGTTCGGGGCGATGATCCTGATGCCGCTCTACTACCAGCAGGTCCGCGGGGAGAGCGTCCTCGACACGGGTCTGCTGGTCGGGCCACAGGGCCTCGGGGCGGCGCTCGTGATGCCGCTGTCGGGCAAGCTGACCGACCGGTTCGGCGGCGGCCCGCTGGCGCTGATCGGGGTGCTGATTACGTGCGTGGCGACGATCCCGTTCGGCTTGATCGGGGCGCACACGTCGATCCTCGGCCTGTCGGCTGCGCTGTTCTTCCGGGGAATCGGGATCGGCTTCGCGTTCGTTCCGGCGATGGCGGCGGCGTTCGCGGCGCTGCGGCCGAGCGAGCTCTCAGACGCCACGCCGCAGATGAACGTCCTCCAGCGGGTCGGCGGATCGATCGGAACGGCCCTGCTGGCGGTCGTCCTCCAACGGGCGATCAGCGCGTCGGGCAGGCCGCCGACGACGGCGGGGATCGCGGCCGCCTACGGGACGGCGTTCTGGTGGTCGCTGGGAATCGTCGCCGTGGCGATCGTCCCGTGCGTCGTGCTGATCGCAGCCGAGCGGCGGGGCGCGTCCGGCCGGGCCGAGACGACCGAGGAGGCCGCGCTCGAGACGGTTGGGCTCTGAGCCGTGGCGGCGGCGAGCGTCGGTGCGGATCCGCGCCCGCCCGAGCCGGAGCCCGGGGCCGCCGGCGCCGGTCGCGTCGACGGCGGCGACGAGCGGGCGATCCGGGAGTGCAGCGCGGGGCTGGCCCGGGCGCTGAAAGGAGCGATCGCGGCGGCCCGACGCCTGCGCGGGCGGGAGACACAGCGGGCGGGTGAGGTCGCCCACGCCCAGTACGCCCTGCTCTTCGAGCTGGCCGAGCGAGACGAGCTGACGGCCGGGGAGCTGGCCGCGGCGGCCGACCTGGCACCGGCGACGGTGACCGGCATGCTCGACCACCTGGTGGCGGCCGGCCTGGTCGACCGGGGGCGGCCGGAGCGTGACCGGCGGCTCGTCGTCTGCCGGCTGACCGACGCCGGCCGGGCGCGGGTGGCTGCGCGGCGGGCGCGGCTGGAGCCGCTGTGGAACGCGGCGATCGCGGAGTTCGACCCGCGCGAGCTTGGGATCGCGACGGCGGTGCTCGATCGGCTGCGGATCTTCTTCGAGACGCTCGACGAGGCCGACGGCCAACCGTAGGTCTCAAGGAGGCCGGCGGCCAACCGCAGGTCTCGGGGGACGTTGTTCGGTCCGGCCGGCGCCGGGATCGAGCGGGACTGCCTCGATCCCGGCGGCAGACGGCGGGCGGGTCAGACCTCGATCGCCTCGAGGGCGGACTCGAGCTCGAGCGCGTCCTCCGAGGCCGCAGGTGCCGGCGCGCCGGCGGGACGGGCCGCACGGGAGGTCACCGGCCCGAGCACGACGAAGGCGACGACGACGCCGACGGCGACGACGACGGCCGCGACCGTGAAAGCGAGGTGGTAGCCGCCGGTGAGGGCGTTGACGACCGACTGGCCGTCGGCGGTCAGGGCCTTGGTGTGGTTGGTTGCGACCGTGCCGAGGACGGCGAGGCCGAGGGCGGCGGAGACCTGCATCGAGACGTTGACGATCCCCGAGCCGAGGCCGGCGTCGGCCGGCGGGACATCGGCCATCGCGATCGTCAGGAGGGGCATGAACGAGCTGCCGGCGCCCAGCCCGAGCAGGAAGAAGGCGAGGAAGATCGTCGGGAAGAAGCCGGCTCCGACGCCGGCGGTCGAGAGCAGGACGAGGGATGCGACGCCGCACAGGAGCCCGGGTACGAGGACGCGCATCGCGCCGAAGCGGGCGACGAGGCGGGCGGGGATTCCGAGCAGGGACAGCGTTGCGACGGTGAGCGTCATCGGGAGGAAGGCGACACCGGTCTGGACGGCGGAGTAGTGGAGGACGTGCTGGAGGTAGAGGGCACCGAGGAAGAACGTCGTGAACATCCCTGTGACGAGGAAGCCGCGGACGGCGCTCGAGCCGATCAGACCGCGGAGACGGAGGATCCGCAGCGGCATGATCGGGTTTGCGATCCGGGACTCGAGTGCGATGAACGCCACCAGCAGGGCGGCCGACAGACCGCCGAAGCCGAGCGTGTGGGCGGATGCCCAGCCGTAGGTCGTGACCTCGACGATCGCGTAGACGCCGATCATCAGGGCGATCGTGACGAGGGCCGAGCCGAGCACGTCGACGCCGTTCTTGAGCCCGAGGCCGACGTTCTCGGTGATCAGGGACCTGCCCATCAGGACGGTGAGAACACCGATCGGGAGGTTGATGAAGAAGATCCAGTGCCAGTTGATCGCCTGGGTCAGGGCGCCGCCGGCGAGCAGGCCGATCGAGCCGCCGGAGACGACGACGAACATGTACGCGGACATCGCCTTCGCCCGATCGACGGGGAGGGGGAACTCGGTGACGATGATCGCGAGGATCACCGAGACCGACAGAGCGCCACCGGCGCCCTGGACGAAGCGGGCGGCGATCAGCAGGGCCTGGCTGTTGGCGAGGCCGCAGACGGCGGAGGCCGCCGTGAACAGGAGGACGCCGCTGAGGAAGACCCGCTTGCGACCGATCAGGTCGCCGAGCCGGCCGGCCATCAGGAGGAAGCTGCCGAACGAGATCAGGTAGGCGTTGATGACCCAGGTCAGGCTGGACTGGGTGAAGGCGAGGTCGTGCTGGATCGAGGGGAGGGCGACGTTGACGACGGTCGTGTCGAGGACGCTCATCAGCTGGCCGAGGCAGACGACGACGAGGGCGATCCAGCGACGGCGATCACTCGTGGGCGTGGCGGTTGTGGCGGTGATGGAAGGCATTTGACTCCGGCGTAGCGAGTAAGGGCTGGGCTGCCGCAAAGTCTTTGCTGCGGCGACAATGATCAGTGTAGCAAAGATCATCACTACCGCCAAGATCCAACCTAAGACTGGTAGCATTGTTTCGAGATGGTGAACACCGACAGACCCCCGGGATCCTTGGCCCTCCTGAGCCGGCTGGCGAAGATGGTCTACCGGCGGACATCGGAGGAGCGGCTGGGCATGACGCTCCGGCACTTCGTCACTTTGAGCTACCTCCGCGACCGCCCGACCGCGCCGCAGCAGGATCTGGGCGACGCGCTGTGCATCGACGCCAGCAACCTCGTTCTGCTGCTCAACGAGGTCGAGAGCGCGGGCCTCGCGGAGCGCCGTCGGGACCCGACCGACCGCCGCCGCCACCTGGTCAGGCTGACCGGGGCCGGGGAGACGGCCCTGCGGCTGGCCGAGCAGAAGCAGGAGGCGATCGAGGCGGAGATCTTCCACACCTTGAGCACCGGCGAGCGGGCGACGCTCCGCGGGCTCCTGGCCCGGGCGCTCGCTGACGCCGAGCCGGATTCGGGGACCCCCGGCGCGGGGCCGGCAGCGTCGACTGGACCGTCGGACGAGCGGCTGGCGGCGTCGGCGGCGAGTGGCGTGAACGTCGCCGCAGCCGGCTGAGCCGTCCCCGGTCGGCCGGAGGCTGATCCGGCCGGTGTCCCACCTCCGCCCGCGGGAGGGCGGCGAGCAGGAGACGACGGTGGTCGAGTTGTTCTTCGACCTCGTCTACGTCTACGCGGTCACCCAGCTCTCCCACCTGCTGATCGGCGATCTGTCGTGGGCTGGCGCCGGCCGGACGGCCTTCCTCCTGCTGGTGGTCTGGTGGGCGTGGATCTATACGACGTGGATGGTCAACTGGTTCGATCCGGGATCCCACAAGGTCAGGCTGGTGCTGATGTTCGTGATGCTGGCGAGCCTGCTGATGTCGGCGGCGGTGCCGGACGCGTTCGGAACGCACGCGGTTCTCTTCGCCGGGGCGTACGTCGTCCTCCAGGTCGGGCGCAACATCGCCGGCGCGGGTCTCCTACCGCGCGACCATCCGCTGCGGGCCGTGTTCGAGCGGATCGTCGTCTGGAGCGTCGCGTCGGGCTCGCTGTGGATCGGCGGGTCCCTGCTCGCCGGCGACGCGCGCCTGTGGCTTTGGATCCCGGCGCTGGCCGTGGATCTCGTGGCCCCGCTGGTCGGGTATCGGACGCCGGGGCGGGGGGTCTCGCACACCGACGACTACTCGATCGACGGCGGCCACTTCGCCGAGCGGTGCCAGGCCTTCGTGATCATCGCGCTGGGGGAGTCGATCGTCGTCACGGGGGCGAGCGCGGCGTCGGCCGGGCTGACGACGGAAGTCGTCCTCGCGCTGGCGGCCGCGTTTGTCGAGACGGCCGGCCTGTGGTGGCTGTACTTCGGCGAGACGGCCGAGCATTCGCGACGCCACATCGCCGAGAGCGAGGATCCGGGGCGGCTGGCGCGGGACGCGTACACCTACCTGCACCTGCCGATCGTGGCCGGGGTGATCGTCACCGCGGTCGGCGACGAGCTGCTGATCGTCCACGCGGGCCGGCCACTGTCGACGGCGGGGATCGTGACGGTCCTCGGGGGACCGATCCTCTTCCTGCTGGGGGAGACGCTCTTCCGCGTGCGGATGATCAGGTCGGCGAACGTCAAGCGGGTGACGGCGATCGGCGTGCTGGGACTGCTCGGGCTGTTCGGTGGGAGGGTGTCGGCCCTGGTCCTGGTGACGATCGTCGGGGTCGTGCTGGTCGGCCTCGCGCTCTGGGAGTACGACCCGACGCCGGCCCCCGGGCCGGGGCCGGATGACACCACCGCCGGGCTCGCGCCCGCGGGGCCGGGGCCGCA
>DASZKP010000059.1:0-3216 GCA_035553395.1 Solirubrobacteraceae bacterium | reverse complement strand
CCCGGTGATCGAGGCGGCAGAGCAGCCCGCCCGCCTGGGGGTCGCGGGAGACGAAGCTGATCACGACGTGTCCACGCAGGAGGCGTGCGGCCGTCGACGCGATCGTGATCGGCGCGGGCGTCAGGTGGCGGAGGAACACGTCGGGGACGCGGCTCTTCTTGTCGGCGACGAGATTTCTCGCGCTCGAGACGAAAACGACCTCCGACCCGTCGGCCGAGCTCGACGCCCGCTCGGAGATCCGCGTCGTCTGCTCGGGCCCCCGCGGGTGCCCGGTTGACGTCGCGTCGGCCAGGACGGTCGTGTGACGAACGAGGTCGCTCACGAAGACGTTGACGCCGGCGGGCTGGCCGGGCGTCAGGTTGAAGGCGCGCGAGAGGTACGTGACGTAGCGACCATCCGGGCTGATCGACGGGTCGTATGAGTCGCCGTCGGACTGCTGGCCGGTGGTCGCCAGGCTCGCACGGGACGTGCGCTTGGCCGTCATGTCGCGCACGAAGATGTCGGTGTGGCCGTTGGTGTCCTTCCCGACGAGATTGGTCGCCGCCGACTCGAAGGCGACGTACCGCCCGCCGGAGCTGACGCCCGAGACCAGCGGCGTCGTGCCCAGGTGCCCTCCAGACTGCGGAGCGCCCGACGACGAGACGCTCGCCAGCGCGGTCGTGCCGGCATTGAGGTCGCGGACGACGACGTTCGTGCCGGTGAGCGTCATGCCGGGCACGAGGTCCGTCGCCGTCGTCGAGAACGAGACGTACTGCCCGTCCGGGCTGATCGCCGGCGCGCTCGAGTCTCCGTCACCGGCCTGCCCGGCCGGCGTGGCGCTGACGAGGGTTGTCTGGCCGGTGCTCAGATCGCGCACGTAGACGTCACGCTGTCCGGCGGGGTGGCCGTCGGCAAGGTTGTCGGCGGTCGAGCTGAAGGCGACCATCGTCCCGTCGGCCGAGACGTCCGGCTCGCCGGAGTCCCCGTCTGCCGGTGCCTGGGTCGAAGACACGCTGACCTGCTGGAGCCCGGCCCCGCGCGTCCAGGCGAAGACCTCTCCGGGGGAGCCGGCCCCCGGGGTCACGTCCGAGGACCCCGCGACAAGGTCGGTGGCAACCGAATAGAACGCGACCACGCTTCCGTCCCCCGAGACCGACGGCTCACTCGATGGACCGTTGGCCCCCTCGCCGGACGGCGGGATCGAGAGCAGCAGGATCTGGGAGGAGTCCGTCCCGTAGAGGTAGACATCCTCGATGTGGCCATTGGGGTCTGCCGGCCCGAGGTTCGCTGCGGCCGAGTCGAACGCCACAAAGCGCCCGTCGCTGGAGATCTGCGGATTCGCGCTCGCGCCGTTCGGCTGGCCCTTGGCGGCGGCCCTGATTCGGACCGTCCGCTGCGGCGAGGGCCCTGCAACGGCCGGGAGGGACGCGGCGAGGGCGACAGCGACGCCCACGACGGCGGTCGCCGCTCCCGGCCACCTGCGTCGTTCGGAGCGGGCGGCCCGCTCTCTGGTTGGGTGCAGCCAGGGCATCTGAGCAATCGGCAAGGAGGGACCGGACGGGCAATCTAGCAGGGGCTCCGTGTCTGCCCCGGCGTCCTCCCGAGCGTTCGAACTCCGTCCGGGTGAGCAGGAATCACGACTTGCGCACCAAAATAACACGCTCATAAAGTATGTTCTGCGGCGGCGCGCGTACGCAGCTATCGAGTCGAGGGAGAGGCAAATGAGGAAGAGTCGTCTGCTCGTCGGGGCCACCGCGATTCTGATGCCGCTGGCGTTCTCGCCGCTCGCGGCTTCCGGGGCACCCCTGAACACGTTTCAGACCACGCTGCCGGAGACCACGCCTCCGCTCCACGGGACACTCCCGCACGGAGAGGGCACCGTCGCCGTGACCCAGCTTGCACCCGATCCGACCCGGCCGTACTCCGACGACCCGAGTGGTAAGACCGCTCCGTCCGAGCTTCTCGTCGTCGGCCGCGCGCGCGGCGAGCAGCGAGCCGACGGCACCTACCACGGGCACATCACGATCGCCCAGGTTGCCGGCATCGAACTCCTCTCGATCGACACGAATCCCGGTGAGACCAAGACCGGACCGCTCGACTCGGTCACCCAGTCCCTGTGCACCTCGACGGGCGGCGTCGTCTGTCTGGGGGTGCTCACCGCCAAGTCGCAGACCACCGCGACCGGCTCGACAAATCATTTCGAGGTCGCCAACCTCTCGATCGGAAGCCCGACCGGCGTCACTCTTCCGGCCGGCCTCTCAGCGCTCTCGGCGCAGGCCGCGGTCTCCGACGGCAACATCACGAGCGACGGCACCTGCCAGATCGCGACCGGTGACACATTGATCACCAAGGCCGGCCTCGGGCCGCTGATCCTGGCCGACGTGATCAAGTCGAGCACCGTCTCGAAGGCCTGCAACAACGCCGCTCCGACGGAGACCGACAGCTCGACGGTGATCCCGACCACGGGATCGATCACGAACCTGCTGAGCTCGGTGCCGAACAACGCCTGCGCCACCGGCGGGAATCCGAATCCCGACGGCTCGGCCGGCGGTACCCCCAACATCGTGGCCGGGCTCCCGCCGCTCGTCGCCCTGGTCTGCAACTCCGCGGACCAGAGTCCCGGCGTGTCGACGAACTCGGCGGATGGCGGAAAGCAGGCGACCTCGCCTTACGGCGTGCGTGAGGCGCTCGACGCCTTCGTCCTCGCAATCGGCGCGACACCGGCGATCAAGTTGACGACGGGAGCGTCGGACTCGACGGCGACAGCCCCGCCCGCCGCGTCGACGGCCTGCCCCACCGGCCAGGTCGGAACCGAGCCGAACTGCAAGACGCCGACCAAGACGACCACACCGTCCAAGAACGTGTGCAACTCCGGCGGCGACAACGACTGCGTCACCGGGAGCGGGCCGACTGGGCCGAGCATCCCCGAGGGCGGCGCGGTCGACAAGGCACGCGACTGCCGTGAGAAGGTCGAGAACACGCCGGCCTGCCCGAGTACGGGGTCCAATGGCAACGGCAACAACGGCAACGGGGCCGGCCCGGCGACGCCGAAGGCCGCGAGCACGCTCCCGTTCACGGGATTCGACGTCCTCCCGATCGGGCTGCTCGGTCTGCTGATGCTGGGCGCCGGACTGACGCTGCGCCGGCGCTTCGGCGGCCTCGACCGCTGAGGCTCGGCAAGACCTGCGACACCGCGAGTGGCTGCTCCAGACGGTCAGCCCTCGGGGTGTCGCCGGT
>DASZKP010000058.1:0-6126 GCA_035553395.1 Solirubrobacteraceae bacterium | reverse complement strand
GCCTCGTGGACGTTCCGTTTGGTGTAGCCAGCCGACCGCGCCAGCGACGAGGCGGTCGGGCCCGAGTTCGGCATCGTGAAGAGCAGCCGGACGACTTCTGCGCGAGCCGCGAGACCGAGCAGGTGCCGAAGACGAAAGCTGAGGTTGATCGGAGCTTCAAGGTCAGGAGGTCCTGACTTCGAGCTCCCCGAAACGGCGGGACGCAGCCAGCCGTGCTCAGCAAACGCGTGGTCGGCGTGCGCAACGGGGAACCGATCGTCAAAGAACAGACGCTCTACGACTTGGCCAGACGCAGGACGCGCGACGGTCGCAAACCGCGCCTTTGGGCGCTGGCGGCCAAGCCAGGCGATGACGGCATCGCTCAGCGCCTTGTCCTCGTGGTCGACAGCCAGCGACCGCAGGCGTCGCAGGCTCACAAGCTGTTCGTTCGTCACGAGCCAGTCGAGAACCTCGTCGAACAGTCGTGGGTCCGAGCGCCCAACCTCGAAGGTGAAGAGAAGCAGCGCCTCTGGGTCCTGAGCCCACCGTCGGGGTGCCCCGCCGGTGGCCAGGACCCCCATCTGAGACCATTCCTCCCAGGCGAAGCGGATCAGAGCGTCTTCGACGCTTGTCTTAAGCGCCGAGCCCAACATCCTCGACACCGAAGTACTTGAGGGCTTCGGTCAGCATGCTGAGGAAGCCCTCGGATGGATCGTGCTCCCGTGACCAGCGCGCGGCGGCCACCAACTCGTCTCGGCTGGGTTGCAACGCCTGAAGATCCCTGAGATGTTTGCCGGCCTGATCGACCGCGGCGTAGGGCTTGAAATGGATCTGGTCGAACCGGGAGGCCCACCTGACCGTCAGTCCCTGGCCGTACTGCTGCGTCTCCCAGCGGTCCCGAAAGCCGACTGGCAGCCCAAGCCGCAGGAGTTCGGCAGGCCCACTGTTCAACCAGCCTGCGGAGACCTCGAAGTTCCGCGCGACTACGGCGACAGCCGCCAATAGTTCGGCCGGCAGATGCTCCGTCGAGATCAACCCGTCGGGCGTGGCGAGCGCAACGACGTCGACGTCTTGTGTCGCCCTGCCCGCCAGGCCCACGGCGAGCAGCGCCGAGCCTCCTATGACGACCAGGTCGAAGCTCGCGCCAGCCGCGACTAGCTGCTGCTCCAAGGCCTGGAGCAGCTCATGCGCGACGTCCGCTGACGTAATGGGTCCCTCGGACGACGGCACCCGAGAAACTATACATCACGTCTTGTGAAGGTAAACGACTCGGTCCGAGACATTTACATCTCGCTCCTCACCGTCAGGCGGCGTGAACCTCAGACGGACCGCGCCCGCCGAGCCACGTCCCCCGACGCGTCGGTCCAGCTTCGCAGCGCCCCCGGTCTGCGCCCCCGGCCCGGCATTTCGCGGACCGCCAAGAGTACACGCGCCGGACCGGCTGTCGGCGCACATCAGGATGGCGATCGCAGCGACACGCAAGGATGGCGACGAAGAGTGGCACACGGATAGTGGAGCTCGTTGACGTCGCCCTCGACTCGCCGGGCAAGGGCGCCACCCACGAGCCGATCGGCACAACGCGTTTGCCCGTACGGCCGCGATAGCACCGATCGAGCGCCCCGCCATCCGCGACCGGTTGTACCTTCGGACTCGTGACCCCTGGACCTTCGCCAGATTCTGCGGTCGACGTACTCGTGACGCTTTGCCGCCGCGCAGCGCAGCGGCCCGCCGTGGAGACCACGGACTCGTTTGCTGCACAACTACGGCCGCGACGAGTCCCAGGCAATCCTGGCCAGGCTGCGGCGGGACCCCATCATCGACGAGCACCTCGAGCCGGGTAGATCGGTCTACCTCGCAGGCGCCAACTGGGGCATGGGGATGACGCCGTTCGATCACTGCTGCGCGGGTTCTTGCGGGCCGCTCTCGCACAGGAGCCGGCCACGAATACGAGATCGACCTTCCAGCGGCCATCTCGTCGACGCCGATCGAATTCCCGGAAGACGTCGCCCACGACGTCGCGACGGAGCATCAACACGTGTTGACGAGGTTGTTCCTCGCGTTCGCTTTCACGACTGCGTGCCCGGTGCAGGAACACCTCACGTGTCGCGTTAGCGGAGCTCGGACTCCGTGCCATGCGGTGATCGGGTGCGCTCAACCGATCGCGTCGCGAACTCGGTCAAACGATCGACCGAGCGAGTGGGTGTAGGTGCTGAACATCGTCTCGATTCGGTGGCCGGCCATCTCGGCGAGGTCGGCGTCGTCGACGCCGACGGCGCGCAGTGCGTGATGCAGCTTCGAGGCCGGCGCCGTCGGTCGGCTCTGGGTAGGGTGATTGGACGATGCGGTTTTCGGGGCTCTCCGTCGGGTGCGTGCTCACCGCCTGCTTGGCTTGGCCGGCCGCGGCCGGCGCTAGCGCGAGCTTGTATGTCGTAAACGCTGCGGGCAACGACATCTCCCAGTACGACGTCGGCGCGACGGGGAAGCTCGTGGCGAAGGCCGACCCGACGGTCGCCGCGGGCCGTAACCCGGTCAGCCTGGTCCTCAGGCCGGACGGTGAGAGCGTCTATGTAGCCAACGGGGTGAGCGACACGATCTCCGAGTACGACGTCGGCCAGACGGGCGAGCTGCGCCCGATGGCGCACCGCGAGGTCGCGACCGGGGCGAGCCCGGGGGCGATCGGGGTGACGCCGGACGGGAGGAGCCTTTATGTCATCGACACCGCGGCGAGTGAGATCTCCGAGTACGAGATCGGGGCCGGCGGTGAGCTGAGGCCCCAAACGCGTCCGAGGGTGAGGACGCCACGGGCACCGGGGAGCCTCGCGATCAGCCCGGATGGCCGCAGCCTGTACGTGACCGTCGCCGAGGACCGCGTCGCCGAGTACGACATCGAGTCCGGTGGTGGCTTGCGGTCCAAGCCGCGCGCGACGATCGCTACGGGGAGCGGCCCGGGCGCCATGGCGGTGAGCCCGGACGGCAAGAGCGTCTACGTGAACAACTTCGACAGCAACGACCCTGTCATCTCACAGTACAACGTCGGAGCTCGAGGGGAGCTCTCCGTCAAGGGTGGACCGCCGCCTTCGCCGCCGATCGATCCCATCACACTGACCGTCAGCCCGGACGGGAAGAGCGTCTACGTCTGCGGTGGGAACGGCAGCCTCTCGCAGTTCGCCGTGGGTCGCGACGGCCGGCTGTCGACGACGCCTGAGATCATCGTCGACGGTGGCGAGGACGCGAACGGCGTCGTGCTCAGCCCGAACAGCCGAAACATCTACATCGCGAACACTTACGGCGTCTACGAGTATCAGCTCAGTGCCGACGGCCTGCTCCAGCCGTCGGAGATCCGCTCGATCCCGGCCGGCGACGCGCCGCGGGCGATCGCCTACCTGCCCGCCGATCCACGCCACTCGGAGGGCTGAGGTCAGATGACGAGGCGAGTTATCGCGCTGGTCGTGGTGATCTCGCTGTGGCTCGCGGGCCAGGCGCTGGCGGCCGACGACACGGCCGGCCCGCAGGTCGACGGCTCGCACACGGGGGCCGTCACGGGGGACGCGATGGCACCGCCGCTTTCGTTGCTGTGGTCGACCCAGCTCGGCGACTTCGTCGAGCAGCCGCTGCTCGCCGGCGGCCGAGTCTTCGCCGTCGCCGGCCACGACGCGAGCTCGGGCGCCGTCACCTCGCCCGGCGATTCGACGCTGTTCGCGTTCGACGCGGGGACCGGGGCCGTGCTCTGGTCGCGCCAGCAGACCTCCGGCGAGCTGGCGTTCGATTCAGGCCGGGTCTTCGCCGCCGGGTACGACCCGGGTGACATCGGCACGCTCGAGGCGTTCGCCGCTGACAGCGGCGCCCCGCTGTGGAGCACCGCCCTGCCCCGTACAAACATCGTCCAGATCGTCGCCGACGGCGGCACGGTGTTCGCCGTGCTCGACGACGACGCCACCGAGACAGACCGAGTCGTCGCGCTCGACGAAGGCACCGGCCGGACGTTCTGGTCTGAGCCCGTCGGCGCCGACTTCGAGATCGCCGTCGATCGGACCGCGGTCTACGAGGCGTCCGGGTGCACGGCCTACGCCTACTCGCGAAGCTTCGGCAGCCGGCTGTGGGCGACCGGGGGACCCTCGCCGGCATGCATGGCGATCGATCTCTTCCCGAGCGTCTACCGCGGGCGCGTCTACTCGCGCGCGCCGTCCAACACGACGCCGGCAACCGCTGATAACACCGTCTTCGACGCGGCCACCGGCCGTGTCGTCGGCCACGGCTTCCCGGCCGTCTTCGCCCCGGCCTTCAGCGGCCGGCACGGATACTTCAACGACGGCGAGACGCTGCGCTCGGTCGACCTCGAGACGGGCGCCGTCGCCTGGGCCGTCAACGCGCCCGCCGGGACGCCGACCTTCTGGGCCGACTCGCCCGTGCTCGACAACGGCAGTATCTACGAACTCCAAACCGACGGGACGTTACGGGCGCTCGCGACCTCCACGGGCGCCGTCCAGTGGCAGACCCAGGCGCTCCCCGCGGACGCCGTCGGTCCCGCCGAGAGCGCGACGACGCTGGCGATCGGCCAGGGCCTGCTCGCCGTCTCGGCGCTCAGCGGCCAGCTCGGCGAAGGCCAGCTCGAGGTCTACGGCGACCCCGACGCCGGGGCGCCCGCGCTCGAGAACCGACTCCCGGCAGTGGCGATCTGCGTCGTCCCCCGGCTCGCTGGGGCGACCCCGGCGGCCGCTCGGCGTGAGCTTGCCCACGCCCATTGCGCGCTCGGGCGAATCGACGAGCCTCGCCATCCGCAGCGCGGCACCCGCCTGCGCGCAACCGGCAGCTCGCCCCGGGCCGGGACCCGGGCTCCGGCGGGAGCCGCGATCAGCGTTCGACTACGGCCGGTTTGACGCGAGCCGGGCCGCGGCAGGCTGCGGACGTCGTCATCGACGGCGGCTGGCTGCATCGCTGGCGAGCGCCGCGCCCGCGCCGCCCACATGCTCAGCGGCTGTGAGGAGACCAGTCGGCGAGGAACGTCACCCATTCGAGTTGGGTGAGCTCGCGCACGCCGGTGCGCTCGCGGATCGCCGCGACGCTGGAACTATTGTTCGGCTCCTTGCCGGGCACCACTCGACAGCTCCTCACCGTCCCCGAGGTCGCAAGCCGGTTTCAGGTCACGGCCCAGACGATCCGCAACTGGGTCGATCACGGCACGCTCCCAGCCGTCCGCGTCGGCCGCGCGTTCCGCATCCGACCTGAGGACGTCGACGCGCTGCTCGACCGCGCGAGCGCCGACAGCAGCTCGCTCGCAACCCGTCGTGATCTCTGGGACCCGACGACGACTACACTGCCCCGCCGGCGAGGCGGCTCGCCGCGTTCGGTCTGGGACGACGCCGAAGCGCCGCTCGAGCCCGTCCGACCGGCGTAGCAGCGGCTACGCCGAGCGGGGAGCGGGCGGCAGCGGGTCCGACGCGCGATCCTCGCCTGCGACCGCCGTCGCCAGCTCGTCGGCCACGCCGGCCAGTTCCTCGTAGGCGTCGGCGACGTCAGCGAGATCCGTACCGGTAGCCGCGCGGTTCAGCTCGGACACCGCGACGTCGAAGCGGCGCCAGAGGTTCTCAGGACCGCGGCGCCCCGAGCCGGGCCGAAGTTCATACGGCGGATCGCTTGACGCCGCGCGGTGCGGCGGCCACTCGAACCCAGCCTCGTGGGCTGCACGACACCCGAGCGCCTCCGCGCGAGCGGCCTCGGCGAGCTCGCCGAGCCGCGCACTGAACCCGGCGTCCGGCGGCGCATTGCGGTGACCCTCGAGCGCCGTTCGCCACTTCTGCTGCGCGTCGCGGAAGGCGGCCTGCGCCTGCGTCTCGTTGTCGTCGGGCACGCGCCCATTTTGTCATGTCGACCGACGACCACGACGACTCAGCGGGCGCGGTTTGGCTGAGTTGGCCTGCCGATCGCCGGCGAACGGTCGACAGGGCCGGTACCGTTCACTTGGTGATCGACGAGGCCGTCATAACCGAGGCTGGTCGTCGACTGCGCGAGGCGGCGCCGGCCGCCCGGATCATCCTGTTCGGCTCCAGCGCCCGCGGCGATGGCGACCGTCACAGCGATCTAGATTTTCTCGTGGTTGAGCCGGAGGTCGAGAATGCAACCGAGGAGTCGGTTCGCCTGCGTCACGCC
>DASZKP010000057.1:0-6577 GCA_035553395.1 Solirubrobacteraceae bacterium | reverse complement strand
TGGTGGTGCTCAGCTCACGCGCGGTTGGCCCGCCCGGCGACGAGCTCGGCGGCTTCGGCCGAGCCGTTCGCGCTGCCGTTCGTGCGACCGAGGCCGGCCGCGACGCGGGCGCCGAGCTGGGGGTCGACGTTCGACCAGTAGGCGATCGCCCGCAGCTGCATGCCGCTCGAGACGTCCGGGTCGCCGACGTGGCCGACGATGTTCGAGACGAGGTGGTCGCGTCCTGTGTCGTCGAGCGCCTTCCGGTAGAGGTTGCCGGCCTGGACGAAGTCGTCGTCGTCGGCGTGCTTCTCGTACGCGTACCGGCCGATCTCGCCGGCCTCGACCCACCAGCCGAGGTCGGCGCCGTGCTCCGGGCCGCCGGCCTGCGGGCCGCCGAAGCTGTTCGGAGCGTAGACCGGCTGGGCGCCGGCATGGTGGTAGGTCATCGCCGCGTCCTTGTTGTACGAGTGGACCGCGGCCTTCGGCGAGTTGATCGGCAGCTGCTCGTAGTTCGGGCCGATCCTGTGGAGGTGGGTGTCGTGGTAGGAGAAGATCCGGCCCATCAGCATGCGGTCGGGGCTCAGGCCGATCCCCGGGACGAGGTTGGCCGGTGAGAAGCCGGCCTGTTCGACCTCGGCGAAGAAGTTCGCGGGGTTGCGGTCGAGGACCATCCGGCCGACCTGGATCGGCGGGTAGTCGGAGTGGGGCCAGACCTTCGTCAGGTCGAACGGGTTGAACCGGTAGTCGGCGGCGTCGGCGAACGGCATGATCTGCATCTCGAGCAGCCAGACCGGGCACTCGCCCCTGTCGATCGCGTCGCGGAGATCCCGCCGGTGGTGGTCGCCGTCCTCCGCGACCATCTGGCCGGCCTCGGAGTCGGTGAAGTTCTCGACGCCCTGGGCCGTCTTGAAGTGGTATTTCACCCAGAACCGGTCGCCGGCGGCGTTGACCCACGAGTACGTGTGGCTGCTGTACCCGTTCATGTGCCGGTAGCTTGCCGGAATCCCGCGGTCGCTCATTAGGATCGCGACCTGGTGGGCGCTCTCGGGCGAGAGGGTCCAGAAGTCCCATTGCATGTTGTTCGAGCGCATCCCCGTGTCCGGCAGGCGCTTCTGCGAGTGGATGAAGTCCTGGAACTTCGTCGGGTCGCGGACGAAGAAGACCGGCGTGTTGTTGCCGACGAGGTCGTAGTTCCCGTCGTCGGTGTAGAACTTCAGCGCGAACCCCCGGGGGTCGCGGACCGTGTCCGGGAAGCCCTGCTCGCCGGCGACGGTCGAGAAGCGCGCGAACATCGGCGTCCGCTTGCCGACCTCGGCGAACATGCTCGCCTTCGTGTACTGGGTCACGTCCTCGGTGACCTCGAAGAACCCGTGCGCTCCGCTGCCCTTCGCGTGGACGACCCGCTCGGGAACGCGCTCGCGGTTGAAGTGCTGCATCTTCTGGACGACGTAGTGGTCGTGGAGGACGATCGGGCCGGCCGGTCCGACGGTCAGCGAGAACTCGTCGCTCGTGGCCGCGATCCCCGAGTCCGTCGTCGTCGGCGGCGGAACGGACTGGCCTGGCGTCTCGGGCTCGTTGGCGTCGGTCATCGTGCTCTCTTCCTTTCGATGCGTGTCGGCTGGTGAAGGGCCTTCAGGGCGGGAGTACCCCGTGCCGCGACGCCTCATTCGGGCGAATGACCCGCGGCATCCGCCGGCGCGACGGGCCGACCACGGCCCACGTCATGCCTTCGTCACGACGCGCAGATCCACGCCGACGAGCACGTCACGCGGCGGAGTCGACGGTCGTCGGTCGGTCGCACGAGTGCGTCGGGAACCGCGCGGGTGGGCCGGCCGGCGATCTTGGCAGCGAGGCGGTCGTGTCAAGATGCGGGGGTGGCCGGGCAGCGGGAAGTGATCAGCATCGTCGACGCAGACGACGACCTTGCGGCGCTGCTCGATACCCGCGCCCGGGAGCAGGCGCGCCGCGACGCGCTGACCCGGGTGCGGACCCTCTCGCCCGGACTTTGGGACGCGAGGGCTTCGGCCGAGCCGGAGACCGACCACCGGGGTTTTCTGGTGATCGACGGCCTGCTGACCCGGGCCGTCGACGTCCTCGGACGGCGATGCGTCGAGCTGATCGGACCGGGGGACGTCCTGCGGCCGTGGAGTTGGGACGACGAGGGCTCGCACGTGCGAGCCGAGGTCGGCTGGGCGGTGCTCGAGCCGGCCCGGCTGGCGGTGCTCGACCACGGGCTGGTGACTCGGATCGTCCCGTGGCCGGCGCTCGGCGTCGAGTTGTTCGCCCGCGGGACCAGGCGGGCCCACCACCTGGCGGTGGCGCTGGCGATCGCCCACCACCCGCGGGTCGACGACCGGCTTCTGCTGACGTTGTGGCATGTCGCCGAGCGGTGGGGGCGGGTCGGCAGCGACGGGATCGTCGTCGACCTGCCGCTGTCCCACCAGCGCCTGGCAGACCTCGTCGGCGCCCACCGGCCGTCGGTGACCTCAGCCGTGGGCGAGCTGGCTGGCTCGGGCGCGGTCAGCCGGCGGGAGTCGGGGGAGTGGTTGTTGCACGGGCCGCCGCCCGAGCAGCTGCGCGATCATCCGCTCGCAGCGGCGATGACCTGAGAAGCCGCTGCGCAGGGCGGCGGCTTCGCGGCGGGTCCGACGGGCGCGGCGGGGCGGGTCCCGACGAACGCGTCGCCTAGGCGGGACGAGGCGGCCGGCGCGTCGCCTACGCAGGACGAGGCCGCCGGCGCGTCGCCTACGCAGGACCAGCCCGCCGGGTGGCGGGCTGGCGTGCGCGAAGTGGTCGGGCGTTGCCGCGTCGGATCAGACGATCGGCCCGCGGCGAAATCCGCGGCGTCCGCCGCCGACGGTCCCGCGACGCCCGCTGAGGAGGGCGACGATCGCGAGGATGGCGACGAGGAACAGCAGCGGGTGGACGACGATTCCGCCGACGACGGCGACGATCAGCAGGATGAGGGCGATGGCGAGCAGCACGTGAGCCTCCTTGAATGGGTGTGTTCAAGAAGTACCCCGGGCTTCGGGCGACGCGGGCGGGACGGTATGCGCGCAGACGTACGCACCAGTACCGTTCGCGCGCGGCCGGTGAGGAACAGCTGTCAAGGCCGGTCGAAATGTCGACCACCTGCGCCGATTGAAAAGTGTCCCACCTGTCGGTACGTACCGCAGGCCGCGGTGGCCCCCGCCGACTCACCGAGCGAAGGTCAGTCGGACGCAGCGATGACCGTCTCAGGCGGCCCCTCCGGACACCGATGTGGGAGTCACCACGCCGATCAGAAGCGACGTCCGCCTCGGGCTCCATGCTCTCCCCATCCCGCGGTGGGCGCGATCACCGGGACCCATGCCAAGCAGCCGGCGCTGATCTGGCCGATCCGGCGGTCGTGCTCCGAAAGACTCGGAATGGTCACCGCGGCCGTGACCGCAGCGCGTAGGTCGCCGCGAGCCCCGACCACGGCGCGTATCGGGCGAAGAACTCCGCGACCTCCGCTTCGGTTGCTCGCGCCCGCGGGTCGCCGGTCTGCAGGCGGCCGACGAGCTTGAGGTAGGCAAGGTCGCCGGCCGGCAGCTGGTCGAGGCGTCCCTGACCATAGAGACCGAGGCTCTGGATCGTCCAGCTGCCGATTCCCCGGATCGTCCGCAGCCGTCGCCAGCCGTGCTCGTGGTTGGCGTCGTCGAGGTCGACGCGGCCGCTCGCGACCTCCCGGGCAGCCGCGACCAGGGCCGCCGACCGGCCGGCGGAGAGGTCAAGCGATTGGAGTCGCGCCTGTGACTGCGCAGCCAGCACCCCGGCAGTCGGGGAGTCACGCAGGCCGGTCTCGGGCGATCGGCGGCCGAAGCGGGCGATCAGCCGCCGCTCGATCGCAGCCGCTCGCTCCGACTCGATCAGCTGCTCGCAGATCGCCCACGCCAGCGCCTCGAACGGTACTGGGCGCCCGACGATCCGCAGGCCCGGATCGCGGCGCACAGCCGCCCCGATCAGGCGGTCCGAGCGGAACCGCTCGTGAAACGGCCGCAGGTCCTGATCGACGCCGAGCGCTTTGCGCATCCGCTCGATTCCCCGCTCTGCCAGCTCCCGCGTCGCCGCGCGCGCCACGAACACGACCCGGTCCGCAGCAGACTGGGTGACGCGTACATGAACCGGAAGGTCATCGACGTGCACCAACCGCTCGACCAGCCCGCCGCGGACCCGAGTCAAACCGTCCAGGCCACCGAACCGCGGCAGCCGGTAGGCCCACGGCGTCCTGACCTCCAGTCCCACCTTCGCGACGTCGACGAGATCGCTTCGCGCGTCACTCATCCCCCCATATTCCCAACCTCAGCCTGACGCCGGGCGGCCCGCCGGGGCGGGCGAGGGCGCAGGACCGTCGCGGCCGGTCCGCAGATATCCCGCTCCGCGTAGCTCGCCAAATCGGCGCGCGGACGCTGCGGACGCTGCGGCCGGCGAATCGCCGCCACAAGACGCTACGAGGCGGTCGTCATGGTTTCGGCGGTGCCGTCCTCGATCTGGTTCTACCGGTTCCTATTTACCGTCGCGGTCGTGCCGTGAACGACCCGCCGACGGATCTCCTTGTGATGCTCGGCGGAGGTGGGGTCGTCTTCTTCGGCGGATTTGTGGCCGCCGATCGACACGACCGCAGCCGGGGCGTCCTCACGGTACTCGCCCTGCACGCGGCGGATTTGTTCGGCGACATCCTCAGCCCGTAGACGAACGGCGGCTCCGCGAGCCCCGTGGTCAGGCGACCGCCGCTTTGTGCCGCACGACGGGGCCGCGCCCGGGTGTGCCCCGGTTGCGGGACGGGGCTGTAAGGACCGGCCCGGCTGTCAAACGAGGGCGGCCGCGTCCACCTACGCGCGTGTCGATACGACGTACGCGCCAAGGAACGCCATGACTCCGACCGCGAGCCGGAACGCGGCTGCCGATACCGGCTCTCGCAGGTGGTGCGGCTTCTCGCGGGCCGATCGCGCGATGAGCCCTCCGTAGCCGACGATTCCGCAGGCTGCGCCGAGTCGTCCGTCGTGAAGCCAAGTGAGCACCGGCGAAGCCACGCACGCCGCGGCGAAGCCTACCCGCGAATCTCAGCCGGACGCCGTCGGCCCGGCGGGCCATCCCCGCACCTAAAGAATCTGGGGGCTCCATGGCATCGACCGACGAGCCGCGACTAGACGAGTGTGGCGTCCCACGTCCTGGATCCGGCTGCGCAGCCGTTCGTGATCGTCACGTGGACGGCGCCCAGGTAGTGCCCGCCGGCAGTCGGGTCAACGAACGTCCCTCGCGCGGTCATGTGACCGGCGATGCCGGTCCCGGATACCGAGAACGTGTGGTTCGCCTTGATTGTGCCGGTCATCGTGCGCCCCGGAACGTTGAGCATGCACCGCTGATCGACTGTGACCTTGTTGCCGGTCTTGTCCACCTTGACGAGCACGGACTGGTATGGGCGGCCCCTCGTCGCGCCGGCGCTGTACGTGCCGTCCGGCCGGGCGATCGTTGTCTTCGCGGCGTGCGCGGAACTGGCGGACGCTTGAGTCGCGGCGCTGCCTGCCAAGAGCGTGCCCGCGACGAGGAGCGGAGTGGAGATGCGGTTCATGTTCATGCGAGTCCTAACACGCCGGAGACATAGAAGGTGCGCCACGTGAGAGCCGTTCGGAGACATCGGTCGCCGCTTCGGTGGTCATCAGTCTTTGCCGGCCGATGCGACTGGCCAGAGCGGCGGCTGCCCGGCGGGGTTCCCAGAGTCGATACTCGAACGACACGAGCCGCCACCAAGCCGCATGGCGCGACACGGCCCAGTCCCGAGACGAACGGCTCTGTGGCACTCCCGCGGGTAGGCCCGAGCGATCAACGACGGTCCAGCGAGGTCCGTCAGACCGTACCCCGTACGACTGGCTCGGTGATCCGTCCCGATGACGGGGGCTATTCGGCACGCTCGAGCGGTGACTTCGCTGAGCGTCGGTGCGTCCGCGTTTCGACTGACAGCAGGATCTCACCGCACACCGCTACGGCCTGGCGGCGCTCGGTGTGCCCGCTGATCGCATCTACGTCGACCACGGCCTGACGGGCACCAATTGCGACCGACCCGCCCCCAACCAGGCGCTCGCGGCCCGCCGCGCCGGCGACGCGCTCGTCGCGACCAAGCTCGATCGACGCGCACGCTCGCCCCGACGCCCGCGTCGAATCTCCGACGAGCTCGCGGAGTGGTCGGTCAAGACCAAGTCGGCGGATCGGTGAACGATCCGACCGATCCCGTCGGCCGGCTGCTGCTCGACGTGCTCGCGATGTTCGCCGCGTTCGAATCTGACCTGACCCGGATGCGCGCTCGCGAGGACATGAAAGCCGCCAGGGCCGAAGGTCGCCTTCCCGGTCACACGCTCCACGTGCATCGCGCGATCCAGCCGCCGGCGGCCGCCCTGCGCCCACAGCAGACGCGCAGACGCAGCGACGACGCTCTGGCCCCTGGTGACGGTCACGCGGACCCGAACACTGGCCGCGTGGGCCGGCCTGACGAGCCAACGCGGGCATCCGCCGCCGCATCGGCCCGCCGTGCCGGGCGTGCCCGCCGGCGAATCGGATCAGCGGAGATCGAACCGGT
>DASZKP010000056.1:0-71089 GCA_035553395.1 Solirubrobacteraceae bacterium | reverse complement strand
GACGGCGAGCGGCACCCCACCGAGCGGACTGCCCGCAGGACTTGGGGGGATGTCGTCGGCGACCCAGGTGAAGGCGTTGAGCTCGTCGGCGGCGGCCAGCTCCCGGTACGCGTGAAAGAGCTCGCCGGCGTCGAGCTCTCCCGTCTCGAGGCGGCGGGAGGCTTCGAGCGCCGAGAGACCCGTCAGCGCCTGCGTCTGGCGGCTCATGCCGGCTGGCTCGAGCCGGCGGCCACGCCAACCCCGTGGCGGTTGCGCCGCTTGCAACGCGGGTCGACGGCCGCCGTCATGCCTGGGGGCTCGGGACGGCGAAGCCGCCATCGGCGACGACCGGGGCCGAGGCGAGGGCGACGTCGGGATCGAGCGACGGACGAGGGATGTCGGGCCGGAGGGCGTTGGAGAGCTCGACGACGTGCGAGGTCGGCGGGACGCCGTCGAGGTCGAGCTCGCCGATCCGGGCGATGTGGTCGAGGACCTTGGCGAGCTCGCCGGTCATCTGCACGACCTCGGCTTCGGTCAGCTCGAGCCGGGCGAGGCGGGCGACGTGGAGGACGTCGTCGCGGTCGATCATCGGGCGGGAGACGCCGGGCTGCGCCGGGACGGGCGTTCGTCGTTCAAGCCGACCCAGGCACCGACGAGCACGAGCACGGAACCGGCGAGTCCAAGCCAGATGCCAACGCACGTGTCGAACGTCGCGGCCGGATGGTCGAGCAGTCGCAGGCCGATGCAGAGCGTCGAGATCACGCCGAGCAGGGTCGTCCAGACGCCGGCCGCGACCGGCAGCGCCGGCGAGGACCGGGTCAGGGTCAGCCAGAACAGGGCGACGCCGGCAACCGCGGTCAGGGCGAGCAGGACGTCGATCACGGTGAACGAGCTCCAGGCGTCGAGGTTCCCGGAGGAGAACTCGAACCACGGGAGGAACATCGCGACGCCCAGCAGGAGACCGCCGAGCAGGGCGACCAGCTCGGCCGGGCGGACGCGGTTGACGTCGATGCTCACCCGGCTGAGAATATCGGCCGGACCCTCGACCTCCCGGTCGGCCCGACCGTCAAGCCGACCTCAGGGTCACTTGTACGCGACGAGCTCGTTGGTCGCCGGGACGACGATCAGGCCTCCCGACGTCGCCAGCCCGGTCAGCGAGTCGGCGTTCTGCTCGTCCGGCGGCAGGATCGGCGAGCCGACGTTCGCACTCCAGGTGAGTGCTCCGGTGCTGCTCGACTATTGGATGTGTCCCTCGACGGCCTTGGCAGCTGCCAACGTATTTCGCAGGAGGCAGGCGATCGTCATCGGGCCGACGCCGCCCGGGACCGGCGTGATCGCCCGGGCGACCGCGGACACGCCGGCGAAGTCGACGTCGCCGACCAGGCCGGACTCGAGGCGGTTCATGCCGACGTCGATCACCACGGCCCCCGGCTTGACCCAATCCGCCCGGACCAGCTCGGGCTGACCGACCGCGGCGATCAGGATGTCGGCCCGCGCGCAGACACCCGCGAGGTCGCGGGTCCGCGAATGGCACATCGTGACGGTCGCATTCCCGTCGAGCAGGAGCTGGCCCATCGGCTTTCCGAACAGATTCGACCGGCCGACGACGACCGCGTCGGCCCCCTCGATCTGAGTCCCGGCGCTCGCCAGAAGGTCGAGCACGCCCTCCGGCGTGCACGGCCGCAGGCCCGGCAGTCCCTGGGACAGCCGGCCGGCGTTGATCGGCGTGAGGCCGTCGACATCCTTCGCCGGGTCGATCAGCTCGGTCAGGCTCGCCCCGTCGAGCGGCGCGGGAACCGGCAGTTGGAGGAGGATCCCGCTGACCGCCGGGTCGGCGTTCAGCGACTCGAGCAGGCCGGCGACCGTCTCGTGCGACGCATCGGCCTCCAGCCGGTGGTCGAAGCCGGCGATCCCGGCCTCGGCGCACGCCCGCTGCTTCGCGGCGACGTAGACGGCCGATCCCGGATCCCCGCCGACGAGCACGGTCGCCAGGCCCGGCGGCCGGCCGAACTGCGCGACGAACGCCGCCACGCCGACCCGCGTCTCCTCGCGGAGGGCTGCCGCGACGGCCTTCCCGTCGATCACGGTCGCCGTCATTGCCCGTGTGCCTCCCTCGAAGTGACGCGCAGGACCGTCATCGACCGCGTACCTCCCTCGAGCTGACGCGCTGGGCCGTCATCGGCGACCGGTCAGCCTGGAGACGGCCGTGTGGTCGGCGATCAGGCGCTTCTCGCTCCCCGATGCGAAACGCACGGCGATCGTTCCGCCGGCCGGGTCCGTCCCCGTGACGACACCCTCACCGAACGTGACGTGGCTGACGTCGTCACCGATCCTGAACTCCATCGCCGCCGGCTCGCCCGACCCGCCACTCCCCTGCCTGCCGCTCGTGACCCAGCCGGCCCCGCCGGTCTGCCGGCCGCGCGCAGCGCCGGACGCGTACGCGCGAATCCCGCCGGCGCCCGAGTCCGACCCGGCCCAGGTCGTCTGCGCGAGCGTCTGCGACCGCCCCCGGCTGCGGCTGCTCTCCTGCGAGCGCTCGTCGGTCAGCTTCGCGGGGATCTCGTCGAGGAAGCGGCTGCGCAGGCCATAGCTCTCGGCTCCGAACAGCACCCGCCGCCGCGCGTAGGTCAGCGTCAGGTCGCGCATCGCCCGCGTGATCCCGACGTAGCAGAGCCGCCGCTCCTCCTCCAGCGAGCCCTCGTCGAGCGACCGCGAGTGCGGGAAGACGCCCTCCTCGCAGCCGATCATGAAGACGATCGGGTACTCCAGGCCCTTGGCGTTGTGGAGCGTCATCAGCGTCACCATGCCCGCATCGTCCTGCCGCGTGTCCGCGTCGGCGACGAGCGCGACCTGCTGGAGGAACTGGTCGAGCGTCGCCTCCCCGGCCGCCGCCTGGGCCTCGAACTCCCGCGCCAGCCCGACGAGCTCCTCGAGGTTCTCCAGGCGCCCCTGCGCCTCGAACGTCCGCTCGGCCTCGAGCGCCTCGATGTAACCCGACTGGTGGAGCGTGGCCTCCAGCAGGTCGCCTACCCGCGCACCCGCCCGAGCCCGTTCACGCAGCTCCCCCATCGTGTCCATGAACCTTCCGAGCGCGGTCACAGCAGCCTTCCCCAAACCCGGGACGGCCGCAGGCTTCGCCGCCGCGTCCCAAATGCTGAGGTCGACGGTCTGCGCGTAGCCGAGGACCCGCGACAGCGACGTCTGGCCGATCCCCCGCCGCGGGGAGTTCGACACGCGCATGAAGCTGATCTGGTCGGACGGGTTCGCCAGGAGCGAGAGGTAAGCGATCGCGTCCTTGATCTCCGCCCGCTCGTAGAACTTCGTCCCCCCGATCACCTGGTAGGGGATCTCGCCGCGGACCAGCGTGTCCTCGAGCACTCGCGACTGGCCGTTCGTCCGGTAGAAGATCGCAATCTCAGACCGGCTGACGCCCTCGTCGACCATCCGCTCGATCTCGCCGAGCACGTACCGCGCCTCCGCATGCTCGTCGGCCAGCACCCGCACCTTGATCGGGTCGCCCTCGCCCAGGTCGGTCCACAGCGCCTTGCGCATCGCCCCCCTGTTGTTGGCGATCACCGCGTTCGCGGCCGAGAGGATCGTCTGCGTCGACCGGTAGTTCTGCTCGAGCTTGACGACCCGCGTGTCGGGGAAGTCGTCCTGGAAGTCGAGGATGTTGCGGATGTCGGCGCCCCGGAAGCCGTAGATCGACTGCGAGTCATCGCCGACGACCGCCAGATTCCGGTGACCCGTCGGCGACCCCTCCGCCCCGCGGGCGCCGGCACCCGCGAGCAGCGTGAGCCAGACATACTGCGCGTGGTTGGTGTCCTGGTACTCGTCGACCAGGACGTGCCGGAAGGACGTCTGGTAGCGCTCGCGGACCTCCTCGAAGCACCGCAGGAGGTCGACCGCCCGGAACAGCAGGTCGTCGAAGTCCATCGCGTTGTTCTTGACCAGCTGGGCCTCGTAGAGCTCGTACGCGTCGGCGACCGTCTGCTCGAACAGCGACCCGACGATCTCCCTGTAGTCGGCGGCCGTCTTGAGCAGGTTCTTCGCACTCGAGATCTGGTTGTGGATGCCGGCCGGCGCGAACCGCTTCGGATCGACGTTGAGCTCGTCGAGGCACCGCTTGACGAGGCGGCGCGAGTCCGCCTGGTCGTAGATCGTGAACTGCCGCGTGTAGCCGAGGCGGGCGGCCTCCGACCGGAGGATCCGGCAGCACGCCGCATGGAAGGTCATCACCCACATCGCCCGCGTGCTCCGGCCGAGCAGCAGCTCGACCCGCTCGCGCATCTCCTGGGCCGCCTTGTTCGTGAACGTGATCGCCAGGATCTCGTCCGCCCGGACCTGCCCCGAGTGGACGAGGTAGGCGATCCGGTGGGTCAGGACCCGCGTCTTCCCGCTCCCGGCTCCCGCGAGGATCAGCAGCGGCCCGTCGCCGTGGGTCACGGCCTCCCGCTGGGGTGCGTTCAGGCCTTCGAGCAGTGCCTCGATTCGCTCGTCCTGGACGGTTTCCCCCATCACCTTCAGGATAGACGCGGGGTCGGCGACATATTGTCGGGGGATGGGCCTCTGCGATGACGTTCGCCGCCACTGCGCCGATCTCGCCGGCCAGGCCCGATCGGTGACGATCGACACCGCCGCGTTCGCCGGCGTCGCACCCGGCCCGGAGCCGGCGCTCGACCCGGCCTCCCACTACCTCGACGGCGAGCCGGCCGACGTCGCCTCGTATCTCCTCATGCTCGACTCGATCAACTTCGGGTCCGGCTGGTTCCCGACGCTCCGCAAGCGGCCCGGCGCCAGCGGCTACACGACGATCGCCTGGGCCCTGGCCGACCGGTTCCGCACGGAGGGTCCGTACTCCAACGCCGAGCTCCGGCGAATCCGCGTGCCGGAGCTGGCCGAGGTGCTCGGTCAGCCGGCCGACCACGAGCTGATCGCCCTCTACGTCCAGGCGCTCCGCGGGCTCGGCCGCTTCCTCGGCGACCGGACGCCGCTCGGGTTCGTGGCGTCGTGCGGGACGAGCGCCGAACGCCTGGCAACGGCTGTGTCGGCCGGGATGCCGATGTTCGCCGACCGCGGCTTCTTCAAGCGGGCCCAGATCCTCGCGGCCGACCTTTCGCTGGCCGGAGTCGCCGAGTTCGACGACCTCGACCGGTTGACGATCTTCGCCGACAACCTCGTCCCCCACGTCCTGCGCTGCGACGGGGTCCTCCGCTACGACGGGCGGCTCGCGGCCCAGATCGACGCCGGGCGGCCGTTGGCGGTCGGCCGGGAGGAGCGGGAGATCCGGGCGTGCGCGGTCCACGCCTGCGAGCTGTTGTCGGCGTCGCTCGGCGTTCCCCCCAGGGTGCTCGACAACTGGCTCTGGAACCGGGGCCAGGAGGCTTCCTATAAGGCCCAGGCGCGGCACAGGTGCCGGTGTGTCTTCTATTGAGCCGGTGGCGTCGCCGGGGGTTCGCCGTGGGTCGCCGGGATCGCCCTCGGGGTAGCCGGGATCGCCCTCGAGGTAGCCGGGATCGCCCTCGAGGTAGCCGGGATCGCCCTCGGGGTAGCCGGGATCGCCCTCGGGGTAGCCGGGATCGCCCTCGGGGTAGCCGGGATCGCCCTGGGGGTCGGCGGGTCGCCGGAGGGGCGTGGTGTGCGACCTTCCTTCGCAAACTAGCTGCCTGAGTCAGGCAGCTACTTCGCGTCAGGACCCACTGCGCACGGCCTCGCGCGGCCGACGCGAATCGCCGACCGTCAGCCGCCGGCCGGGTTGCGGCCGGTCACGGTTCGCAGGGGACGGACATCCGACGTGGCCCTGGACTTGTTGGCTGGAGCCGGCTCGCCGGCGAGCTCGGCGATCGCCCGCTCGAGCGAGCCGATCCTGCTGGCGAGGCCGGTGAAGGCGTCGGCGACCGGGTCGGGGAGATGGATCCAGTCGGTGTCGGGCCCCTCGACGCGGCGACCGTCGACCCGCACGGGATGGCCAGGATTGCCGACGACCGTCGAGTTCGGCGGGACGTCGCGGACGATCACGCTGTTCGCGCCGACCTTCGCCCCGTGACCGACCGTGATCGGGCCGAGCAGCTTGGCGCCGGATCCGATCGTGACGTTGTCCTCCACGGTCGGGTGACGCTTGCCCGACGCGAAGCCGGTTCCGCCGAGCGTGACGCCCTGGTAGATCGTAACGTCGCTGCCGATCTCGGCCGTCTCGCCGATCACGACGCCCGACCCGTGGTCGATGAACACGCCGGGGCCGATCTTCGCCGCCGGGTGGATCTCGATGCCGGTCGCCGCCCGCGTGACCATCGCGATCGTCCGCGGCAGCAGGGGAACCCCGGCACCGTGGAGGCCGTGGGCGACCCGGTGGGCAAGCACGGCCTGGATCCCGGGCCAGGTCACGAGCAGCTCGGCCTCCCCCACCCCGCGGGCCGCCGGGTCGCGCGCCCTGGCCGCGGCGATGTCCCGGCGGACCTCGCCGGCCACCCGGGTGACGAGTCCTAGACCGAGCACCTCCGACACACTACCGGCGACCGTCCGCCGGCTCCGCGAACGGCGGCCCGGCCCGGCTCAGGCGGCGAAGAAAGGCATCGATACGTAGCGCTCGCCGGAGTCGGCGAGCACCGTGACGATCGTCATGCCGTGCGAGTCCGGCCGCCGTGCGACCTCGAGCGACGCCCACAGGGCGGCACCGGCCGAGATCCCCACGAGCAGGCCCTCCTTGCGAGCGGCGAGCCGGGCGGTGTCGAGGGCGTCCTCGTCGGAGACGGTGATCACCTCGTCGATCAGCGACCGGTCGAGGACCGGCGGGACGAAGCCGGCCCCGATCCCCTGGATCTTGTGGGGGCCGGCTCGGCCCCCGCTGAGCACCGGCGATCCGGCCGGCTCGACGGCGACGATCCGACAGGCAGGGTTGACCCGTCGCAGGGTGTCGCCGACTCCCGTGATCGTTCCGCCCGTCCCCACGCCGGCGACGAAGACGTCCGGTGCGCCGCCGAGCGCCTCGATGATCTCCGGACCCGTCGTCATGCGGTGGGCCTCGGGGTTCGCGGGGTTCGAGAACTGGTCCGGCAGGAAGTGATCCTTGCGCTCACCCAGGCGCCGGGCGGCGGCCACCGCCTCGTGCATCCCGCCCAGCGATTCGATCGTCTCTACCCGCGCCCCGTACAGGTTCAGCAGGCTGGCCCGTTCGCGGCTCATCCCCTGCGGCAGCGTGAGGACCAGGTCGTACCCCTTGGCCGCGCAGACGAAGGCCAGCGCGATCCCCGTGTTCCCGCTCGTCGCCTCGACGATCGTCGTGCGGCCCGGACGGATCGTCCCGGCGCGCTCGGCGGCCTCGATCATCGCGACCCCGATCCGATCCTTGACGCTTCCGCCGGGATTGAGCGACTCGACCTTCGCGCACAGCCGCGTCCCCAAGCTTGGCTCGAGCAGCCGAGTCAGTTGGACGATCGGCGTCCGACCGATGCAATCTGCAATGTTGATCGGGATTCCAGCGATCGTCCCAATGTAGTGAGTCTCGGGACGCCGCGCACGGCGGCAGTCCGCGCCCGGTCGTCTCCGCTATCGGCTGGACGGGTCCCTCCCGCCTTCAGAAGATGATCGGCGAGTTCCGCGGGACGATCAGGACCGGGCAGCGGACGGTCTCGATCAGGTAGCGAGCCGCGCCGCTCAGATCGACGGTCCCGACCGGAGCACCTGTCCGAGACCCGACAACCAGCAGATCGGGAGCCTGAGTCGCTCGCTCGAGGATCTTCGACTGGAGCTTGTCGGCCAGCGAAGCCGCGGTCTCCTGCGCGCTGGGATCGCCCTCGCCGTCGACGTAGGCGGCGACCGAGATCACGACCTCGGCCTTCACGCGGAGTCCGGCCGGCGCGATGCCGACCGCGACCCCAGAAGGCCTGCTCTCGAGCAGGCGCTCGGCGGAGACGCCCGGCTGGACATGGCCGGGGGTCGTCCGGTAGGCGGAGCCGAAGACGATGATGTTGTAGCCGTGCTGCTCTGCCAGCCCCAGCAGGCCCTCGTGCGTCGAGCCGCTGATCACCACATGGCGCGGCGCATCGGCGAAACCGACCCACTTGGCGCCGCCCACCAGAAGCTCCTCGGCCTCGGCGTCGGCGATCTCCTCGCGCCGCTCCTCGGACTCCCGGCCGTGACGAACGTAGGCGAGGCCGAGCTCGCCGCCGGCGTGGGCGAAGACCCGGCCGAGTGCGAGCGCGTCGACATCGTTGTCGGTTCCGTCATAGGAGACGAGAATCTTCGCGGGCATTGCTCCCTCTCTTGTATAGGACGTCGCGCTGCCTTGGCCACGCGAGGCGATCGCCGGTCGGCGACAGGGCCCCCAGATAACCTGCGCCGAGCGCTCGCCACCATGGACAGCCGTACAAATCGCGCGACGTGGACTTGGACGCGGCGGCGGCGGGCCGCCGCGGGGCCACTTCAGACGGGCGGGGCGCGCTCGTCGCGAACGAGTGCGAGCACCGTCCGGCCGGCCTCCTCGAGGCTCGCCTGCGAGATCTCGGCGAGCGTGTCGCACGGCTTCTGCCAGCACGGGTACGCGAAGTCGATCAGGTCGATCGCCGGGATCCCGGCCTCCGCGAACGGGATCTGATCGTCGAGGATCTCGCCGCTGACGGCGTCCGGGAACGCGCCGCCGGCCCCGACGGCTTGGGCGGCGTCCCGCAGGCGTGACCAGAGCCGTGGATCAGAACCCGCCTCCCGGGGGATCCGCAGGTCCCGGTTGGCGATGAAGTCGAGCAGGATCATCTCGTCTGTCGTCCCACGATGCGAGCGAACATAGGCCCGGCTGCCGCGCAGACCCTGGGCCGCGAAGTCGGTGAACCCGGCCGGGGCCTCCTCGCCGTCGAAGAGCACGAAGCGAACCGCCCGCTGGCCCGGCCGCCGGGCATCGCCCTCGAGGTCCCGGGCGATCTCGATCACCGCGCCGACGCCCGCCGCACTGTTGTTGGCGCCGACGTAGCCGGGGATCGGCGTCGTGTCGTAGTGGGCTCCGAGCACGATCGCCGGCTCCCGTCCAGGGAGGCCGCCGACGATGTTGCGCAAGCCGCCGGCGACCGGCTCGAAGTGCGCGTCGGGCAACATCCGCCGCAGGACGTCGCCGGCCGCCCGAAGGGCGCTGGACCCCGCAGGCCGCGGGCCGAAGTCGACCTGGAGCCTGGCCGTCCCGAAGGCCCGCGCCGCGTCGAAGGCAGGCCCGGAGGCGGGGGGCGGGCCGGCGGCGAGCGGGGCCGCGTGAAGCACGAGGAGGCCGGCGAGGCCGACACCGAGACTGAGGCCGGCGGCTACGCGTGTCGGGACGCCGCCTCCCGCCGATCGCCTGATCCCGGCACCGACTGCCGGTGGCCGGCCGGGCGCCCCGCGGCCGAGCCGACCAAACGATCGTCGCTGAGCGATCCGGCGGCCGGTGGACACGGCTCCACATTACGACGCGGCGGCGTCAGGACACGGGCCCTGCGGACGCCGATCGAGTGGTCGCAGTGAGTCCGGAGAGAAAGCTGCGTGGCGCAGGCAGTCAGTTTTCACAACGCGCCGCGCGCACACCCGACCCGCCGCCTCCACGCGCTCCGAACGACGACATCGCATCCCCCGCCCCTCGGCGACCGATTCGACCCCGCCCCGCCCCGCGTCGGGCGGCGGCGTACGCTCAGATGTAATACATCGCGGACCCGGCGGCCCGGGCCTCGCGCTCGACGATGTCGGTCAGCGTAGCGTCGGCCAGGACCTGGCGTGCGGCCTGGGCCGCGTCGGCGAAGATGCCGGTCGCGTCCTTCCCGACGCTTCCGTCGAGCAGCTCGACGATCTCGAGCACGGTGATCGTGCCCGGATCCCGGGCGAAGCTGTAGCCGCCCTTGACGCCGCGCTGCGACCGGAGGATCCCGGCCCGACGGAGCACGGCGAACAACTGCTCGAGGAACTGCACGGGGATGTCCCGCCGGCGAGCGAGCTCACCGATCGAGACGGGCGCCTGGCCACCGCACCGACCGAGCTCGGCGAGTGCCTGGATCGCATACGGGGACTTGCTCGTGATCGAGATCACAAGTCGATCGTACCCTGAGGCCCGGCGGTCCAGGGGTCGGTCGCAGCCGACTGCCGACGAGGCGTCTAGATCCAGCCCTTCTCGGTCGCCGTCAGGACCGCCTGCGCCCGGTCGACGACGCCGAGCTTGCGGTAGACGTTGTGGAGGTGGGTTCGGACCGTGCTGGTCGAGAGCTGGAGCTCGTGGGCGATCTGCTTGTAGACCTTGCCGTCGGTCAACTGGCGCAGGACGTCCATCTCGCGCTCCGACAGCGGGCATGCCTCGACTGCCCGCCGGCGGGTCCTCGTCCCCTGGTTGGGCAGGTTGAACATCACCGTACGCAGCTGCCGCGGCCCGATGCCCAGGGTCCGGCCGACCCGCAGCATCTCGGCCGGCGAGACGGCCCCGTCCTCGGCGTAGTGGGCGAGCATGTCGGCGATCCGCACGAGCGCGGCATCGCCGGTCGCGTCATCCGCGTGGTGGCGCTCGATCCCCGACGCGATCGATTTCGGCAGACCCCACCGGCGGGCGAGGACGCCGCCGACGAGCGCGTGGTCGACGCCGAGCTCGCGGCGCTCGTTGCGGATCCGCTCCTCCGGCGTCCGCGCGTCCCCGAGGACCTGGGCCGGGTAGCCGGCGTAGGCGTGCATCAGGACGAGCTTGCCGATGTCGTGGAGCACTGCGATCACCATCAGCCGATCCCGCGACTCGTAGCCGATCTCGGCGGCCAGACCATCGGCTGCGGCCCGCGTCGCAAGACCGTGGAGCCGGACCCGCTCGGGAGTCCCCTCCCAGACCGCGGTCCGCTCGAAGAAGTCGAATGTCGGCGTCCGGCGGGCGACCTCGCCAACGGCCTCGGGCGTGAGGATCCGCACGGCGTCGACGATGCTCTCGACACTGACCCGCCGTTTCGTGTTCGCCTCGTTGGCCGCCCTGAGCACGGCGACCATCAGCGCGATGTCGGACTCGATCACGCCGACCAACTCGGCGACGTCGATCGACTCGGCCGCGACCAGCCGCAACAGCCGGCTGCGGGATTCTGCCAGCGCGGGAAACGTCTCGAGCGCCTCGAAGGCCGCCGTCAGACGCCGGCCATGACCCTCACCGGGTCGTTCGGAGCCGATCACCCGCGGAGCACTGGGGCCAGGGCCGAAACTCTGTGCTGCGTTCCTTGCGGGCATTTCGGTCTCTCTGTGGATTCTCGCGATCGCCGGGCCGTCGCGGTCGATCGCCGTGGCGCAAGTCCTGAGCTCGTATCGGCACGCACGTCGACGGAAGTTAGCGACGATTCCGGCACCGTCACGTTGGCCGCCGTCGGCCTTTCCCGCGCGAGGAAAAACCCGCGGGATCCTGGGGAGACTCGACGTCGGGGTCAGCCTGCGACCGCCAGCGCCCGGTCGATTCTTTCGAGCACGGCCTCGCGCCCGAGCAGGACGACGGTTTCGAAGATTCCCGGCGAGACCGGCCGACCGGCGAGGGCGACCCGCAGCGGCTGGAAGACGTCCTTCGGCTTGACGCCTCGAGCCTCGACGACGCCCCGCAGAGCCGTCTCCACGCCTTCGAGATCGAACCGGTCGAGCTCGGCGAGGGCCGTCCGCGCCGCCGCCAGGACCGCCCGTCCATCCTCGCCGAGCCAGCGCTCGACGGCCGCCGGGTCGAACTGCGGTCCGTCGAAGACGAAGCCGGACAACGGCCAGAAGTCGGCGAGCGTCTGGAGCTTCTCAGCCGAGACCGCCGCCGCCCCGCCGAGTCCGTCCCGGCCCGTGAAGCCCTCGAGCTCGCGGGTCAGGTCGGACGGGCTGAGCTCGCGCATGTAGCGGCCGTTCATCCAGCGGAGCTTCTGCTCGTCGAAGCGGGCCGGGTTGCGCTGGACCCGGGTGATGTCGAACTGCTCGATCAGCTCGTCGGTGCTCAGGAGGGTCTGGTCGTCGGCCGCTCCCCAGCCGAGCAGGGCAATGTAGTTGCGGATGGCCGCCGGCAGATACCCGGCCTCGCGCAGCTCCTGCACGGAGGCGGCCCCGTGGCGCTTGGAGAGCTTCTTCCCGTCGGGGCCGTGGAGCAGCGGCAGGTGGGCGTAGCGTGGCGGCTCGGCATCCAGGGCCTGGAGGACGAGCAGCTGCTTCGCCGTGTTGGTCAGGTGGTCGTTGCCGCGGACGACGTGCGTGATCTCCGAATCGAGATCGTCCACAGCGACGGCGAGGTTGTATAGCGGTGTCCCGTCGGCCCGGGCGATCACGAGGTCGTCGAGCGAGGCGTTCGGCGACGAGACCTCGCCGATCACGAGGTCGTCGACGACGGTAGAGCCCTCGTCGGGGACCCTCAGGCGGATCGCCCCCTCGGCCTGCGGCTCGCCCCGAAAGCCGCGGTCGTCGCCGTGCGTGCGCTTGTATTCGCGAACGTCGTCGACCGTCGCCGTCGACCGGTAGGCGTGGCCGGACTCGAGCAGGCGGACGACGACCTCCCGATGGCGCTCCGCCTGCTCGGACTGGAAGATCGGCCCCTCGTCCCAGTCGAGCTCCAGCCACCGCAGGGCGTCGAGGATCTGCTCGACGTTCTCCGGCGTCGACCGCTCCCGGTCGGTATCTTCGATCCGCAGCACGAGCCGACCGCCGGCATGCCGCGCCATCAGCCAGTTGAACAGAGCCGTGCGGGCGCCCCCGATGTGGAGGGCGCCGGTCGGAGAGGGAGCGAATCGAAGTCTCATGAGCCCGCAGGATGCTAGCCGCCCTCTCCTGGGCGCCCACGTGTCGAGTGCCGGCGGGCTGTGGAAGGCGGTCGACCGGGGAACGGCCCTCGGCGCCGAGGCGATCCAGATCTTCAACCAGTCTCCCCGGGCCTGGCGGCCGACGATCTATGCCGAC
The DNA here is from genome assembly GCA_035553395.1 of Solirubrobacteraceae bacterium. Taxonomy (GTDB): domain Bacteria; phylum Actinomycetota; class Thermoleophilia; order Solirubrobacterales; family Solirubrobacteraceae; genus Palsa-513. The sequence continues at coordinate 58,231 of DASZKP010000056.1, read as the reverse complement.
GAGGACTTCGCCCGATTCCGCGATGCCCGCGCGGAGAGCGCGATCGACGGCGTGCTGATTCACGCGGTCTACCTCCTCAACTGCGCATCCGACGACCCCGAGATCGTCGAGAAGTCGCTAGCCGGCCTGATCGGCGCGTTGCGACTCGGCGACGAGATCGGCGCCGATGCGGTCGTCCTCCACCCCGGGTCGGCCAAGCTCGGTCCGGTCGACGAGGCCGTCAGCCGAGCCGGCCGGGTCCTCCGCCAGGCGCTCGAGGAGTCCGAGCGCTGTCCGCTCCACCTCGAGAACACCGCCGGTGCCGGTGGGACCCTCGGCCGCTCCTTCGACGAGCTCGCCGCCCTGCTCGACGCCGCCGGCGGCCACCCACGACTCGGGCTCTGTCTCGACTCCTGCCACCTGCTCGCCTCCGGCTACGAGATTAGGGGCGAGGCCGAGCTCGCCGCGGTGATCGACGAGTGCGAGAGAGTCGTCGGCCCGGGGCTGATCGGCTCGCTGCACCTCAACGACTCCCAGACCGCCCTCGGCTCCAACCGCGACCGCCACGCCAACATCGGCGACGGCGAGGTCGGGATCGCCGGCTGCCGGGCGTTTCTCCGCGAGCCTCGCTTCGCCGGTCTCCCCTGTGTGCTCGAGACGCCGGGGCCGGAGCGCAAGGGGCCCACCGCCGCCGAGGTGGCCCTCGCGCTCTCGCTCCGCGACGGCGGCTGACGCCGCAAGCTGGAGGGTCGGACCGACGAGCCGACGCCGGACCGTGAACCTGCCGCCCGTGCCGTCTGCCGGGCTTCTCTCACCGTGTCGAACACCGTTCGCACTCGAACACCGTTCGCACTCGAACACCGTTCGCACTCGAACACCGTTCGCACTCGAACACCGTTCGCACTCGAACACCGTTCGCACTCGAACACCGTTCGCACTCGAACACCGTTCGTGTCGATTTAACGGTGGCGATCGCGCCGGCACTCCCGTCTGGCGGTCGGACCGACCCGACTCGACTCGACTCGCCGGACTCGACTCCCCCGACCCGGCTCGGGCTCACCCGACTCGCCGGACGCGACTCCCCCAACCCGGCTCGACTCGACTCGCCCGACCCGGCTCGACTCGCCTGCGAACACCGACGCCACGGCCGCCCCTGAACGCCCGGAACCCCTTCGCCCGGTCACCGCCCCGCCCCGCCCCGCCCCGCCCCTGCAGCCGGCCACCGCCCCACCAGCGCGTCCGGCGAAGTGACGGCTATGCGAGGAGGCGCGCCGGACCGCCGAGCAGGTGCTCGAGCTCGGCCCGCAGGCCGGAACTCGGCTCGACCCGGAACTGCTCGCCCAGACGGAGCTGCACCTCGCCGACCTCGAGCACGACGTCCGACTCCCCGGGGTATGCGATGAGCAGATCCTTGAGGTCGACGAACTCGCAGCGCCGCTCGACCTGGACCCGCAGCGGCTTGGGAACCGCGGCGTCGAGCGCGGCCGCCCGCGCCCGCTCGACCTCCTCGGGTTCGGGGCGGAACTGCTCGACCGACTGGGCGACGACGCACGTGCCGCCCTCCTTGTGATCGACCCGTCCTCGGACGAGGACGATCTCGTCGACGGCGAGATTGACCTCGAGCTTGTCGAGCGAGCCGCCGAAGACGATGATCTCGACAGTCCCCTCGAGGTCGTCGAGCGTCGCGAACATCATGTCGGTCCCCGACCGCGTCCTGATCTTCTTCGCGGCGGTGATGATCCCGCCGACGGTGACCCAGTCCTTGTCCCGCCGGTCGGCGACCCCGGACAGGCGGCAGTCGACCGCCGCGTGGAGGGCGTCGCGCACGCGCTTGAGGGGATGCTCGGAGATGAACAGGCCGATCGCCTCCTTCTCGACGGCGAGCAGTTCCGACTGCTCGAACTCGATCCGCGAGATCAGCGGCCGTCCGGCCGCCCGCAACGGGCCCGGCCGGCCGCCGGCCGCGTCGTCCATCCCGCCGAGGTCGAAGATCGACGACTGGCCGATCTGCGCGTCCTGCTGCGTCTTCTGCCCGGCTCCCTGCGCCTGCTCGAGAACCTCGAGCATGCCCTTGCGGGTCGCCCCGGTCGACCCGAGGGCGCCGCACTTGATCAGCGCCTCGATCGCCTTCTTGTTGACCGCGCGGGCATCGACCCGCTCGCAGAAATCCCAGATCGACGTGAAGTTGCCGCCGTCCTCGCGGGCCCGCTTGATCGCCTCGACGGCCTGGTAGCCGACGCCCTTGACGGCGTCGAGGCCGAAGCGGATGTTCCGTTCGACGACCGTGAACTCGTGATCGGAGAGGTTGACGTCCGGCGGCAGGATCTCGATCCCCATGTCCTCACAGCGGGCGACGAAGAACGGGACCTTGTCCTTCGTCGACATCACCGACGAGATCAGCGCCGCCATGTACTCGGCCGGATGGTTCGCCTTCAACCATGCGGTTCGGTAGGCGATCAACGCGTAGCAGGCGGCGTGCGACCGGTTGAAGCTGTAGTCGGCCGACTTCTCGTTCGTCGCCCAGAGGAACTCCGTGACCTGGTCGCTGGTCCCGCTCGCCCGGCACCCGGCGACGAAGTCAGGCCGCAGCTCGGCCATCGCCGCGCGGTTCTTCTTGCCGATCGCCTTGCGCAGGTCGTCGGCCTTCGAGCCCGAGAAGCCGGCGATCGCGGTCGCGATCCGCATCGACTGCTCCTGGTAGAGGATCACGCCCTTCGACGACTCGAGGATCACCTTCAGGCGGTCGTCGACGTAGTTGATCGAGTCGGGGTTCCGCTTGCCCTTCGCGTAGGTCGGGATCTGGTCCATCGCGCCAGGCCGATAGAGCGCGTTCAGCGCGATCAGGTCCTCGAACTCGTCCGGACACACCTTCTTCAGCGCCTCGCGCATGCCCTCCGACTCGAACTGGAAGACGCCGACCGAGTCGCCGCGGGCCATCATCGCGTAGGTCGCCGGATCGTCGAGCACGAGGTTCGTCATGTCCGGACGCTCGCCGGTCGACCGCTCGATGATGTCGAGCGCATCCTCGATCACGTCGAGGTTGCGCAGGCCGAGGAAGTCCATCTTGAGCAGGCCGAGCTCCTCGACCGGCTTCATCGAGAACTGCGTGACCATCCGGTACTGGCGCTCGCCGTTCTCGTCGATCCCGCCGTCGGCAAGCTGGAGCGGGACGATGTCGGTCAGCGGCCGATCGGCGATCACGACGGCCGCGGCGTGAATCGACGAGTTGCGCACGATCCCCTCGAGTCCCTGCGCGACCTCGACGATCCTGGCGTCGGTCGGGTCGGCATCGCACGCCAGACGGAGCGCCTCGCCCGGCGCGAGGCAGTCCTCGAAAGACGGAGCGCGGCCCATGATCGGGTCGGGAATCAGCTTCGCCAGGCGGTCGCCGACCCCGTAGTCGTGCCCGAGGACGCGCGCGGCGTCGCGGGTCGCCGCCCGCGGGAACATCTTGCCGAAGGTGACGATCTGGGCGACCGACTCCTTGCCGTACTTGCCGATCACGTACTGCATCACCTTCTCCCGCCCGCGGACCGAGAAGTCGATGTCGATGTCCGGCATCGAGACCCGCTCGGGATTCAGGAAGCGCTCGAAGAGGAGGTCGTACTCAAGGGGGTCGACGTCGGTGATCCGCAGCGAGTACGAGACGATCGATCCGGCCGCCGATCCCCGGCCGGGGCCGACGGCGACGCCGTTGGCCTTGGCGTAGCTGACGAAGTCCCAGACGATCAGGAAGTACGCGTTGAAGCCCATCCGGTCGATCACGGCGAGCTCGAGGTCCATCCGCTCGAGCGCTGCGGCCGGCGGCGGATCGCCGTAGCGCTCGCGCAGACCCGCCTCGACCCGCGTCCGCAGGTAGTCGCGGTCGGTCTCGCCGTCGGGCACCGGATACGACGGGATCAGCTGGCGCCCGAGCTCGATGTCGACCTCGCACCGGGCCGCGATCTCCAGCGTCGTCTCGAGCGACTCCGGCCACGCCGCGAACGCGTCGGCCATCTCGGCGTTGTCCTTGAGGTAGAACTCGTTCGTCTCGAAGGTCATCTTCGGCTCGGCGAGAGTGCTCTTGGTCTGGACGCACAGCAGGGCCGAGTGGTTCTCGTAGTCCTCGCGCCGCAGGTAGTGGACGTCGCCCGTCGCGGCGAGCGGCCGGCCGAGCTCGCGGGCGATCCGGACGATCCCCTCGTTGCAGCGGTCCTGGAGGGCGAGGCCGTTCTTCTGCACCTCGAAGTACACGTTCTCCTCGCCGATCGCCCCGATCAGCTCCTCGACGTGGGCCCGGGCATCGTCGTCGCGACCGTCGGCGATCCGCGCGCAGAAGCGGGACGCCAGGCAGCCGGTCAGGGCGATCAGGCCGGCGCCGTGGCGTTCGATCTGACCCATGTCGACGGTCGGCCGCCCGCGGTTGAGTCCTTCGAGGAAGCCGGCCGACGAAAGCTTCACGAGGTTCCGGTAGCCCTCGTCCGAGGCCGCGAGGAGCGTCAGGTGGTTGCGCTCGACCCGGCCCTTGGTCGCCGCGACGTGATCGTCGACGTAGTAGACCTCGCAGCCGACGATCGGTTTGATCCCCTGCTTGCGGCAGGCCTTGTAGAGCTCGATCGCCCCGTTCATCACGCCGTGATCGGTCAGGCCGAGCGCCGGCTGGTCGAACGCGGCCGCCCGCTCGACGAGCGCGTCGATCTTGCAGGCTCCGTCGAGCAGCGAGTACTCGGAGTGGACGTGCAGGTGGGCGCAGGTCGGTGTGCTCATCGCTCGCCGCGCATCGTAAGCGGCGCACCGGATGTGGCCTCCGGGGATCCCCGCAAACTGCGACCCGCGCGCGAACCGCCCACAGCGCCGCGGCGCGTCAGCCGATCTTCGGCCCGAAGGCCCACTTCGGCATCGGCGAGAGCCCGCCTTTGGATACGGCGAGCTCGGTGTCCGACGACCGCCGGGTCATCGGATACGGGCCGACCTTCCAGACCTGGGAGCCGATCGTCCCGTAGTGGTTGCGCAGGAAGGCGGTGAGGTCGCCGCGGTGGTCGAAGCACGCGTAGCGCCGTGGTCCGAGCGGTCCGCCGCCGTGCCAGACGAGCCAGTTGGCGGGGGGCGCGTCGAGGTACTCACCGAAGACCAGCTCCCGGAGTTGGCTCTCCAGGCTCAGCTGCGTCACGCGGTCAGGAGCCGCGTTGCAGAACTGGCACTGGAACCGCACCCGAACAGGCATTGGCGTCCCTTCTCGCCGTTGCCGGCGTCGACGTCCGCACCCTCAACATAGCGCGGCGCTCGAGCCAAGCGCGGCGCAGCGGCGGCCCGGCAGTCGCTCAGCCGGCGTCGCGCAGGCGCCAGGCCATCCGCGACTGAAGCGTCCACAGCTCGATGAAGCCGGGCGAGGCGGCCTGCGAGAAGAGTCCGCCGGACTCGCCGAACGAGGCGAGCGACTGGTCGTAGAGGGCGTTCGCCGACGCCCGCGTCACAACGCGCGCGTGGCCCTTGTAGAGCTTCACGGCGACCTCGCCGGTGACCTGGGCGTTGACCGACTCCATATACGCGTCGAGATCCCCGCGCAGCGGCTCCCACCAGAGGCCGGCGTAGACGAGGTACGCCCACTGACGGTCGAGGCCGGCCTTGAACTGGTTCTGGTGGATCGTGCAGACGAGCTTCTCGAGCTCCTGATGGGCCGGGAGGATGACGGCGGCGGCGGGCACCTCGTAGATGTCGCGAACCTTCAGGCCGACGATCCGGTCCTCGATGTGGTCGACGATCCCGACCCCGTGGCGGGCGGCGATCTCAGCGACCCGCTCGAGGAGCTCGACCAGTCCGAGCGGCTCGCCGTCGAGCGCCACAGGCACGCCACGATCGAAGCCGACCGTAATCGTCTGCGGCTCGTCGGGAGCCCGCTCGGGGGGTGTGACGAGCTGGAAGACGTCGTCGTCCGGCGCGTGGTCGAGATCCTCGATCCACCGACCCTCCGAGGACCGCCCCCACAGGTTGTCGTCGATCGAATACGGCGTGATCTCCGTGCCTCCCTTGACGGGAATCCCGTTCTCACGGGCGTAGGCGATCTCCTCGTCGCGGCCCATCCGCCACGAGCGGACCGGGGCGATCACCCGCAGCTCGGGCGCCAGCGTCGCGACCGTCCCGTCGATCCGGACCTGGTCGTTGCCCTTGCCGGTACACCCGTGGGCGATCGTGTCGCAGCCCGTCCGGCGCGCGTACTCGACCGCCAGCTTGGCGATCAACGGCCGACCCAGCGCCGTGAACAACGGGTAGCCGCCGCCGTAGAGAGCGTTGGCCTTGATCGCCGGGACGACGAACTCGCGAGCGAACTCCTCCCGGGCATCGATGACGTGGCAGTCGATCGCGCCGAGCTGGATCGCCTTGCCGCGGACCACCTCGTAGTCCTCGCCGGGCTGACCCAGATTGACGGTGAGGGCCACGACCTCGGCGCCGTACTCGTCCTGGATCCACTTCAGCATCACGCTGGTGTCGAGGCCGCCGGAATAGAGCAGCAGGACGCGGTGGACGTCGTCGGGGTCGGCTTCGTAGCTCGTCGTGCGGGGCGGGTGGTCGGCCATCGGGAGGGGAAGCCTATCCGGCGGCCGGCCGGGGGCTGGTGGCCGGTAGCCGGTGGCCGAGGGCCGACGGGGTGGCCAGACGTCTGCGGTCCTGCGAGGGAGTCCGGGGGCGGGCCGACGAGGTCGGGGGCGCAGACCGACCGAGCCGGGGACGAAGAGCCCAGGCGGGGGCCAGGCCCGTGCGGGGCCGGGGCGAGAGCCGGGGCCGGGCGGCCCGCGGGCGGCCGGGCGATCGGGTCACTGGCCAGGGGCGTTTCAACCCGGTCGTCCCACACCGGGCTGTAGTTGGCGGAGCCTCGCGCAAAGTAGCCCGCCTGAGTCAGGCAGCTACTTTGCGAGGAGAGGTCACACATACCCACGCCGCCCGACTTCCCGGGTACCCCGCTCCCGACGTCCGGAGTCCCCGGCTCCTGACGTCCCGAATTCCCCGGCTCCCGACTGCCCAGGGGTCGCCCGACTCCCGACTTCCCGGAGTCCCGTTGCTCCCGACTTCCCGTCCTCTCTCGCGCCCCGTCCAGGCACCCCCCGGCCTCGTCCAGGCCAGGCCCCGGCCCCGGGCCCCGGCTCCCCAGCTCCCCGGCCCCCCGGCCCCCCGGCCCAACTCAGGCGAGCAGCCGCTCAAGCCGCCGCAGCGCGTCGTCGATCTCGTCGGCCGAGACGATCAACGCCGGCAGGAGACGGAGCGTGGCCGGGCCCGTCGCATTGACCACGAGGCGCTCCTCGAGCAGGGCCCGGCGGGCGATCGCCGGGGCCGAGACGTCGAGGTCGAAGCCGATCATCAGCCCCCGCCCGCGGACGCTCACGACGTGTGGGAGCCGGCCGACGCCCTCCCGAATCCGCTCGCCGAGCTCGCGGACCCGCTCGAGGAGGGCGGGGTCGAGCATCACGTCGAGCGCCGCATGCGCGGCCGCGCAGACGACCGGCCCGCCGGGGAAGGTCGATCCGTGGTCGCCGGGGGCGAACGTGTCGGCCCGCGAAGGGCCGGTGATCATCGCTCCGATCGGCAGTCCCCCGCCGAGCGCCTTGGCGGTGGTCAGGAGGTCGGGGACGACGCCCGACTGCTGGTAGGCCCACGGCGTGCCGGCCCGGCCGAGGCCGGTCTGGACCTCGTCGAAGATCAGCGTCGCGCCGTGACGATCGCAGAGCTCGCGGGCGGTCCGCAGGAGCTCGTCGCTGAGCACGTGGACGCCCGACTCGCCCTGGATCGGCTCGAGGATGACCGCGGCGACCCCGTCGTCGACCACCGCCTCCAGGGCGTCCGGACGGGGCGGGACGGCGAGGAAGCCGGCGACCAACGGCGCGAACGGCGCCTGTTTGGCTTCCTGCGGGGTGGCCGAGAGTGCGCCGTAGGTGCGGCCGTGGAAGGCCCCGTGGACGGAGACGATCGTCCCGCCCTGCTTGGCCTTGCGGGCGCACTTCAGCGCTGCCTCGACGGCCTCGGCGCCGGAGTTGGTGAAGAACACGCGGCCGCCGAGCGAGCTGTCGGCCAGCCGGCGGGCGAGCCGGGCCATCGGGTCGGTGTAGTAGAGGTTGCCGACGTGGATCAGGCGGCCGGCCTGCTCGCGGATCGCCGCGACGACGGCGGGGTGGCAGTGGCCGACGCTGGAGACGGAGATCCCCGTCAGGAAGTCGAGGTACTCGTTGTCCTCGGCGTCCCACAGCCGGGTGCCCTGGCCGCGCACGAACTCGACCGGGTAGCGGGCGTAGTTGGCGGTCAGGTAGTCGTCGGCCCACTCGACCGCACTTCCGCCGTCGGGGTCTGGGTCGGAGTCGCGGTCGTCGGTCATCGGTCGTGCGCCTCGGGGGTGGTCGATCATTGCGCGCCTCGCGGGTGGTCGGTCATTGCGCGCCTCGGAGTGGTCGATCATTGCGCGCCTCGGAGTGGTCGGTCATTGCGCGGGCGGCGAGATCTTCGTGCCGATCCCGATGTCGGTGAACAGCTCGAGCAGGAGCGAGTGGGGTATCCGCCCGTCGATGATGTGGGCGGCGCCGACACCGTGGCGGACGGCGTCGACGCAGGCCTCGAGCTTGGGCCGCATGCCGCCGCCGATCCCGCGCAGCGCGTCGTCGACCTCGTCGGTGGTCGCCTTCGCGATCAGGCTGGCCGGGTCGGCGGGATCGCGGAGCCAGCCGATCACGTCGGTCAGGAAGATCACCTTGTGGGCGCCCATCGCCCTGGCGACGGCGGCCGCGGCGGGGTCGGCGTTGACGTTGTAGGACTTGCCGGCCCGGTCGGCGCCGACCGACGCGACGACGGGGATGTAGTCCTGGGCGATGTGGCGGATCACGTCGGGGTCGGTCCGCTCGATCTCGCCGACGAAGCCGATGTCCTGACCGCTGGGGGCGGCCCGGCGAACGACGCGAAACAGCGAACCGTCGTCACCGCAGAGGCCGACCGCGGGTCCGCCGTGGCGGTTGAGCCGCAGGACGATGTCCTTGTTGATCTTGCCGACGAGGACCATCTTCGCGATCTCGACGGTCGCCTCGTCGGAGACCCGCAGGCCCTCGATGAACTCGACCGGCATCGCCAGCCGCTTCATGTAGGCCGTGATCTCGGGGCCTCCGCCGTGGACGACGATCGGGTTGATCCCGACGTACTTGAGCAGGACGACGTCCCGGGCGAACTCCTCGCAGAGGTCGGGGTCGTTCATCGCGGCTCCGCCGTACTTGATCACGATCGTCCGGCCGTGAAACTCGCGGATGTACGGCAGGGCCTCGAGCAGGGTGCCGACGTCACGCATCGGTCGGTCCGGTCTGATCGGGGATCGGCTGGCCCGGGTTCGTCGTCACGTCGTGTACTCGGCGTTGATCCTGACGTAGCCGTACGAGAGGTCCGAGAAGAACAGCTCGGCCTCGACTCCCTCGCCGGGCAGGCGGACGTCGTACTCGACCTCGTCGCGCTCGACGGCCTTGGCGAGCGACGGCAGGTCGAAGTCGCGGGCGGCGCCGCCGGAGCAGACGTCGACCCCCTCGATCGAGATCCCGAAGTCGACCGGGGCGCAGTCGAGCAGGGCACCGCCGATCGCCTGGGCGATCCGCCCCCAGTTGGGGTCGGCGCCGAACAGGGCGGTCTTCACGAGGGGGGAGTCGGCGACGGCACGGGCGACGCGGTCGACGGCGTCGGCGTCGCCACCGGACACATGAATCCGCCCGACCCGTCGGGCGCCCTCGCCGTCGTGGGCGATCAGCAGGGCGAGTTGGCGCAGGAGGGCGTCGAGGGCCTCCCCCAGGCGCAGCTCGTCCTCGGTCTCGGCCTCGACGCGGACGCGGCTCGCGCCGCTGGCCATCAGGATCACCGTGTCGTTGGTCGACAGCTGGCCGTCGACGGAGATCCGGTCGAACGAGCGCTTGACGGTCACGCCGAGCAGGAGGTTGGCGGTCTCGGCCGAGAGGTCGGCGTCGGTCTGGATGAAGCAGAGCATCGTCGCGAAGCGGGGCGAGATCATCCCGGCGCCCTTGCACTGGGCGTTGAGGCGGACCGTCCCGGACGGGAGGTCGACCTCGAGGGCGGCGTGCTTGTCGATCGCGTCGGTCGTGCGGATCGCCGCGGCGAAATCGGCCGCGCCGTCGGGGCTCAACTGGGCCTGCGCCTGGCGCAGTCCGCCGACGACGAGGCCGCCGTTCAGGAGGACCCCGATCACGCCGGTCGACGCGACGGCAACCTGGTCGGGCTCGGCCCCGGAAACCATCGCGCCGGCCCCCTGGACGCGGGCGGCCTCGTCGAGGCCGCGCCGGCCGGTCGCGGCGTTCGCGGTGCCGGAGTTGGCGACGACGGCCCGCAGGGCGTCGAGCCGGCAGCGCCGCTGACAGGTCAGGACGGGAGCGGCGAGCACGCCGGAGCGGCAGAAGCGGGCGGCGCTGACGGTGTCCGGCGGGTCGGAGACGAGCAGCCCGAGGTCGAGGCCGCCGTCGGCCTTCAGGCCGCAGGCGACGCCCGACGCGCGGAAGCCGGCGGGGAGCGCGGCGTCGGGGTCGAGCTCGCGGACGTGCGCGGGACGATCGACCCAGCGCGAGGAGAAGAAGCTCACGGCAGGCCCGCCGTCTCGGGGAGCCCGAACATCAGGTTGAGGTTCTGGACGGCCTGGGACGACGTGCCCTTCCAGAGGTTGTCGATCGCGGCGAAGACGAACAGCTTGCCGGTCCGCCGGTCAGCGTGGGCGTGGATCCGGGCGAAGTTGGTATCGCGAACGTCGCGGACGCCGGGCGGCCGGGCGACAAGCTCGACGAACGGCTCGTCGGCGTAGCGAGCGGTGAACAGGGCGTCGAGCTCGGCCTGGTCGACCGGACGGGTCGGGGTGACGTAGCACGAGAGCAGCTCGCCCTGATCGAGGGGGAGCAGGTGCGCCGTGAAGGCGGCGGTCACCGGGTTTCCCATTCTGGCCAGTTCCTGGTCCAACTCGGGCATGTGGCGGTGGCGCCCGACGCCGTAGGGGACGACGTTCTCGGCGACGGAGACGAAATGGGTCTTCTCGGTCGGCGTCCGGCCGGCGCCCGAGACGCCTGTCTTCGCATCGATCACGACGTCGGCGATCAGGCCGGCCTGGGCGAGCGGGGCGAGCGCGAGGAGCGCGGCGGTCGGAAAGCAGCCGGGGCAGGCGACGAGGTCGGCGGCGGGGATCTCGTCGCGGTGGAGCTCGGGGAGTCCGTAGACGGCGGTGGCGAGGAGGTCGGCGTGGAGGTGAGGGACGTACCACTCCTCGTAGACTCGGGCGTCGTCGAGGCGGAAGTCGGCGCTCAGGTCGACGACGCGGGCGCCGGCCTCGCGGAAGCCGGCGGCGACCGGGGCGGACGCACCGTGGGGATAGGCGATCACGGCCGCGTCGACGTCGGCGTGCACAGAGAGGTCGAGCTGCTCGAGCTCGAGCGGGACGCGGTGATGGGGGTAGAGGTCGTCGAGCCGGCGGCCGTTCTGTGACCGGGCGGTCACGGCCCGCAGGTCGAAGTCGGGGTGGCGCCAGAGCAGCGCGGCGGCGAGGGCGCCGGCAAAGCCGGTCGCGCCGGCGACGACGACGCTAGGCACGGAGCTCACCCCCCAGCTCGGCGGCCAGGGCGGCGGTGATCGCCCGGCGCCGGTCGGCGACGTCGGCGTCGGTCAAGGTCCGGTCGGTCGCGCGGAACTCGAGGTGGAGCGTCAGCGAGACCCGGCCGGCGCCGATCTGGTCGCCGCGGTAGACGTCGAGCACGTCGACCCCGGCCAGCTCGGGGCCGGCGTTGGCGCGCACGACGGCGAGCACCCGCTCTGCCGGGACGTCGTCGCCGACCACGACCGACAGGTCGTGGAGCACCGCCGGGAAGTCGCTGAGGTCGGTGTAGGCGACGACGGCCGGGGTGGCTGCGGCGATCACGTCGACGTTGAGCGAGAACGCGGCGATCCGGCCGAGGCCCCATTCGGCGGCGACGAGCGGGTGGACCTCGCCGACGAAGCCGATCCGCCGGCCGCCGACGAGGACGTTCGCGGTACGGCCGGGGTGCAGGAACGGCCAGGGGGCGGCGGCGACCGACCAGTCGACTCCGAGCGTGTCGAGGACGGCGGCGGCGAGCGCCTTTGCCGTGAAGAAGTCGGCCGGCGGCGCGGCGACGCCGCGCCACGAGCGCCCGCCATAGGCGCCGGTGAGCAGTCCGCCGAGCATGTGCGCCTCGAAGACCGGGCTCGGGGCGTCGGCGAGCTCGTCGGCCTTGTGCACGCGGTAGACGGTGCCCGACTCGAAGAGCGCCAGGTCGGTCGCGCCGCGGGCGACGTTGTGGCGGGCGATGTCGAGCAGCGAGCCGAGCAGGTTGGTGCGCATCAGCGACTGGGCCTCGGAAAGGGGATTCTCGATCCGCACGGCCCGCCGCATCGGGTGGTAGTCGGGCAGCCGGAGCCGGTCGGCCAGGCCGGAGTCGGTGAAGCTCCAGCCGACGACCTCATGCAGGCCCCGCCCGACGAGGACGTCCTGCGCCCGGCGGCGGGCGCGTTGGGCGTGCGTGAGGCGGCCGGCGGCCCCATTGCGGGGTGGCAGCGTCGCCGGGAGTCGGTCGACCCCGTCGATCCGCGCGACCTCCTCGATCAGGTCGACCTCGCGGGTGACGTCGGACCGTCGGAAGGCGGGCACCGTCACGTCGAGGTCGCCGGCGTCGTCGAGCACGCCTGACTCGAGCACACCCGGGACCTGGGTCACGCCGAAGCCGAGCGCCGTGAGGATCTCCGTGCAGCGAGCCGAGCCGATCGCCTTTCCGAGCAGGCCGGCCACCCGCTCGGGGTGTAGCCGGATCACGGCCGGGTCGGGACCCGGGCCGCCGACGTCGAGCGTCCCGGGGAGAACCTCGGCCCCGCAGACATCGACCAGCAGACGGGTCGCATACGCCAGGCCGTCCTCGGCAGTCTCGGGCTCGAGGCCCTTCTCGAAGCGCCCGGAAGCCTCGCTGCGCAGACCGAGGCGGACCGAGCTGCGCTGGATGTTCGCGCCGCTCCAGGTCGCCGCCTCGAGCAGAACGCGGGTCGTCTGCGGCTCGACCTCCGAGCGGGCACCGCCCATGATTCCGGCGATCGAGGTCGGGCCGTCGGCGTCGCAGATCACGACCATCTCCGGGTCGAGGGTGCGCGTCGCCCCGTCGAGCGTGTCGATCGTCTCGCCGTCTGCCGCCCGGCGAACCACGAGCCGGTGGCCGGCGACCCGGTCGAGGTCGAAGGCGTGGAGCGGCTGGCCGGTGACGAGCATCACGTAGTTGGTGATGTCGACGACGTTCGAGATCGGCCGCATCCCGGCGGCTACGAGCCGCGCCTTGAGCCAGGCGGGCGACGGGCCGATCGTGATCGCGTCGAACGCGCGGACCATGAACCGACCGCAGAGGTCGGTGGCCTCGACGACGACCTGTGCCCCACCGGTGTCGCCGACGTCCGTGCCGAGATCATCGGCCCATGGCGGCGGTGCGAGGGGTGCGCCGGTGGACGCGTGGACCTCCCGGGCGATCCCGTAGACGCCGAGGCAGTCGACCCGGTTGGGGGTGATCTCGAACTCGATCACGTCGCTCGAGAGCTCGATCGCCTCGGCCAGCGGCGTTCCCGGCGTCAGCCCGGGGTCGAGCACCATGATCCCGCCCTGGTCGGTTCCGACGGCGAGCTCGACCTCCGAGAGGATCATCCCCTCGCTGACGATCCCGCGGAGCTTGGCCGCCTTCAGTCTGCGCCCGTCGGGGAGCACCGCGCCCGGGCGGGAGACCGCGACCGTCTGCCCGGCTGCGACGTTCGGCGCTCCGCAGACGATCGTCGCCGGCTCGGCCAGACCGACGTCGACCGTGCAGACGCGGAGCCGGTCGGCGTCGGGGTGCGGCCTGGCGTCGAGCACCGCTCCGACGACGAATCCCGCCGGATCGGCCACGCCGTGATGGAAGACGCGCTCGTCCTTGGTGCCGGTCATCGTCATCCGGGCGGCCAGCTCGTCGGTGCTCAGGGGCGGGTCACAGAAGCGACGCAGCAGCGTCATCGGGACGAGCATCAGAACGCCCGCGGCGGTATCGGCCAGGTCATCAGAAGCGCTCGAGGAAGCGGATGTCGTTGTCGTAGAACAGGCGCAGGTCGGGGACGCTGTGCTTGAGCATCGCGATCCGCTCGATTCCCATCCCGAAGGCGAAGCCCTGGACCCGGTCGGGGTCATACACGCCCGGCTCGCCGTCGCGAAGCTCCTCGACCCGGGCGAAGACGTTCGGGTCGACCATCCCGGCCCCGAGCACCTCGAGCCAGCCGGATCCCTTGCACAGCGAGCAGCGAGAGCCGTCCTTGCGAAAGCCGCCGCGGCACTGGAAGCACGAGACGTCGACCTCGACGCTCGGCTCGGTGAAGGGGAAGAAGTGCGGCCGCAGGAGGACGTCGCGCTCATCGCCGAAGATCGCCTGGGCGAAGGCGAGCAGGGTGCCCTTGAGGTCGGCGAGCGTGATCCCCCCGTCGACGGCGAGGCCCTCGATCTGGTGGAACTGCGGCGTGTGGGTCGCGTCGTTGTCTGGCCGGTAGACCCGGCCGGGGACGATCACGTAGAGGGGCGGCGGCTCGCGTTGCATGACGCGGACCTGCATCGGCGACGTGTGGGTCCGCAGGAGGACTTCGTCGTCGACGTAGAACGTGTCGGACCGGGCCCGGGCCGGGTGGGTCAGATCGTGGTTGAGGGCGTCGAAGTTGTAGCGGACGAGCTCGATCTCGGGGCCTTCGACGATCGAGAAGCCGAGCCCGAGGAAGACGTCCTCGATCTCCCGGCGGGTCTGCGTCAGGAGGTGGAGCCGGCCGACCGGCTGGGGAGGATCCCCGGGGAGGGTCACGTCGACGCGGTCGGAGGTCAGGCGGTGGTCTAGCTCGGCCGCGGCGAGCAGCGACTCGCGGGCGTCGATCAGCGACTCGAGCGCCCGGCGGGCCTCGTTGGCGGCCCGGCCGACCGGTCCGCGGTCGGCCGGATCGAGACCGGCGACGCCGCGCAGGAGCTGGGGCAGCTCGGCCTTGCGCCCGAGGTAGGCGACCCGGAGCTCCTCGAGCGACCGCGTGTCCCCGGCCGCTTGGATCGCGGCGCCCGCCTGCGCCCGGAGCTCGCCGATCCGTTCGATCGCGCTCACGGCCGCCTCCGATCGGCTGCCGGCCCGCCATCGGGCGTAGAGCTCGAGCTGTGTGGGTCCGCCGACGGTGCGAGCCCGGCCCGGGCGTCGCGGGTCAGCTCGTAGAGGGCGACGGTCGCGGCCATCGCGGCGTTGAGCGAGTCGCCGGCGACCTGCGGGATCGACGCCAGCCGGTCGGCTCGGGCGAGCACGTCCGGGCGCAGGCCGTGACGCTCGGAGCCGATCAGCAGCGTCACCGGCCCGGTCAGGGGGCCCCTGAGCCGCGCGCCGACGCCGGCCGCCAGACCGATCAGCTCGCCCGGGAGGTCGTCGGGGACGGCGCGGGCGAGCTTCAGCGAGAAGATCGCGCCCATGCTCGCGCGGACGGCCCGCGGACCGTACGGGTCGGCGCAGTCGGGGCCGATCGCCACGCACGACGCGCCGAAGGCCTCGGCCGACCGGAGGATCGTGCCGACGTTCCCGGGGTCGCCGACCCCGTCGAGATAGACGCAGAGCGGCCCGGTCGGCCGGGCGGCCCACCGCTGCTCGTAGATGCCGATCGCCCGGGTCCCCGACCCGAGCGTCGAGACCCGGTCGAGCAGGGGGGCATCGACCTCGAGCCATTCGCCCGCGTCGTCGGGAGCGGCCAGCTGCCGACCGAGCCCGGGAGGACAGAGCCTGACCAGCGGGGAGACGCCGGCGGCGAACGCGGCGGTCTGAAGGTCCTCGCCTTCGGCCACGAACCGTCCCGTCCGCTCGCGGACGGCCCGGCGGGTCAGCTTGCGAAGTTCCTTGAGATGTTGGTTTTCGGGGGAGGAGATCATCTGACTGGTCGGTGAACGAAAAAGGCGCCGTCCTCGGAGAGGAATCGGCGCCCGGGAGGATCGCGTATCGGCTGGACGGGGGTCAGGCAGCCGAGGCCTCGCGGGCAGCGTCGGCGAATCGGCGGAACGTCTCGGGGTCGCGGACGGCGATGTCGGCGAGCACCTTGCGGTCGAGCTCGATGCCGGCGAGGGCCATTCCGTGGATGAAGGTCGAGTAGCTCATGTCGTTGAGCCGCGCGGCCGCGTTGATCCGGGTGATCCAGAGCCGCCGGAAGTCACGCTTGCGGTTGCGGCGATCGCGGTACGCGTACGCGTCCGCCTTCATCAGCGCTTCCTTGGCCCGCTTGTAGTTCGAGTTCGCCTCGCCCCGGAAGCCCTTCGTCCGCTCGAGCGTTGCCCGGCGCTTCTTCTTCGCGCTGACCGACCGCTTGACCCGGGTCACTTGCCGACTCCGAGCAGCTTCTTGACGCGGGGCGCGTCATGGCTCGACAGGATCGCCGGCGCGCCGAGCGTCCGCTTGCGTTTGGGCGACTTCTTCTCGAGGATGTGGCTGGTGTACGCGTGCCGGCCGCGAACCTTGCCGCCGGCGGTGATCTTGAAGCGCTTCTTCGCGCCGGAGTGGGTCTTCATCTTGGGCATGGCGAGCTGGGAAGGTTAGCCGATCGGCCGGCGTCCGTGCCGGACGGGCCGCCGAGATCAGGCGCGCTTGGCGCCCGACGGAGGGCCGGCGGCGGCCGCCGGCTCGAGCTCGAGCCCGGCGATCTCGTTGGCCGGCTCGACCGAAACCGCCTTGCCCCGGACCGGCTTGCCGGCCGCGGCGGCCGGTACCGGCGGCTTGCGGACCGCAGGCTTCCTCGCGACCGGAGCCGCCGCCGGCGGCGGCGGCGATGCGACCGGCGCAACTGCCGGCCTGGACGCGACCGGCGAAACCTCCGACTCGGACGCCGGCGGCTCGGCTGCGGCTGGCGCAACCGCCGACTCGGACGCCGGCGACTCGGCTGCGGCCGTCGCAACCGCCGGCTCGGACGCCGGCGACTCGGTTGCCACGGGCGTCGACTCGGTCACTTCCGGAGCCGGCTTGGCGGCGGCTCCATTCGAGGACACGGCCGCCGGCGGCGCCGGCGGCGCCGTGGTCGCGGGCGCCGGCTCGGCGGAACCCGCAGTCGACTCGGTGGAACCCGGGGCGGCCGGCTCGGTGGAACCCGGGGCGGCCGGCTCGTCGCCGTGCTCACCGTCGTGCTTGGAGTCGGCGAACGCCCCGGCGAGGACGGCCTTCGACGGGCCGAGCATCATCGTCATGTTGCGGCCGTCCTGGATCGGACGCTGCTCGACGATCGCCAGCTCGGCCAGCTCCTCGGCCAGGCGGTCGAGGATCATCACGCCCCGCTCGGGGTGGGTGACCTCGCGGCCGCGGAACATGATCGTGACCTTGACCTTGTCCTTGTGCTTGAGGAACCGCTCGACGTGACCCTTCTTCGTGTCGTAGTCGTGCTGGGCGATCTTCGGCCGGAACTTGATCTCGCGGATCGTGATCTGCTGCTGGTGCTTGCGAGCCTGCTTGAGCTTCTGGGCCTGCTCGTACTTGTACTTCGAGTAGTCGAGCACCCGGCAGACCGGCGGCTTGGCCTCGGGCGCGACCTCGACGAGGTCCAGATCCCGGGTCTGGGCGTAGCGGAGGGCCGCGTCGATCTTGAGGACACCGATCTGCGAGCCGTCCTCGCCGATCAGGCGAACCTCGGGCACACGGATACGCTCGTTGATCCGCGTCGTGTCGCGTTCAGGCGGACGGCGGTCGAACCTGCGTGGAACGGGCACTAGGCTACGTACCGATCACCCGTCCGCGAAGGCGGAGTCGAGACGTTCGGCATCAATTGGGCCGCGAGCGCGTCAAGCGGTGCGTGCGCGCTGCGTGGTGGGTGTAGCTGGGGCCAAGGTTTCCAAGTATAGCCGGGTTTCGCCCGAGATGTCGGTTTTCTCCGCGGCGCCGCCCGGCCGCGTCGACGCGCCGCCGCAGAGCGCGGAACTTCGTGGCGATCCGCGCGTTCAAGAACCATGTCGCCCCCACGTCGTGCCCTCCTGCTTGCCCTCACCCTGTCCGCGGGGCTGCTCTGCGCAGCACCGGCCGGCGCGACCACGATCGCCGTGATCGGAAAGCTCCCGGGAGTCGGGCTCTCCGGCGTGACATGCCTCACCCCCAGCCTGTGCCAGGCGTTCGGCACGGATCTCAGCGACCCGACCGACACGGCCCCCAACAGGCTGCTGACGATCACCGCCGGCACGGCCGGCCGCCTCCAGTCGCTCGCAGGACCGCTCGCCGGGCTCGCCTGCCCGAGTGCCACGACCTGCCTGGCGCTCGGGAGCGACGCCGACCAGGGCGCCCTGCGGCCGATCGTCAACGGCGTCCGCGGCCCGACGGTGGACGTCCCTGGAACGATGTGGCTCAGGGCCGCAGCCTGCGGGAGCCCGACGACCTGCGAGGCGGTCGGCCGGAGCTCGTCCGGCGAAGGCGCCGTCGTGCGGATCGTCGGCGGCGTCCCCGGTCCCGCACAGGTCGTCCCCGGGAGCATGGAGCTCGACGGTGTCGCGTGCACCGGCGCGACGGCCTGCGAGGCCGTCGGCGACGGCCCGCTGCGCCCGGACGGAACGATGCTGGGCGTCGTCGTGCCGATCACCCGCGGCGTGCCCGGGACCGCCCGGCCGGTCGCCGGGACCGCCGAGCTGCTCGACGTCGCCTGCCCGGCCGCGACCGTCTGCGAGGCGGTCGGTGCCGGACCACCCCTGCCCGGTTTCGGCCCGGGCGTAGTCGTCCCGATCATCCGCGGAGCCCCGCGGGCGGCTGCCGCGGTCGCCGGGACGTCGGTCCTCAGTGGCGTCGCCTGCGCCGGCGCGACGGTCTGCCAGGCGGTCGGCCAGGGTCCCCAGGACTTCGGTTCCGGCGCCCCGGGCGCCGTCGTGCCGATCGGCGCTGGCCCCGGGCCAGCCCAGCCCGTAGCCGCCACGCCGTTCGCGCTCGGAGCCTTTCCGGGCGCTCCGCAAGAGCTCGAGCCGACCTCGCTCGCAGGCATCGTCTGTCCTCGAGCGAGCAGCTGCCTGGCGGTCGGCGGTCTCGGCGACGGCGTCGCGGTCAGGCTCGACGCGTTCACCTGCCGGCGAACGATCACCGCCGGTCACACCGGACCGCTTGTCCTGAGCACCGGGTCGACCTGTCTCTCGGGAGCCCACATCCGTGGCAGCGTCTCAGTGCTCCCGGGCGCGGCGCTCGAGATCACGAACTCGACGATCACGGGGTCGGTCACCGCCCGCCGTCCGGCTGACGTGCGGATCTGCGCCTCCAGGATCGACGGGTCCGTCGCCGTCCGGGACGCGGTGGGTCTGGTCCTCGTCGGGGACGCAGTCGCCGAGCAGTGCGCCGCCGACACGATCGGCGGTTCCCTGCAACTCGCGGGCAACGCCGGCGGCCTCGAGGCGGTCGGCGATCGCGTCGGCGGTCGCGTCAGGATCACGGGCAACACGGGCGCCGCCGGCTTGACCCAGGACGCGGCGCCCGAGGTCTCGGGCAACGGCCGCCACTCGTCGGCGCCCGCCTAACCGGCGAGCGGCTTGCGCGAGTCGAGTCCGGCGACCCCGACCGTCCGCTCGGGGACGGCCAACCCGAGGATCCGGCTTGTGTCGCGCGGCGCGTCAGGCTGAGCGCTCGCGCGACTCGCCGACGACCCGCGCGGCGAGCTCGGCGACCGGCAGGCTGCCGAGGTCTCCCCCGTGTCGGGCGCGGACCGAGACCGTCCCGTCGGCGGCCTCGCGGTCGCCGACGACCAGCATGTACGGGATCTTCCGAAGCTCGGCGTCCCTGATCTTCCGGCCGACCGACTCCGTCCGGTCGTCGAGCTCGGCCCGGACGCCGGCGATCTCCAGCGCCTCGAGCACGTCGCCGGCCACGTCGCCGAGGCGATCGGAGATCGGCAGGACGATCGCCTGCACGGGCGTC
Organism: Solirubrobacteraceae bacterium; assembly: GCA_035553395.1. Taxonomy (GTDB): domain Bacteria; phylum Actinomycetota; class Thermoleophilia; order Solirubrobacterales; family Solirubrobacteraceae; genus Palsa-513. The sequence continues at coordinate 38,333 of DASZKP010000056.1, read as the reverse complement.
AGCCAAACCGGAAAGTCCCCGGCGTAGTGCTCGGTGAGGATTCCGATGAACCGCTCGAACGTCCCCATCAGCGCCCGGTGGATCACGACCGGCCGGTGCTCGGCGTTGTCGGCTCCGGTGTAGGTCATGTCGAACCGCTCGGGGTTGCCGTAGTCGAGCTGGACCGTGCCCAGCTGCCACGACCGGCCGATCGCGTCGGTCATGTGGAGGTCGATCTTCGGCCCGTAGAACGCCCCGTCGCCCGGGTTGATCTTGTACGGGAGGCCACGACTCTCGAGCGCCCTCGTCAGCTCGGCCTCGGCCCGATCCCAGAGGGCGTCGTCGCCGATCCGCTGCTCCGGACGGGTCGACAGCTCGAGCTCGGGTGTGAGGCCGAACAGACCGTAGATCTCGAAGCCGAGGTCCAGGCACCCGGCGACCTCGGCCTGGACCTGGTCCGGCGTGCACATGATGTGGGCATCGTCCTGCGTGAAGTGGCGGACCCGCAGCAGGCCGTGGAGCGTGCCCGAAGCCTCGTTGCGATGCAGCAGACCGGGCTCCGAGTAGCGGACCGGCAGGTCGCGATACGAGTGGCGCTGGGACTTGTAGAGCAGGAAGTGGCCCGGGCAGTTCATCGGCTTGATCGCCAGCTGGCGATCCTCGGACTCGGTGACGAACATGTTCTCCCGGTACTTGTCCCAGTGGCCGGAGATCTTCCACAGCTCGGAGTCGTAGAGCTGCGGCGTCTTGACCTCCTCGTACCCGGCCTTCGCCGTCAGTTCGCGCGAGACGCCGACCAGCGTGTTCCACAACGTCGTGCCCCGCGGCAGCCAGAAGGCCGAGCCCGGCGAGAGCTCGTTGAAGTGGAACAGGCCGAGCTCCCGGCCGAGCTTGCGGTGGTCGCGTGCCCGGGCCTGCTCGAGCCGCTCGAGGTGGGCGGCGAGGTCCTCCTTGGAGAAGAACGCCGTCCCGTAGATCCGCGTCAGCATCGTCCGCGACGAGTCGCCCCGCCAGTACGCGCCGGCGACCGACTGGAGCTTGAACGCCTTGACCGTCTTCGTGGTCGGCGCGTGCGGCCCGCGGCAGAGGTCGGTGAACGGACCGTTCGTGTACAGCGAGACCGTCTCCAGCGGGTTGGCCGGGTCGGCCGCGGCCACGAGGTCGTCGATCAGCTCGACCTTGTAGTCCTCGCCCAGACCGGCGAACCGCTCCCGGGCCACGGCGACCGGGACATCCTCGCGGACGAAGACCTCCCCGGCCCTGACGTGCTCGCGCATGCGGGCCTCGATCGCCGGGAAGTCGGCCTCGGAGACGACGACGCCGGCCGGGAACTCGAAGTCGTAGTAGAAGCCCTGCTCGATCGCCGGGCCGATCGAGATCTTCACACCCGGGTAGAGCTCCCTGACGGCGGCCGCGAGCACGTGGGCCGCGTCGTGGCGGATCAGCGCGAGCGCTTCGGGACCGCTCGACGCCGTCAGAATCGAGACATCCGCGCCGTCGGGGACCGGTCGCGCGAGGTCACGCAGCTCACCGTCGACGACGACCGCCAGCGCCGCCCGGGCCAGTCCCGGGCCGATCGCGGCAGCCGCATCACCCCCGCTCGCCCCGTCGGGAAGCACGAGCGCCTTGCCGTCGGGCAGTGTCGCGGAGATCGCCATCGAGGCTCCGATGGTATCCCGTGGTCCTTCGCAGGCGGCGCCCGGGCCGCCCAGCTCAAGTGCCGAGGGCCTGCCCGAGACCCAGCGCGGTCACGACCGGCTCCGGGCCGCCCGCGCGCGGCGACACGCGGCCCGGAGCAACAAGGTTCGTGATGCGAGCGGCTGCTCTACTGCTTGTAGCCGATCTTCGCGTTCTGGCCCTGCACGAAGCGGCCCTTGGGCCCTGCGGCGTGCAACGTCGCGGCCCAATCAGCCGGGACACCGGCCGGCGGCGGCGGCGGCGCGGCTGCCGCCGGACTCGGGGACTGGGTCTGCTGCTCGACCATTGGCTTCGAACGCTTTTTGCCGATACCGAAAGGCATAGCGATCATCCTTCTTTCTTTGTCTTGTGTTGCCAAGAGAAACGGTCGCGGTCGACGGACCTCGGCCACGACGATCGGACTGATTTTTACACAGAAGGACCACCACTCGTCAACCCCGAGACAGCTTTCCTCAAGGTTCACGTAACGTCGGCGACCTCCCACCCACGCGCGACGATAGTTGACCGGCCCGACGGCTGCGTCGCGGGTCCGGCCGACCCCGCCGCCGCGCCCCGCCAAGCGCCGGATTCAGGCCGGGGCCGGGACCCGGGGAGGGTGCTTGATGCCCTGGCTGAGGCCGAATATCCCGGCGATCATCATCGCCATGCCGAAGGCCTCGCCGATCACCGCGGCCAGCCCTAGCGAGATGTGCTCGCCGTAGAGGACCTGGCCGATCAGGATCGCCACGAGCGGCTCGACGATCGTCAGCGTCGGCAGCGACCACCGCAGCTCGGCCGCCTGGAAGGCGCTCTGGCTGAGCACGAGGGCGGCGATCGCGCAGACGAACATCGCGTACGGCGGGACGTGCTGGAGCGTCGCGAGCAGGCCGGCCCGCAGAAGGTGGCTGGTCCGCTCCGCGACCGCCGCCGTCACCCCGAAGAGGATCCCGGCGCCGGTCGCCAGGAAGAGCGGCCGGAGATGGTGGGACCGCAGGCTCAGCAGGCAGACGCCGCCGACGCTGAGGATCGTCGCGACCGTCAGCGCGATCCAGCCCGTCGTGCTCGCGCTCGGGTGGCCCCGACCCGGCTGCGCAATGACGAGGAAGACGACGAGGCCACTGGCCACCAGCGCCATCGACCCCCACTCCCGCCGCGACAGCCTCCGATGCTCGGAGATCGCCCCGCCGACCAGCGCGAAGACGAGCCCGCTGACGAACAGCGGCTGCACGAGGGCCAGCGACCCGTGCCGCAGCGCCAGCAGCTGGAGCCCGAAGCCGACCAGCCCGGCGAGGTTTCCCAGCAGCCAGACCGGCCGCTGCGCCAGGTGGGTCAACAGCCCGATCCGCATCGCCGTCCCCGGCGGGGCCGCGGCGGCCTCCCGCTGCTCGAGAATCGACGACAGTCCGTAGCACGCCGACCCGACCAGGCACAGCCCGATCACGACGAGCGGAATGTACGCGCGGTCGTAGAACGCCTCGACGCCGTGCGCGAACCTCGCCAGCAGATGATGGGACGGCGGCCTGTGTAGGGCCGGCCCGTTGAGGATGAGGACCCCCAGGTTCATCCTCCTGTCCCCCTCAGGCGCCGCACGCCGACGAGTTTAATCGCCGCGCCCCGACCCCAGCACTCGACGACGATCAGTGCCGCCGCGATCGGCACCGTCGCCGGGAGCTCGGGAACCGCCAGGAAGAGCAGGTCGAAGACCAGCGCGAGCCCGCCGCTCACCACCGCCGCCCGCCGCTGGGTCGGCCAGCTGGACGCCAGTACGGCGCCGAGCGCCGCCGCGATGAAGATGTCGCCGTAACCCATCACCGCCTGGCCGAGGACCACCCGCTGGAGCTGCGGCAGCCCCGAGCCCGGCGACGCCGCGTTGAGTACCGCGTTCGGCGCCTGGAGGAGGTCCGCCGTCACGAGGATCGTGTCGAGCACGGCCATCGCGACGATCCCCGCCTTCAGCAGACGGCTCGGCGCGACCGCCGCGAGCAGCGCCCCGAGCGTGACGCAGCTCAGCGCCGAGAGCCCGAGGGCCGAGGCCTGTCCGGCGAGCGTCGCCGGATCCCGCCACGCGAGCACGAACAGCGGGACGACGGCGAGACCGACCACCGGCTTCGACCACCGGCAGACCCAGGCGAGCGCGATCGCCGCGAGCACGGGAACGCCGACCAGCGCGAGATACGTCAGGTCCTGGGCCGTCTGCGGCCGCGACCCGACGGCGATCACCACGGCCACGATCGATCCGCCCGGAACGATCGCCCACCACGGGTTGCGCAGCCTGGCCAGCGGGGTGAACCGCCCGGCCCGCGGAAGCCCGACGGTCACGCCCTGGGCCAGCGACAGCAGACCGATCGAGACGCCGAACGACAGCACGCCGGGAGTGCCCAGCTGACGCTAGACGAGCGCGGCGTGAGTGGCCGCGGCGGTGGCCGCGACGGCGCCCGGAGTGTCGAACACGCGAGCCCGCCAGAGCGCGTCGTCACCGATCGGGATGCGGCGCGCCTCGCCGGCGGCCGCCAGCTCGATCAGAGCCGTCTCGGCCGCCTTGCGGTCGGGCGCTTCGAGACCGTCCGCCATGATCGCGGCGACCTCCTGTGTGGTCAGGCCGTGCGGGAAGCGCTCCAGCGCCGGCAGCGGATCCGCCGGAGCCGGGGCCCGGTCCAGCGTGACGTCGAGGTTCGCGATCACGACGTCGTACGCCTCGAGCGGCTGGAAGCCCCCGGCTTCGAGCGAGCGGCTGCCGTCCGACGTCGCGAAGATCACCGACGGGGCCGTGTACCGGACCGGACCGTCCGACTGCGCCGCCTTGCCCTGGAACTCGATCGGCCGACCCGCCGCCGTGCGGGCCAGCGCCCGGTCGGCCTCGTAGGCCTCGGTGACCTCCGCGGAGTTGATCGCCCCGACGATCGCATCGGCGTCCAGCCCGTCGACCCGCGACAGGGCCCGGACGAGATCGGCCTCCTCGTCGAACACCACCGAGTCGGTGAAGCAGCCAAACTGGAGTGCCCTGAAGGCCGCGTACTCGAGCTCGGGCGCCCGCAGGCGGGTCGCGACGATCGCCCGGCAGGCCGGCGCCGTGGCCGAGATCCGCGGACGCGGCGTCGTCGAGAACGGCATCCCGAAGCGGTCGCGAAAGTTCATGTACCCGAGCGACTGGCGGACCGGCTTGTAGCCCCGGTCGATGTACTGCTGCGCGTCCTCGGTCAGCCCGATCGTCACAAGCCGCCAGTTGAGCTGCGTCCCGTAGCGCCACTGGAGCGCAGCGAGCGCCGGGCTCGCCGAGTACGCCCACGGGCACCCTGGATCGCTGAAATGGGTTGCGTCCAAGGCCACGCTCCAAGGGTAGCGCGCCGGCGACCGAGCCTCGCCGGAGCGTCCCCGTCCCGTTACCTTTCAGGAATGGATTCGGTCCGCGGAAAGCTGCTCGTGGCCTCCCCCGCCCTGATCGACCCGCACTTTCTGCGCACGGTCGTCCTGATCGCCGCGCATGACGCCGACGGAGCCCTCGGGCTGGTCCTCAACCGGCCATCGACGATCGTCGTCGGCGAGGTGGTCGCCCACCTGTCCGACGCCTGCGACGCGTTCAAGGAGGTCTACGTCGGCGGTCCCGTCCAACCGAGCGCCGTCCTCGTGCTCGCCGAGTTCACCGACCGGTCGCTCGGCTCGATGATGATCGACGGCGACCTCGGCCTCCCCCACGTCGCGCTCGATCCCCGCCAGCTGGCCGGCGGCGTCCGCCGGGCTCGCGCATTCGCCGGACACGCCGGCTGGGGCCCCGGCCAACTCGACGCCGAGCTCGCCGACGAGGCCTGGATCGTGATCGACCTCGACCCCGAGGACCCCTGGATCAACCCCGGCGACCGGTTGTGGAGCGCCGTCCTTGAGCGCAAGGGCGGCGAGTACGCCCTGCTCGCCCGGATGCCGCTCGATCCGTCGGTCAACTAGACCGGGCGTCCCGGGCCGGGGGTCGGGGCGGGGGGTCGGGACGGGGCCGGGGGTCGGGGGGTCGGGGATCGGGGGGTCGGGGATCGGGTCGGGTCGGGACGAGTGTGTCGGGACGAGTGTGTGTAGAGGCACCGGGGGAAAATAGTTGCATGACGCAAGCAACTACCGAAGTAGTTGCTTAGCCTAGGCAACTACTCGAACAGCTGCCTGACTCAGGCAGCGACCCTTCCGCGAGGGTCCTACACAACTCCCACTGCACCGGACGCACAAAGCGGGCGCCGCCTGCTCAGGCGATCACGCGGCCGCCCAGCGATCGACGACTCAGACGATCAGCCGGTCGGGCGTGATCGGCAGGCGCCGGACGCGGAGGCCGGTCGCGTGATGGACGGCGTTGGCGATCGCCGCTGCAGTACCGACGATCCCGATCTCGCCGATCCCCTTCGAGCCCATCGGGTTGAGCTGGTCGTCGTGCTCGTCGATCCAGGCCGCGTCGATGTCGATCACGTCGGCGCAGCTGGGGACGTGGTACTGGGCGAAGTCGTGGTTGAGGTAGTCGCCGAACTCGAGGTCGAGCAGGCTCTGCTCGAACAGCGCCATGGAGAGACCCATCGTCATCCCGCCGATGAACTGGGACCGGGCGGTCTTCGGGTTGATGATCCGGCCGGCGGCGAACATCCCGAGCAGGCGGGGAACGCGGACCTCTCCGGTCGCCGGGTTGACGCGGACCTCGGCGAACTGGGCGCCGAACGCGTGGCGGGCGAGCTTGGGGAGGCCGGCGACCTCCTCGGCGGTGTCTGCGATCGCCTCGACCCCGTCCGGCGGGACGATGCCTCGGAGCTCGGCCAGCTTGTCGACAAGGGCCTCGCAGGCCCGGACGACGGCGCCGCCCCACGAGCCGGTGCCCATCGACCCGCCGGCGACCGGCCCACGGGGGAGCGCGCTGTCGCCGAGTTCGACATCGATCAGGTCGGTCGGGACGTCGAGCGCGTCGGCCGCGATCTGGGTCAGGACGGTCCGGGCGCCGGTCCCGATGTCGGCGCCGCACACGCTGACCGTGAACCTGCCGTCGACGGCGGCCTCGACGGCGGCCCGGGATCCGCTGCGGTAGGTCGGGTAGGTCGAGGAGGCGACGCCGGTCCCGATCAGCCAGCTCCCATCCCGGCGGACTGCGGGCGTCGGGTCCCGGTCGGCCCACCCGAAGCGCGCGGCTCCCTGACGCAGACAGGCGACCAGGTTGCGGGAGCTCCACTCCTTGCCGCTCTCGGGTTCGAACTCCGGCTCATTGCGGATGCGGAGGTCGATCGGATCGATCCGGCAGGCGACCGCGAGCTCGTCGAGCGCGGACTCGAGCGCGTACATCCCCGGACACTCACCGGGCGCCCGCATCCACGACGGTGTCGGGACGTCCAGCGCGAGCAGCCGGTGCGAGGTCCGGCGATTGGGCGCGGCGTACATCATTCGTGTGGCAGTGGCCGTCTGCTCGGCAAACTCGGTCAACGTCGAGGTCTGCTCGAGGACGTCGTGGACGATCGCCAGGAGCACTCCCTGGTGGTCCGCGGCAAGCCGCACCCGCTGGATCGTCGGCGTCCGGTACCCGGTCAGCGCGAACATCTCCCGACGGGTCAGGGCGAGCTTGACCGGTCGGCCCACGACGCGTGCGGCGACGGCGGCGACGACGATCTGGGGACGGGCCTTTCCCTTCGAACCGAAGCCGCCGCCGACGTGGGGCGAGACGACGCGAACCGCACGGGGTTCGAGCTCGAACAGCTCGGCCAGGGCATCACGCGTGCCGGCGGCGCCCTGGGTCGACTCGTAGACGGTGAGGTCTCCCCCGGTCCAGACGGCCAGACTGGCGTGGGGCTCCAGCGGGTTGTTGTGGACGGCCGGCGTCTCGTACGTCTCGTCGACGACGATCGCGTCGGCGCCGGCGAGGGCGGCGTCCGCGTCGCCGAGGGCAGTGTCGGCCGGGTAGGCGGGGTTGACCTTCTCCGGCTGGTAGATCCGGGGATGGTCGGGCCGCAGGGCGACATCGTGCCCGCGGGCGTCGTACTCGATTCTGACCAGCTCGGCCGCCTCGCGGGCGGTCTCCAGCGACTCGGCGACGACGGCTGCGACGAGCTGCCCGCGGTAGGCGACGGCCGGCGACTGGAGGACGGCGAGCTCGGCGTCGTCGACCCGGGCCAGCCGGGGGGCGTTCTCGTAGGAGATCACGGCGAGCACCCCGGGGAGGGCGAGCGCGGCGGTCGCGTCGACGCCGATCACGGCCCCGGCGGCGATCGCCGACCCGACCAATGCGGCGTGGGCGACACCCGGGATCTGGTGCTCGGCGGCGTAGAGCGCCTGGCCGGTGACCTTGAGGCGACCGTCGACGCGGCTGAGCGAGCCACCGATCGCCGGCGTCCGGAGCGCGGTGGCCATCAGGTTCGCGACAGATCGAGGAGCGTCTGGACGAGGAGGTTCGCGGCCAGCGTGACCTTGAACGCGTTCTCGGGCAGCGGACGGGCGAGGTCGAGCTCGGCGGCGGCCGCCCGAGCGAAGCTCTCCTCCGTGGCTGGGGCTCCGCGCAGGGCCCGCTCGGCCCGGCTGGCTCGCCAGGGGATGGGCGCGACGCCGCCGAAGGCGATCCGCGAGGCGGCGACGTGTCCGTCGGCGATCTCCAGCGCGGCAGCGACCGAGACGAGGGCGAACGCGAAGGAGGCGCGATCGCGGACCTTGCGGTAGTCGGAGTTGGCGGCCGGGGCGAGCGGGGGAAGCTCGACGGCGGTGATCAGCTCGGCCGGCTCGAGCCGGGTCTCGCGGTCGGGCTGGTCGCCGGGCAGACGGTAGAGCTCGGCCAGTGGGATCGTGCGCTCGCCGCGGGGTCCGAGCAGTCGAACGCGGGCGTCGAGGGCGACCATCGCGACGGCCATGTCCGACGGGTGCGTGGCGACGCACGCACTGGAGTGCCCGAGGATCGCGAGCTCGCGGTGGTGACCCGACCGAGCCGGACAGCCGGACCCGGGGCGGCGCCGGTTGCAGGGTTTGGAGACGTCCTGGAAGTAGGAGCAGCGGGTCCGCTGGAGGAGGTTGCCGGCGATCGTCGCCTGGTTGCGGAGCTGGCCGGACGCTCCGGAGAGGACGGCCCGGGCGAGCATCGGGTAGCGAGTGCGGATGGTCGGATCGGCTGCGAGGTCGCTGTTGGTGATGCCGGCGCCGACCACGAGGCCGCCGTCGGGGGTCGGGCCGATCGCGTCCTGTGAGAGTCGGCTGACGTCGACCAACAGGTCGGGGGCCTCGACGCCGAGCTTCATCAGGTCGACGAGATTCGTCCCGCCGCCGAGGTAGCGCGCGCGGGAGGACGCGGCGACGAGGGCGACGGCGTCGGCGGGGGTGGCCGGACGGTCGTAGGCGAACGGCTTCATCCGGCGACGTCGGCGATCGCGCGGACGATGTTGACGTAGGCCCCGCACCGGCAGAGGTTGCCGCTCATCCGCTCGCGGATCTCGCCGTCGTCCAGCCGGCCGGGAGGGCGGGTCAGATCGGGGGTGACGAAACTTGGGTGGTCGGCCTCACCCGCGAGCATGCCGGCTGCGGAGCAGAGCTGGCCGGGAGTGCAATATCCACATTGGAGCGCGTCCCGGTCGACGAACGCGGTCTGCAGGGGATGGAGCTCGTCAGCCTCGGCCAGGCCTTCGATGGTGATCACCGTGTCGCCGGCGTGAGTGACGGCCAGAGTCAGGCAGGTGTTGATCCGGCGGCCGTTGACGAGGACGGTGCACGCGCCGCACTGACCGTGATCGCAGCCCTTCTTGGCGCCGGTCAGTCCGAGACGTTCGCGGAGCAGGTCGAGAAGCGTGGTGCGCGTGTCGACGAGGACGTTGTGGTCGTCGCCGTTGATCCGCAGGGCGAGCTCGACGTGCGCGGGAGACCTCAGAAGTGGGAGAGGCAGTCGACGCAGTCCTCGCAGGTGCGAGGCCAGTTCGGCGACCAGAGCGAACCCATGTAGGAGAGCTTGTGAAAGCCCGAGTGTCCGCAGTAGTAGCAGCGGGTCAGGTGCTCCGGGAGACCGGACCCGGTCTGTCCGATCAGGAAGTCGTTGAGTGACTGGGGGATCTCGCGCTCGGCGATGTACCTGTAGTCGTAGTCGTCGAACTCGCGACCCACGAGGCCCGGGCCTGGCGCGGCCGTCTGCTCGAGCTCCCAGACCGGAGGATCCTCCTCACGCGTGGTCAGGTCGACGAGCCGGCCGGTGACGTCGAGGCCGATGCTGGCGTGGATGATGTCCGGGTACTCCTCGTCGGCCTCGTGGCCGACCATCGAGACGCGCCAGCCGAGCGGTCCGCGGGGGTGTTCCCTGGTCACGGTTCCCCGCCCGAAGATCTTGTTGCGCGTCCGCTGCGACGGTTGCCCGAGGTAGCCGGCGCCGGGGTTGCCGGCGGCCTTCATGCGAGGGATGAAGTCGGCGATCGCGGCGCGGATCTGCTCGGTCAGACGGGCGTAGCAGAGCTCCTCATGTCCGAGCCGGTGTAGCCGCTCGGCCTCCCGGCAGCCGCTCGAGCAGATCGTCTGGCCGTCGGAGTACATGCTGTGGTACGAGCACAGAAACGTCCCGCAGTCGTTGCAGCGGCTACTCGCCTGGCTGCCGCAGTGGCACGTGAAGAGGGCGACATCGTAGGTGGGCTCGTCGTAGATGCGGTGATTCTATCGCGCGCGAGGCAGGACGCAAGCGCAGAATGCATGAGGCGCGTCGGAGTTTGGCGTGGGGCGACGTGCAGCGGCTCAGGGTGGCCCACGACGCCGGCGTCGGGCTTTCGACCGACTCGCGGCGAGGGCGCCTTCGCCGGCGAGGACGGCTTCCCGGGCGGCCGACAGATCCGCGTCGAAAGCGGCGAGGGTGGCGGCCGGATCGACGCCGTCGGGCATCCGGTCGATCGCGACCGTCGCGAGACGGGCGAGCCTCCGCAACCAATCGGCGGCATCGTGGTCGGCGGCGATCATCTGGAACGAGTCGCGGATCTCGATGAGCTCGTCGGAGGTCGAGCCACGAAGCTCGGCGGCGATCGAGTCGACTCCGAGCGGATCGATCGTCATCCGCGGCACTCGTTCATTCGGTGCATGCGATTCGCGCGTACGGCGCGGTCGGCTGGCCGGTCGGAGCGCCGGTCGGCGGCCGCACGCCGGGGGGGGTCGATGCGGAGGCCGGAGGGGCGGATCGGCAGGGCCGAAGTGCGGACGCCCCCGGAAGCGGGAGAGATTCCGGGGGCGTCGTGTGCTCATCGTCTGCAGTGTCTCTGGGAGAGAGAGTGTTGCCCGATCAAAGGTAGGCGAAATCCGTGATTTGTCCAATACATTGAGGCGGCCTCTGTGATTCGCCAGACCAATCTGCCGAGGGAGCGCCGGTCGGAGGTCGACTCGGACGGAGTCGTGCGAGCACGAACCGGGCCCGACTACGTGACCGATCCGAAATCCTGGGTATACGTCGCTCCTGGTCCGGAGCCAACGGACGCGGGCATCGCGGCGACGATGCCGATCCCGGTGTCGCGGTACGCCGGGCTGAGGATGTTCGCGCGGTGGCCGGGCGACGCCATCCACATCGCGACGATCGCGTCCGGGGTGGCTTCCGAGCCGCCGGCGGCGGCGATGTTCTCGGCGATCGAGAAGCCGTGACCCTTGCGTATGTAGCCGCAGGCCGAGAGCCGATCGACGGGAGCCGAGCCGGACGGGCTGACGTGGTCGAAGAAGTTCTCGGCGACCATCTCCTGAGAGAACTGGGTCGCGGCGGTCCGCAGGGACGGCTTGGTGTGGACGGACGCCAGGCCGTTGGCCGCCCGCTGCTTGTTGATCAGGCAGAGGGTCGCGGCGACGACCCGGGAGAGATTTTCCGGTGTGGGAATCAGCCCGCCGTCCTTGCAGCCGTGGACGACCGGGTGCACCGACGCAGCGGTGGCCGAGGCGACGGTCGGATTCGAATCGGACGGCGTCATGTGCAGGACAGCAAAGCACTCCCACGGCCGAGGCGCAAGGACTTCGCAAGGTCTTGCCTGCGCGGGCGTCGGGAAGCCGGCAGGTCGATGGAATCCTCCCCGGGACGACCTACGCCAATCCCGTGTCCCTCGACACGGCGACGGTCAGGTGCGTGACGTGCGCCGGGTTGACGAAGGTGTCCCCGAATCGCACGAGGTCGTTCCCGGCGACCAGGTGATCCGCGACCTCGGCCGGCGTGCCGTCGACCTCCTCGCGCTCGCCGCTGACGAGATGCACCACGGTCCTGTTCGTAGTCGTCATGCTGCCTCTCTCGTTGAAGGGCCCAGCGTCACCGTGGGCCCCGCACTGGCACGCCCGGCCACGTCCGCGACATGCCGGCGAGGCGGCCCGTCGGGCTCGAACCGACTATATATGTCGACTTGTAGGTCACGCGAGCTTCGGGAGGGCGGGGGAAGCGATGAAGATCATCCACCGCTGGGCGGCGTGCCTGGTGGCCGCGTCCGCACTCGCGGCCGCGACCGTGGGCGTGGCGAGCGCGCAGGCGGCCACCACCTACGCGCCTCTCGACCAGCCCGGACCGGCGCTGACCGTGCCACAGGCGCAGCTGGCGGCGAGCTTGCAATGCACCGGCAGTCTCCCGCACGCCTCGGTGGAGCCGGTGCTGCTGGTGGCGTCGACCGCCGTCGACAGCGCCGAGAACTTCTCCTGGAGCTACGAGCCGGTGCTGCGCAATCGCGGCATTCCCTATTGCACCAGCGACCTGCCAGGCGCGGATGCCGACAACATGGGCGACATCCAGAACCGCGCGGACTACCTCGTGTACGCGATCCGCACGATGTACCGCGCTTCGGGGCAGCGCATCGCGCTGATCGGAGCCAGCCAGGGCGGCGAGGCCGAACGCTGGCCGCTGCGGTTCTGGCCGGACACGCGCGCGATGGTGGCGGATGTGATCGCGCTGGACTCCCCCAACCACGGGTCGCTCACGGTCAACGCGCTCTGCGCGATCACCTGCGCCCCGGCGCTGTGGCAGCAGACCTACGACTCGCAATTCATCCAGGCGCTCAACTCCGGACAGGAGACGTTCGCCGGCATCTCGTACACCGACATCGCCACCTACACCGACGACTTCGTCCAACCGAATCTCCCCGGGGACAGCACCGTGTTTCTCGACGGGCCCGGCGACATCACCAACGTCGCGATCCAGGACGTCTGCCCGCTCGCGGTCGCCGACCACCTGCTCGTGGCCTCGACCAACCCGATCGCCGTCGCCCTCGCGCTCGACGCGATCACCGATCCAGGCCCGGCGAACCCCGCCCGGATTGACCGTAACGTCTGCGAGGAAGGGCTCTTCGCGGCCGGTGTACCGATCGGGGACTCCATCTCCGGCTTCGCGGCGGCCGCCGCACAGGTCGCCAGCCAGCTCGCTCTCGCTCCCCGGGTCGACGCGGAGCCGGCGCTGGCCTGCTACTTCGCCGCGGCGTGCCCGGCGACCAGTCCGCTCGCCCTGACCGTCAGCAGCCACACGCTTGCCGTCGCGCACCGCCCGCTCACGCTGCGCTTCACCGTCACGGTCACCATCGACGGCGTCGTCTCGCCGGTCCCTGGGGCGACGATCCGGGTCGGCCACGACCACCAGGTCACCACCGACACCCAAGGCCGCGCGACCGCGACCCTCGCGTTCGGCACCGCCGGACGCCGCGGCATCATCGCGACCGCCAACGAATATCTCAGCGCTCACACGACGATCGTCGTCCGTCAGCGGACTCGGACATCCGCGCCGCAAGGCAAACGGGGCCGCCACGCACAACGATGACTCTCTCCTCCGCGCCAGACTTCAGATCCACGGGCACGGGCTGGGCGCACTTCCGCCAATCACGACGCTAGTAGACCCGGGGCAGATCCGCGCGCGACGGCGAGCCGTCCCGGGTCGCGGCGGGGTCCCAGCGGCGCTTGCCCGATCTACCTCGGTCGGGTCCGCGTCAGGCGTGTTGCGGATACGGGCCGAGGAAGCGCTCGCCGTTGAAGTGGATGAGGTGGGCTGGAGCAACGCAAGCAGCACCAACGCGGACCGTTCGTTGCAGCGTTCGGGATCGAGCTCCAGGTCCCGCACGAGCGCCTGCGCCTCAGCGATGCGGCCCGCGGCGGATTTTGCGCATCTCTAGGCGGCGATCTCCGTCAGGGTGCCCAGTTCGAACCCCGGGATGCATTCGCCGGCAACTGCGTCGATATCGTGCTGATCTGTCGGCCAGCCGTGCGACGCGACTGCGCCCCCGATGCGGATCAGTGTTGCCCGGTCCGGATAGCGAAGGAGCCGCAGGTCTGTCGCGTTGATCTGCGTATGTCCACTGAACTGGCGCACGAACTCGTCGACGGTAGAGGTGTTCAAGAAGATAGTCAGACCGGTCGCGAGCGCAGGTTCGATGCCGGTGTTTCCTCGATGAAACACATTGAGGTGGTTCTCGAACGCTACAACCTCGGTTCTCACGTCTCGCTCGCTGAACTGCGCCGCGGATACTCGCCGCCGCTCCTCCTTTGACGAGAACCGCTCACCAATACGTAGTCCCCGTTTGGGAGCACCAGCGAACGTGTCCGAGCGTTCATCGCAAGCGCTGTCGGCTTCCGGTCGGCCCCGCATGGCCAGCGCACGCGGCCGGCCGAGAGATGCCCGGGGTAGATGAGTGGCGCGCAATCGTGGGCCATCTCGGAGCGTAGGTTCTCCCGCGTCCTGAAGTCCACCACTCGGCCGGTGGAGACGTTGAGCGCGAGGTCCGACAGTCTCGCGGGGAGACTCGCGATTCGGCCGGCGACGGTCGCCGCGGCCTCATCTATGGGGATACGAATGAACAGCTGCGGATCGTCCGGGTGAATCACATCGGAGGCCTCGACGACTGACACGATCTCAGCGCGCTCGGCGCGACCCGTCGAGAGTTTGATCCTCCCCTGGCATCCACCGCGGACAGCCCGCACAACCACGTTCTCTTGCAACACGTCCGCGTCGGCAAACAGCTCGCCTCGGCGCTCGTAGACGTGCACGAGCTCGAGACTCATTCGGTCGAGAAAGAACCGACGGAAGGGCAAGAAGTACGGGCCGTTGGCAAAGCTGCGAGGAGTGATTGCGGAGAGCTGACCTCCTGGGGCGAGCGCAACCACGGCCGCGCCCAAAAAGGCCGCATAAAGGTTGGTAACGCGGAAGCCGATGCGCTCCGCTGCGGCGCGCTCGCGGGAATCCGTGTTGATTTTCCGGTACGGCGGATTCATGACGCAGGCGTCGAATCCGTCGCCGTCACGGCGATCCCAGCCACCCGCAATGGCCGCAGCATGGGGCAGGAAATCCTCCGCTCTGAGCTCCGCCGAGAACTCGACGCCGGCCGCCCGCGCTGTGCGCTCGCAGTCGGCGAGTGTTTCTGCCAGTACGGGCTCCAGTGCTGGATCAGCCTCGAAGGCCACTAGCCGGATCGCGCAACCCGGCGCGTCGACGATGGCACGAGCGACCAGCGCGGCCGACAGCGACCCAACTCCAGCACCAGGATCTAAGACTCTTAGCTCGCCGTCGGCCGGTAGCTTGATCAGGCTCGCGAGGAAGTCAGCCACGGCCGGCGGCGTGAAGAACTGTCCCCACCGCGCCCGGTGCTGGGCGTCAAGCTTCTCGGAGACGGCCACCCGACGCAGCTCAGTCCGTTCCGATAGACGGTCGGCGTGCACCAGCGGGAGACTCTCAGGTCCGGCGGACTGCTCGGCGACCGAGCCGAGAAGATCCAGCTGGAGCGGGGACCGCGTTCGGCGGCGGACATGAAGCATACGAACAGATGTTCGCACCGACTCCGGACAGGGAACGATGCCACCCTCGCTCGCGAGCAGCTCGGGCGCGCCGAGACTCCGATGACCACGGAACCGGCCCTCTTGCAAACCGCCGAAAAACGCGGCAATCGAGGGCCGTCAGGCCCGCACATATGAGCTACTCGGGGCCCTATCGAACCGGGAATGCGCTGCCCTTCTCACGAGGATCGGTCAGGCCGTTGATGCCCTGGGCTCCGTCCTCGCCGGACACCGCGTCAGGGCGCCGGAGCTTGCTCCGTTCCAGGGTGAGATCCTCCGGGCTATCGCTGCGGTGCTGGCTGATGTGCCAGCGGGCATGCGAACCGTTGAAGTCTGGGCGCGAGTGGAGTTGCCACTGGGTCGGCCGGTGTCAAAAGGCACCGTGAAGGGCACGCTGGCCAACAACGGCGCGTTCGAACGTGTTCGACGGGGGGTCTATCGGTTGCGCGACGACTGACGTCGCTGCGATTCGGGAGCGACGGTCAAGCGGCCGCGTCAGCAGCCGCGATCTCATCCAGGCGTGCCTGCATCTCGCGCGTGAGCACGTCGCGCGCCGTGGCGACAGCCGTCCCGTCGGTGACGGCCCGGTGAAGAACATCGGGCGCGAGGTCGGCTCCTCCGGGCCAGCAGACGGTGTGGCCCTCGGGGTCGATGCTGACCTGCGCAAAGCCCGCCTCGGTCCGGGCAATCTCGAACACGGGCCCGCGGAGCCGGTCGATCACGTCGAGCTCTCCGGCGGCGCCGTCCGCAAACCGCAGCCACAGCCGGCCGCGGCCGGCGACCTTCGCTTCGATGACGTGGTACGGGGCGCTCATCGCAGGGGCTCGATCCAGGCCAGTATCTCAGATCGCTTCGCGCGTTCCCAATTGGCGAGCAACTCCGATTCGTGCAGTTGAGCCCAGGCGAGGACGAGACGAAGGTCCCGCTTGGGCAGGCTGCCCGCAAGCAGCTCGGTCGGCGCGATCGAGATCACGGCCGTGTGCTCGCCGCGCTCGGCGTGAAAGTGCGGGATGCCGTGCTCGTCGAAGTACATCGTGATCACGATCCCGAAGAAGCGGCTGACGGTCGGCACGAGCAACATCGTGACGATCGATCCGGTCGCTCTCGGGCGATCCGCCGCGCGGTTCGATTGGCGATCCGAACGTTCTCGGAAATGGGCGATACTGGGCTCGAACCAGTGACCTCCGCCTTGTCGAGGCGGCGCTCTCCCAGCTGAGCTAATCGCCCTGGGACCCGAAGCCTACCAACGGTCGTGGGGGCTCGGCCGCTACGCTAGCCGGGTCGTCGGCGACGTGGCGGAGTGGTTACGCAACGGCCTGCAAAGCCGTGTACATCGGTTCGATTCCGATCGTCGCCTCTCGCGAAAACCGCAAACTGGCTCCCGGCGCTGTGACCGCCTGCTGGCCGACACCCGGTCAAGCGGCTCGTGCCCAACTCTGCTGGTAGGCCCTCGTGAGGAATGCGTCGATCCTCGGGGCATCGGGACTCGCAGGCACGTCCGAGTACCTGCCTGCGTCGCGCAACTCGGCCGAGAGCCCGTCGATCTCGGCGAGGATCGCGTCGAGCGGGATCGAGCCGGCGCGGACGGCTCTCAGGTGGCTGCGCGCCGGCTCGGCGATCGGAAGCGTGATCGACCCGGTGTGGAGCAACTCGAGACCTTGGCGGCTGATGCGCAGGGCGTGCATCGCAAACTTCGTGTCGTAGCCGTGCTCGTCTGAATACTCACGCGTGCGGTGGCGAGCGGCGCAACCCGCAGGCTCCGGGCCTGGGAGTCGACATAGCCGAGGAACGCTCGAGCGGTCCGCTGCGAGAGGAAGGCGGGCGCGAGCGCCTGCAGCTCGGCACCGAGTTCGGTGCGCTGGAGAATGTCCGCGCCCCGGATGAAGAAAAGCAGCGACACGGTCGGGCTGCCTTTCATGGCCAGGGCGCAGAACTTGCGCAGACCGTAGACCGTCAGATCGAGGTCCCCGGGTCCGGAGGGCAGTCCCGCGAGTTGGGTGCGGGCGACGCAGTGCTCGAAGCGCCGCAGGAGGATGTACTCCGGAGGCTCGACGCAAGCGCACGGTCACCGCCTCGCAGCAGGTCGCAGAGGCCTTGGCGGGGACGCCGATCCGCTCGGAAGCTTTGCTGTCATCGCGTGGCGACGAGGATACGAGCGCCGAGATCGACGGCGCTCCGGGTCAGAAGCTCGGCGTTGCGCTCGTGCCACCGGCCGCTCGCGAGGTCGGCGTCCAGGGCCGTTACGGCCCTGGCCTCGATCGCCGGACCCACTCGGGCCCAGACCGACGTGTTGCGCCGGACGAGGTCGTCGAGGTAGGCCTCGGGCCGGCGCCAGTAGGCATGGAAGAACCCGTCGGAGCAGTCCCACGGGATCTCGACCGTCTCAGTCGTCGCGCGGATCGCCTGGGCCCGGGCGACGAGAGACGGCTGGCGGGCTGCCGCCGTCGCGCCGAACTCGGGCAGGTAGTCCCGCACGAGCCAGTAGCGGGGAAGCCACGTGTTGTCCCACTGGAAGACGACGACGCGCCGGGCGACGCGTCGCATCTCCAGGAGCCCGGCCACCGGGTCGTCCCAGTGGTGGTCGCTGAGGACGGCCATCGCCGCATCGAAGCTGTCGTCGGCGAACGGCAGTGATTCGGCGACGCCCGCCGCGCAGGGTGCAGCGGTCTCCGGGCGTTGGGCGCGCATCGCCGCGGACGGCTCGACCGCCGTGACCAGGCGGTCGGTGGGCTCGTAGGATCCCGTGCCGGCGCCGACGTTGAGCACTGTCTCGGCGTCGCCGAGCGCGTCCCACACGCGTCGGGCGATTCGTGGCTCGGTGCGTCGACCGAGCGCATACGTGCGGCCGATGCGGTCGTACAGCCGCCCGCCCGGTCCTACGCTCCCGGTCACCGGCCCAGCCGCCGACGATCGCCGAGCAATGCCCGGCCCGCGCCCGTCCCGAGTTCCGTCCACCAGGGTAACGCTACCCACGGCGCGGGCGGTCGATGTCGCGGTAGGCGTCCGTCTCGCGCCCCTGCGTGGCTCGCTTGGGACCGGGTATCGTGATCGACGGATGATTCCAACGGGGTGTCCGGCCCTGAACCAGCCGTGCGGGCACCCGGAGCTGACCCAGTCTGGGCCGGCCATGCTCGACTTCTTTCGGGGCGCTGCCATCGTGCTGGCGGTCTGCGTGGTGGCCTGGGCGATCTGGTGGGTCTGGCAACAAGGGCGCCTCAGGATGATGCGCCATCGCGCCGCGCTGCTGCACGATGCGGACCACGAACGTCGACCGACTCAACCCGGACGGCGCCCGACGCGCGATCGACGGCGCCCGCCACGGGCCTGAGCGCGTCGATCCCGACGTGAGCACCGGCTGACGCGTTGGCCCGAGCACGCGACCGCCGTGGACCGGCTCGCGGCTCCCAGGCCCCGAACTAAGCTGCCGAGATGCGGTCGCGGCACGGCACTCGGCGCTCGCACGGCGACGGTTCTGCGTGAGCCCTCGACGCCCGGTGCGACGGCCGTCGCCCGCGGTCGCCCGGCGTCGCCAGGCCGTCTTCCTGCTCGCAGTGGTCCTCGTCGTCGGCCTGGTCGTCAGGCTCGGCCAATCGCTCCTCGGAGGGTCGGGCCCGGTCAGGTCGAGCGCCGCGCCGGCTGGGCGTCTCTCGACAGCACCTGAAGGGGTCTATGCACACGCGCGGGCGGGCATGCTCAGTCCGACCGTCGCCGCGGACCCCTACCGGCTCTACGTGCCGGAGAGCGCCGGCACGGGGATCGACGTGATCGACCCGTCGGCGGATCGCGTCGTCGCGCGCTACGCGACCGGGCTCGACCCCCAGCACGTCGTCCCGTCGTACGACCTGCGCACGCTGTACGTGACGAACGATCTCGCCAACACCCTGACGCCGGTCGACCCTGCGACCGGCAGGATCAGCGGACCGAACATCCCGGTCGACGACCCCTACAACCTGTACTTCGCGCCCGGCGGCCGACAGGCGCTTGTGATGGCCGAAACGCGCGAGCGGATCGACTTCTACGATCTCCCGGGCTTCCACATCGCCAAACGCCTGCACCTCAGCTGCCCGGGACTCAACCACGCCGACTTCTCGGCCGACGGCAGCTTCATGGTCGTCTCGTGCGAGTTCGGCGCGCGTCTGGTCAAGGTGGACCTGAAGACCGAGACCGCGGTCGGCTATCTCAGCCTGCGGGGGTCGAGCCCGCAGGATGTCCGCCTCGACGATACGGGCAGGACCTTCTGGGTCGCGGACATGAACCACGCCGGCGTCCACCTGATCGACGCCGCCACCTTCCGCCAGGTCGCGTTCATCCCGACCGGCAGGGACGCCACGGGATCTACCCCAGCCGCGACGGCACCGACATGTACATCTCCAACCGCGGCGCCGGAAGCGTCAGCGTGATCAGCGTCGCGACCAGGCGGATCGTCGCCACTTGGAAGATCCCCGGAGGCGGCAGCCCGGACATGGGCGGCGTCAGCGCCGACGGGTCGACGCTGTGGCTGTCGGGCCGCTACGACGCCGTCGTCTACGGATTCTCGACGCTGACCGGCGCCGTGATCGCGAGGATTCCCGTGCCCGACAAGCCTCACGGCCTGTGCGTCTGGCCCCAGCCCGGGCGGTTCTCGCTCGGGCACACCGGCAATCTGCGCTGAGACTCCAAACGCCGCGGTCGCTAGAGCGAGCGTCACGGCGGCGTCGCGGCCAGCCGACTCGGCCGGTCCTGACGCGGCCGGGAACCGGCGCGCTCAACTCGACTCAGGGCACACGGAGCCGCTGGACGACGCGAGAACCCGTGAGGCCGGGCGCAGGGCCGCCGTCGATCGCGAAGACCAGCGGTCCGTCGGCGACGAGTCCCAGGCCGTGGCGGGGAGTCGGGAGATCGGCCAGGCGGGTCCAGCGCCCGGTGCCCGGATCGAGCTGGTCGACTTCGGCGAAGGTCGTCGCGCCCTCGCCGCCGACCGTGATGATCCTCCCGTTGGCCGCGACGGCTTGGAAGCTGCTGCGGGCGATCGGCATCGCCGGCATCCGCTCCCACGCGGAGGCCCCCGGCCGGTAGCGCTCGACGTCGGCGAAGTTGCCCTGGCCGAGCGCGCGACCGCCGAGCATCCAGACCGACCCACCGGCGGCCACACCGGCGAGATGCTCGCGGGCGTGGTGCAGCGGCGGGCCCAGCGACCACGTGTTCGTGTCGAAGTCGAAGATCGCGAGCGTCGAGATCGTCGTCTGTGTATCGCTGCGACCGCCCGCGACGTACAGGCGGTGGCCGAGTACGGCGGCGCCGGCCGCGGCTCGCGCGAGCGGTGCGTCGGGCATCGCCGTCCAGCTGCCGGTCGCTGGTGAGAAACGCCAGAAGCCTCGGACCGACCCGGTACTCGTGTCGCCCGGCTGGGAGTACCCACCGACGACGTAGAGGCTGCCGCCGTAGCCGACCGCGCTCACGTGGTTCAGCGGCTCGGGAAGCGATCGGCTCGTGGTCCAGCGACCGGTGCGCAGATCCAGACGCTCGACGAGGCCCGTCGTGCGCCCGTTGATGTCAAAACCGCCGACGACGTACGCGGCGTCACCGACGCGGGCCGCGGAGACCTCGCTGCGCCACACCGGCGACTGCGGCAGCGAGACCCACTGCCCCACCGGGATCCCTTTCAACGACAGGGCGGTCGAAGCGGCCGGGCGCCGGACCGCAGCGGCCTGGGCCCTGGGGCTGGTGCCGGCGCCGATGGCGGGGTGGGCCCCCTGGCCGCCGAAGACGGAACCCACGAGGTAGACGAGGACCGCGACGCCGGCGATCAGGCCGGCTACCGCCACGACCCGGCGACGGAGATACGTCCTCGAATCAGGCCGGGTCACCCGGTTATCGTGCCATGGCGTGCCGATCGTCGTGACGCGGAGGCCCGACGGCGTCCGCGCCGGGCCTACGGTCGGTTCCCGCGAGATCCTCGTCACAGAATCGCCTGCCGGCGGAATAGCTCCCTGATGGCACCGGACCTCTCGAACGCCGCCGATCACGACCTGCTCGTGCTCGCCGGTGAGAACCCGGAGGCGTTCGGGGTCTTCTACGACCGCTTCGAGGCGGACGTGCTCGCGTTCTTCTGGCGTGCGACCCGCCGCGCGGACCTCGCGGCGGATCTGACCGGAGAGGTCTTCGCCGCGGCGCTCGAGTCGGCGCGAGCGTTTCGGCCAGAGCTCGGCAGTGCCCGGGGATGGCTGTTCGGGATCGCCCGTCACGAGCTCGCCGATACCTGGGAGCGCGGCCGCGTCGAGGATCGGGCCCGGCGGCGGCTCGGGCTCGAACCGGTCGCACTCGACGACGAGGCCCTGGTCCGGATCGACGACCTCGGCGGCGCTGTGACCGGTGACGCCCTGCGGCTGTTGGAGCGGCTTCCGGAGGACCAGCGCGCGGCGGTCGAGGGCCGCGTGCTCGAGGAGCGCGACTACGAGGAACTCGCGCGCACGCTGTCGTGCTCGGAGAGCGTCGTGCGCCAGCGGGTGAGCCGGGGACTGCGGAGCCTTCGAGAACGACTGGAGCAGACGAGATGAGCTACCTGCCGCAGCTGCGAGCGTCCCTGGTCGAGGCGGCCGCGCGCCAACGCGACGCGGCGCTCGAGCTCCCCGGGCGAGCAGCGGCGACGGGTCGTCGCCGGCGGCGTTCGGGACACCGCGGGCGCGTCGTCCTCGTGACGGTCGCCCTGGTCCTCCTCGCCGCCGCGGTGGCGCTCGCGGCGACTGGCATCTTCGAGCGCGGCACGCCGGTCGGGCCGCGGGTGCCCCCGTCTCCCACGACGCAGGACGGCGCGGCGCTGCCGGGTAGCGCGCGGCTGCTCCCGCTGAGGGTGGCCGATCCGGGCGGCGGAGCGGCCTGGGGGTTGCGGGTCGTGCGAACCACGAGGGGCTTGACTTGCATCCAGCTCGGTCGCGTCGGCTTCGGCACCGTCGGCGTGCTCGGCCAGGACGGGGCGTTCGGCAACGACGGGCGCTTCCACCCGCTGTCCGATGACTACCTCGCGGGCCTGCCGCTCGGCTGCTCGGTGACCGACACGCGCGGCAACGCCTTCCAGAACGTCCTGGTCCAAGCGGTCCCCGCCAGCGGCCTGATCGGCGGCCCGGCCTCTGTGGGGGGCTGCGAAGAAGCTCACGAGAGCTACTCGGGGCCACGCCGAGAGACGTGCCCGGCAGTCGATCTCCGCGACATCTACTACGGCCTGCTCGGGCCGGACGCCGTCAGCATCACGCACCTCACGGCAACCGGCGCGCTCGCCACGACGCCGACGACCGGCGCTGACGGCGCGTACCTCGTCGTCCTCCCCCACACGACGCCGGCGTGCGTGACGATCCCGGCCGAGCGGCACGCTCGCGCCGGACGGCCGCGCCCGCAGCGACGGATATGTCCATCGAGTGGTCAGCAGGCGACTGGTGGTCCCGCCGTCGAACCGGGCGCGATCCGTACGGTCACCTACCGCGACGGGCATACCTGTCACTCGCCGCCGGCGCGGCTTGCGGCGCGGTCGCCCGGATGCCCGCCGGTCGGCTTCGTGTCGCCGCCGGCGCAGCCCGTCACGGCGGCACAGCTCGCCGCCCCGATCACCGTGCGCGAGATCCCCGGTCGCGTCTACTGCGGCTCCCGGCGCGGCGAGCTGATCGAGCCGTGCGGCGCGCGCACGCCGCGCGGGTTCAAGCGACTCGCCGGCGGCCCGCCCTCGCTGCTGGTCGAGGTCAGCTTCAGCTCGCGGATCGCGATCCCCGACAGCCACAGCTACTACAGCTTCGGCGTCACCGGTGCCAACAGCCCGACCTGCACGATCAACTCCGGTCAGTTCGGCTCGACCGACTCCGACATCCGCGTCGGAGCCCGAGTCAGCCAGCGGTTCCTGATTCCCTACAGCTGCCCCGGCGTCGCCCACGGAACCGTCAGCTACGTCCCGACCACCGGACCGGCCAGCTCGATGTCCGTCGTCGGCCTGCCCGGACAGACCGCGTCGATCCCGGTCGGTCAGTTCAGCTTCGACGTTCCCTGACCACGTGGCCGGCCAACTCGGACGCCGAACGCCTTCGTCCGTCTCGGCCGGAGCTCACCTCTGCGGCTGGGCCGGTGGCCGGCGGCCCCAGCGGAAGTAGATCGCCGGGCCGACGGTGTTCGTCAGGCACAGCAGGCGCCACACCAGCTTGTTGCCGCGGATCTCGTCTGACCGGCGACGTTGGATGTCGCGCTCGGCGGCGATCGACAGCGTGACGTTCCAGGCCGTGACCGCGACGACCGCGGCCTGGCCGGCCGGCGGGAGCCGCTTGAATGCACCGATCGCGTCGGACACCGCAGACATCAGGCTTTGCGCGTACGACGCCGGGCTCGAGTCGCGCGAGCGTTCGCGGGCGCCGCTGCGTGCCGGCCGACCCCGGCCATCTCGGCCACTTCGGTGGCGATGTCGTGAAGGACGCATGTCTGCAACGAGTAGACGATGTTGCCGCCCCGTCGGGCGGAGCTGACCAGGCCGGCGGTCTCGAGCACGCGAAGGTGGCGCGAGACCGACTAGAGCTTCGGTGTCGCGGACTCCCGGGGCCGGACGGGCGTCTCCCACGGCTTCCAGAGGCGTAGCGCGCTGAGGATCGCGCGCGTCGCCGACGAGCGGTTCAGCGTCACGAAGTGGATGCCGGGGGCGCCCCCGGCCAGCAGGTCCGCGCACTGGAGGGCCGCGTAGGAGACGCCGAGCTCAGTGACCGCCTGCTCGTCCCCGCTGCGGCGGGTCAGCTCGTCGTCGAGCGCCTCGGGAACGTCCGCGGCCGAGAGTTCGGCCATCCGCTTGAGACCGTCGAGTGAGAGGATCGGCATCACACCGGGGATGATCGGCACGTCGATGCCGATCGCGCGGGCCCGGTCGACGAAGTCGAAGTAGTAGACGTTGTCGAAGAACATCTGGGTGATCAGGACCTCGACGCCGAGCTCGACCTTCGTCTTGAGGTGGCGTAGGTCCTCCTCGGGCGACACCGCGTGGATGTGCGTCTCGGGGAACGCGGCGCCGGCCACGGCGAACTCGTATTCGGAGCGGATCAGCGAGACCAGCTCGTGTGAGTACTCGAGGCCGCCGTCGGTCTTCGTCCACCGCTCCTGGCCGCGGGGTGGGTCCCCGCGCAGGGCGAGCACGTTGTCGATGCCGACTTCCCGCATCCTGTCGAGCGTTCCGCGGACATCCTCGACGGTCGCATTGACACACGTCAGGTGGGCCATCACCTCGAGGCCGAGATCCTGCTTGATGTGGGCGACGACTTCGACCGTCGTGTCCCGGGTCGTCCCGCCGGCGCCGTAGGTCACCGAGACGAAGTCGGGGGCGAGGACCTGGAGGTCCTCGAGCGCACGATTCAGATTCTCGCTGCCGGCGGGTGTCTTCGGCGGGAAGAACTCGAACGAGAACACCGGACCATCACATCGCGCCAGGATTTCCGGAATCGTGGATATCACGGCGACTATAGCGGCGGCGCCTCAGTGCAGGCCGACAGCCAGCAGGGTGAGGATGACCGCGACCTCGGCGAGCGCAACGCTCGCGCCGAGCGTGTCCCCGGTCAGGCCGCCGAGCGCGCGGCCCGACCAGGCGGAGACCGACAGGCCGACCACCAGGGCGACGGCCAGCCCGACGAGGCCGTCGACGGGTCCCAGCAGCCCACCGGCGAGCACGACGGCAGTGCAGCTCGCCAGCACGAGAGCGCCGTCGGCCACGCGAAATCCCGCGCCGAGTCCGTCGGGCCTGGCGGGCGTCGACGTCCGGGCGTGGACGAGGGCCGCCCAGCGTCCGAGACCGGCGGCCACGACGAGTCCTCGCAGGGCGTCGCCACGGCCGAGGGCGGCGAGCGCCGCGGCGAACAGCAGCAGCCAGAGGATCAGGCCGAGGGCGCCGAACGTCCCGACCGACGAGTCGCGCATGATCGCGAGCCGCCGTTCCCGATCGCTCCGGCCGCCGAGGCCGTCGGCGCAGTCGGCGAGCCCGTCGAGATGGAGGGCGCCGGTGAGCACGACGAGTACGCCGACGGCGACGATCGCCGCGACCGGCGGCCCGAGCGACGGGGCGAGCACGTAGTCGACGCCGCCCGCCACCGCGCCGAGCAGGCCGCCGATCGCCGGGAACCAGCCCGCGGCCGTGCCCAGGGCGGCCGCACCGTCAGGATCCGAGCGGACGGGGACGACCGTCAGGAAGGAGACGGCCAGGCGAAGCGAGGCGAGCGTCGGAGCGAAGGCCACGCGCGAGAACAGTAGAGTGGCCGGGTCAGCGTGGCGGTGCGAGGAACCCGGCGGGAATCCGGGACGGTCGCGCCACTGTGACCGGGCAGCAGCAGCCCGGGAGTCAGGAACTCGTCCGCCGCGAGCCTTCGAATCGGGACGCCTGATCCCGTGGAGGAATCCCGATGTCCGCGGCGCCCGCAGCACGACAGGCCGGTCTGGCAATCGCCGCAGGCTATCTCGCGGATCTCGCCCTGGCCGATCCCCGCTGCCTGCACCCGGTCGCCGGGTTCGGCTGGGTGGCCGGGCGGGCCGAGACCCTCCTCTACGGGCCGGACCGGCGGCGGGGGGTGGCCTTCGCCGGACTGCTCGTCGCCTTCGCCGGGATCGCAGGCGAGCTCGCCGCCCGTCTCGCGGACCACGTCGTCGGCACGCGGCAGGCCGGGCTCGGCAGGATGGCGGTGCTCGGACTCCTGACCTGGATCACCCTCGGCGGCCGGAGCCTGACGCGGGTGGCGGGGCGACTCGCCGACGAGGTCGACGCCGGCGACCTCGACGCCGCCCGGGCGACCGTCCCGTCGCTCTGCGGCCGTGATCCCCAGACCCTCGATGGTGCCGAGCTGACCCGGGCGGGCGTCGAGTCGGTCGCCGAGAACACGAGCGACGCGATCGTCGGCGCGCTGATCTGGGCCGCGATCGCCGGCCCGGCCGGCGCGGCCGGCTACCGAGCGGCAAACACGCTCGACGCGATCGTCGGCCACCGGACGCCTCGCTACGCGGAGTTCGGGTGGGCGTCGGCCCGCCTCGACGACCTCGTCGGCTTCCCGGCGGCCCGGCTGTCGGCGGTGCTCGCGGTGGCCTGCGCCCCGGTCGTCGGCGGATCTGCCGCCGCGGCGTGGGCGGCCTTCCGGCGTGACGGTTCGAGCCATCCGAGCCCGAACGCCGGCCGGGTCGAGGCTGCGTTCGCCGGAGCGCTGGGCGTCCGGCTCGGCGGCGGGTTGACCTACGCCGGAATGCCCGAGGTCCGCCCGGTGATCGGCACCGGCCGCCGGCCGACGACGGCCGACCTGCGCCGGGCGAACCGGCTGTCGCTGGCCGTCGGCGCGGCCGCGGCGCTCTGCTGCGCGGTCCTGCGGTCACTCGTCAGGCGACGCCCGGGCGCGGGGCGCCCCACTGCGCACGGCGCACCCGGACGCTCGCGGGCGGCGTCGTGAAGGGCGCCGTCCTCGTAGCGGGAACCCATTCCGACGCCGGCAAGTCGGTGGTCACGGCCGGGATCTGCCGTTGGCTCCGGCGTCAGGGGGTCAGCGTCGCGCCGTTCAAGGCCCAGAACATGTCGCTCAACTCGATCGTCGCGAGGGGCGGCTTCGAGATCGGCCGGGCCCAGGCAATGCAGGCCGCAGCGGCCGGGATCGAGCCGGAGGTCGGGATGAACCCGATCCTGATCAAGCCGTCGGGCGAGCGCCACAGCCAGGTGATCGTGATGGGCCGGCCATACGCCGAGGTCGACGCGCGCAGCTACCGGGAGCTCAAGGACGACCTCCGTCCAGTCGTCGCGGCCGCCCTCGCCGACCTCCGCTCCCGGTACGACGTCGTGATCTGCGAGGGGGCCGGCAGCCCGGCGGAGATCAACCTGAGGACGGCCGATCTGGCCAACATGGGGCTCGCGCGAGCGGCCGGGCTGCCGGTGATCGTCGTCGGCGACATCGATCGCGGCGGCGTCTTCGCGTCACTGCTCGGCACGCTGGTCGCCCTCGACCCGGCCGACCAGCGTCAGATCGCCGGCTTCGTGATCAACAGGTTTCGCGGCGATCTCGCAATCCTCGCGCCCGGGCTCGACCAGCTCGCGGCGATCACGGGTCGCCCGACGCTGGGCGTCCTGCCGTACGTCGACGAGCTCGGGCTCGACGCCGAGGACTCGCTCGCGATCGGCCGACCCCGGACGGACGTCGCCGGCGGCCGGGGGACGCTCGACGTGGCGGTCGTCCGGCTGGGGTGGATGAGCAACTTCACAGACTTCGACGCGCTCGGCCGCGAGCCGGGCGTCCGCGTCCGCTTCACGCGCTCGCCGGTCGACATCGCCCGCGCCGACCTGGTCGTGATCCCGGGGACCAAGGCCACCGTCGATGACCTCGCCGGCCTGCGCCGCGACGGACTCGACGCCGGGCTGGCGGCCCGGGCGGGCGCCGGCGACCCGATCGTCGGGATCTGCGGGGGCTACCAGATGCTCGGCGAGTCGATCGCCGACACGGTCGAATCGCGGGCCGGGGTCGTCGCCGGGCTCGGCCTCCTCCCGGTCGCGACGGTCTTCGAGTCCGACAAGGTCCTGCGGACGGTCACCGGACACAGCGGGGTCCTCGGCAGCCGTGTCGGCGGCTATGAGATCCGCCACGGTCGACCCGTGCCACACGGCGGTGTCCCGCTGATCGACGCCGACGACGGCAGCCCCGAAGGGTGCGCGGCCGGGGCGACGCTGGGGACGTCGTGGCACGGACTGCTCGAGCACGACGACGCCCGCCGCGGCCTCCTGCGGTGGGTCGCCGGCCGCCGGGGGATCGACTTCGTGCCGGCGGCCGACGTCAGCTTCGCGGCCGAGCGGGAGCGCCAGCTCGACGTGTTGGGGGATCTCGTCGAGCGACATCTGGACACCGATGTGCTCGCCGAGCTGATCGAGCACGGCGTCCCCACCGATCTGCCGGAGCTCCGCCTGGAGGGCGTCGGGTGCTGAGGTTCATCACGACGGCCGACACCGAGATCCTCGCGACGGCGTCGGCCGTCCGGCGTCTGCCCGACGACTTTCCACAGGTCCGCTGCGCCAACCCGCAGGGCACCCGGGACGTCGATCCATTCCTCGACGAGGTGCTCGACGGAGCCCGCGTCGTGGTGATCCGCGTGCTCGGCGGCCGGCGGGGCTGGCAGGGCGGCGTCGACCGGCTGGCGGTGCGGTGCCGGCAGACCGGTACGGCCCTGATCGCGCTGGGCGGGGAGTCGACGCCGGACGCCGAGATGACCGCCCTGTCGACCGTCGCGGCTGGCACGGTCGCCGCGGTCGGCGAGTACCTCCAGGCGGGCGACGTCGACAACGTCGAGCAGATGCTCCGCTTCGTGGCCGACACGGTTCTCTTCGAGGGCTTCGGGTTCGAGCCGCCGGCTCCGAGCCCCGAGCTCGGCGTCTACGTCCCCGGCCGGGGCGACGTCACCCTGGAGGAGGCGCTGGCCGACCGGGAAACCGGACGACCGGTGATCGGAGTCGCCTTCTACCGGTCGCACCGCCTGACCGGCAACACGGGCTTCGTCGACGGCCTGTGCGCCGCGATCGACCGCGCCGGCGGCCACCCTGTCGCGGTCTGGAGCTACACGCTCCGCCGGTCCCAGGCGGACGGGCGGGTCGCCGCGCTCGAGCTGGTCGACGGGCGGATCGACGCCCTCGTCACGACGATGCTCGCGACCGGAGGCGCCAACCGGGGAGATGCGGCCGGCGATGTCCCGTTCGACGACGGCGGGTCGGATGAGCAGATGGGATGGGACTCAAGCGCACTCGAAGCCCTCGATGTTCCGGTCATCCAGGCACTCTGCGTGACGATGTCGCGGGAGCGCTGGGACCAGGGAAGCGAGGGCCTGCTGCCGGTCGACGCGGCGACCCAGGTCGCGATCCCGGAGTTCGACGGCCGGATCATCGGGGGGCCGATCTCGTTCAAGGAGCGCGTCCTCGAGGGCTCTCCGGTCGGCGCCGGGGTCCCCCGCTACGTCGCCGATGCCGAACGCTGCGACCGCCTGGCGACGCTCGTCCTCCGCCACGCCCGCCTGCGGACGGCGACCCGCCGGAGGATCGCGATCGTGCTGACGGCCTTCCCGACAAAGCACGCGCGGATCGGCATGGCGGTCGGACTCGACACGCCGGCCAGCGCGATCGGCCTGCTCCACGCGTTGGCGGCCGACGGGATCGACGTGCGGGGGATCCCGGAGACCGGCGATGCCCTGATGCACGCGCTGATCGCCGCCGGCGGCCACGACGAGGAGTTCCTGACCGACGAGGCGCTCGGCGCCGCGCGCCTGCGGATCCCGGCAGCCGACTATCTCGGCTGGCTTGCGACCCTTCCCGCGGATCTGACTGCTTCCATTTCGGAGCGGTGGGGACCGCCACCGGGCGAGCGGTACCTGGACCTGTGCGAGCGGGCTTCGGCCGGCGGCGACCTGATCGTCGCCGGGCTGGAGTTCGGCGATGTCGTCGTCCTGATCCAGCCGCCGCGGGGATATGGCGAGAACCAGGTCGGCATCTACCACGACGCGGAGCTGCCGCCGGCCCACCACTACATGGCGGCCTACCGGTGGGTCGACCACCACTGGGGGGCCGATGCGATCGTCCACCTCGGCAAGCACGGGACGCTCGAATGGCTGCCGGGAAAGATGCTCGCCCTCAGCGCGTCGTGCGCGCCCGACGCGGCGGTCGGGTCGATCCCGCTGGTCTATCCGTTCGTCGTCAACGACCCCGGTGAGGGCGCCCAGGCCAAGCGGCGGGCCCACGCGGTGGTGATCGACCACCTCGTGCCGCCAATGATGCGGGCCGAGAGCTACGACGAGCTGGCCGACCTCGAGGCGCTGATGGACGAGTACGCCCGCCTGGAGGTCCTCGATCCGTCGAAGCTGCCGGGCCTCGGCGCGCAGATCTGGACGGCGATCGAAGCCGCCAACCTCCAGGACGACCTCGGCATCGACGGGCGGCCGGCAGACGCCGGGGCGCTGGTGGAGCATCTCGACGGCTACCTCTGCGAGGTCAAGGACGTCCAGATCAAGGACGGCCTCCACGTGCTCGGCGTCGTCCCCGACGGCGCACACCTCCGCGGCCTGGTCGCGGCGATCGGCCGCCACGGGAGCGGCGGCGTCCCCGGCCTGCGACGGGCCGTCGGCGCCGCCTTCGGAATCGACGAGCCAGCCCTCGTCGCCGCCCCCGGGGCCAGAGTCGATGCGACCCTCGACGAGCC
Organism: Solirubrobacteraceae bacterium; assembly: GCA_035553395.1. Lineage (GTDB taxonomy): Bacteria > Actinomycetota > Thermoleophilia > Solirubrobacterales > Solirubrobacteraceae > Palsa-513. The sequence continues at coordinate 7,776 of DASZKP010000056.1, read as the reverse complement.
GTCCCTCGTCGCCGCCCCCGGGGCCAGAGTCGATCCGGCCGGCGTGCACGAGCTGATCGCCCGGTTCCCGGGGACCAGCCACCGCGGCAGCGACGTCGTCGACCGGCTCGAGGAGGCCCAGCACGCCCTCTTGACGGCGCTCGCCGACCACGACTGGAACGCCGACAATGCCGCCGGGATCTGCCGGACGGTGCTCGGCCGCGAGGATCCCGGTGTCGTCGCGGCTCTCCGCTTCGCCGCCGGGCAGATCGTCCCCCGCCTGCGGCGGACGACCGACGAGCTGGCCAACGTCATCCGGGCCCTCCGCGGCCGCCACATTCCCGCCGGGCCGTCGGGCTCGCCGACTCGCGGGCGGCTCGACGTCCTGCCGACCGGCCGGAACTTCTACTCGGTCGACCCGCGGGCCCTCCCGTCCGAGCTGTCGTATGCGACCGGGATCCGCCTGGCCGACGCCGTACTCGACCGGTACGTCGCGCAGACCGGCGCCCTTCCCGAGATGGTCGGCCTGGTCGCGTGGGCGACGGCGGCGATGCGCACGCAGGGCGACGACGCCGCCGAGGTCCTCGCCCTGGTCGGGGTTCGACCGACATGGGACCGGTCGTCGCGCCGGGTGACCGGCATCGAGCCGATCGGCCTGGACGAGCTCGGCCGGCCGCGGATCGACGTCACCCTGCGGATCTCGGGCTTCTTCCGGGATGCCTTCCCCCACCTGATCGGACTGCTCGACGACGCGCTCAGCCTGGTCGCCGGACTCGACGAGCCCGACGAGCTCAACTTCGTCGCCAAGCACGCCCGCCGGGAAGCTGCCCGCCTCGCCGGCGAGCTCGACTCGGCCGCCGCCTGGCGGCGCTCGACGACGCGCATCTTCGGCTCGAAGCCCGGGACCTACGGGGCCGGCCTCGGCGAGCTGCTCGAGACACGCGACTGGCGCGAAGACGCCGACCTCGCGGCCGTCTACGAGGCCTGGGGCGGCTTCGCCTACGGCCGGGGACTCCACGGCCAGGCGGCCGGTCCGGCGATGCGGGCGTGCTTCGAGCAGATCGACGTCGCCGTGAAGAACGTCGACTCCCAGGAGCACGACCACCTCGACAGCGACGACTACTACCAGTACCACGGCGGCATGGTCGCAACCGTCCGCGTCCTCCGCGGTCGCGACCCGGCCGCCTACCTCGGCGACAGCGCCGACCCCCAGACGGTCAGGGTCCGCACGCTGGCCGACGAGACCCGGCGGATCTTCCGGGCCAGGGTCGCCAACCCCCGATGGATCGGCTCGATGGTCCGCCACGGCTTCAAGGGCGCGGCCGAGCTCGCTGCGACGGTCGACTACCTGTTCGGCTACGACGCGATGACCGACGTCGTCTCCGACTGGATGTACGACCAGGTCGCCGAGAAGTATCTGCTTGACCCGGCGATCGCCGACTTCATGGACCAGGCCAACCCGTGGGCCGCCCGCGGGATCGCCGAGAAGCTGCTCGAGGCCGCCGACCGCGGCCTCTGGTCGGCCCCGGCGCCCGACACGCTCGCCGGGGTCAAGGCCCGCTACCTGGCACTCGACGACCAGCTCGAGGCGGCCACCGCCTGATGGCCGGCCGTCCCCCCTACCCCCTGTCGGCGATCGTCGGCCAGGACGACCTCGTCGAGGCCCTCCTGGTCTGCGCGGTACACCCCGTCGTCGGCGGCGTTCTGATCCGCGGCGAGCGCGGCACCGCCAAGTCGACCGCCGTCCGCGCCCTCGCCCCGATCCTCGTCGCCTCCCGGCTGACCCCCGGCCCGCCGCAGTCCGGCCCCGCCCCGCCGGCCCAGCCCCGGCTCGGGCCGCCGCAGTCCGGCCCCGCCCCGCTGGCCCAGCCCCCGCTCGGGCCGCCGCAGTCCGGCCCGCCCCCGCTGACCCAGCCCCCACCCGAGGCGCCCGGGTCCGCGTCGGGTCGGCTGGTCGAGCTTCCGCTTGGGGCGACGCTCGACCGGCTGGTCGGCACACTCGACGTCCGGGCGGCCCTGGCCGGCGAGCACCGGGTCGAGCAAGGGCTGCTCGGCCGGGCGAACGGCGGCCTGCTCTACGTCGACGAGGTCAACCTCCTCCCCGACCACCTCGTCGACGCCGTGCTCGACGCCGCCGCGTCCGGCGTCGTCACGATCGAGCGCGACGGCGTCAGCCTCGTCGCCGACGCCCGCTTCCTCCTCGTCGGGACGATGAACCCCGAGGAGGGCGAGCTCCGCCCCCAGCTGCTCGACCGGTTCGGGCTCGGCGTCGAGGTCACCGGCCCCCGCGACCCGGCGACCCGGGCGCGGATCGTACGCCGGAGGATGGACTTCGACGCCGCCCCTGCGGCCTTCGCCGCGCGGTGGGCCGCCTCCGAGCATGCACTCGCCTCCAGGATCGCCGCCGCCCGCCGGCTGATCTCCACGGTCACGATCGCCGAGCGCGAGCTTCTGCGGATCACCGCCGTCTGCGCCGAGCTCGACCTCGACGGCGTCCGCGGCGACCTCGTCTGCGCCCACGCCGCCTGCGCCCTCGCGGCGCTCGACGGCCTCACAGAAGTCGACGCCGTCCACGTCGAGCGGGCCGCCCACCTCGCCCTGCGCCATCGCCTCCGCCGCGACCCGCTATCCCCCCCACCCGCCGGCGGCGGCCGAGACCCGGCGATCGACGACGCCCTGCGCCGGTCCGACGGGCCCGCCGGCACCGACCAGCCCGATCCGCCTGACCCCACCCCGGCCGGCGGACCCTCCGACCCGCCTGACCCCACCCCAGCCGGTGGACCTCCCGCCCGGCCGGACCCCACGCCGCTCGCAGCCTCGTCCCAGCCGACCGAGTCCCCGAACCCGAGGCTCGACGACCGCCGGCCGGGCGCGCGACCACCGTTCCAGACCCCCACGCCAAGATGGCTGCCCGACCCCGATCTCGCCGGCCCGCCCCGCCCACCGACGGGGACGCGGGCCGGCCGGCCGTCTGGCCAGACCATTCCCGTCGCGCTCCCCAGCCGGCTCCCCGAGTCGGCGCTCGTGCTCCGGCGCCGGCCCGTCGGCGACCCCCGCCCGACGGTGTTCGGTCGGTCGCCGGCCGGCAGCCTGGCCCAGGTCGACTCGCGGCCGGCGCGCGATGGCGAGGAGATCGCGATCCTCGCCAGCCTGCTGGCCTCGCTCCGCGGAGACCCCGTCCCGCGGACGGCGATCCGCGGCGGTCGCCGGGCCGCCGTGCTGTGCCTGGTCGTCGACGTCAGCGGGTCGATGGCCGCCGACCGGCGCCTGCGTCGAGTCAAGGGCGCGCTCGAAGCCGCCCTCCGCACCGCCTACGCCCGGCGCGACCTCGTCGGCGTCGTGACGTTCAGCGGCGACCTTGCTCGCACGCTCGTCGAGCCCGGACTCCCGCTCGAGCAGGCGGCCGCCCGCGTGCGGGCGCTACCCGCCGGCGGACGGACGCCCCTCGCGGCCGGCGTCGACCACGCCGCCCGCCTGCTGGATCGGCTCGCCCGGGGCAAGCTCGCCGACCGGCCGAGGATCGCCGTCCTGCTTACCGACGGTCGGGCCGTGGATCCGCACGGGCATGCCGTGGCCGCCCTCCGGCGGGTCGTCGCGGCCGCCGACCGGACAGTCGTCGTCGACCTCGAGGACGGCCCCGTCCGGCTCGGTCTTGCAGGCGACCTCGCGGCCGCGACCCGGGCCGACCTGACCCGGCTGGTCGCCCCGGCGGATGCCGCAGCCCGCCGGCCCGGACGGAGCGCCGCAGCATGAATCGAGTCGCCGGCCGCCGGCGGCCCGTCCAGGCGGTACGGGCCCGATGAGCGACCAGCCGCCGACCCGGCGGCCGGCCGGCTACGTCGCCAGCTGCTCGCTCCGCGGAGCCGCCCCACCCGACGATCCCGACGACGCGCCGATCGAGCGACCGTTCAGCGCCCGGGCGATCGAACCGCCAATCGGCGACGGGGCGGCCCTCGCGCGGAACACGGCCGCCGGCGTCGATGTCCCCCACCGTGCGGGCGACCGGGGGACGGCCGAGCCACGGCGGCGCAAGCCGCGCGACAAGCCGCTGGTGATCGTCGTGACCGGCGACGGCAAGGGCAAGTCGACCGCGGCGTTCGGGATGCTGCTCCGTTCGTGGAGCCGGGACTACCGGTGCGGCGTCGTCCAGTTCATCAAGTCAGGCAGGTGGAAGGTCGGCGAGCAGCGGGCGGCCGAGGCACTCGGCGGGATCGATTGGATGAAGACCGGCGACGGCTGGTCGTGGATCTCCCGGGACATCGTCGAGTCGGCCGACCTCGCCCGAGCCGGCTGGGACCAGGTCAAGCGGTTCATCGCCGACGAGCGCTACGAGTTCCTCCTCCTCGACGAGTTCACCTACCCCCTCAAGTGGGGCTGGGTCGACGTCGACGAGGTCGTCGGCGTGCTCCGCGACCGGCCCGGCTTCCAGCACGTCGTGATCACCGGGCGCGGCGCTCCACAGGCACTGATCGACGCGGCCGATCTCGTCTCCGAGGTCACACTCGTCAGGCACCCGATCGAGCGGGGCATCCGCGGACAGCAGGGGATCGAGTGGTGATCCCCCGGATCGTCGTCGGCGGGACGAGCTCGGGCGCCGGGAAGACGACCGTAGCCTGCGGCCTGATCGCCGCCCTCCGAGCCCGGGGTCTGACGGTCCAGGGCTTCAAGGTCGGCCCCGACTACATCGATCCCAGTCACCACGCGCTCGCCTCCGGCCGGCCCGGCCGCAACCTCGACGCCTTCCTCAGCGGACCCGATCTGATCGGCCCGCTCTTTCGCCACGGCTGCGCCGGAGCCGACGTCGCTGTTGTCGAGGGCGTCATGGGCCTCTTCGACGGTGCGTCCGGTCGGGGCGAGCTCGCGTCGACCGCGCACGTCGCCAAGCTGCTCGCCGCGCCCGTCCTGCTGGTCGTCGATGCGTCGGCGATGGCCCGCTCGGCCGCCGCCGTCGTCCACGGCTTCGCGACCTTCGACCCCGGCCTCGAGATCGCCGGGGTGATCTTCAACAGGGTCGGCTCCGACACCCACGACCAGCTCCTCCGTGACGCGCTCGACGGGACCGGCGTCCCCGTGCTCGGTGCCCTCCGGCGCGACGACCGCGTGCTCACGCCCGAGCGCCACCTCGGCCTCGTCCCGGTCGCCGAGCGGCGCGCCGAAGCCGGTCGGGCACTGGCCGCGCTGGCCGACGTCGTCGCTCGCGACGTCGACCTCGACGCGGTGATCGCGCTCGCCCGGAGCGCCCTCGAGATCAACGGGCCGACCTGGTCGGCGACGGGCTCGCGTACCCGTGAAGCGACCTCGGCCGGACTGCAGGTACCGGCCGGCCGCCGGACGCGTATCGCGATCGCCAGGGGACCGGCGTTCTCGTTCCACTACGAGGAGAACCTCGAGCTGATCGCGGCGGCCGGCGGCGAGCTCGCCGGGTTCGACCCGCTCGTCGACGAAGCCCTCCCGGCCCACGCCGGCGGGCTCGTTCTCGCCGGCGGCTTCCCCGAGGTCTTCGGCGAGCAGCTCGCCGTCAACGCCCGCCTCCGTGCGGAGATCCGCGAGTTCGCCGCGTCCGGGCGCCCCGTGCTCGCCGAGTGCGGCGGCCTGCTCTACCTCTGCGCGACGCTCGACGGCCACGAGATGTGCGGTGCCCTGCCGGCCCGGGCGTCGATGACCAACCGGCTCACGCTCGGCTACCGAGAGGCCGTCGCCGCCGCGCCGACGCCGTGGCTCGAGACGGGCCAGGCCGTCCGCGGGCACGAGTTTCACTACTCGCGGATCGACTCGCTCGATCCGAAGGCCGCGAGCGCCTGGAAGCTGACCACCCGTTCGCTCACGCGCCTCGACGGCATCGTCCGTCGCGGCGTCCAGGCCGCGTATCTCCATGTCCACTGGGCAGCTCATCCTCAACTCGCGACGAGCTTCGTGACCGCCGCCGGATCCGCGCGGCCGCCCACCGTCAGCCGACAAACCCGGTGATCGGACCAGTCTCCGCGGCAGGTGGCCGCCCCCCGTGGCGCTGACGGTCGTGATCGGCGGAACCCGGTCGGGCAAGAGCGCTCGCGCCGAGGCCCTCGCGACCGCTACCGGCCTCCCCGTCCGGTACGTCGCGACGGCCGACCCGGCGGACGCGTCGATGCGCGAGCGAATCCGCGCGCACAAGGCTCGCCGGCCGGCGGCCTGGACCTGCGTCGACGTCGGGGTCTCGCTCGCCGCCGCGTGCTCGCGTGCCGGTGGCGAGTGCGTCCTCGTCGACGGCCTCGGTCCGTGGATCGCCACCCTGCTCCACGCGGCCGGCGCGTTCACCGATCCCGCCGTCCTCCCGGCTGTCGGCGCGGCCGTCCTCGACTCGGTCGCCCGCGCCCAGGACGCATTGGCCTCGGCCGGCGCGGCGATCGTCGTTGCCGAGCAGGCCGGCGACGGAGTCCTCCCGCCCGACGCCGCAGCCCGGGCCTGGATCGACCTGCTCGGCGACGCGACCCAGCGATTCGCCGACCGCGCCGACACAGTCGAGCTGGTCGTCGCCGGACGGTCGATCCCTCTCGGCAGGCTGACGCCGGATGCCGGCGGCCGACGGGTCGACGCTCAGCCTGTGGCGGCGTGCGACGCGCACGCCGGCGAGCTCGCCGAGCTCCGCCGTCACGGCGACCGCGACGTGGGTTTGGGCGACGCCGACCACGCCGTCAACGTCGTCGCCGGCGGGCCGCCCGCCTGGCTGCGGCCCGCACTCGACGCCGCTCTGGCCGGCGACGCCGGTCGCTATCCGCGTGAGGACCGGGCGATCGCCGCCCTGGCCGTCCTCCACGGCCGCGACCCGGCCGAGGTCGTCCCGACGAACGGCGCGGCGGAGGCCCTCTGGCTGCTCCCGGCAGCACTCCGTCCGACCCTCGCCGCGTGCGTCCACCCTGGCTTCACCGAGTCGGAGGCCGCCCTCCGGGCGCATCACGTCCCGATCGTCCGCGTCCCGCGCGATCCCGACCGCGACTTCGCCCTTGACCCGGCAGCGGTCCCCGACGCCGCCGACCTCGTCCTTGTCGGCAACCCGGCATCCCCGAGCGGCACGCTCGACCCGGCCGCGACGATCCTCGCGCTCCGCCGGCCAGGACGGACGATCGTCGTCGACGAGGCGTTCATGGACCTCGTCCCCGGAGAGCCGTGCTCGCTCGTCCGCGAGCGACTCGACGACGTGATCGTGATCCGATCGATCACGAAGGCGCTCGGCGTTCCCGGCCTGCGCGCCGGCTACGCAGTCGCGGCGACGCCGTTGGCCGACCGGCTCCGATCGGTCCGGCCGCCCTGGTCGGCCAACGTCCTCGCGCTTGCCGCCCTCGAGGCCGCGGCGGCTCACACCCACGAGATCGCCGCGATCGCCGGCCGGGCGAACCTCGATCGCGAAGACCTACGCCGGCGACTCGGCCTGATCCCCGGGATCCGCGTCTGGCCTGGGGCGGCCAACTTCGTCCTCGTCGCCGTGGCCGACGGTCCGGCCGTCGTCGCGGCCCTCAAGGCCGATCGGATCGCCGTCCGGCCAGCCGGGTCGTTCGCGGGTCTGGACGCTCGATACATCCGCATCACAGCCCGGGATTCCGAGGCGAACGAGCGGGTCGCCGCGGCCCTCGCCGTCGCGCTCGCCGCAAACGGCCGGCGCGCGAGCCAGGCGACTGGCCAGTGATGCTCACCGTCGTCGGGATCGGAGCCGACGGCTGGTCGGGTCTCAGCGACGAGGCGCGGCGGATCCTCGCCCGCGCGCCGATGATCGTCGGCTCGCCGCGTCAGCTCGACCTCCTGACAGCCGAGGTCGGCGGAACC
>DASZKP010000055.1:0-19684 GCA_035553395.1 Solirubrobacteraceae bacterium | reverse complement strand
GGAGGATCGGCCGCCGCAGCGGGAGATGGCCAACGCGGTCCAGCAGGCCGCGAACGTCCGCGGGGCATTCGCGGTCATCGGGACGCCGCCGCCGGGCACGGGAGTCCTGCTCGACGATCGTCGTCACTCGGGTTGGACGCTCGCGATGGTCGGCGGTCAGCTGCGCCGGGCCGGCGCCGACCGGGTCGTCCCGCTGGCGCTGGGCGCGCTGACGTAGCGATGGACAGGGAAGCGGAGTCGGTCCGCGGGGCCGAGTCGGTCGGCCCCGCGGAGCTGATCGGCGGGCGGGAGAGGCGGAGGATCGAGGTCGTGCCGTATGACCCGTCGTGGCCCGAGCGGTTCGCCGGCGAGCGGGCGCGGATTGCCGGCGCGCTCGGGCCGCTCGCCCGACGCATCGTCCACATCGGCCCGACCGCCGTCGACGGCCTTCCGGCCAAGCCGATCGTCGACATCGACGTGAGCGTCGACGATCCCGACGACGAAGCCTCCTACGTCCCGCCGCTCGAGGCCGCCGGTTATCTGCTGCGGGTCCGGGAACCCGGGCACCGGATGCTTCGGACGCCGGCGCTCGACGTCCACGTCCGCGTCAATCGGGTCGGCGGCGACTGGGAGCGACGCCACCTGCTGTTCCGTGACTGGCTGCGCACCGACGCGGCCGACCGGGCGCGGTACGCCGCCGCAAAGCATGAGCTCGGCCGCCGCGAGTGGGTCGACATGAACGCCTACGCGGACGCGAAGACCTCGGTCATCGAGCAGATCATGGAACACGCCGAGCGCTGGGCCCACGCGACGTCGTGGACGCCACGCTGAGCGCGTCCGGTCGATCCTAATTGGACTAGACTCAGCGCGACCGTGTCCTCGGATCTGGGACTCCCGGCTACCGCCCACGTCGTGCTCGGACTGGTGTCGATCCGTCCGGGCGCGGGTCACGAGCTGGCCGGCTTCAGCGAGCGGTCGATCGGAAACTTCTTCCCGATCGCCCGAAGTCAGGTCTACTCCGAGTTGGACCGGCTCTGCCGGCTCGGGCTGCTCTCGGTGACCGAGGTCCCGCAGCACCGGTGGCCGACCAAACGCGTCTACGAAGTCACCGACGCCGGCGCGGCCGAGCTCCGCCGGTGGCTCGAGGACGGGACGGTGCCGGCCGAGCGCAGCCGCAACCTCTTTCTCGTCCGCATCTTCTTCGGCGATCGGGTCTCAGCCGACCGACTCGACGCCCTGCTGGACGAGTACGAGGCCAACGCCCGCGCCGATCGCGACGCGCTCGCCGTGATCGTCGACCGGCTCGCCGACCGCCCACAGTCGGCCTTCCCCCGGGCGACGGCGATGTACGGGATGCGCCACGCCCAGGCCACCCTCGACTGGGTCGCGGACGTCCGCCTGATCCTCACCGACTCGGCGTGCCCAGGATGAGCCGGCCGCCGCATCCGGTCGCGAGCGGCTGACGTGCTCAGGCGCCTCGCAGACCTGGCGTGCTCGCGGCCGCGGCGGGTCGCGCTCGTCGGTGGGGTGCTGTTCGTCGTCGTCGGCGTGATCGGCGGCCCCGCACCAGGCAGCTTCGCCGCGCCCAACGCGTTCGACGATCCCGGGTCGCAGGCGACCCACGCACGCGAGCAGATCGAGGCGGCCACCGGCCAGTCGGCGAGCCCGTCGGTGATCGCTCTCGTCCGGGCGCCGCGCGCGGCCGCCGAGGTCACGCGGGTCGTCAGCACGATCGCCGCAGATCCCGGGATCGCCCGCGTGTCGCCGCCGCCGCCGTCGGGCGCGTCTCCGGCCGTCTCACGTGACGGCACGGAGGTCCTCGTCGCCGCGACGCTCAGGTCCGGCGCGAGTGACACCGACGTCGTCAAGCGCCTCCAGAAGGCCTTCTCCGCCGACCCGGCCGTGACGCTCGGCGGGACGGCGGTCGCCGGCGACCAGGTCGGCTCCCAGGCGACCAGCTCCCTCGCGATCGCCGAGCTGCTCGCCTTCCCCCTGCTCGCCCTGCTGTCGATCCTGATCTTCCGCGGAACCGCTGCCTGCCTGCCGCTGGCGATCGGAGGCTTCAGCGTGCTCGGAGCGTTCGCGATCCTCCGGGCGATCAACTCGTTCCTCTCGCTCTCGCCGTTCGCCCTCAACCTCGTGATCGGTCTCGGCCTCGGCCTCGCCGTCGACTACAGCCTGTTCTGCGTCTCCCGCTTCCGCGAGGAGCTCGGCCGCGGCGCTGACGTCCCGTCCGCCGTCCGCGCGACGATGCGGACGGCCGGGCGGACCGTCGTGTTCAGCTCGCTGACCGTCGCCGCCGCGATGGCCTGCCTGACCGTGTTTCCCCAGCGATTCCTCGTCTCGATGGGGCTCGGCGGTCTCGTCGTCGCGCTCGTCGCCGCGGCCGCGACGACCTGTCTCCTCCCGGCCCTGCTCGTCCTGATGGGCACGAGGCTCGGGAAGGTCAAGCCCCAGCCCGAGGGCAGCGGCGCCTGGTACCGGCTCGCCCGGGCCGTGATGCGCCGACCCGGCGTCGTCGCCGCCGTCACCGCCGCCGCCCTCCTCCTGCTCGCCGCGCCGGCGACCGGGATCCGTTGGAGCGGGATCGACGCATCCGTGCTCCCGGCCGGCCAGAGCGCCCGGACCGTCTCCGACGCGATCGCCCGGGACTTCCCCGGCGCGGACTCCACCCCGGCGATCCTCGCCGTCACCGCCCCCGCGACCGCCGGCCCGGCGCTGGCGACCTACGCGGCCGGCCTGCGGCCGTTGACCGGCGTGCAGAGCGTGTCGCCGCCGCGCAACCTCGGCCACGACACCTGGGAGATCGACGTCGACGGCCGCGGGACGCCGATCACCACAGTCGCCCAGAACCTCGTCCAGTCGATCCGCGCCCACCCCGCCCCGTATCTCGTCGAGGTCGGCGGAGCCACCGCCGATCTGATCGACCAGCACGCCGCCACGTCACGAATGCTCCCGGTCGCCGTCGCCCTCCTCGTCGTGCTCACGCTCACCGTCCTCTGGCTGATGACCGGATCGGTCGTGCTCCCGGTCAAGACACTCCTGATGAACGTCCTTACGACCGCCGCCACCGCCGGCGTCCTCGTGCTCGTCTTCCAGGACGGCCACCTCACCGGCCTGCTCGGCTTCACGAAGCCCGAGGGGATCGAGCAGACCGACTTCCTCGTCCTCGTCGCGATCGTCTTCGGCCTCTCCACCGACTACGGCGTGTTTCTCCTCACCCGGATCAAGGAGGCCCGCGACCGCGGCCTGGCCGACGCCGACGCCGTCGCCGTCGGCCTCCAGCGAACCGGCGCGATCGTCACAGCCGCCGCCCTCCTCCTCGCCGTCGCCCTCGGTGCCTTCGTGACGAGCAAGCTCGTCTTCCTCAAGGAGCTCGGCACCGGCGCGGCCGTCGCCGTCCTGCTCGACGCGTTCGTCGTCCGCGGGCTCCTCGTCCCCGCCCTGATGCGACTCCTCGGCAGCGCCAACTGGTGGTCCCCGGCCCCGCTGCGCCGCCTCCACCGCCGGCTGGGCGTGGCCGAGTCCGATCCCGGCCTCGTCGCAGACCCACCGGCCACCGCGTAGCACCCAGCCCGACGCTCGCCCCGGGTGGGATCCGCGGTGCGGTGATCGCGCGCCCCGGCCAAGCCAGCGGATCCGGTCCTACCCGGGCCCGCCGAGCAGCTGGATGTGGTCGGCCTCGGCCGCTCCGGGGAACGGCCGGGTCAGGCCGTACTGGTTGAGCGTCGACTCGGGGACGCCCTCGACGCCCGGCGTGTCCGACGCGTCACCCCGCGTGTGGGGATCGTCGGCGAAGCCGCCGACCTCGACCGAGTGCTGCGGCGACCGGTACCCCGAGATGCCGATCAGGTGGAGGCCCAGCGCCTTGCCGAGCGTGTTCAACCGGGACGCGAGCTCCGGCTCGACCCCGACGCTGTAGTTCGTGCCGGCCGCCTGGAAGAAGCCCGACCCTGCGCCGCCGCCACCGCCGCCGGCCTGCGCCGTCAACGACGGCGCGCTCGCCTCGGCCGTGTTGACGCTCGGCGTCAGCGACGCCAGCTCGCTGACCAGCGCCAGCCGCCGGTGGCTGATCGACGCGATCTGCGCGGTCTTCTCCGACCTCGCCCGTGCGTAGACCAGTTGCCGGTTGACAACCGACAGACGGAGCTGGGCGATCTCGTCGCGTTGGACGAGCACCGAATCCGCCGCCAGCTGCTGACGCGCCTCCAGCCGGCCGAGCGCCTTCGTCTGCGTGAGCACGGCCGCGTCCGCGCTGCGGACCTCCGCAGTCACCGTCGCGTTCTCGTTGCTGACCAGCTTCAGATCGTCCATCCGCTCGAGCAGGTCGCTGAATCCGTGCGCCTCGAGCACGACCGTCATCACGTTCGGCGGCGGCGTCTCGTACGCCGCGACCAGCTGGCTGTCGAGGATGCTGCGATCCCGGGCCAGCCGCGCCTGGAGCGTGTTCAGCTTCGACCGCGCCCCGCCCAGCTGGCTCCGCGTCGTCGCGAGCTGGCCGTTCTCGTAGTCGACCGTCGCCTGGACCGCATTGAGCCGCGTCTGGAGGTCGCTGAGCTGGCCGTTGAAGCTGTTGACCCTCCCACTGTCGGAGTTGATCGCAGCCTGAAGCGCCTGCTCGTGGACCCGCGCCGCCTGGATCTTCGCGCTGATCGCCCCCGGCGAGGCCGCCCCGGCCGGGCCCGTCCCGACGGCGAGCCCGGCCAGGCCGAGCACGGCGAGCCATCGCGAGCGTGGATGAGGACGGTGCCGGCTGATCATCAGGAGCCCAAGGTCGCGCCCGGCCGGCAACCGATCGTCCGTTGCCCACGTCGCGCCCGGCCGCCAACCTAACACGGGTTCGGCTGCACGCCACGCAGTTGCGCTTGCATGCAGCCGGACTTGCACCCCACCCGCCGTCGACCGCCGCCGCCCCGCCCGCCCGGCTGCCTTCGGCCGCCTGCCCACGTAAGCTGGCGGGGTGCGGCAATGGTCACCGTCGCGGTCGAAGCCTGTCCTCTCCGGTGCCCTCGCTTGGCTCCTCGTCCTCGCGGCCGCCCTCGGACCGGCCGGCCGGCCGGCGTCCGCGTCGGCCGCGGCTCCGGCGATTCGCGCTCCGCTCCCCGCAGGTCGCGGCTTCCTCGCCCAGGCCGGCCGGAAGGCCGCCGGTCAGACCCGACGCCCGGCGGCCGCCGCCGCGTCGAACGCCGTGATCATCGCCCTCTTCCCGAGCGAGCTGTCGCCCAGCCACACGACCGTCGAAAGCGTCCTCGACCGGCTCGCCGGCCACCCGTCGCTTGCCCTCGGCATGGCCAGCGCGACACAGGCCCTGTACGACCCGGCCCAGGCGCTGCTCGACATCACCCAGGGCGCCCGCATCCAGATGGACCGCTACAACCCGCAGACGCCGCCCGAGCTCGACCTGGACGTATCCAGCCGCGGCCCGTCAACCATTGGGGGCTGGCCATTGGCACTCGCCCGGGCGGCCACCGCCCCTTCCAGCGCGCAACCCGGCCTCTTGGCCGGGGCAATTCCCGGCGGCGCGGCGTTCGTCGGCATTCTCGGCGGCCCGTATGCCGGGATCCCCGGGGCTGTCGACTACTTCCGCAACCTGCCCTGGCGCCATCCCGGCGCGATCATCGCCGCCGACCCGGCCGGCACGGTCGCGTCCGTGTCGATCGGCACGCCCGGCTCGCTCGTCCGCCGGACCGAACGCGCCCTGGGCTCCCGGCGTCTCGTCGTCGTCGAGCTGTCCAGTGGCGACGTCGGCGACGCCCAGCTCGGTGACCTGCTGGCCGATCGCCGGCCCGGCCAGCTCGTCGTCGCCCTCGAGAGCCCGCCCGAGCTCCGCGGGTCGCAGACGCTCTGGCTCGGCCTCGCCGGCGACGGGTCCGGCGGCACGCTGACGTCCGGATCGACCCACGTCGACGGGATGGTCGAGGCGACCGACATCGCGCCGACCGTGCTCGGCCACCTCGGACTGCCGATTCCCGACCAGGTCCAGGGCCAGCCGATCACCACCGGTGGACCCCACGATCCCGCGGCGCTGAAGGCCTTCCGCGCGCGGATCGGCGTCGTCAACGACCGCCAGCGCCCGGCACTCGAGACCTTCCTCCTGATCTGGGGCGGCCTGATCCTCGCGCTCGGAATCCTCCGCGACCGCCGCGGCCTGCGGATCGGCCTGCGGGCAGGTGGGCTCGCCGTCCTGTGGATCCCGAGCCTGGCCCTCCTGACCGCCGTGCTCGCCCCCGGTCGGTTCGTCGAGCTCGGCCTGATCGCCGGCGGGTCGCTGGTTCTCGGACTGCTCGCCGACCGCCTGATCGGCTGGCCGCGGGCCCCGATCCTCCCGGCCGTGGTCGGACTTCTCGCGTACACGATCGACCTCGCCCGTGGCTCGCGGTTGATCGACGAGTCGCTGTTCGGGCCGAGCCCGCTCGCCGGCGTGCGCTTCTACGGTGTCGACAACGACCTCGAGATCGCCTCGACGCTGCTTGCTCTCGCCCTCGTCGCCGCCGGCCTGCGCCGGCGCGACCGATCCCCGCGGACGGCACTGATCCTCGCCGCCGTCGGTCTCGCCACGGCCCTCGTCGTCTGCCCCGGACGGCTCGGCGCCGACGTCGGCGGGATCTTCACGATCGCGGCCGGCTTCGGCGTCGCCGCCCTGATGATGCTGCCTCGCGTCACCTGGCGGGTCGTCCTCCTCGCCCTCCTCGCCCCGGCGGTCGCCCTCGTCGGCCTGGCCGGCCTCGACATCGCGACGCGGGGCAACAGCGACTTCCTGCGCAACGTCGTCGACGCGCCCACCGGCGGGGACATCTGGGACATCATCCAGCGCCGCTACGAGGTCGCCTGGAGCATCCTCAAGGTCGGCAACATCCCCCTCCTGACCGTGTTGGCCCTACTCGGCGCCGCGTACGCCGTCCGCCACCGGCACCGCGTGTTCGCCGCGCTCGCCACCGACGCCCTCTGGCCGGCGTGCCTCGCCGGCGGCTTCGCCGCGGCGCTGTCGTGCGCCATCTTCAACGATTCCGGCGCGTCCGAGCTGATCCTCGGCACCGGCGGAGTCGCCTGCCTCGCGACCTATCTCCGCTCTCCTCCGCCCGGCCTGCTCGACCACCCAAGGACGGCGCTCGCCGGTGATCAGGCAGACCACGGGCGCGACGCGCCGCCCACCGCGCCAGGCGGTCAGGTCCCCGTGCTCGATCCGTCGGAGCCGGTTGCACGCGCGAGCCCGGCGACGCCCGCCGAGCGGCCCTCGCCCGTCGTCCGGGCCCAGCGTCGGCTCATCCCGAGCAGGCGACGCTCGAATACCTGACGTTTGGCCGGCCCTTCACCAGGGTGATCGTGTCCGTCCAATGGCAGCGCGACGCGCTGCTCTCGGGGATCAGCTGGACCGCGCACTTGAAGGCCGACTTGCCGTATGCCCGGCAGTTGCTGATCACGACCTTGTCCCCGCCGCTGATCGTCGCCGCCGCCTTCGCGTCCTTCAGCGCCGCCGCCGCCGCCGTCTTCTTGGTCAGCTTGTGGATCGGCGCCGTCGTCGCCCCGACCGCCGCCGGGACCCCGCCGGCCGCGAGCAGGACGGCCGCGGCCGAGCCGGCGGCGAGGATGTCGTGTCGAATTCGCATCAGTCGACTGCCCGCCGGACGAAGCCCCGTACGCCGAGCAGCGTGAAGATTGCCAGAGCGACGACGACACCGACCCCGATCCATCCGGCCCGGAGGTGCGGGAGCGTCGTCAGCGACGCCCGCATGCCCTCGCTGACATAGGTCAGCGGGTTGAACAGCGTGACGATCTGGAACCACTGTAGGCGGGCGAGTGACGCCCACGGGTAGAAGGTCGCCCCGGTGAAGATCAACGGTGTCAGGACGATCGCGAAGGCCACGCTGATCCGGTTCGGCGGGACCGCCGTCCCCAGCACGAGGCCCATCGCCGCGCCGGCGAGCGCGCCGAGCACGAGGATCACGACGAACGCGCCGACCGACGCCCCGCCGAGGTTGATGCCGCCCGGGAGGACGACGGACGCGAGCGGCAGGATCAGGACGCCGGAGATCATCCCCCTGAATGCCGCGATCACCATCTTCTGGATCGCGACGGCCCACGTCGCCAGCGGCGCGAGCAGGCGGTCTTCGATCTCCTTGGTGAACGAGAACTCGATGACCAGGGGGAGCGCCGTGTTCTGGAGAGCCGTCAGGACCACGGTCAGGGCGATCACGCCGGGCATCAACTGGGCCCCGTAGGCCCCGCGGGCCTGTCCGATCTCGGGCAGGACGCGTCCGAAGACGAACAGGAAGAACAGCGGCTGGAGCAGCGATTGGGCCAGGAAGCCGACCGGCTCGTGGCGGACGGTGACCCAGAGGTCCCGCTCGCAGAGGGCGACGAACGCCTGGCTGCGGACGCCGAGCTTCATCGAAGGTCACGCCCCGTCAGGTGGACGAAGACATCCTCGAGCGTCCCCGCGATCCGTCGCATCTCGGCAAGCGTCGGGCCACCCGGCTCGCGGGTGACCGCGAGTGCGGCGTCCGGCAGCCGGTCGCCGCCACCGTAGAGGCGGACCTGCCAGCGGCCGTCACCCGCGTCAGTCGAGCTCGCCCGGTCGACATCGGCCCGCTGCTCGAAGCGCCCGACCGGGTCGGTCGGGCTCTCCAGGAGAAGCTCGAGACCCTGCTCGGCCGGCAGCAGTCGCCGCAGCCCACGCGGCGTGTCGTTGGCGATCACCTGACCGTGGTCCATGATCGCGATCCGGTCGCACAGGCGATCGGCCTCGAGCATGTCGTGGGTCGTCAGGAGGAGCGTCGTCCCCAGCTCGCGGAGCTCGACGATCCGCTCCCACAGAAACAGTCGGGACTGCGGATCCAGGCCCGTCGTCGGCTCGTCGAGCACGAGCAGCTTCGGCTGGTGCATCAGCGCCCGGGCGATCATCAGCCGCTGGGCCATGCCGCCGGAGTACTTGTTCACCTTGTCGGACCCCCGCCCGCCCAGGCCGAACCGGTCGAGCAGCTCGAGCGCCCGCTTGCGCCGGTCGCGCCGGGGGGATCCGAAGTACGCCGCGTGGAAGGTCAGGTTCTCGAGCGCCGTCAGCGTCCGGTCTAGGTTGCTCATCTGCGGGACGACCGCGATCCGCTGCTTGACGGCGACCGGGTCCTTGACGACGTCGATCCCGTCGACGAGGACCCGCCCGCCGGTCGGCTTGACCCGCGTCGTCATCGTTCCGATCGTCGTCGTCTTGCCCGCGCCGTTGGGGCCGAGCAGGCCGAAGATCTCACCCCGGGCGACGACGAAGTCGACCCCGCCGACGGCCTCCGGCCCGTCGGCTTGGTAGCGCTTGTGCAGGCCCTCGACGCGGATCATCTCCGCCCCGCCGTTGCCGTTCCGATCCCCGTCGCCGTCTGTCTCGCCGGTCCGCGTCACACGCCGGAGCCTAGCCGGCTCGTCCGCGCCGGAGACCGGCACGCCCGGCTTCGGGTGCCTACTCGAGCGTGAAGTGCCCGCCCGAAAGGACGGTCGCCCCGCCGCGTCTGACGTCGACGTGCCACGTCCCGCGGCAGAGTCCCTGCGCCGCCCGTGGGATATAGGCAAAGCGTACGTGGCTCTGCCCGACGACCGCCCGCGGGTTGTAGAAGTCGAGGTGTGACACACACGGCGCGGACGCGCTACCCGTGTCGAGCGCACGCAGGCGCACGTCGTAGGCCCGGGCCGGACCGGCTGACGGCGTGACGAACGCGATCGTGAACGTCGCACCGAACTTCACGGCACTCGGCGTGACGGTGATCGGTTTCGTCGTCGTCACCGCCCCGGCCGTCGCGACCACGCCCAGGACGAGACCGGCGGTCAATGCGGCGAGACCTCTCACTTTTCACTCCCTCGGCGACCGTGGCTGCGAGTCACTGAATGTACTCCCACTCGACCGGACATGTCAGCAACCCCCCGGTGGGAGGGCCGTCGCGTCCCTCGACATCGCCGGGCGCTCCGCCGGGCGCTCCGCCGGGCGCTTCGCCGGGCGCTCCGGCGGCCGGCGGCGGACGCCGTCGGTCACGGGCTGTCAGGCTGCGGCTGTGGGACGTCGACCACTCCACCGCCGGCTGCTCGACGGCCGGCCGCTCGGCCGCCGGATCCTCCGCATCGGCTACCGCCTGGCCTCGGCCGCCGCCTATTCCTGGTGGTCGATCGCCGGCTCCCGCAACCGCGGCGCCAAGTGCGTCCTCCTCAACGACGGGGACGTCCTCCTCGTCCGTCACACCTACGGCGATCGCCGGACCTGGGACTTCCCCGGTGGCTTCGTCCGCCGGCGGGAGGACCCGATCGTTGCCGCGGGTCGCGAGCTCGGCGAGGAGCTCGGCATCGTCGCGCCGTCGCTCCGCCCGATCGGACGGCTCGTCCTGCGATTCGGCCGGCGCAACGACACGGTCCACTACTTCGCGGCCGACCTCCCCGACCGTCGTCTATCGCCCGACGACGTCGAGCTGGCCGAGGCCCGCTGGTTCAATCCCGCGTCGCCTCCCGCCCGCCGGGGCGAGCACGTCGCCGGCGTCCTCGAAACACTCACCGGCGTCGATCCGGGTGGCGCGGACGGTCGCGTCACGCCGGAGTCGCTAGCATCGCTGGAAACCGATCCGGGGAGTCCCGCGAGGGGCTGAGAGGGCGCGCCCGCGCCGACCCGCAGACCTGATCTGGATCATGCCAGCGAAGGAAGTGAAAGATGCCGCCTGAGCACCGCAGCGCATTCGCGAAGGACAGCGAATGCCGCACGCAGATGCACCTCGCCCGGATGGGCACGATCTCCCCCGAGATGAAGCGCGTCGCCGAGCGCGAGGAGCTGCCCGCCGACCTCGTTCGCGATGAGGTCGCCCGCGGCCGGATGATCATCCCGGCGAACGTCAACCACGCCGCTCTGGACCCGATGGCGATCGGCCTCAAGGCGCGGGTCAAGATCAACTCGAACATCGGCAACTCGCCGACGTCGTCCGGCCTCGCCGAGGAGGTCGCCAAGCTGACGGTCTCCGAGAAGTGGGGCGCCGACACGGTGATGGACCTGTCGACCGGCAAGAAGATCGACGAGACCCGCGAGGCGATCCTCGAGGTCGCGACGGTCCCGATCGGGACGGTCCCGATCTACCAGGCGCTCGAGTCGGTCAAGTCGATCGAGGATCTGTCGATCGACGGCCTTCTCGCCAATATCGAGCACCAGGCTCGCCAGGGCGTCGACTACATGACGATCCACGCCGGCCTGCGTCTCGAGCACCTTCCCCTCTGCCAGCACCGCGTCACCGGCATCGTCTCCCGCGGCGGCGGCGTTCTCGCCCGCTGGATGGTCGCCCACATGCGCGAGAACCCGCTGTACGAGTGCTACGACGAGATCCTCGAGATCTTCCGGCGCTATGACGTCTCGATCTCGTTGGGCGACGGCCTGCGGCCCGGGTCGATCGCCGACGCTTCGGACGCCGCCCAGTTCGCCGAGCTGAAGACGCTCGGCGAGTTGACCGAGCGGGCGTGGGAGCGCGACGTCCAGGTGATGGTCGAGGGCCCCGGCCACATCCCGATCGACCAGCTCGAGATGAACGTCCGCAAGCAGCAGGAGCTCTGCCACGAGGCACCGTTCTACACGCTCGGGCCCCTCGTGACCGACATCGCCCCCGGCTATGACCACATCACCTCGGCGATCGGCGCGGCGATCGTCGGCTGGCACGGGACGTCGATGCTGTGTTACGTCACCCCCAAGGAGCACCTCGGCCTCCCGAACGCCGACGACGTCAAGCAGGGGCTGATCGCCTACCGGATCGCCGCCCACGCCGCCGACCTCGCCCGCGGCAACCGACGGGCCGCCCAGTGGGACCGGGCGCTCTCGGAGGCGCGCTTCTCGTTCGACTGGAACAAGCAGTTCGAGCTGGCCCTGGATCCCGAGACGGCCCGGGCGATGCACGACGAGACGCTGGCCGACGACTACTTCAAGACGGCTGAGTTCTGCTCGATGTGCGGGCCGAAGTACTGCCCTATGCACAACTTCAAGGACATCGACTGGGAGGCCGTCCGGGACACGGTGGCCGAGCGCAAGCGGGAGCGGACGGCGGCGTAGGGGGGCCTCTCGGCCTCTCGGACTCCGGGAGGGGGGCGGGGGTCGGAGGGCCGCCGAGGCAGGGGCGGGGGCCGGGCCGATCGGAGTAGTCGCAACCTCTTCGTGGAAACTAGTTGCATGCAACACGCAACTATCTTTTGCGGAGCACACACATGCTCCCTGGCCGTGCCCCTGTCCTGGCCGGCCCGCGCATTCTCTCCCTCTCCCTCTCCCTCTCCCTCTCCCTCTCCCTCTCCCTCTCTCCCCACGCCCGCGAAGGACCCTCCCGGCCCACCAACGCCGACAAGGCCCCCAAAGCGCTAGCCCCGGCAGGCCAAAACGACCCCGACGACAGCCGACCCTCCGGCCAGGGCGATCGTCCCGACCCGGGAGTTCGGCGGCAGGTCCTCGGCCGGGGCGACCAGGGTCGCGGCGAGATCGGCGAGGTCGCCCAGGGCGCAGAGGCCGAGCCACGGTCGCGGGCTGGCACCGCGGGCGTCGGCGATCAACAGCCCCACGGCGAGGGCGGTGTCGCGGGCGGCGAGGCCGCGCAGGCCGATCTGGGCAGCCGTGCTGGCGGCCCCGGCCGACCCGATCCAACCGGCGGCGACCCGCCCTGGGGCGAAGATCAGTCCGGCGCTGTAGGCGAGCCGACCGACGGCGTAGAGCTTGGCGGCGACCATGCGTCCGGACTCTAGCCTTGGCTGCGCTACGCTCCGGACGAAGGGCGTCTGGCGAGCGGGATAAGGGGGCTTGGGCGTGAGTCACTGCGCGGCCTGCGGAACGACGTTCGATCGGGTCTGCCCGACCTGCGGGGCCGGCGCCCCGGAGACCGCCCGCTTCTGCATGGCGTGCGGCGCCTGGCTCGACGCTGAGGTCTCGTCGCCTGTCGCGCCCGGAGGAGAGGAGCGGCGAACGGTCACCGTCATGTTCGCCGACCTCTCGGGCTACACGGCGATCTCCGAAGAGCTCGACCCGGAGCTGCTGGGAGCGGTCGTCGGCGGAGCGATGCGGCGCCTGGCGGCCGAGGTCCGCCGGTTCGGGGGGTGGGTCGACAAGTTCATCGGCGACAGCGTGATGGCCCTGTTCGGGGCGCCGCTGGCCCATGAGGACGACGCGCAGCGGGCGCTGCGGGCGGCGCTGGGGATGCAGGCAGCGATGCGGGAGATCAACGAGCGCTTCGCCGCCAAGCACGGGGCGAACTTCGAGCTGCGGGTCGGGATCAACACGGGCGAGGTGCTCGCGGGTCGGGTCGGCGAGGCGTACACGGTGATCGGGGACGCGGCGAACACCGCACAGCGACTGCAGGCGGCGGCCCGCCCGGGGACGATCACCGTGGGCCGGACGACGTTCTGGGCGACCCGGGATGCGATCGCCTACCGCGAGCTCGAGCCGCTCGCTCTCAAGGGCAAGGCCGAGCCCGTCCCGGCCTGGGAGGCGCTCGGCCTGGCCGGCGCGGCGACGGTCGAGGCCGGCGGCGGCGACTCGGCGGCTCGCCCGCGGGCCGATGGACGGATCGGGTCACCGCTCGTCGGCAGGCGCGGCGAGCTGGCCGGGCTGCTCAGCCTGGCCGGCAGGCTCGACCGGGGCGGCCCGGCTCACCTGGCGACTGTCGTCGGACAGGCCGGCGTCGGGAAGTCACGCCTGCTGCGCGAGCTCGAGCTCCGGCTGGAGTCGAGCCCAGGCCAGCCGCGCATGCGCAGGGGTCGGAGCCTGCCCTACGGGAACAACGTCGTCTACTGGCCGCTGGGCGAGGTCCTGCGGGCCGAGTGCGGAATCGTCGACGGCGACGCGTCGGGCGTCGCCTGGTCGAAGCTGTCGGCCCGCCTGGGCGAGCTGCTCGGGACCCAGGCCGAAGCTCCGCCTCAGCCCGCCGGAACCCCCCCACCGCCCGACCCGGGGGGCCGACCCGACGCGGGGGGCCGACCCGACCCGGGGGGCCGACCCGACCCGGGCGATCGGCCGGCTCAGATCGCCTTGATCGGCCGCCTCTTGGGCATCGAGGCTCCCGTCGGCGTGGAGTCGCCGGCGGGGCCGGTCGGCCAACGGATGCGGGAGACGTTCTTCGCGACGGTCCGGTCGATCGTCGAGGGGATGGCGAGGGAGGAGCCGCTGATCCTGGCGTGGGAGGACATCCACTGGGCGGACGAGGGGATGCTCGACCTGATCGAGTACCTGGCGAACTCGGTGCGCGAGCCGGTTCTGCTGCTCTGCCTGGCGCGGGAGGAGCTCCTGGAGCGGCGGCCGAGCTGGGGGATGGCCCGACGCAACGCGACAACGATCTTCGTGGATCCGCTCGGCGGGGAGCAGACCGTCGAGCTCGTCTCGGCACTGGTCGACGGGCCGACATCGGGCCTGCTGATCACGACGCTGGCCGAGCGGGCCGGCGGGAATCCGCTGTTCGCCGAGGAGCTCGTGCGGCGTCTGGAGGAGGAGGGGCCGGACGCGGCGGTCGAGCTTCCGCACACGGTGCAGGCGCTGCTCGCGGCCCGCCTCGACTCGCTGGGGTCGCTCGAGCGGCGGGTCCTGTCGCACGCGGCCGTCGTCGGGCAGACATTCTGGGCGGGGGCCCTGGTGGACGTCACCCGGGAGGAGGGCGATGACCTCGAGGCGGCCTTGGCCGGCCTGCGCGAGCGGGACCTGATTGTCTCGGGCGAGGGCGGCCTGCTGGCGGGGGAGCCGGAGCTGGCGTTCAGGCACGTGCTGATCCGCGACGTCGCCTACCGGATGCTGCCGAAGTCGGTGCGGGCGCGCAAGCACTTCGAGGTCGCGCGGTTCATCGAGGCGCGAGCGGGCGAGCGGGCGGACGAGGTCGTCGCCCTGCTGGCCGAGCACTTCGATCGGGCGGCCCAGCTGGGCGGGGAGGTCAAGCTGCCGTCGGAGATCCTCGGCCCGTACCGGGCGCAGGCGCTGGGCCACCTCGAGGCGGCCGGGGACGCGGCGCGGGTCTTCTACTCCAACGACGAGGCCCTGACGCGGTACGAGGCGGCCCGGGCATACGCCGACCGCGACGATGTCGTGGCGACGCGGATCGACGAGAAGCGGGGGGATGTCCTCGTCAGCCTCGGCCGGGTGGATCAGGCGATCGGCCTGTGGGAGGCGGGGCTGGCCCACCACCGGGGTCGCGACGACGCCGAGCGGGTCGCCGGGCTGCACCGGCGGATCGGGGGGGCGCTGGCCATCAAGGGCGAGCGGCGGGCGGCGATCGCCCACCACCAGGCGGGGATCCGGCTGATCAGGGACGGGGGGCCGTCGACGGTGCTGGTCGGCCTGTATGAGGAGGCGGCGTGGCTGTACATGGAGACCGGCGACAACATGCTGGCGATCTACTCGGCCGAGAAGGCGCTGCAGCTGGCCGAGCAGGCCGGCGAGCCGGGCGCGGCGAGCCGGGCGCGGGGGATCTTCGGGCGGATCTTCGGGCGGATCGGGGACACCGTCAAGGCGCGGGAGAACCTCGAACGTGCGGTCGAGCTGGCGAGGACGGCCGACGGCCGGGAGACGGTGCTGGCGCTGCTGGCGCTGGGCCACCACCTCGAGGGCTCGGAGGCGCAGTACGAGGAGGCTCGGGCGATCTACGGGGAGGGCCTGATCCTCGCGCGGGAGATCGGCGAGGTCCCGGCGCAGATCGAGCTGCTGGCGGGGCTGGCGCAGCTGTCGCTCTACGCGTGCGACTGGACGTCGGCCCGGACGAGCTGCGAGGCGGCGGTCCACCTGGGGGAGCGGGACGGACTGAGCGGGAAACTGTGCCTGCCTTATGCCCAGCTGGGCATGCTCCAGTGGCGCGAGGGAGACTGGGAGAGCTCGGAGGCCGGACTGCGCCGGGCGCACGCGCTCGCCGCCCAGGTCGGGTCGTCGGAAGCGGCGTTCATGGCGCTCCACGCGCTCGCACTGACGCTGTATGACCGGGGTGAGCTCGCCCGGGCCGACGCGGCGGTCCTGGGCTGCCTGGACGTCTGCGAGCACGCTGGGCTGGTCGCCCAGTCGATTGAGGCGTCGGCGACGCGGACGTTGGTACTGAGCGCGGCCGGCAATCGCGAGGAGGCGCAGGCCCTCGGGCGGGAGGCCCTGGAGCGGGCCGGGCAGATGGACTACCCGGTCGGTCGGGCGGCGGCGCTCGAGGCGGCCGGCGTGGTCGGCGACCTGGCGGAGGGACTCGACCTACTCGAGGCGGCAAGCGAGGCGTGGGCGAGAGTGGGTCGTCCTTTGGAACACGCGCGGTGCCAGCTGGAGCTCGGCAGACGGATCAGCGAGTCGGAGCTCGGGCGGGGGACGGCGGTCCTGTTCGGGGCGGCGGATGCGTTTGAGCGGCTCGGCGTCGTCCACGTGGCGGCCCGCGCCCGCAGGTTCGCCCGCGGCGTGATCGCCTAGCTCCAGCCGGCGCCGGCTACGGGGCGCCGTCCAGGCCGCGGGTCTGGGTCTCGAGGCGGGCGGCGCAGCGGTCGTTGAGCTCGCGTCCGTCGCGGACGAACTCGAGCAGGAGCTCGAGCTCGGACTCGGTGTAGCGGTCATAGAGGCGCTCGGAGTGGGCCATGTGCTCGCCGTAGAGGCGTCCGGCGCCCTCCATCGCGAGCGGGGTGATCTCGACGAGGACGCGGCGGCGGTCGACGGTGTCGCGGACCCGGCGGGCGTAGCCGCGTCGCTCGAGCCGGTCGAGCGCGGTCGTCATCGCCCCGGTCGTCAGGCCGGTCGCCTCGGCCAGCCGGCCGGCGGTCACGGGGCCTTCGAGGCCGAGGACCTCGAGGCAGCGCATGTCGGTCAGGTTCACGCCTGCGGCCTCGGCGACGGCCTCGTCGAAGCGCTGGGTCGCCTCCTGTGAGAGGCGGACCTCGCGGACCAGCTCTTCGAAGACCTCGCGTTTATCCCTTGACATTAGAATCTCTTGATCTCTAAGATAGTCGACCAGACAGACATTATTCCTTGAGAGCGTGGAGGGGCAAATGGAAGCGGCAATCGAAGCGAAGGACCTGCGAAAGACATACCCGGCGGGCGTGACGGCGCTCGACGGGCTGAGCCTATCCGTTGGGGAGGGGACGATCTTCGCGCTGGTCGGGCCGAACGGGGCGGGGAAATCGACCACGGTGCGGGTGCTGTCGACGCTGTCGCGGCCGGACTCCGGGTCGGCGCGGGTGGCCGGGATCGACGTGCTGGGCAATCCGGTCGGTGTCCGCCGGGCGATCGGGGTGGTCGGCCAGAAGCACGGGAGCGACGGGGAGGCGACCGGACGGGAGAACCTCGTGCTGCAGGGCGAGTTCTACGGGATCACGGGACGGGATCTGCGGCGGCGGGTGGCCCAGTCGCTGGAGCGGTTCGGCCTGGGGGAGGCGGCCGACCGGAAGGTGAAGACGTACTCGGGTGGGATGCAGCGGCGGCTGGACATCGGGATGGGCCTGCTCCACCGACCGCGGGTCCTCTTCCTCGACGAGCCGACGACCGGCCTGGATCCGGAGGCGCGGGTCGAGCTGTGGCGGGAGATCGAGCGGCTACGGTCGGACGAGGCGATGACGATCCTGCTGAGCACGCACTACATGGACGAGGCGGATCGGCTGGCGTCGCGGCTGGCGATCATCGACCGGGGGTCGGTCGTCGTCGAGGGGACGCCGGCGGGGCTGAAGGGCGATCTGGAGGGCGACACGATCCACGTCGAGCTGGCCGAACCGGACGACGGTGTCGGGCGAGCGGCGCTGGATCGGGTCGGGGAGATCGGGGAGGTCTCGGTCGATGGGCGGACGCTGCACGCGCGAGCGCGTGACGGCGGGGCGGCGGTCCCGGCCGTGCTGGCGGCGCTCGAGGCGCATGGGGTGCGGGCGGCGTCGGTGACGATGGCGAGGCCGTCGCTCGAGGAGGTCTATCTGCGACACGCGGGGCGTGCGTTCGCCGGCGGGGGCGGTCCGTCGCCGACTCGCGAGGTAGGCAGCGCCGACCGCGAGGAGGTCGCGGCATGACTGGGCTGCGGCAGACGTGGCAGGTGACGCTGCGGGGGATTCGGGTGTTCGTGCGCAACCCGGCCTACATGGGCATCACGCTGACCCAGCCGGTGATCTGGCTGGTCCTGTTCGGGGCGCTGTTCAAGGCGATCACGCGGATCCCGGGCTTCCACGGGGACTACATCGACTTCCTGACGCCGGGGATCGTCGTGATGCTGGCGGTGTCGTCTGCGGGTTGGACGGGGATGGGCTTCATCGAGGACATCCACAGCGGGGTGATGGACCGGCAACTGGCGTCGCCTGTGTGGCGAGGGGCGCTGAACGCGGGAAGCGTGATCTATGCGGCGTTGACGATCATGCTGCAGACCGTCCTGATCGTCGTCCTGGGGCTTGGGCTGGGGGCGAGCTACTCGGGGGGGATCGGCGGCGTCGTGGTCCTGGTCGTGGTGGCCGGACTGCTGGGGGCGGCATTCGCGTCGCTGTCGAACGGCGTTGCGGTCCTCGCGCGGCAGCGGGAGGCCTTGATCGGGGCGGTGACGATGGTCGTCCTGCCGCTGACGTTCTTGTCGACCGCGCTGATGCAGAAGAGCCTGATGCCGTCGTGGATCCAGACGGTCGCCAGGTACAACCCGGTCAACTGGGCAGCCGAAGCGGGGAGGTCGGCGGCGACGGGGAACACGGACTGGACGCTCGTGGCAACGCGGATCGGCCTGCTCGGGGGGCTGGCGGTGGTGTGCGCGGGGTTCGCGACGAGGGCGTTCGGGCGGTATCAGCGGTCGCTGTGATGGGGGGCGGTCGCGGCGTCCGGGCGTCCGCCGCCTGGGAGCGCACGCGAGCGTCCCGGCGGGCGCAGCGTCGCTGGGTGCGCTCCGGGCGGCTCCCGGCCGGACTCTGCTCGCTTGAGTCCTACAGCGCTCGGGTGTGTGGAACGTCCTGGCGTGGTGGTTGCGGGTGGCCGCCTGGTGCGAGCTGGCCGGTCCGCTTGGACGCGGGCGCCGGGCTGGCGTGCAGTCGTCGCGGCTCCGTGGACGCAGGTGACGCCGGCAGCCACCGCGTCAAGACGTTCCGAAGCCAACGGGCGGGAGCACCCAAGTGAGCCGAGGCCGACCGGGATCCGTGGACTGCGCGATCGGAGTCGCCGCCAGCAACACGCCGCCGGCGGCGACCGCCTTACCGGGGAGCGCCTCGAGCGGTATCCGCGACGCGATCAAGGTGTCCTGGGTGAACCCACCGGTGCCGGCGGCGGCGGTCACCGGGGCGATCGACAACTTCTGACAGCAGGCCTGTCATGCCGCGCTCAGCGTGATCTGGGGAGGGGGGCGCGCAGATCACCGCGGCATCGGCCGGGACCGACAGCGTGTGGCTTTGGCTCGGGGGACGACGTCGTCGTTGAACGGCGCAGGAGGGGTTGCGGCCGCCGTTGGTGGCGATAATCGCAAATCTCGCTACAACGCTCTCCTCGCGCTCACCGAGCGAAGCGAGCGCGCCCGGCGGCACGAACTCCTGCGACGCTCGTTGTCCAACGCGATCGCGCGCTGCGGTGGCCGGGAAGGCAGCTCGCTTCCGGACGAACGCAAAGCGCCTGGCCGCCGCCAGCCGCTCGCGCCGGCGAGCGCTTTGGCGGGTAGGCCCGGCGCCTCGCGGCGCCGGGCCCCCCTCAGAACCGGACGTGCCCGTTTCCGTGCATCCGGCTCAAGCAAGCCTGGGCAGATCCGGTGGCGTGACGTCGTACGATCCGCCCGTTGAGGTA
>DASZKP010000054.1:0-15650 GCA_035553395.1 Solirubrobacteraceae bacterium | reverse complement strand
GCTTCCCGCCGGTTGAGGCGACCCGCGGGATAGGCTCCGGCCGACGATGGAACACGCCTTCCGCAAGTCGAGCTTCACGGTCGGCGTCGAGGAGGAGCTGATGATCGTCGACGCCGAGACCTACGACCTCGTCAACGCCGTCGAGCAACTTCTCGAGAAGGCTCCGGTCGGCCAGATCAAGCCCGAGCTGATGGAGTCGGTCCTCGAGATCGCGACCGATCCCTGCCCGGACGTCGCGGCCGCCGGCGACCAGCTGCGGGCGCTCCGCCGCCACACCAACCACGCCGCCTCCCGCCGCGGCCTGGCGATCGCCTCGGCCGGGACCCATCCCCTCGGCCTCTGGGAGAAGCAGCGGATCGTCGGCCGGCCGCGCTACCGCGCACTGATCGACGAGCTGGCCTTCGTCGCCAGGCAGGAGCTCGTCTTCGGGATGCATGTCCACGTCGGGATCGACGATCCCGAGACGGCGATCGCCGTGGCCAACGGCCTGCGCGAGTACGTCCCGATCCTGCTCGGCCTATCGGCCAACTCGCCGTTCTGGCGCGGCGAGGAAACCGGTCTCCAGTCGACCCGGATGCCCATCTTCAAAGCCTTCCCCCGCGTCGGGATCCCGCCCTACTACGCCGACTGGGACGACTACTCCGCCCGCGTCCGGCGGATGGTCGACGCCGGGATGATCGGCGATTACACCTACCTCTGGTGGGACGTCCGTCCCCACCCCCGGCTCGGGACGGTCGAGGTCCGGGCGATGGACGGCCAGACGAGCCTCGACCACACGATCTCCCTGACCGCCCTCGTCCAGAGCCTCGTCCGGTCGCTCGCCCTCGCCCACGCCGCCGGTGAGCTCCCCGTCGATCACCCTCAGGAGGTGCTCGAGGCGAACAAGTGGCTGGCCGCCCGCTACGGGACCGACGCCCGGATCCTCGACGTCTCGACGAACGCCGTCGTCCGGATCGAGGACCTCACACGCAAGCTGCTCGACCGGCTCGCCGACCATGCCGACGAGCTCGGCTGCGCGGCCGAGCTCGCCGGCGTCAACGATCTGCTCGACGTCGGCAACGGCGCCCACCGCCAACTGATCGTCTACCGGGCCAACCGCGATCTCCGGGAGACGCTGGCCGAGATCGTCGCGGCTTCTGCCCCGTGATCACCCCCGCCCGCCACGACCGCTCCAGAACATCACCGACAAAACGCGTGCCGGCCGGTCCCAGCCGCTACTCTGAGTGGAGCGGTTGCCGTCGGGTTCCTCAGCGCTCCCCTCTCCTTGCGAGCAGCCTTCAAGCCCAGGGGGGCGTGGCGGGACCGAGGCATGATCATCGAGGACAGGCCACCACCCCCACCGACCGGGGTCCTGGCCGGACAGATCTCCCGCGCGGTGGTCCAACTCTTCCGCGAGTACACCGGACGCGGCCCGACGCAGGCGCACACGACGATCACCGAGGACCTCGTCCTCGTGATGATGGGTGACACCCTCCTCAAGGCCGAGCGATCGCTCGCCCGCGCCGGTAAGGGCGCGCTCGTCCTGGCGATGCGCAGCGCCGTCCAGGACACCATGCGTGTCGACCTCACCGAAATCGTCGAGCGACTCAGCCAGCGGAAGGTGATCGCCTTCATGAGCCAGAATCACATCGACCCCGACCTCGCGTCCGAGCTCTTCGTGCTGGCACCCCGCGACCGGACCACCACCCCGGCCGACAGCTGACCCGGGTTCCGGCCATCGGCGGTTGGATTGCCGGACGCCGGCCGACCGGGGTTCCGGCCCTCAGCGGTTGGATTGCCCGACGCCAGGGTAGATCGACGCCCTGATGGAGATCCCAGGGCCCCTCCGTACATTCGACCGCTACCAGCAGCGCCACCCTGCGATCGGGTTTCCGATCGCCGTGCTGAAGAAGTTCTCCGACGACCAGGCCGGCGGCCTCGCCGCCCTGATCGCCTACTACGCGTTCTTCTCGCTGATTCCCCTCCTGCTCGTCTTCTCCACCGGCCTGGCCTTCGTCCTCCACGGACACCCCAGCATCTACAACGACGTCCGCAACTCGACGCTCTCCGAGTTCCCGATCATCGGCGATCACCTCAAGCAGGGTCCGAGCACGATCAACGGCAGCGGGCTCGCCCTCGTCGTCGGCATCGTCGGCGCCCTCCTCCCCGGCCTCGGCGCGACCCAGGCCGCCCAGAACGCCTTCGACCAGGTCTGGGCCGTCCCCCACAAGGACCGGCCGAACTTCCTCATCAAGCGGGTCCGCGGGCTCGGCATGCTCGTGACCCTCGGCACGCTCAACCTCGCCTCGACCGTCCTGGCCGGCCTGGTGACCGGGTCCAGCCGCGGGATCCTCGCGACGGTCGCCGGGATCGTCGTCACCCTGCTCGTGAACGTCGCGATCTTCATCATGGCCTTCCGCCTTCTCACTTCCAAGACGATCGAGCTTCGCTGCCTGATTCCCGGCGCCCTGATCGCCGCCGTCTTCTGGGCGATCCTCCAGGCCGTCGGCGGGATCTACATCAGCCACGTCTACAAGCACGCGTCAGCCGTCAACAGCATCTTCGAGCTTGTCATCCCCCTCCTGACCTGGCTCTACCTCGGCGCCCAGGTGACCCTCTACAGCCTCGAGATCGACGTCGTCCGCGCCCGCCACCTCTGGCCCCGCAGCCTGTTCGACGACCCGCAGAGCGGCGCCGACCACGAGACCCTGCGCGGACTCGCGAAGATCGAGGAGCGCAACCAGAACGAGACCGTCGATGTCACGTTCCACGTCGACCCGGTCGACCCGGCCCAGCCCGCCGAGTCGCAGAGCCCGGCCGTGCCCGACCCCGCCGGCCCGGCCGCATCCCAGGTCCAGCCCGGGCGGCCTACGCCGGCGGTCGAGCCGACCCTCTCGGGCGTGCAGGCGACCGCACGATCACGGGCCGTCCGCGAGCGTGAGTTCATCTGGTGGCGGCCCTGACCTGACTCTCTCGGCCGCCTGCTCGGCGCGGATCAGCCGCCGGCGTCTCGTGCGGGACCCGAGTCGTCTGGGTCAGGTCCACGCATGTCTGATCGACACGCGGTGCGACAGCGACGTCGCCGTGAGCGGCGCGCTGAAGATCGTCCACGGCTCGGTCGACCGTCGCGGCGAGCCCCACAGGCCGTTCTTGGCCCCCGCCCCGCAGAAGTAGTCGCCCGGCAGGCCGTCGACGACCGACAGCGCACCGCTGGCGAGGGCGCAGTACGCACCGCTGTAGAGCTCGACCGCCCACGGCAGTCGCTTCGTCGACGGCGTCCCGTGGTTCGCCTCGGTCGTCGGAAGGCCTTTCGTCAGCCGGATCTCCGTGCCCCGCGTCGGATCGCGGTTCGGACAGATCACGACGCCCGGAGCCTGCGGCGAGCTGAAGCACGGGTCGTACAGGTTGTTCCCGACGATGCACCGCCACGCGTCCGACCGCGCCGCCGTGAGAGACCCCGTGAAGCACGACCCCGACACCGGGTGAACCTTGATCTCGGGCGCTCCGGTCGGCGTGAACGCCCGAAACACGGTCACGCTCGTCCTCAGGCCCGTGCCGCCGGCCGGAGCCGCGGCGAAGGCCACGATCGCGGCGGCGAGACCGACGGCGTACGCACGAGACCACACTGGGCGATCCTAGCCTGGTCGAGCGGTCTTCCGCGGTTCGCCGGCGCGGCTCGGCGAAGTTCGCTTCGGTGCGGTGCGATCGGCGATGATCCGCGGGCTTAACGACAAAACCCCCGCGCTACCGGGGGTTTTGGCTGAAGCGGCTGAAGGGACTCGAACCCTCGACCTGCTGCATGGCAAGCAGCCGCTCTAGCCAACTGAGCTACAGCCGCACTCCGGCGAAGTCTACAAGCCGGCGGCCGGCTGAGGCGGATCGCGATCGTCGGGGATCGGCTGACCGGCAACTTGCGAGGCCGGCCGGCGGCTTGCGAGCTTCACGCGCGTCGGCGAAGATCCTGTCCAATGGCCACCAGACCAAGGGTCCTCGTCGCGCGAGCCCTTCCCGCGGCCGGGCTCGACATGCTGGCCGAGCGCTTCGACGTGCAGGCCGGCGGCGTCGGATCCGACCGTGACTGGCTGGTCGACCGACTGGCCGGGGCCAGCGCGATCGTCGCCGACCCGACCGTGCCGATCGACGGCGAGCTGCTCGACACGGCCGGCCCGAGCCTGCGTGTGGTCGCGAACTTCGCCGTCGGCTACGACAACATCGACACCGACGCCGTCCGTGACCGGGGCATCCGGGCGACGAACACGCCCGACGTCCTGACCAACGCGACGGCCGAGCTCGCGGTCGGCCTGATGCTGGCGGTCGGCCGACGGGTCGTCGAGACCGACGCGGTCCTACGGCGGGGCGGGTGGACCGGCTGGGAGCCCGAGCAGTTCCTCGGCCGTGAGCTGGCCGGCGCCACCGTCGGACTGATCGGCTTCGGCCGGATCGGCCAGCGGACGGCCGAGCTCCTGCGGGGCTTCGCCCCCCGCCTCCTCTTCACCTCCCGCCGGCCGATGGAGGACGCCGCCGGCCGGCTGGGGGCCGAGCGCGTCGAGCTCGACGAGCTGCTTGGCGCCTCGGATTACGTCAGCCTGCATGTCAGCCTCACGCCCCAGACGCGGCACCTGATCGATGCCGACCGGCTCGGCCGGGTCAAGCCGGGTGCGATCCTCGTCAACACCTGCCGGGGCGGCGTCCTCGACACGACCGCCCTGATCGACGCCCTCCGCGGCGGGCGGCTCGCCGGTGCGGGGCTCGACGTCTACGAGAACGAGCCGAATGTCCCAGCCGAGCTCGTCGACCTCCCGAACACCGTGCTCGTCCCCCACATCGGCTCGGCCACTCGGTCGACTCGAGACGCGATGGCCCGGCTGTGCGCCGATAACGTGATCGCAGTGCTCGACGGACGGGAGCCGCCGACGCCGATCGTCTGAGCCAGCCGCCAGCCGCCCGCCGCCAGCCGGGGTCGTTTTCCACGGTGTCACATCTCCCGCCGTCGCGGCAGATTATCCTCGGCCGAGCGAACAGCCACTCGCACCGAAAGGAACGCCATGCCCCGACGCATCGGACTGCCGAGCAACGTCACGGCAGCCGACCAGCTCCAGCACTCACGAGCGCCGACGGCCGGCGTGCAGCCCCTTCCGGCCGGAGCCGGCGGCCGGGCCACCGCGTCTGCGGTCGGCATCGTCGACGCAAGCCCGCTGACGTTCCTCGTGATCGGCGACCACGGCGGCGTCAAGGACCCGAATCCGCAGAACGCGGTCTCCAACGCGATGCAGGCCCGGTCGGCCGAGGACCCGCGGCCGGCATTCGCCTACACCGTCGGGGACATCGTCTACTTCAACGGTGACGCGACCGAGTACACGCCGCAGTTCTACGAGGCCTACGGCCACCTCCTCCTGCCGATCGTCGGGATCTCCGGCAACCATGACGGCGACACGACGGACGACCCGTCCCGCAAGCCGCTCGACACGTTCATGGCCAACTTCTGCGCATCCTCACCCGCCCTGCCGGTCGGCAACGAGGAGTACCACCGGGACACGCAGACGCAGCCGTACTGCGACTGGACGCTGACCCTCGAAGCGGTGACGATCATCGGCATCTACACGAACGTTCCCGCCGGTGGACGTCTCGAGGCAAGTCAGACCGACTGGCTGACCGGCGAGCTGAAGGCGGCACCGGCCGACCTGCCGGTGATCGTCACGCTCCACCATCCCCCGTACTCAGTCGACGCCATGCACGGAGGGTCGAAGCCGATGGGGGACGCCCTCGATGCCGCATTCACGGCCGCCGGCCGGACCCCGGACCTCGTCCTCTCCGGCCATGTCCACGACTACCAGCGCTTCACGCGGACGCTCGACGGCAAGCAGATCCCGTACATCGTGATCGGCAACTCCGGCTACCACAACCTGCATCTCCTGGCCAAGGGCGCGAATGTCGGGGAGCAGCTGACCGACGAGGTCACGTTCGAGTTCGGCGATGACGCCAACTGGGGATTCCTCGAGCTGACCGTGGCCGGCCAGAAGATCACCGGGATCTACACGTCGGTCACCAAGGACGGGCAGGCGACGCCCGGGGCTGACAGGTTCACGACCGGCGGCTGATACCGCCGGCGCGGACACGCTCACGACCGGGGGCTGAGAAGCCGGCGCGTCCGGCCCTGAGACGCTCGACGATCCCAGGGCGTCCGATGGCCCCGCTACAAAGAGGGGCGTGACTGACCGCGAGTTGGAAGACCGGGTTCGAGCGCTCCGGGCGAAAGGTCGGTCGCCCAAGGAAATCGCGCGGGCGCTCGGCGTGCGTCCGGCCGCGGTCGCCGACTCGGTGCGGACGATCGCCGCCGAACGGGCCGCCAGCGAGCCGGCGCAGGTCAACTGTCTGGTCAGCCCCGGCTGGGACATCGGGCTGTCGTTCGGCGGCCATCCGGACTGGCCGTCCGGTCGGACGGCGAGTCCGTCGGCCAGCGGGCTCGTCTCCGTGCTCGTCGCCCGCGAGGAGCGCAACCGGCGAGTGACGGTGACCGGCTACCTGCTGGACGTCTACTGCCTCGGCGTGAAGAACACGATCGGACCCCGCCGGATGGCGTCCGACGAGCACCGGGCATTCGCGAAGTCCTTCTTCTCGGCCTGGGACGAACCGGTGCGGGCGATCCCGATCGACTTGGCGCGCCACCTCGTCTTCGGTGCCGCCGCATACGCGGCGAGCCTGGGATTTCCACCTCACCCCGACTTCGCCGTCGCGCGCAGGGAGCTCGAGCCATGGGACGGGCCGAGCGCGATCCGCTTCGGTCAGGACGGCAAACCCTTCTACCACGAAGGACCCTACGACGACGCGCGGCACGTGATCGGGACGCTCGAGGCCTCGGTCGGCCGGGGCAACTTCCATTTCACGGTGTCGACCCTCGACGCCTTCGGCCCCGCAGGTCCCCCCGCCCCGTCGCGGCGGGTCGCCGTGGGTCGTCGACAACGACGCGACGCCGCGTAGGTAGCGGCAAACCGCATATCTGCGCAGTCGGCCTCCAACCCGACGCCGCCCGTCCGTCGTCAGCCGCCCCCAGGCGTTCGGCAATCTGCGCGAACTGGCTGAGGGCCGCCTCAAGGTCCTCGACGATCTCGAGCGCGAGGACGTCCGGCGCCGGGAGGTTCGCCGAGTCCTCGAGCGACTCGTCGCGCAGCCAGATCAGGTCAAGGCTGAGAACACCTCATGGCTGCGGGGCTCGGGATCGAGCGTGTTCGTGAAACGGGTCTCGACGCCGGTCGACTGGTACGCGAACCTCAGCGCCCCCTCGAGCCCTCCCTCGACCCAAGCGGGCAGACCGTCGAGATACTTGGCCGACTGCCACTCGACCCCCGTGAGCGTCTCCCCCTCCTTCTTGGCCTCGATCACGCCGACGGCGATCCGGTCGACGAAGAGCAGGTAGTCGACCCGACCGTGGGGCGGTTCGAGCACGAACTCGCGGACCGCGACCCCACGCGCGGCGGCGAGGTTCGCCTGCCGCCAACTCTGGACAGCTCACCCGGCTCGACCGAGCATCTCGTCGATCCGCATCCGGGCGCGGGCCTCGGGCGTGAGGTACGAGAATGCGTCGTCGCTCATCGACTTTCATTCTCGCGGATGCAGACCCGATTCCTTGAGGGCCGGGCAAGGCGCGGCGGTGGGCGACCGAGCTCGACCGGAAGCAGGCATCTCCAGGCAGCTCTGCGACGGCGAGTCAGAGGGGACGTTCGAGGTAGCGACGCTTCACGCGGCGAAGGTCAACTCGAGCGAGTCGCCATCGCCGGGCGAGGCGAGCTCCGGCGGCGCTCCGAAGCGGACGGCGAGCACCTATGCAACGCGTCGATCACGTTCTCGCGCGCCTCGGCCCCGTGTCTCCCCTGACTGACCGCACCGCGAACCTGCGGGATCCGGGCGAGCACCCAGCCATCCCCTGCGTCCTCGTAGAGGATCGTCAGTCGCAACGACTACTCACATCTTCAGGGTAGCCCACGCTCGGCGAGCGCGCCCCGGCTCCCACCCCGACCTCTGTCCGCCGATCATGCGAACATCTGTTCGTATGATCGTCTGCGTCCTCCTCCCCCGTTTCGAGCTCTCGGTCGCCGCCGGCGGCCTCCAGTCCCTGGTCGGCCGGGCGGTTGCGATCGCCCCGGATGGGAGCGCTCCCGCCGGGCGGGCTGGGATCGGCGAGGTCTCCGGAGCCGCTCAGGCGCTCGGCCTGCGGCCGGGAATGCCGCTCGGCGAGGCACTCACCCGATGCCCCGAGCTCGATCTCGTGGCAGGTGATCCGATCGGGGTGACCGCCGCCTGGGAGCGGGCTCTCCAGGCACTCGAGGGGATCGGTGCCGCGGTCGAGTCACAGCGTCCCGGGCTGGCGTGCTTCGAAGCCGCCGGCCTCCGTGGCCTCTACGGCGGGTCCGAGGAGCTCGTGATCGCGGCCGCCCGCCGGGCGCTCGGGACCCCGGCCCGCCTTGGCGGCGCACCCACCCGCTTCTGCGCGCTCGCCGCCGCACTCGCAACCCGGCCCCGCCGGACGACGATCGTCCGCGAGGCCGCCCGAGATCATCTGCGCAACCTCCCCGTCTCGATGCTCCGCTCCCGGCCAACGACCGCTCCCCTCGTGCAGATGCTCGAGCGGCTGGGGATCGCCACGCTCGGCGAGCTCGCCGCGATGCCCCGGGCGGCGCTGACCGACCGCTTCGGGCCGGCCGGCGCCGAGGCCCACCGGCTGGCCTGCGGCGAGGACGACCCGCCGACCCCCCGCCGACCGGTCGAGCTGCTGGCCGAGTCGTTCGAGCTCCACGAATCGGCGTCGGGGCCGGCGCTCGAGCATGCGCTCGGGGTCCTGATCGATCGCCTGCTCGCCCGCCCCGAACGGCGGGGTCGGACGCTGCGAGGCGCGACGCTGACAGCACGCCTCGTCGATGCCAACGGCCGTGGCACCAGAGGCGGCAGCTGGCGGGTGCCGGTCACCTTCCGCGAGTCGACGGCCGACCCCCAGCGGATGCGACTGGCGCTGATCCCTCGCCTGACGCTGCTCCCGGCCCCGGCGCTCGCGCTCGGCCTGGCGGCCGATCGCCTCGGCCCACCCACCGGCGACCAGCGTGCCCTCCTGGCGGAGGCGGTCGAGCACCGGCGCAAGCGTCTCCAAGAAGCCGTTCGCCAGGCCCGCGTCGCCGCTGGTCCGAACGCCGCCCTGCGGGTCGTCGGCGTCGATACGGCCTCACGGATACCCGAACGGCGGATGATGCTCGCGCCGTTCGAATCATGAACCCCAAGCCACGAGCCCAGCTCGACGGGACGCGACGACTCGGCGAGCCCCGGACGGCAGACGTCGAGGTCGACGGCGACGGCACGCCGACCGGTATCGACGGCCAGCGGGTGGCCCATGTCCGGGAGTCCTGGCTGATCGAGGACCGCTGGTGGACCGAGCAGCCGCTGCGCCGCCGCTACTGGGAGCTCGTCTGCGAATCCGGTCGGGACATCGTCGTCTTCCGCGACCTGCTCGGCGGAAGCTGGTTTCGCCACCGATGACTCCGACGGCCACCGGCTACGTCGAGCTCCACTGCCACTCGGCCTACTCCTTCCTCGACGGGGCGTCGATGCCCGACGAGCTGGTCGGCTCGGCCGTCGAGCTCGGCCACCAGGCGCTGGCCCTGACCGACCACAACGGCGTCTGGGGATCGATGGAGTTCGCCCATGCCGCCCGCGGACTCGGCCTCCGGCCGATCCACGGGGCCGAGCTGACACTCGACGACGATCGCCACGTCACCCTGCTGGTCGCCTCAGCCCGCGGCTGGACCAACCTCTGCCGCCTGCTGACGATCGCCCACGCCCACACCCGGGACTCGGCGACCCCGTCGACCCAGACCCCGCCCACCCAGACCCCGACGACCCGGAGCCCGGCAAGTCGGCTCCCGCCGACGTCGCCCCCGCAGGCCGGCCTCGATGCCGTCCGCGATCACGCGGACGGCCTCGTCTGCCTGACCGGCTGCGCCGAGCGGGGCGTCCACGACGAGGCGGGCATCCGGTTGCTGCGCGACGCGTTCGGGCAAGACAACCTCAGGGTCGAGCTCCAACGCCCCTTCCTGGTCGACGACCGTGCCCGAAACCGGAGCCTCGAATCCCTTGCCGGACGCCTGGGCCTGCGGTGCGTGGCCACAGGAAACATCCACGCCCACGCCCGGTCGCGCGCTCACCTCCAGGACGCGTTCGTCGCCCTCCGCCACAACCTCACGCTCGAATCGAGCGAGCCGCTCCGGCGGGCCAACGCCGCCCATGTCCTGTCATCCCCCGAGGCGATGGCCGCCCGCTTCAGGGAGCATCCCCAGGGGGTCGCCGAGACGGCGGTCGTCGCCGACCAGCTCGACTTCGACCTGACCTCGGATCTCGGCTACCGGTACCCCGGCGTCGAGGACGAGACCGCCCAGCGGCGGCTCGCCGAGCTGTGCACGGACCGCCTCGGATCCCGCTACGCCGGGCCCGGCCTGGGCGTCGCGGCCGGACGCCTGGAGGAGGAGCTCCGCGTGATCGACGGACTCGGCCTGGCCGGGTTCTTCCTCCTCCACCAGGACATGCTCGAGCTCGCCCGTGAGGTCGCGGCCGAGGTCCGCGGTCCGGACACCGCCCGCGCCCTCCTGCCGCCCGGACGCGGACGCGGATCGTCGGTCTCGTCGATCGTCTGCTAC
Source organism: Solirubrobacteraceae bacterium (assembly GCA_035553395.1). Lineage (GTDB taxonomy): Bacteria > Actinomycetota > Thermoleophilia > Solirubrobacterales > Solirubrobacteraceae > Palsa-513. Next base: position 4,995 of record DASZKP010000054.1, on the reverse strand, counting down.
CTGACCGGCCTCTCGCACATCGACCCGATCTCCAGCGGCCTGTCGATGGGCCGCTTCCTCAACCCCGAGCTGAGCTCGGTCCCCGACATCGACCTCGACTTCCCCCGCGACATCCGCGAGGTCCTGATCCGCCGGGTCCACGACCGCTACGGCCGCGACCGGGCCGCACTCGTCGCGACCTTCCCGAGCTTTCGGTCACGGGCGGCGATCCGCGAGCTCGGCAAGGTGCTCGGCCTCCCACCGGCCGAGATCGAGCGGGTCGCCCGGGGGGCGGACGGCTTCGCCCGGCGGATCGAACGGGACATCGACACGGCGCTCGGACCCAACCGCGGACGCGGCGGCCGGTGGGCCTGGCTGGAATCCCTCTCGCGCGAGGCATACGGACTCCCCCGGCATGTCTCCCAGCACCCCGGCGGGATGGTCATCGCCACGCGGCCGCTGATCGACTGCGTCCCGATCGTCCCGGCCGCGATGGAAGGCCGGCAGCTCGTCCAGTGGGACAAGGACTCCTGCGCGGATGCCGGCTTCCTGAAGATCGACCTGCTCGGCCTGGGGATGCTCTCGGCTGTCGAGCGGTGCGTCGAGACGATCGCCCGAACCCGTGGTGAGCGTGTCGATCTCTCACGGATCCCGTTCGACGACCCGGCCACGTATGCGGCGATCCAGGACGCCGACACGACCGGGGTCTTCCAGATCGAGAGCCGCGCCCAGATGCAGTCGCTCCGCCGGACGCGGCCGTCGAACCTCGAGGAGCTGGCGATCCAGGTGGCGATCATCCGGCCGGGCCCGATCCAGGGCGGCGCGGTCAATCCGTACATCGAGCGGCGCGGCCGCCAGCGGGAGAACCCCGACTACGAGCCGCCGTGCTTCCACCCCTCGCTCGAGCCGGTCCTCCGCGAGACGCTGGGGACGATCATCTTCCAGGATCAGGTGATCGAGGTCGCCCAGGCGTTCTGCGGCTTCTCCCCGGGCGAGGCCGACGGTCTCCGGCGGGCGATGAGCCGCAAGCGCTCAGAAGCGGCGATCGCCCGCTACAAGGAGCGCTTCATCGCCGGCGCCGTGCGGCATGTCGGCGCCGGCCGGGCCCTGGCCGAGGCGGTCTGGACGATGGTCGCCGGGTTCGCCGGGTTCGGCTTCCCAAAGGCCCACAGCGCGGCCTTCGGCCTGCTCGCCTACCAGTCGACCTGGCTGCGCGTCCACTACGGACCCGAGTTCCTCTGCGCCCTGCTCAACGAGCAGCCGATGGGCTTCTACCCGCCCGACAGCCTCGTCCACGAAGCCCAGCGGCGGGGGATCGACCTGCTGGCGGTCGACATCAACGCGTCGGACGCCGAATGCACCGTGCAGGCCGACGGCGGCGTGCGGATCGGGCTGGGATATGTCAGCGGCGTCCGAGCCGAGGAGATCGCCGCCCTCGTCCGCGCCCGAGAGCAGACCGGCGCCTTCAGGAACCTCGCCGACCTCGCCGGACAGGCCAGCGCCTGCCAGTCGTCGCTCGAGCAGCTCGCCTGGTCGGGCGCGTGCGACGCCCTCGCCGGCGATCGCCGGCGGGCGCTCTGGGAGCTCGGCATCGCCGCCCCCGGCCGGCGGGTCCCCGGAGGCGTCCAGCTGGCCCTGGGACTAGAGACCGGTGCCGTGCCGGCGCTCCGGGAGCTCGGCCGGTGGGAGGTCCTGCTGGCCGACTATGCGACGACCGGGGTCAGCGTCGGCGACCACGCGATGGCGATCCTCCGGCCCCACCTCCCGGGGGTCGCGACCAGCCTCGAGCTGGGCGAGCTCCCCCACGGCGCGAACGTCACGGTCGCCGGGATCGTCGTCGCCCGTCAGCGACCGGAGACGGCGAGCGGGGTCGTCTTCATGCTGATCGAGGACGAGCTCGGCACGGTCAACCTGATCGTCCCCCCACCCGTCTACGAGCGCCACCGCCACATCGTTCGGGCCGAGCCGCTGGTCCTCGTCCAAGGACGCCTCGAGCGACCGGTCCGCGGCGGGGGGACGATCAACATCCTCACGCGAACGCTCCGCTCGCTCGAACCCGAGCACCTCGAGCGCTCCGGCGAGAAGATCGCCCGCCTCCCCGGGAACAGGCCGGCCGACACAGGGTCAGGGTCCGGGTCCGGGTCCGGCGAGCCGTACGCCGAGCCCGAGCGGATCGCCGCGGCCGGCGGCCTGCGGGCGGTCGCCCCGCCGGTCCAGAGCTTCGGCTCCGGCCGGCGGCGGTAGGTCCGGCTCAGAGGACGAAGGGAATCAGCATCTTGGTGGCGGATCGGTATGCCGGATACGCCGTGGGGAATGTCGCGGTGAGGTTCTTCTCCTCAACGGATGCGCAGTAGTAGAAGTACCCACAGAGGATCACGACGACGACCAGGCCGATCAGGTTGGTCACCAGCGCGGTCCCGAGCAGCCCGGCCAGCAGCCCCGAGTAGATCGGGTGGCGGACGAATCGGTACGGGCCGGACGTAACGAGCTCCGGCTCGGCCTTCCGGGTCATCGGCATCCCCCAGTTGCGCCCGAGCCTGACACGAGCCCAGATCGCCAGCCCGATCCCCAACGCGAACACGATGGCCCCGATCGCCTCCAGGACCGGGCTTTGGACGACCAGGCTCCCGCTGCGTAGGACGCGGAGCAGGAGGATGACCGACAGCGCGGTCACCCCATTCAGAGGAATCCGACGCACGCTCGCTCTGCCCTCCTTCACGCCGAAGGCCGACGCCAACCAGTAGACCCAGAAGATGATCCAGGCGATCGTGATCGAGGTCTTGAGCGCGTGCATCTCAGTGTCGACGAGCCTCGGCGTGACCGGCCGCCCACCAGCCTACGGCTCCAACGAACCCCCGTCATCCACCCGCGGGTGGATGATTGGCCACCGTCGGATGGCGATCGTCCTTCTGGCTCGTCGCGTTCATCGCCGGCGGCCGGCGCGGCCGGTGCGCCAGGAACAGCGTCGGCCATCATGGGCCACACGAACGGTGTTCGAATGCGAACGGTGTTCGAATGCGAACGGTGTTCGCGTCGAACGGAGAAACAGTCGACTTCCGGCGACCATCCCGTAAGCCCGCCGGGCGCCCGCGACCGGCCCGCTCAGCCGCCGCGGCGACGGAGGCGGTAGATCAGGTAGACGACGACGGCGAGGTTCAAGAGCAGGGCGCCGACCTTCAGGAAGGTCAGGGACTTGGCGAGCTCGACGCCCTCGGGGATGAAGAGCAGGGAAGTCGCGATCACGGTCAGATACTCGGCCCACGCGCGCCGGCGGAAGAGACCGTAGCCCTCGACACCCTCGAGCACGCCATAGGCGATCGCGATGATTCCGAAGACCGTGTACTTGTCCGGGCTGATCGCCCGGACCTTGGCGATGATCCGCTGGATTCCGTTGTTCTGCGGATCGAAGCCGACGCGGTTGGCCAGATCGGTGATCGTCTTGCCCCAGTCGGTGTGGGGATGCGTGATCAGGACGAGGCCGATCGCGATCAGCAGGACGGCCCGGACGCTGCGCTCGGCGGCGATCCACGGGAGCAGGCGGTCGTTTGCCGGACCGTCGCCGGGGCGATCCTTCGCGGAAATAGTCGCTGGCGCCATGTCTGGGGTCCGCCATGTCTGGGGTCGGCCCCAGCCGAAAACTCGGCCAGGGTCTGCGGCGATCCTATCCGTCGCCGCCGCTCCCGAGCAGTTGGGATGCTCGCAACTTCGTCGGGACGGACGCGTTCCAATGGGCATGAGGATCCTCGGCATGTCGCTGGTCACACTCGCCCTCGTCACGGCCACCGCGACCGCCACGGCCACCGCCGTCCCAGCGACCGCCGCGGCCGCCCCGACCACCGCGGCCGCCGCGCCATGGTCGACGCCGGCGGGGATTCCCGGGGCGCCGGACAGCTCGCCACTGCTGGCGCAGGACGCGGCCGGACCGCAGGCCGTCTACTGGGAGACGCTCGACCTGTCGGGGCCATCGCCGAGCACGGACATCAACACCTTCGTCAGTCCGCTCGGACCCGGTCTCCAGCCGGGCGCCGCGGCGGTCCTCAGCCCACCGCTGAACACCGGGTCGGCAGTCGCCTACGGCCACGGCCAGGTCGCCCTCGCCCAGGAGTCGGGCATCGCGACCGGCCCGGTGACGGGTCCGTTCGTCGTCCATCCTCTGCCGATCCCGGTTCGGGCGATCGCCGCCGACGCGTCCGGCGAGATCGCGGGAGTGATGGAGCAGTGCGACCCGAGCGGGTGCGACCCCGCGGCACCCGAGCTCGCGATCGCCCGCCCCGGCCATCCGTTCGGCCGGCCGATCCGGCTCGACCGGAAGGGGAGCGACAACGGCGTCGGGCTGGCGATGGATCAACACGGACGAATCCTCGTCGCGTGGGATCGCGACGGCGGCGTCTACGCGCGCTTCGTCTCCGCGCGGGGCAAGCCCGGCCCGCTCCTGCACCTGGGTTCCGAGCCGGCGCCGTCGGGCTTCGACGTCGTCATCTCCGGGGACGGGCGGGCGGCCGTCGGCTGGACGTCGCAGGCCGTCGACGAGGGGGACGCGGGCTCACCGTTCACGGCAACCCTGGCCCTGGCCGGGACGAACGGAAGATTCGGCCGGGCCCGCCGGCTCGCGACGGTACCCGTCACCGGCGAGGAGCGCTTCGTCCCCTACGGTGGCCTCGTCGTCGCGCTGCCGGCCGGTCGTGTGGGCCTGGCGGCGTGGACCGGGTACGACGGAACCGACTTCATCGTCCAGGCGGCGTCGATCGGGGCGCGCGGCGTCGGCACGCCGCGAACCGTGTCGCCGCCGGGCACCAACGCGGTCCTCGCCGACGCGGCCGAGGGTCCGCAGGGGCAGGCGGTGATCCTCATCCTGCCGGGCCTTGCCGGCGCGCTCGGCGCGGGTCCGAGCGCGACCGACGGACTGGCTGCGGTGACCCACACGAGCGCCACGCGGGCCTTCGGGCCGCCCGAGACGATCGTCCCGGGGCCGGCGGCGGTCGACGGCGCGTCGGTCGGGATCGACGCTTCGACCGG
>DASZKP010000053.1:0-18013 GCA_035553395.1 Solirubrobacteraceae bacterium | reverse complement strand
CCGAGGTCGCGCTCCATTTCAAGAGCTTGCCTCATGGTCTCTTCGCGCAGTCGAAGGGGCAGACCGACGAACCGAATACGCTCATCGTGCGCATCCAGCCCGACGAAGGCATCTCGCTCCGCTTCGCGACGAAGGTGCCGGGGCAGGGGATGAACCTCCGCGAGGTCGCGATGGATTTCAAATACGGGAGCGCGTTCGGCTCGAGCACGCCCGAGGCCTACGAGCGCCTGATCCTCGACGCGATGCGCGGCGACGCCACGCTCTTCACGCGCAACGACGAGGTCGAGGCCCAGTGGCGGATCTGCGACCCGATCGTCTCCCACTGGGCGTCGCATCCCCGGCGTCTCGCCCAGTACCCGGCCGGCGGACGCGGACCCGTCGTGGCCGATCGGCTGCTGCTCGAGGGACACAAGTGGCGCGCGATCTAGCCGGCGAGCCACGCTGATGCCGACCGTCAACGACACCGTCTGGCGCGAGCAGGACACCACGCCCGCGGCGATCGAAGCCGCGCTGCGCGAGCTCCTGATCGAGCGCCACGCCGAGAGCGAGTTCTACGTCCCGGCGCGCGTCCTCAACCTCGTCTGCATCGTCGAGCGCGAATGGAGCGGCGAGATCGCCAACCGCCTGCGCGCGGTCGGCCGCTTCCACGCGTCGCGGACGATCGTCTGCTCGGTCAGCCCGAAGCGGACGTCGCTCGACGCGATCGCGACGGTCGCCGCCAGCTCCGACCCCGGGTCCGGGTCGCTCGCCCTGACCCGGGAGACCGTCGTGATCGACGTCGGCACCAGGCACATCCCCTACCTCGACACGATCATCGACCCCCTCGTCGTAACCGATCTCGCGACCATGGTCTGGGCCCCCCACGGACATTGGGACGCGGTCGACGCGCTTCGCGAGATGGCGCAGATCGTCCTGCTCGACTCGGTCGACGATCCCGACGTCGCCGGCGCCCTCCGCCGGGCGACCGGACTGTCGGAGGATCGCAACGTCGTCGACCTCGCGTGGATCCGCTCGGCCCCCTGGCGTGAGCGGATCGCCGCGACCTTCGACTCGCCGGCCCGCCGTCCCGAGCTCGACAAGATCCGCGGCGTCGAGCTTCGCCATCACTCAGCCTCAGGCGCCGCCGCCCTCCTGCTCTGCGGTTGGCTGACGTCTCGTCTCGGCTGGGAGCCCGCCCCCCTGACCCTCCCCGAGCCCGGCCTGGCGACCGGGGCGGTGGTCGGTCCCGGCGGGAAGGTCCAGATCACCCTGCGGAGCGTCCCGCTCGAGGTCCCCGGCCTCTCGGGAATCACGCTGCGCATGGACGACGACAGCTCGCTCTCGCTCGAGCGCGGCCGCGGCGGCCTGCGGGCGACCCGGCGCACGCCGGCCGGGGACGAGCGATCCTGGACCCTGCTCGGGGCCTCCCGCGGCGAGGGCGGCATCCTCGGCGAGGGGATCCGGCAGGCGCTGCTGCGCGACCAGATCTACGGGCCGGCGCTCCGGGCGACCGCCGGGCTGCTCGCATGAACCGGCGTCCGATCCCGGTGTCGCGTTCCGCCCGGCGGCGGGCGTCCGCATGACCGGCGGGTCGGAGCCTCCCCGGCTCAAGGATCTCGTCACGGTCGCCGACGCCGCCGCCGTCGGCGCGAGCGCCGCCGAGCTCGTCGCCAGCCTGATCGCCGCGGCCCTCGCCGAGCGCGGCGTCGCCCACGTCTCGCTGGCCGGTGGGACCACCCCGCGGCTGACCTACCTCGAGCTCGAACTCGACACCTGGGCCGGCGTCGAGCTCTGGTTCGGCGACGAGCGGTGCGTCGGGCCCGACGATCCCGAGTCGAACTACCTGATGGTCGCCGACAGCCTCCTTCCCCACGCTCCCGGCGCGCTCGTCCACCGGATCGAGGGCGAGCTCGGCCCCGACGCCGCCGCCGACGCCTACGCCACCCTGATCGCCGAGCGGATCCCCGCCGGGCCGGACGGCGTACCCGTGCTCGACGTCAACCTGCTGGGCATCGGTCCCGACGGCCACACCGCTTCGCTCTTCCCCGGCAATCCCGCCCTCGCGGTGACCGGCCGCCCGGTCGTCGGCGTGCGCGACGCTCCCAAACCCCCACCCGACCGCGTCTCGCTCACGCTCGAGGTCCTCCGCGCCGCCCGCGACACGATCCTCCTGGCCTCGGGCGAGTCCAAGGCCGACGCCGTCCGCGCCGTGCTCGCCGGGCCCAGCCCGGGGACCCCGTCGTCGCTGCTCGCCCGCGACCGGCTCACGCTGATCCTCGACACCGCGGCGGCCGCCGAAAGCCCGACCGCGAGCCCCGCCGGACCCGCCGGACTCGCCGGCCCCGCCGACGCGGCGCCCTGACGCCGGAGGCGGTCGTGATCTGGATCGTCCGCCACACCGACACCGAATGGTCGGCCTCGCTTCGCCACACCGGCCGGACCGACCTCCCCCTCTCGCCCGCCGGACGCGACGAGGCCGCCGGCCTGCGCGGTCGCCTCGGCGGCGTCGACTTCGCCGCGGTGATCTCCAGTCCCCTCCGCCGGGCCCGGCAGACCGCCGAGCTCGCGGGCGTCGTCTGCACGCGTGAGGACGACGACCTCGTGGAGTGGGACTACGGCGACTACGAGGGGCTGACGACGGTCGAGATCCGCCAGCACCATCCCGGGTGGGACATGTGGCGCGACGGCACGCCCGGCGGCGAGGACGCCGCCGCCGTCGGCGCCCGCGTCGACCGCGTCCTCGCCCGCTTGGCCGGGTCGGCCGATGCGAGCGGGCCGCCACCCGGGAGCGACGGCGCCGGTGAGATCCTGCTGGTCGCCCACGCCCACGTTCTGCGCGTGCTGAGCGCCCGCTGGCTGGGTCTGCCGCCTGCCGACGGGGCGCTGTTCGTGCTCGCGCCCGGGGGGATCGGCCGGCTCGGGTACGAGCGCGAGCGGAAGGTTCTCTGCGCCTGGGACATTTGAGTCCATCGTGTGATCTCGCTGGCCGGCGGCCTCGGAAAAGCTTAAAGATTCGTAATCCACGCGGTGGGGCATCCGGATTGCCGTCCGGCACGAAATAGAGTCCTGAAGTGAGGGGTATGACTCAACTCGATACGAACACGTTGGAGCTCGCCCGGGACCAGACCCTCGGACTTGTCGCCGGCATCAGCGACGACGACCTCGAGCGGGTCCACTCCCCCCTGATGAGTCCGCTCGTCTGGGACCTCGGCCACATCGCTGCGTTCGAGGATCTCTGGCTGGCTCACCGACACGGCGGGCTCGAGCTCCTGCGTCCCGACCTGATGGACGTCTACGACGCGTTCGAGACGCCGCGGGCCGACCGTGGCCGCCTGCCGTATCTGCACCATGCCGAGGCCGAGGAGTTCCTCACCGACGTCCGGCTCCGGGTACGTGACCTAGATCTCCCCGAGGGCCCGATCCACGACCTCGTCGAGCGCCACGAGCGCCAGCACGGGGAGACGATGCTCCAGACGCTCAACCTCGCCCGCATCGCCCGCCCGCGACGTCCCGGCGAGCCGGCCGGACCCGGCGTATCCGAGCGCAATGGCCGCGGCGGGATGACCGGCCTGGATCTGGTCGACGTCCCCGGCGGGACCTTCCCGCTCGGAGCGGGCAGCGAAGGCTTCGCGTACGACAACGAGCGGCCTCGTCACTCCGTCGAGCGCCGGGCCTTCCGGATCGGGCGGGTCGCGATCACCAACGGCGACTGGCTGAGCTTCGTACACGACGGCGGGTACTCCCGCCGCGAATGGTGGACGGCCGACGGCTGGGCGTGGCGCGAGGCCGAGGGGATCGTCCGACCGCTGAACTGGTTGACCGACGAGCTCGAATGGCGGCTGGCCGACGGGGCGACTCCGATCGACCCGCACCGCCCGGTCGTGCACATCTCCTGGCACGAGGCCGACGCCTTCGCCCGCGCGCGGGGCGTCCGCCTGCCGAGCGAGGTCGAGTGGGAGATGGCCGCGACATGGGACGGCAGGAATCGCATCGACGGGGGCTGGTCACACGCCAACCTCGTCGAGAACGGCGTGCTCGGCACCGTCGCCGCAGGTGCGACGCCGCAGGACGCCGCACCGTGCGGCGCGCTCGGGATGATCGGCGACGTCTGGGAATGGACGTCGAGCGACTTCCGCGCGTATCCGGGATTCGTCGCCCACCCCTACCGCGAGTACTCGGAGGTCTTCTTCGGTCCCGACTACAAGGTCCTCCGGGGGGGATCGTTCGCGACCAGCTCGCGAGTGATCACGCCGAGCTTCCGCAACTGGGACCACCCCCACCGCCGCCAGATCTTCGCGGGGCTTCGCGTGGCGGCGGACGCATGACCGAACCCGTGCTGACGGTCGTCGACGGCGTCTCGATCGACTGCTGGGTCGAGGCCGAGAGCTCGCTCGCCGACGACGTCCTCGACGGTCTGACGAAGCCGTTCAAGGAGCTCCCACCCAAGCACTTCTACGACCAGCGGGGAGCCGAGCTGTTCGACCAGATCTGCGGGCTGCCCGAGTACTACCAGACGCGAACCGAGCGGGCGATCCTCGAGCGGGACGCCGACCGGATCATCGAGGCAACCGGCGCCGTCGAGCTCGTCGAGCTCGGGTCGGGGATGGCGAGCAAGACCCGGGTCCTGCTCGATGCGATGGCCAGGGCCGGGACGCTCGAGCGCTACGTTCCGCTCGACGTCACCGAAGGCGTCGTCCGCGACTGCGCTTCCGAGCTGGTCGACGAGTACCCCGGCTTGCGGGTACACGGGGTGATCGGCGACTTCGAGCGCCACCTGGATCGCGTGCCCCAGGCGTCGGGCCCGCGGATCGTCGCCTTCCTCGGCGGGACGATCGGCAACTTCGCGCCCGGTAGCCGCCGCCGCTTCCTGCGCTCGGTCGCCGGGCTGCTCGGGCCGGACGACCGGCTCCTGCTCGGTACCGACCTGGTCAAGGACGCCGCCGTCCTCGAAGCCGCCTACGACGATTCGCAGGGCGTGACGGCCGAGTTCAACCTGAACATGCTCCGCGTCGTCAACCGCGAGCTCGAGGCCGACTTCGACCCCGCCCGCTTCGAGCATGTCGCGTTCTTCGACGCGCGCAACGAGTGGATCGAGATGCGCCTGCGGTCCCGCGAGCCCCAGGACGTCGTGATCGCCTCGCTCGGCCTCCAGATCGAGTTCGCGACCGGCGAGGAGCTGCGGACCGAGATCAGCGCGAAGTTCACCCGCGCCCGGGTCGAGACCGACCTCGGCGCAGCCGGGCTCGAGCTGACCGACTGGCACACCGACGACGACGATCTGTTCGCCCTGTCGCTGTCGCGGCCGGTCGACTAGGCCGGCCAGCGGCGGATCCGACCGGAGGTTCGGCGTGCCGGGTCTCGACGTGCGGTCGGTGCCCGTCGCGCAGACCCGGGATCTGCGTCAGGCCGTCCTGCGCCCGCACCAGACCGTCGTGGAGATGACTGCCGGCGAAGCCGTCGACGCCTTCGCGGTCGGCGCGTTCGACGGGGCAGAGCTGATCGGTGTCGGGCTCGTCGCACCGGACGGGCAACCCGGCGGTTGGCGGGTCCGCGGGATGGCGACGGCGCCCCACGCCCGCGGCCGTGGCGCCGGGACGGCGGTCCTCGACGAGCTCCTGCGCCACGCGACCGCCCACGGGGCCGAACGCATCTGGTGCAACGCCCGGACGCTGGCCAGGCGACTCTACGAGCGGGCCGGGCTGCGCGTCGTCTCCGACGAGTTCGACCTCCCGCAGATCGGCCCCCACGTCGTCATGGAGCTGCGTCCCGGCGAGCCGACGGCGTCGGGTCGGTCGGAGTGATCGAGTTTCGAGCGCGACCATGCGACGCCGTCGACGTCGAGTCCGCGTCTGAGTCCAGCCCGACTCGGGTCGATCGCGGGCGGCTAGAGTCGCTCAGACGTCCTCCCGCGGAGAAAGGAATCCAGTGCCCGTCGACCCGAAGTCCACCGCTGTCGTGCTGATCGAATACCAGAACGACTTCACCTCGGACGGCGGTGCCCTCCACGGGGCCGTCGCGGACGTCATGGAGCAGACCGGGATGCTCGAGAACACCCGCCGCGTGGCCGAGGCCGCCCGGGCGGCCGGAGCGCTGATCGTCCACGCGCCGATCACGTTCGCGCCGGGCTATGGCGAGCTCTCGCGCCACCCGTACGGGATCCTCAAGGGCGTCGTCGACTCCACTGCATTCGTCAAGGGCGGCTGGGGCGCGGAGATCGACGACGCGCTCGCCCCGCAGGCCGGCGACGTGGTCGTCGAAGGCAAGCGCGGGCTCGACACATTCGCGACGACGAACCTCGACTTCATCCTCCGGGCCCGCGGCATCACGACGATCGCGCTGTGCGGCTTCCTCACGAACTGCTGTGTCGAATCGACGATGCGTACGGGATACGAGAAGGGCTACGACGTGATCACCCTGGCGGACTGCGTCGCGGCGACGTCGACCGAGGAGCACGCCAACGCGATCCGCTTCGACTACCCGATGTTCTCAGAGGTGATGGCCGCCGACGACTTCACCGGCAGGCTGAAGGGAGCCGCCGTGGCGTAGTGACGGGCGTGGCGATCACCCTGCACCTCGGAGACCTGACGACGGACGCCGAAGCCGATGCGATCGTCAACGCCGCGAACTCGAGCCTGCTGGGCGGCGGCGGCGTCGACGGGGCGATCCACCGGGCGGCGGGCCCGGCGCTGCTCCGCGAGTGCCGGCTGCTGGGGGGTTGCGAGACCGGCGCGGCGAAGGTCACGGGTGCCGGCCGGCTGGCGGCGCGGTACGTCATCCACGCGGTCGGTCCGGTCTGGCGCGGCGGACAGATCGGCGAGTCCGAGTTGCTGGCCGGCTGCTACCGCCAGGCGATCGAGCTCGCCGCGGATCGCGGCTGTGCGGTGGTGGCGTTCCCGGCGATCTCGACCGGCGTCTACGGGTACCCGCTGGAGGCGGCGGCCGACGTCGCGCTGGCCGCCGTGAGCGCTGGTCTCGCCGCCCGGCCCGAGGTTCGCGAGGCGCGCTTCTGGCTGTTCGACGCGGACGCCTACGGGGTGTTCGAGGCGGCGCTCGCCAGGATCCCGTAGTGGCCGTTCTGGCGGGCACGATCTCGCCATTCAGGGCGGGAGCCGGCCGGGGCGGCGGGCCAGAGGACCACGGGCGCGGGTCGAGTCCGCGCGAAGATCGAGAACGATGTCGAGACCGCAGAGAAAGTTGCTTGCCGCTTGCAAGTACTTCTTTCAGACGACAGATACAGCTCCTTCACGAGTGGCGCCCGCAGCTGGTTGCAGCTGCCCGACGGCCAGCCGGTCGCCCGTGCCGTCGCCAACCGCGACTCAGCCCAGCCACTCGATCATCATCGCCTGCCCCATCCCTCCGGCCACGCACATCGACTCGATGCCGTACCGGCCGCCGGTCGCCCGGAGGTCGTTAAGCAGGGTGGTCATGATCCTCGCCCCCGTCATCCCGAACGGGTGGCCGAGGGCGATCGCCCCGCCGAACGGGTTGAGCTGCTCGTCGGCGATCCCCAGCTCGTCCTTGCAGGGGACGATCTGGGCGGCGAACGCCTCGTTGATCTCGACGACGTCGATCTGGTCGATCGTCATCTCGGTCTTGGCGAGCAGGGCCCGGATCGCCGGAATCGGGCCGATCCCCATGTACTCGGGGCGAACCCCGGCAACCGTGGACGCCACGATCCGGGCGAGCGGCTCGAAGCCGAGCTCGGCTGCCCGGGTCTCACTCATCACGAGCACGGCGGCTGCCCCGTCGTTGAGCGGGCAGGCGTTGCCGGCCGTGACCGTCCCGTCCGGCTTGAAGACCGGCTTGAGCTCGGCCAACCGCTCGAGCGTCGTGCCGGGTCGGGGCCCGTCGTCGGCGGTCACGACCGCGCCGTCGGGCGTCGTGACGCCGACGATCTCCGCGTCGAAATGGCCAGAGTCCCGGGCGGCAACGGCCCGGTTCTGCGAGGTCACGGCCCACGCATCCTGGGCCTCGCGGCTGACGCCGTAGCGCTCGGCGACGTTCTCGGCGGTCAGCCCCATCGGGATGTATACGTTGCAGATCGAGCCTTCGGACCCGTCGAGCTGCGAGTTGAACGCGAACTCCCCGCCCGAGGCCCGGGAGACGGCCTCGACGCCGGCTGCGATGTAGATGTCGCCCTCGCCGGCGGTGATCGCGTGGAACGCGGTTCGCAGGCTCTGGAGGGACGACGCACAGAATCGGTTGATCGTGCACGCCGGCACCTCGAACGGCAGGCCGGCGAGGAGGGCGGCGTTGCGGCCGATGTTGTAGCCCTGCTCGCCGGTCCCGAAGGCGTTGCCCATGACCACGTCGGAGATCATCTGCGGATCCAGCTTGGGATTGCGCTCGAGCAGGGCCCGCAGCGGGATCGCGGCCAGGTCGTCGGCCCGGACGTCCTTGAGCGAGCCCTTGAAAGCCCGTCCGATCGGCGTTCGGACGGCATCGACGATCACGGCTTCGGGCATGCGATTTCCAGCTCCTGAGGTTGCGAGGCGGGCCTGATCCATCGTACGCGAGACGCGGCGGGCCTCCGCAGTGGCGGGGCGCTAGAGGCCGAGTCCGCGGACGCCCATCTCATCGAACCCGACGTGGTGGGCGAGCTCGTGTCGGACAGTCCGGGTGACCTGGTCGCGCAGGGCGTCGGCATCGTGGCCGAAGTCCCGGCGAAGCGTGTCCCGGAAGATCACGATCCGGTCGGGATGGTCGTCTCGGTAGACGCCGTCTCCCTGGTAGAGCCCGTACGCGCCGACCCGGCGGCCGCGATCGGAGATCACCACGGCGACGTGGCGCAGAGCATTCTGGAGCAGGTCCGGCAGGTCGTCGAGAGCGTCGCGGACCAGCTCGGCGAAGTCGTCGTCAGACAGCGGGTCGAGCTCGAGGAACTCTCCCTCGTCCGGGGCGACCGCCAGCCCGTCGCTGGCCAGGCGCTCGGACCGTTGGACGATCAGCTCGAACTCCGCCTCGCTCGCCGCGTCCCCCCAGCCGGCGAGCCGGGTCGTGGCCAGCGCGACGGCCGCGCCGAGCGCGGCGACGCCGACGACAAGCGTCGCGACGAACTCGAGCACCCGGAGCGACGGGTTGGTCGCCGGTCCCTCGAGCATCCAGACGGCCGTCAGGCCGACGCACAGCGCGACGCCGGCGCAGCCGAGGATCCGTCGCAGCGGAGGCGTCCCCATCAGACCGCCGAGACTCCCGACCCCGGGCCGCTCGGCGCGGGCGGCGGCGCCACCGCCCCCGGGCGGTCGTGAGCGCTGTCGCCCGGTTCGTTCGGGATCCGCAGCCACTCGACGATCCTGCCGGACTTGATCTGGAAGGCGACCCGCGCCGTCTGGCCGGTCCCGGCCCCGCACCCGCCTGGTCCGCCGCCCGGCCGGTTGCCGAGCACGAACAGCGCGTCGACGTAGCCCCCGACGACCCGCGACGTCACCAGCTTCGCCCCGCACGGGAAGGCCTGGTTCGCGGCCACGACGTCCGCCCGCGTCCGCAGGGTCACCCCCGGTTGGCTCGGGTCGACCTGAAGCAGGCTCGGCGTCGCGAAATACGTCGCCGCCGCCGCGACGTGGCCACCGGCGAGCTGTGAGGACCAGTTGCGAATCACTGCCACGACCGCCGGCGACGGCGCTCCGCCGCCCCGGGTCTGTGCCTGGGCCTGGCCATCGCCGCCGTTCGTCCTCCCACCGCCCGCCGCCGCCGCGGCCGGCTTACCGGCTGCCCCCGCCGCCTTGGGCTGACCGGCCGCCCCCGCCGCCTTGGCCTGACCGGCCGCCCCCGCCGCCTTGGACTGGCCGACCGCCCCCGGTGCCGTCTTCGGCGTTGCGGCGCTCGAGCCGGCCTTTGCCGCACCCCCACACCCGGCGCTCGCTACGGCCACCGCGAGGACTCCAGCCGATCTCCAGCGCGCGCGGTGCACGGCTCAATGATCGCACGTCCCAGATCGCCGATCGACCGCCTGACCAGGCGTCCGTCGACGCGGACGGCTAGGCTTTGCGGGTGAGCACTTTCGACGCCCCAGAGATGTCGATCGGCCCCGAGCGGGCGGCTGAGCTGCTCGCCGAAGGCGCCGACTTCATCGATGTCCGGGAGACCTACGAGCGAACCGCCGGGTACATCCCCGGCAGCCGCCACATCGAGCTCGAGCGGCTCGCATCCCAGTCGGAGACGATCGACGCCCTCAAGCCCGTCGTCTTCCAGTGCCGGCTCGGCGCCCGCTCGGCGATGGCCGCCCAGGCCTTCCGGGGCGCCGGCTACGAGGCCTACACGCTGGACGGCGGAATCGTCGCCTGGGTCAACGCCGGCATGAAGATCGCGCCCGACGGCGGGTACGTCGCCGACCACTGACCCGCCGGCCTCGGTCGTGGCCGACCACTGACCCACCGCCACTCGACCCACGACCCACCGGCACCCGCCGCCACCCCGGTCCAGGACCCACCGGCCTCGGCCGTCACCGCCGACAGCCGGCCGCTCTCACCCCGATCCACCTCGATCCGTGGCGGGCGCCCTCGGCCCCGACGAGCTCAGTGGAGCAGCAGCAGGGTCTTCTGCTGGCGCTCCTGGCCCAGCCTGGTCAGGCTCGGCTTGTAGTCGAAGGCATGGATCACCGCGGTCATCTCTGGCATCCAGATCAGGAAGAGGTAGAGGGTCAGGGCGAGCGCGGCGGCCCGCAGCCCCCGCCCGCGGGCGAGCGCGGCGAGCGGAAGCAGCCAGAGCACGTACCACGGGAGGGCCCAGCTGAGCGTGACCAGGAGAACGAGCGTGACCACCCCGCTGGCCGCGATCCACCTCCGGGTCCGCCAAGACCAGGCGGCGCACGCGACGATCGCGACGGCCAGCACGCCGTCGAGGATCGTCTTCATCGCGTCGTTCTCCCCGCCGAGCCCGAGGACTGACCCGACGACGTTGGGGAGTCCCGCAAGCGTCGTCAGCGTGCTCTGCTGGGCGAGGTTCGGCAGGTGGAGGCCGAACGCGTAGAGCGACGCTCCGCCGAGCACGATCGCCCCGGCGACCATCCCGGCCAGGACCCGCACGCGCCGGCCGGCGCCGAGCAGGACGACCGGTAGGAGGATTCCGGCCGACGCCTTGATCGCGACCGCCGCGATCAGCGCGAAGCCCGCCCCGAACTCACGCCCCGGCCCGGCCTCGCCCGACCCGATCGGGCGCGGCGCGCCGTCGAGAAACGACGCCAGGCGCCCCCCGCCCCCGGCCTCGCCGGACTCCCCAGCCCCGCCGAGCTCCCCCGTCTCAGCGGCCTCGTGCCGGCCGACCGCACCCACCCCGGCCCGGCGGGCGCGAGCCTCGAGCAGGAGGTAGAAGGCGAGCATCACGAGGAAGACCATGAAGAAGTCGTTGTGATCACCACCGAGCCCCCAGACCACGACGAGGGGGTTGAGGCCGACGAACAGGGTGCTCGCGAGCGGGTCGCGGCCGAGCAGCTCGGCGCACCGCCAGACCAGGCGGAGCGTCGCGAGGTTGGCGACCATCAGGCTGATCTTCAGCGCCCAGAACGCCTTGGCCACGCCGAGCGGGACGAGGGCGAAGCTGAAGATCGTGAACAGCGGCCCGTACGGACTCAGCAGCTGGTGCCAGTTGCTCAGCAGGAAGGTCGGATCGCTCGGCGGCTCGAGCGCCGGGATCGTCGTGTACGGGTTGAGCCCGTGGACGATCTCCATCCGACCGTAGTTGAGGTAGTTGAACGCGTCGGTCAGAGACAGCGGCGGCCCGAGGACGAAGATCACCTGGATCGCGACGACGGCGCCGATCGCCACGCGTGCGCGCAGGCGGGAAACCGACGCGAGCACGACGAGATAGCCGACGAACATCCCGCCGGCCGCGAAGCTCAGGATCAGCTTGAGCGCTGTCTGGCCGGGGTGGAGCGGACGGCCGATGAAGCCGAGCGGCCCGGCCATCCACCCGGGGAACTCGATGTGGCTCGGCGGCGAGAGGATCGACGCCCGGGACGCGGCGATCCCGACGATCGCGAGACTCAGGACGACCATCGCCCCGAGCGCGACGTTCCCGGCGACCAACGCCAGCGACCCGCTCGGCGGCCGGCCCGATCCCCGCTCGGCCGCCGCGCCCCCGCCCAGGCCCCCACCCGGACCAGGGCCGACCCGGCGTTCGCCGACCGGCGGCCGACCGTTGGTTGGCAGGCCGCCCGAGGCGACCGAGCCGCCGCTAGTTGTCGCCTCGTTTGACATTTGGAGAGGTGCAATGAGTCGGCGGCGCCCGCAGCGAGCCCTGCCACCCACCGCAGACCACCGACGAGGATACCGGCCGGACCGCGCAGGCCCGCTGGGCCTCGCAGGCCGGGAACACGGCCTTAAGCAAGCGAAAACACACCGCACACACAAAACCCCCGGCGGCAGATCCGCCGGCCGGGCGGCAAACGCTCCCGCGAACGACCGAAGCCCGCGAATCGCGGGCTTCGGAGAGGCTGCTACGCCACGAGGCGCAGGTCAGAGAGCCGTGACGTTGACGGCCTTCGGCCCCTTGTCGCCGGCCTCGGCGTCGTAGGAGACCTTGGCACCCTCCTGAAGGGACCGGTACCCGTCGCCGGTGATCCCGGTGTGATGCACGAAGAGATCCTTCTCGCCGTCGTCAGGGGTGATGAAGCCGAACCCCTTGTCGTCGCTGAACCATTTCACGGTGCCCGTAGGCATTGCGTTCCTCCACTGTCTGTGTCCGTACCAGCGACGCGGAGGATGCTTCAGAAAAGCTTCGACCTGCGAACGCCTGGACTGCTTGCGCCGGTCCATGCCCGGCAATTTCCGGCCGGACGGTAGCAGGTGGCCGCAAGACTGGCGAGTGCGGCCTCTTCGCGGCTAATTCGCCGGATCCGGCCGACCGGCGACGAGCAGCGACTGGACCGCGACGCCGAGCTGACCACCGGCGTCGTGGAGCCCGCTGAACGCCGTCGCACCCGCGCCCGCCTCGGCCCGCGTCGCCGCGTCGAGCAGGACCCAGTCGGTCGTCGGCTCCCGCCAGAGCCCGACGACCAGATCCGGGTTGATGAAGACGAACCGCCGGAAGTCGAGCTCCCACGACACGCCGTTGCCGAAGTCAGCGGCCGCCGCAACCCGCATCAGCGGGCTCGGCTGCTCGCCGTCGACGATCGGCCGCCGCAGGCGGATCCAGACCGCCGCCGGCCCGGCCTGCACGCCACCCCGGGCGAAGCGCATCTCGACGCCGGTCGTGGCGAAGCTCGGCCCGTCGGCCCGCCCGAGTCTGAAGGGCGTGGTTGCCAACGTCTCCGGCGCCGGCCAACCCCCGGTCCGAACAATCGACATCGAACCGAGATCCGCAGGCGTCCTCGCCACCCGCAGGGCGCTCACCCGGCAGACCTCGACTCCCGCTGCCCGCAGGCTGGCCCCGACCAGCTGGACCCGACGGCCCGGCCGCAGCAGCTCGATCTCGAGCTCGAGCCGGGCGAGCGGGATCGGCCGGAGGAACTCGTACGACAGGCGGGCGACCCGCAGGCTCGGGTCGGGCTCGAAGCGCTCGACCGCCCGCGCGAGGAGGGCTGCCGGCGCGCCGCCGTGGAGGGCCTTCGGATCCCAAGGGCCGCGGCCGTGGTCGGTTGGCAGGAACCCGCCGGCGTCGGTCTGAAAGACGGGTTCGTCCATCGGCGGGTGAATGCTTACACGCCGGAGAACACGCCCGCCGCCGCTGACCCGACCGCTAGGATTGAGGCATGTCCAACAAGGTGAGCAAATCAGATCAGGAGTGGAAGCAGGAGCTCTCGCCCGAGCAGTACCGCGTCCTGCGGGAGAAGGGCACCGAGCGGGCGTTCACCGGCGAGTACGACAAGTCGAAGGTCGACGGTACGTACAGGTGCGCCGGATGCGGGGCCGAGCTGTTCCGCTCGGACGAGAAGTTCGACTCCGGCTCCGGCTGGCCGAGCTTCTACGCTCCGGCGGACGCCGAGAACGTCAAGACCGAGACGGATCGGTCGTTCTTCATGAAGCGGACCGAGGTCCTCTGCTCGGCCTGCGACGGCCACCTCGGCCACGTCTTCGAGGACGGCCCCAAGCCGACCGGGTTGCGCTACTGCATCAACTCGGCCGCGCTCAAGCTGGATCCCGCGGCCGGCGGCGAGTAGCGACCGGCAACGGGCGGACGGACCGGCGGGCGTCGGAATGGAATCCGGCGGCCCGGTCCGCTTCTCCTGCCTCCTGCCGCCAGGCCGGCCGCACACGGCCGCCGACTGGCTCGACCACCTCGACCCGCCGGCGCTCGACCCGGGCGACCGACCGCGGGTCAGCCTCAACATGATCACGAGCCTCGACGGCCGGGCGACGCTCGCCGGGCGGACGGCCAAGCTCGGCAACACCGGCGACCGCCAGCTCTTCCACGCCCTCCGCACCCGGGCGGACGCTGTCATGGCCGGGGCTCAGACGTTCAGGATCGAGCGGTACGGACCGATCATCCGCGACCCCGAACTGCTCGCCGAACGCGCGGCCCGCGGGCTCGAGCCGCAGCCGCTGGCGGTGACCGTCAGCCGGAGCCTGAGCCTTGACCCGGACCTGCCGATCCTCTCCGATCCCAGCTCCCACCTCGTGATCCTGACCCCGTCCGCCGGCGAGATCCCCCCGTGCGCGGCCCGGGTCTCATATGTCCGCGGACCCGAAGTCGGCCCACTCGTCCGCCGGCTGCGCGACGAGTTCGGCGTCCGGTCGCTGGTCACCGAGGGCGGGCCCACGCTGAACGCCGAGCTGCTGCGCACGGATCTGATCGACGAGGTCTTCCTCTCGACCGCGCCGCTCCTCCTCGGCGGGCCGGACCCCCTCACGATCGTCGACGGCCCGGCGGTCGCGACGCGGCTGGAGCTGGTCGGCCTGCTCGAGCTCGAGAGCCACCTGTATGCCCGCTATCGAGTTTTCGGAGCGGCTTCGGGTCCTTCCGGCTGAGCCGGGTCAGCGGCCGCGGATTGCTCGGCCGGCGAACGTGTCGGCGCAGCTTCGGCCTCGGCGGGCCCGGCCGGATCCGCCGCGTCCGACGACGGCGGGGTCTCCCGGGCGACGACCTCGAGCAGCTCGCTGGCGAGCTCGGCGCCGTCCTCCGAGCTCATCGGCGTCGCCGATATCTGGACGATCACCTCGTCCCCGTCGAGCTCGATCAGGGTCACGCTCGGGCTCGCGCGCAGCGGCGTGGTCAGGGCGTCCTCGATCAGCCGCTGGAGGTCGCCCGGCTTGGTCCCGGCCCGCAGGCGCGCCCGCAGGGTGACCGAGTCGGGCTCGCGCAGGGGGGTCAGCGCCGAGTTGAGAACGACGCTGTTCGGAACCATGATCCGCTCGTCGCCGTCGGCAAACGACGTGTACAGCAGGCCGACGGTGCTGACCAGGCCCTCGATCCGGCCGGGCGCGCCCTGGAGGCGGACTCGCTCGCCGACGCGGAACGGCCGGGCCGTGAGGAGCACGCTGCCGGCGATCAGGTTGCCGAGCGTCTGCTGGGCCGCGAGACCGACGATGACCGCGGTGAAGGCCCCGCCGACGAGCAGGCCGCGGAGGTCCTCGCCGGCGAACCCGGCCGCGATGATCGCGGTCACCGCGACCGTGGCCAGGCGGAGCAGGAACCCGGCGGTGCCGGCGACCGACGGGTCCATGTGGCGCAGGAGGATCGGCCCGAGGGCCCGCGGGACGTCCCGGGCGAAGGCCCAGCCGAGGACGACGGCGGCCACGACGGCGGCCGCCCGGATCGGCACGTTGAAGTGGTGGAGGGTGTTGGTCGGGTTCGACGGGCTCTCGCCGGTCCAAGCGAAGCGGTGCTCGAAGAACAGGATCAGCCCGATCAGGAGGGTCGCGAGGAAGCCCGTCTTGACCCGGGCCATGCGGAGCGCCCGGCCGGACAGGCCGAGCGCGGCGGCCCAGGCGGTCCGCCGGTGGGCTCGCTCGGGCTTCATCGGATCTGGTCGAGCTGGGTCATGGGATCGGGCGCCTGCCGGGCCGGCGTGTTACCCGGCCGTGAAGGATCCGCCGGCCGGCGAAAAGTGCGGTTTGCGGGTGATACGGTCGGCGGAGTACGAAAGGCCAAACCGGCGGGCATCGAAGATCCGCCAGAAAGGAACCATGCCAGATGTCCTACGTGGACCTGCATCTCCACCTTCTTCCCGGCGTCGACGACGGCGCCCAGGACGAGCACGACGCGCTCGTCTACGCCCGCCGCCTGGCGGTCGAGGGCGTCCGCGAGGTGACCGTCACTCCGCACGTCAGCCCGTCCTGGCCGCTCGAGATCGCGACCATCCCCGGGCGGGTTGCCGACCTCCAGAAGGCGATCGACAAGCGCTCGCTCGGCGTCCGCCTCCACGCCGGCGGCGAGATCCACCCGCGGTCGGCCGCCGGGCTGACCGACGACGAGCTCGAGATCCTCGGCCACGGACCCGCCGGAAGCCGCTGGCTCCTGCTCGAGTCGCCGTTCGGCGGGGTCGGCGACCATTTCATCGGGATCTGCGACGGCCTCCGCGCCCGCGGCTACGGCCTCGTGATCGCCCACCCCGAGCGCGCCGGCCGACTGCTCGACGACGGTGGGCTCGACCTCCTCCGGGGCCAACTGCGGACCGGCGCAGTGCTCCAGATCAACGTCTGCTCGCTGCTCGGCAACCACGGCCTGTCCGTCCAGGAGACGGCCGTCCACCTGCTCAGGTCGGGGCTCGCCTACGTGATCGCGTCCGACGGCCACCCCGGCAGCCGCAGCCAGACGCTCCGGCTGGGCTTCGAGCTCGCGATGCGAGCCGGCGCCTCGTCGATCCAGGCGTGGCGCCTGACCCAGGCCAACCCGCGCTTCCTGCTCCACCAGGGGATTCCCCAGACGTCGAGCCCGGCGACGGCCGCCGCGCTCGAGCTGATGCTCGACTGAACGACGCCCGCCGCCCGGCGCCGCGCCGCCGGCCGCCGGCCGCCGGCCGCCCGAGCTTTCCCGCTAGGCTCGCGCCGGTCATACCGGACACGACCGGGCCGGCCCCAGGTCGGTCGGCCGCAAGAGGAGAGGTTCGTGCACGTAATGCCGGCCGAGCAGGCGCCATCGTTCGTCAAACGGCTCCCCGCGGTCGGCGCGGCCTACCGGTTCGCCGCCCGGCGCCACGCCGGCCAGCGGCGGGAATCGGACGAGGCGGCGTTCATCGTCCATCCGCTCGAGGTCGGCGCCCTGCTCGACGCGGCCGGGTGCCCGGAGCACGTGATCGTCGCCGGCGTGCTCCACGACGTCCTCGAGAAGACGTCCGCGACTCCGGACGAGATCCGCCGGGAGTTCGGCAGCCGGGTCGCGGGACTCGTGGTCGCGCTGACCGAGGATCCGGCGATCGAGCCGTTCGAGGCTCGCAAGGCGGCCCTCCGGTCGCAGATCTCGGCCGAGGGGCCGGCGGCCGGCGCGGTCTCGGCGGCCGACCACGTCGCCAAGATTCGCGAGTTGCGCTCGAGGATCGCCCAGGCCCGCAGCCGTGCCGAGCCGGATCCGGCCGACGGGGAGCGCAAGCTCGGCCACTACCTCGCCAGCCTGGAGGACCTCGAGACGCAGATCCCCGATCACGCGCTCGTCCGTCAGCTCCGCTTCGAGCTCGAGGCGCTCGACGCTCTCCCGCCGGGTGACCAGCAGGTCGACGGCCTCGACCCCGGGAGCCTCCAGGCCTGAGTCCGTCCCGGCCGGATCAGCCGCCGGCGGCGAAGATCGCCAGACACGCGAGGCCGGCGGCGATGCAGTAGATCCCGAACGGCCGGAGGCTGCTGGTCTCGAAGAACCGCAGGAGGAACTTCACGGCGAAGAAGGTCGTCAGCCCGGCACAGAGGGCGCCGACCAGCGCCGGTCCGCGGATCCCGTTGCCGGCCGACCCGAGCAGCCCGGGAAGCTTGAGCAGTGCGGCCGCCCCGATGATCGGCGTCGCCAGGAGGAAGGCGAAACGGGCGGCGTCCTCGTTGTCGAGCCCGGCCAGGAGTCCGCCGCCCATCGACACGCCCGACCGGGAGATCCCCGGGATCAGGGCGCCGGCCTGGGAGAGACCGACGAGCAGGGCCTGGCGGAACGACAACCCCGCCAGCCGCGCGTCGGC
>DASZKP010000052.1:0-24440 GCA_035553395.1 Solirubrobacteraceae bacterium | reverse complement strand
CACCCACACCCCCGCCCTCCTCCAAGCCGGCTACCAAAACCGCCGAATCGAGGTCCCCTGGTGGGACGGCCGCACCCTCACCTACAGCTTCCCCGCCCGATAAGCCTCAATCCGATTACCGGACCGGCAATCGAGGTTAGCTCCGAGACATCCGCGACGACGGTCGCCTGCTCGACGGTCGCGCCCTGCATCCCGTGGCCGGTCAGGGCGTAGGCGTGTTCGACGTGCTCGGCGACGTAGGCGGCCGGCAATTCGCGGATCGTGTGCGCGTCGGTCTCAAGGACCACGCCGCGCTGGTCGGTGTGGCGGATGGTGCCGCGCATGCCGTTGTCGACGTCGAGATCACGCTCGTTGCTGCGGCAGATCACGCGATCGCCGACGGCGACCGTGACCGGTCCGTACGTGCGGTCCTCGCCGAGTAGGCCGGCAGCTTGGCGGTGGTCTCTGGCGAGCTCGTTGAGTGCGCGGCGTGTCTCGTTGCTGCGGGCGATCAAGACACACTGCTCGATGCCGTGCTCATCCACGCCGGCCGCCCACTCGGCGACGGCCTGGTCGAGCACGCCGCGGTCGTCCGGGGCCACTTCGATGCGTCCCTGGTCGGTGGCCCAGTCGATCCAGTGCTGCGGATTACCGTCGTGCAACGCTGCGAGCGCGTGCCGCTCCGCCGGGTCGCGCTGGCGCATCACCTCGGTGAGCTGCACGGCGCCGAGTCGCCGGGCGAGTGCGCGGAGCCAGCCGCCGGCTTGGACCGACGGCAGCTGCCCGGGGTCGCCGATCACGATCATCTTGGCCCCGACGCCTGCGGCGTGCGCGAGGAGCAGCTCGCTTTGGCGCGTGGACGCCATGCCGGCCTCGTCGAAAATGACGACGCATCGGTCCGGGAGGGCGCGGCCGTTGCTGATCGAGAGGAGGCGGCTGTCGAGCGTCAGCGACGGGATGCCGGCCTGCTCGGTGAGCTCCCTGGCGGCCCGCGCGGACGGCGCGACGCCGATCACCGTGTAGCCCGCGTCCTCATAGAGTTCGCGAAGGGCGCCGGCGGTATAGGTCTTGCCGGTCCCGGCGAGTGCCTCGATCACGTCGACGCCGTTGCCCGACCCGACGACCGCCCGCACGGCGCGCACCTGACCGGCGTTAAGTGTGCGGGACGAACCATCGAGCGCGTCGTCGGGGAACAACCCGATGCCTTCGCCGACGCGACTCGTCGCGACATCGATCAACGCCTTTTCGCGAGCGACAAGATCCGCGCTCGTCATCGCCGCGGTCGCTGTGGCGAGGACGTCGTCCCGGTCGGCGAAGCGCTCGCCGAGCTCGCGCACCACGTCGACCCGCGCGCCCTGCGACGCGGACTCGGCGAACGCGCGCAGCACGCTCCCGCGGTCGAATGTATTCGCCAGCTCCGTCAAGCCCGACGG
This sequence comes from Solirubrobacteraceae bacterium, assembly GCA_035553395.1. Classification (GTDB taxonomy): domain Bacteria; phylum Actinomycetota; class Thermoleophilia; order Solirubrobacterales; family Solirubrobacteraceae; genus Palsa-513. The sequence goes on along the minus strand of DASZKP010000052.1, from coordinate 23,028 downwards.
CCCGACGAGTACATCTGCGAGCTCGGCCTCCCCCACCCCGCGCCCCTCAAATTCGAGCGCACCGTCGATGGCGACCGCGCCGCTGCCCAACCGATTTTCGCCGGCGAGAATGACCCGGTCGACGAGCTTCCGGTCGAGCCCGTGTTCGGCGGCGCGCGCGGTCATCTCCTCTCGCCAGGTGTGCGTCGCGACTCCGTATTCCTTGCGGTCCCGGGTAGCGATCGCGCCCCACGTCGAGCGCTCCGCGAGCGTCAACTCACGACCGAGATCGGCCTCTCGCGCAGCGATCGCGGCCTCCACCTGAGCGCGGCGCTGCGAGAACACCCGAAGCACCTCGACCGGCAGCTCGCGAAGCTCGGCGGCGCCCTTTACGACCGGTCCCCACTGGAGGCCGAGACGGTCGCGAACCGCGGAGCGGAGGTGCGCCTGGTACAGGTAGCCGGCCGTCCTCGCGGCGCGGTAAATAGACGGGTGATGGAGAGCCGTGAACCGGCCGTCCCCGCCCCGCGCGAGATTCGCAGCGACGACATGCGTGTGCAGCTGCGGATCCAACGCCCGACTCATCCGATGGCGATACGCAGCCGCGATCAGACCCCCGGCGTGCTCGAACCGCACCCCGCCTTTCCCGCGGCGCACGAAGACCGCCTCGTCCTCGAGATACCCGAGCGCCGCCCGCACCGCCTCCTCGTGGCAGTCGACCAGGGCTGCCGAGACCTCCGCCGGCGCGACAGCGAACAGCACGCTGACCGACTTCGGCGCAGAGAAGGTCAGATCAAGTGCTGCAACCGCCGGTTGGCTGTTGCTCGCCCGCAACCCCGAGTCGGGGTCTCGCGGGTCGCGGCCCTCAAGCAGCGCGCTGAACTGCCCGGCCTCAACCTGGCCCTCCAAGCCGAGCTCCGCCGCGCCCGCCCCGGCCCACTCACCAGCTGCCTCCCCACGGCCCGTGTAGTAGTCGTCGCGGCCTTGGGCGACCTGCTTCTCGTAGTACGCCTGCTGCCCCAGCGCAAGCTTCCCAATCGACAAACACGAAGCCAATCTAGCAAAAGAACCACTTTTGGGTGGTACTGTGTGAGCTGTTGGCCGTGGGTCCCTAGTACCAAGCCGTTTCACATCGCGGGGCCAACGGCTCAGTGATCGTTTCGGTTCTGCACCGGCAACGCAGCCGGCGTGACGACGACGCCGTGCGGTCTGCGCTCACGGGCTCTCGCCAGTGCAGGCCTGAGCCGGGGCTGGGCGGTCGCTAGGGCGGCGTCGCGGGCGTGGACTGGACGGTGGCCGAGTACGCCTGCGACCGGAGCGCTGTCCCGCTTTCGCGATCGTCGCGCTCCGGATCACGCAACCGCGCCCCCGGGAGTCCGGGCGCGGGAGTCCGGGCGTGATCGGCTGACGGTGGCCGCCCCGTGTCCAGCCACCCCGGGTAGCGGTGGGAGAGCTCTGACACGGGGGTATCCGCTTGGCTCTCAAACGCCCGGCGGTGGTGAAGCAGTTGCCGCTCGAGAACGAGGCTCAGCTAGCCTCGTCAAGGCCGGACGATCGCCGCCGGCGACGTCACGACGACCCAGCCACGTCTCGCGGCCCCGCCGCGCGGGCCGGGCATCGCGACGACGGCCGTCGTGGCCGCCGCGATGGGGCGACGTCCCGCGCCGCGCGGCGCCTCGGTGTTCGGCGAATCGGGGCAGTCGGTTCGTTGGCCGGCGGAGTGCGACGAGTCCGTGCTGTCGCGCGCCTCTAGGGCGCCAGATCCGGGGGCATTTCTGTGATCGGCCTGCCGAATCACCAGGAAGCCCCAAACGTATTTGTGAAGACGGCGATGGCGGCGTACTCTGTCCGCGCGTCCTCCCTCCGCTGGGAGGATCGTGACTGGAGAGGAGTCGCACAACGCGCCCTCCGGGTAGCTTGTCCCCGGAGGGCGCTTGTGCCTTCGGCCTGTCGCGCCGGTCGCGGCTCCGAAGCCCGTAGCGTCTGACGTCCCCAGGCGGACGATCCTGCACGGACCCGCGTTCGTGCGAGGTTTGTCGCTCAGGACGCCTCATGTCGCGGCGGTGCGGACTCGGCCGGAGTATCCGAGTCCAACGCGAGCCGCGAGATGACCGCGCCCCAGCGGCCTAGACGATGGCGCACCGTCGCAGCGGACGGCAGGTCGACGCGGCCGCAGGCCAGCCGATCGTAGGCGCGCACGCTCGGAATCACGCCTATCTCTTCGACGACCGTGCGAAGCGCCGCCCAGCAAGCCTCTTGGGTCCAGCGTCTCGTCGTGGAGCGCGTGCTGGCACGCGGCGCCAGTCCGGCGCCTATGATTGCGCTTGACCAGCTGCCCATGCGGTGCCGGATGGTCGGCGGGCTGGGGAAGCCTCGCTCGCGGGCGACGACGGCGTACTCACTGACGGTCGGCGTTCGGCCAACGCGCACCGCAATGTAAATCAATGCGTCGTAGATGTCATCGTCGGTGTAGGTCTGTTCGGCAACTCGGGGGCCCGCGATGCTCGCCCTGCGTGCGGCGCGATCGGAGTCGGTCGCGAATTTCGCAATTGCCGCCGCGCAACTTGTGGGCTCCAGTCCCAGCTCCTTAGCCGCGACGACGACGTGAGCGCCGGAGCGCCAGATTGCGAGCAGCTCCCCAATCCGCGCGATCGCATCCTGCTCGGCGCGAAGTCGGCGGGCAGCCTCGGCTTGGGACGTGTCGGGACCGCCGTGAGCCACGAGAATCTGGCCCACTCGTGCTCCCGAAATCCCGAAGTGTTCGGCGATCTCGTGCAGTTTGAGTCCGCGCGCGCGCAACATAGCGATTTCCTCCGCGCGGATGTCTGACGACGTTGCTGGGCCGCCCGCCGGTCCCGCGCTCGGCGCGGCCTCGGGAGGCACGGGTCCAGGTTGGCCCTCCCTGGCTGTCGGTCGAGGCGGTTCAGGCAAGAAGTACCCGTCAGCTTATGAAGTTGAATGAAAGTTCGAAGCGACAACCCTAACGGATGCTGACCTCGGCGGACCTGCACCTGCGGCAGTCGTCTGCGCGGCGAAGGCCCTCAGCGAGGCGCTCCCAACAGCCGTCATGCGCGCCCGTCGAGAGTCCGAGTCTCATCATCCAACAAACCTGATCGAAGAAGCAACCGTGCCGGCGCGTTCATACGCCGACGCTCCCTCCCGCGGACAGTAGGGCCGAGAACCCTCCGTCGACCCGTTTGCGCGCGGCGCTTGGGCGTCCGGCCCTTCAGGGGTTCGGCGCGTTCGTGGCGAGATACTCTCCGACGACGCCACCGCGCCGGACCCTCGAAACCATTGCCCGGGACGGCGGCACGAGCCGGGCGCCGGACGATCGCGTCGCGCTTCAGCAGCTCAACGGTCGCGCGCGTCCCGCGCTCGCTGACACGGCCACGTCACCCTCCCTGGACTCGGCGTCGCCGGCGCGAATCTCACCTCCGAGTGCGGGAGACTCCTGCTCCGTACGTCGTCGTTTCAACCCGGACGCACCCTCTGGGGAGCCGCGGCGGCGGGTCGGGCCGCGGCGCGGCTCAGCCTGCCGGTGCCCAGCGGGGGGATTCGGCAGGGAAGCATGAAGTGGGGGAGTGCGCCAGCCGATCGGTTGTTCGCGTGCCGCGCTCGGCGACGACGTCCGCGGCCTGCGCCGCGCAGCCACGAGGCGCCGCCGAAACGCGCGCTCATAGGCCTGCGCCTGATGGGGCCGCTCACGGGACAAACCGCTCGCACCGACGGCGAACGGGAGCCGGAGTCCGGTGGTCGCGACGTTGACGTGATGCAGGCGGCGGTGCTTGCGCGTCACACATTTCGAGTCTGGCGCGCGAACCCCACGCCAGCGGCGATCCGGGCGGCGCAGCGGAGGCGTTCGAGCTCCGGCAGGCAGGTCGAGACTCGCCGCAGCTCCTGCTCGGGCGCCGCGTGGCGCGCAACGGCCAGCGGCAAGATGATCGTCAGCTGCGCGATCATGACCAGCTGCGACATGATGATCGTCAGCCGCCAAGCGATCGTTGACAGCTCTCGCAGGATCGTCGCCTGCCACACGATGTCCAGGGCGCGCAACTCATCCAGGGCCCTTTTCTCGAGTTGGCGAATGCGCTCTCGCGTGACGTTGAACGTTCGGGCAATCTCCTCGTGCGTGAGGGGCATCTCTCCGTCGAGGCCATAGTGCAGCGCGAGGATGCGGCGTGCCCGGTCCGAAAGATGCCCGAGTGCGATGTGTAGCGCCTCGGCAGAGGCGCTGGTCGCGAAGCGCTCGTAGGCGGTGGCCGCCTGGTCATCGACGATCAGCTGGCCGAGTTCAGGCCCGTCCTCGTCTCCGAGCGGCTTGTCCAACGAGATCGGCATCTGGGTGGAATGCTTGATTGAGGCGATCTCGCTGGCGTCCATCCCGGTCGCCGTGGCGAGTTCGTCAGCCGTTGGCTCACGCCCAAGTCGGCTGACTAGGCTCCACTCGGCAGCGCTGAGCGCATTGACCTTATCGACGAGCCCAACGGGAACTCGGATCGTGCGTGCCTTATCAGCAAGCGCGCGCACGATGGCCTGGCGGATCCACCAGCCAGCGTATGTTGAGAACCTGTGGCCTCTTCGGTAGTCAAACTTCTCCGTGGCACGTATTAAGCCGAGTGTGCCTTCCTGGATCAGATCAAGGAACGGGAGGCCCCGTTCGCGATAGGGCTTTGCGATCGCTACGACGAGCCGCAAGTGGGACTCGGCCAGCCTTTCCTTCGCGACCAGATCGCCGCGCTCAACGCGCTTCGCCAGGTCGATATCGTGACCGGCCGGAAGTGGCCGGACCCTGGCGATGTCCGCCAGCAACAGGCGAAGACAATCCGTCGTCGTGACATCCGGTCGCGTCACCACCCGCGTTGCGTCTACTTGGCGCCTGTTGGCGGCCACGGCCCCGATGTCGATCACATCCTCCGGCTCGCCGGCGCCGACACCCTCGCCGTCGATCTCGACGATCGCGCCGACTTCGTCGTCGGCGTTCGTCCGGCTAAGGGTACGCGTGGCGTGGTCGCCGGCCGCGGTCGGTCCGATGATCTGGTCAATCGTGGTCCGATCTGTCACGGCGCCGCGAGATCCGCAGGACCAGCCGGACAAGCGGCATTGCACGAAACGCTGGTCAGCGGGTTCGGATGTGCTCGCTTGTACTTTTGTCGGTGGGATGGAAGCAACGATCTCCAGCGTTTCGAGCCAACGGAAGCCACAAGCGCCCCCGAGGGAAGGTGGCTCGGAGGCGCTTGTGAGGCTCTCATTGGCGGTTCCCTGGGAGAGAGAGGGACCTCGCGGGGCACAGAGTACGCCGCCACGACACTTCACACAAATATGTTTCGCATATCGCGGTGATTCGTGGAGCCGATCACAACGCGCGCGCCGCGCCCGTCGGCGGATACTGCGCGCGGCCGGCGGGAACCGTGGTTGCAGCCGGCCGCGCCGCCGCTGTTTCGGGGTGCGCGACTGGGTCCGAGCGCCGGTCACCGCCCAACCCGACCAGCCGGCTTCCCGCCAACCTAGCGGACAGCTCCAGTCGGCCGCCCAAGGTTGCCGAATCAGCATGCTTGGGATTCCGACGTGCGCGCCAAACCACGCGCGCCGGGGCTACTGGGAAGGCGCGGCCGTAGCGGGTCCCTATGCTCCTAGGGAACACGATCTGGGAACAGAGTGATTCCAAGCCGTGCCAGGAGATGCCGCCCGCGGTACGATTGCCCTGTAAATCAGCAGAATGCGGGCGAAGGGACTCGAACCCCCAAGGGCTTTCGCCCACCGGCTCCTAAGGCCGGCGTGTCTACCAATTCCACCACGCCCGCAGGCCGGATCACGACCTGATCGGATCAGCCACCGGGGATTCTACGTCTATAGTCCCGGCCCTCCGCGGCGGTGGAGGAACGGCAGACTCGGAGCGCTCAAAACGCTTTGCCCGCAAGGGCGTGTGGGTTCGAATCCCACCCGCCGCATGCCGAGGCTCACGAAGCCTCGGTGGCTGGTCGGCCGACGTCGGTGGGAACCTTCGCCCGACTGTCGTCGAGGCCGCGATTGGCGGTGGTCGAGGCCCTGAACGGGCGCCAGAGCCAGCAGCCGACGACCGCCAACGCGCCTTCGAGCGGCCAGATCGACGGCGGGGATCCGCCAAACCCGGCCGACCCCTTCCTCGCGCACCAGCTCGCCGACGGACATCGCCCTGCGCCGTTCGAGACGTTCGCGGACGAGACTCCTGAGAACCTTGGGAACAGCTGGACTCAGGTCACGCCCGCCGAACCCCGGATCCGCGAATGTCGCGATCATCGGAGACGCGAGTCGGCGAACACGAGCTTGGCTCCGGCGATCCTCTCAGGCGCGTCGGTCAGATCACGAGGTCGAACAGCTCGCCGGCGAGCACCGGCGGGGCCACGAGGATTCCGTACGGGAGGGACTCGGTCGCAGGCATGTCCCGCAGCTCGAGGCCGACGCTCCGGCAGAGGATCTCGCCGGCCGCGATGTCCCACGGATGGACGCCGCGCTCGTAGTACGCGTCATACCGGCCGGCCGCCGTCCACGCCAGGTCGAGGGCCGCGGATCCGAACCTCCGGATGTCCCGGACCCGGTCGATCAGCCCGGCCACGACCCTGCCCTGGGCGACGCGAATCTCCGCGTCGTAGCCGAAGCCGGTCGCGACCATCGCCATGCGCAGGTCGGTCGCCGCCCGCGGCACCATGATCGACCCGTTCATCCGGGGCGGCCGACCCCGGACTCCGGCGAAGGTCTCCCCTCGCATCGGGTCGTGGACGACCCCGGCGAGGCCGCCGGCCGAGTCGAGGACGGCGACGCTGACGCACCACTGGGGGATTCCGAAGAGGAAGTTCACGGTCCCGTCGAGCGGGTCGACGATCCATCGCAGTCCGGTCTCCCCCGCCGCGTCACCGCCCTCCTCGCCGAGGAACCCGTCACCCGGACGCCGCTCGTCCAGAAGCCCCCTGATCGCCCGCTGTGCCGCGAGATCCGCCTCGCTGACGAGATCCGTCGGCGTCGACTTCGTCGCCAGCGTCCGTTCCCCGCCGGCCTCGAAGCGCTCCCGCAGGAGTCCGCCGGCCAGCTCGGCCGCGGCGATCGCCACCTCGAGGAGCTCGTTCGCGAGCTCGTCCGCCGGTGGCGTCTGGTGATGGCCCATCTGACGAGGAACCTACTGAGAAACCCTCCCCGGCCGAGTTGGGAGGCGGACGACCGTCGAGACACCGGCCGGCGTCTCGATCCGTCCGGCCTCCTGGACACCGAGCTCGCCGATCCGCCGGGCACTCACCAGCAACCGGCTCTCGAACGATCCGACCGCCAGGTTGTGGGCCACCACGGCCTGCTCGAGCGCAGCCCCCTGCTTTGCCAGGTGGCCGGCGACCCCGCCGAGCCGGGAGACGAGCTCGACGGCCAGCCCGCGGATCCGTTCGGCGTGCTCGGACATCGACGCCTCCCGCCAGCCGAGCCCGACGACCTGGAGGAGCGCGAGCATCGTCGACGGTGTCGCGATCACGACTCTCATCCGCGCCGCGTCCTCGAGGAGGGCGCCATCCTGGTGGACGGCAGCCGCGAAGGCCGCCTCGCTCGGCATAAACAGGATCACCATCTCCGGTGACCGCTCGAACCGCTCCCAGTAGGCCTTTCCCGACAGGTCCCGCACCTTCGCCCGGACGGCCTTCGCGTGGAGCCCGAGATGCTGCGCCTGCCGCCGGGGATCGTCGGACTGGCAGGCGTCGAGATACGCGTCCAGCGTGACCTTTGCGTCGACCGGAACGTGCCCGCCGCCAGGCAGCCGCAGGACCAGGTCCGGTCGGGCGGCCGTCTCTCCCAGGCCGCCGGGCACGTGGACCTGGACGTCGAAGTCGACGTGCTCGGCCAGGCCGGCCGCCTCGACCACGTTCCGCAGCGTCAGCTCACCCCACTGCCCACGAACCCCCGGCCGCCGCAGGGCCTCGGCCAGCTGGCCGGTCTGGCGCAGGACGGTCGCCTGATGCTCACCAAGCGACTGCATCCGCTCGCCCAGGGCGGCCGCGCTCGCCTTCTGGTCGCCCTCGAACCGCAGCAGCTCGGCCCGGAACGCCGCGAGCATCACGTCCTCCCCCGGCCCGGCGCGTCGCCGGGCAAGTTCAAAGACGATCGCCGTGCAGAGGCCGCCGGCGATGAAGGCGATCAGCAATCCCATCTCCCGCCGACGATACGGACCGCTTGGGACGCCGTGCACGTCGCCGTGCAGCCGCGTGCCGTCTGAGCCTACGGCCTCTCCGTGGAGGCTGCCGCGGAAGACATGCGACCGTCAACGAAAAAATCGCTGCCTGCGTCACGCAACTACTTTCCGAAGAGAGATGCACTCCAGTCTTTAACTTCCCGCCCCCGCGCCCGACCCTGCCGCCGCCAGACCAAGCCCCGACCGCAGTCACCGTCGGCCCAGGCCCGACGACGCCCCCGCCGCGCCCCGACGACGCCCGCCCCCGCCAGACCAGGCCCCAACGGCACTCACCGCCGATGCCCCCCGGCCCCGGCCAGCGTCGGCGCCCCCGGCCCCGCCCAGCGTCGACGCCCCGGGCCCCGCCCCAGCCCCCGTTCAGCGCCGGCGCCGCCCCAGGCCTCCGTCGCCCCCGGCCCGCTCGTCGCGGCGGGCCAGCTGTCGGGCGTGCCGGTCGTCATGCCGCTGGCGGCGGTCATCCCCGCGCAGGACGTCGTCGCCGGCACCTGTCTCGAGCGCCCCGCCCGGCCCGAACAGGCGCCAGCCGTCGCGTCCAAGTCGGAGCACCGAGAGCAGCATGACCCAGACCGGCCAGAACACCCCGTGGGCGCCGGTCGCCGCCCAGACACCGACGCAGCCGATGTTCGCGAGCACGACGCCGCCGGCGTCCTGGTAGAGCCGCCGACGGGCGAGCTCCCGCCGGGGATCCGGCCGGGCAACCGGGTGGAGCTCCGGGAGATCCCCCCGCAGGCGGGCGAGCTCGGATTGCGTCTGCGCAGCGTAGACCGCGTCGAGCCGTTCGCTCAGCTCGTCCGACGAGATCCGCCCGGCCGCATAGTGGTCGCGCAGGTCGCCGGCCGCCTGATCCCGCTCGGCATCCGATACACGCAATCCAGACGGATCGGTCATGACTCGGAATCTACCGCGCCCGCCCGCCTCCCCCGCCCGGATCCCCGGACCCGAGCGCCCGCCTCCCCCCGCCCGCCTCCCGTCCGGATCCCCGGACCGACCCGCCGACGTCCCTGGCTTCACGCCACGCGGATCGCCGGAGTAGCCTGATGGCGTGGGCGGCATCGAAGACTTCGACCTGACGGCCGCCGGCCTGCGGGCCGACGGGGCCGACCTGGCAAGCGGGCTCGAGGTGCTCGCCGCAAAGCTGGAGGACGCCCTCGGGCGGCAGACGCGTGTCCAGCGCAAACGCAAGCTGCTCGGCAAACCCGGCCCCGTCTCGCAGATCGACGTCCGAATCGGCGAATGCCGGTACTCGGTCTGCCCGGGCCCGAGCGGGCCGAACGCCTCCCGCCTGCGAGAGGTCGGGGGGATCGCGATCAAACGGGAATCGCTGTCGATCGACGACTGGCTTACCGGGCTCGCCCGCGATCTCGAAGTCGAGGCTCAGCGGAGCGCCGAGGCCAGGGCGTCGCTCGACCGACTGCTCAACTGACCCCTCGTGCTGACCCCTCGCCCCTCGTCCCTCGCCCGACTCCTCAACTGACCCTGTGGACACCGACGACCCCCCGCCCACCACGCCCGACGATCGCGGCGGGCAGCCAGCCGGCGACGAGCGGCGCGAACGCGAGCAGGCGGAATCGCTCACCCGGATCGAAGCCGGCGGGATACCCATGTCGGCCGAGCGCCGCCTGAAGGTCCTGTCGACCGGGAACGGCGCGTTCACGAGCGGCCTGTCGGTCGGCGACTACGCCCTGCTCGACCGGCTCGGCCCGCGCCCGCTCGCCCAGGTCCTCGGGGCGTCGGTCCATCAGGTCGGCTGGCAGTTCCTGCCGCCGCCGAACCAGTGGGGCGGCGAGCTGTTCTGCGAGCTCGACATGGTCGCCCGGGCGTGGGACCAGGCCCGCCGGCGGGCGCTCGATCGTCTGACCGAGGAGGCCCAGGCGGTCGGGGCCGACGCGGTCGTCGGCGTGAACCTCCGCCGGGGGGAGCACGACTGGGCCGCGGGAAGCGTCGACTTCGTCGTCGCCGGGACCGCGGTCCGCCTGCCCGGGTCGCCGGGCGGCGGCTGGCCGATCCTGTCGGATCTGTCGGTCGCCGACTACTGGAAGCTCCAGCAGTCCGGCTACGCGCCGGTCGGCCTGGTCGCGGCGACGGCGGTCTTCTTCGTGTCGCCGTCGAGCCAGACCCAGTGGACGCGGTACGCGACGACCGCGCGCAACCAGGAGCTGACGGACTTCACACGGGGGTTCTACGCCGCCCGGGAGACGGCGCTGCGCTATATCTCGAGCCAGGCGGACTCGAACAAGGCGACGGGAATCGTCGGCGTGAGGATCGACCAGTCGGCCCGCCACGAGAGCTACCACGTCGCCGGGTACGCGCAGCCGCAGACCGGCGGCGTCCTCGGCACCCGTCAGCAGCTCGGCGGCTTCGGAGCGCGCCAGCAGCTCGGCGGCCTGGGCGGGGGCCTGGGCGGCGGTCAACAACAGGGATCCGACCAGGAGCGCAGCGGCCTGGCGATCACCCTCCACGCCGTGGGGACGGCGATCCGCGAGGTCGAGGACACCCCCCAATATCCGCCGGAAACCGTGATCAGCCAAGGAGTGACCGCAGATGACAGATGAGACGTACGACCCGACGTCGACCGAGGGCATCCCCGAGGCCGGGAAGACGCGCCTGCTCCAGAACAAGCAGGGCCTCTTCACGTCGGACCTGTCGGTCAACGAGTTCCTCCTGATCAAGCAGGCCGGGTTCGACCCGGTCGGGCTGGTCGTCGGCAGCTCGATCTACCACATCGGGATCCAGGTGGCGACATGGAAGAAGAGCCAGGAGATGGAGGTCCTTTCGACGGCGATGTACGACGCGCGGAACCTGGCGATGACACGGATGGAGGAGGAGGCCGACCAGCTCGGGGCCGACGGGGTCGTCGGCGTGCGCCTGGACATCGGGCGGTACGAGTGGGGCCAGAACATGGCCGAGTTCATCGCGATCGGGACGGCGGTCAAGCACCGGGAGGGCAAGCTCCACCGGGCGCCGAACGGCCGGCCGTTCACGAGCGACCTGTCAGGTCAGGACTTCTGGACGCTGCTGCGGACAGGCCACCGGCCGGTCGGCATGGTGATGGGCAGCTGTGTGTACCACGTCGCCCACCGGGGAATGCTCCAGTCGCTCGGCCAGGCCGGGCGGAACGTCGAGCTGCCGAACTTCACGCAGGCCCTCTACGACGCGCGCGAGCTGGCGATGGAGCGGATGCAGACCGAGGCGCAGATCCTCGAGGCCGAGGGGATCGTCGGGGTCGACCTGCAGGAGAAGAGCCACGGGTGGGGCAGCCACATCATCGAGTTCTTCTCGATCGGGACGGCGATCGTCTCGAACGGGGAGGCGACGACGATCGACGCGCCGACACCGGTCCTCGATCTGGCCGGTTAACCAAAGCGAGCCGGCGACTTGGGGAGGGCCGGCTCGCAGTGGGGGAGGGAGGGAGTGCAAGACACTTATCGGCAGGCTTCGACCGTTCTTTAGCCCCATTTCGAATTTCTTTTTCGGACCGGCATCGGGCGGTCGCGGGCCGGTGGGAACGGCGGGTGCGGTCCTATACTCGGGCGTCTTGCCCGACGCGGTCAGCATCATCGGCGGCTCAGGCGCCCTCGGATTCGGCCTGTCCGTCCGCCTGGCGAAGGCGGGCGTCGAGGTCACGATCGGGTCGCGGGACGCGCTCCGGGCCGAGCAGGCGGTCGCCCGGGCGCGGGCGGCGGTCCCCGACGGGAGGCTGATCGGTCTCTCGAACGAACTGGCTGCGCAGGCGGCCGACCTGGTGATCGTGACGGTGCCGTTCCGCAACCAGTCGGAGACGCTGACGAACCTCAGGCAGACGCTGCGGGCCGGGCAGATCCTGCTCGACGCGACCGTCCCGCTCGCGGCCGCCGTGTCCGGCCGGGCGACGCGGATGCTCGGCGTCTGGCAGGGGTCGGCGGCCCAGCAGGCCCAGGAGATGGTCCCCGAGGGCGTCCGGGTCGTCTCGGGCCTGCACACGGTCAGCGCGGCCCTGCTCGCCGATCTCGACCATCAGCTCGGCGAGGACGTCCTGATCTGCGGGGATCGGCGGGAGGACAAGCAGCGGGTGGCCGAGCTGATCGACCGGATCCCCGGTCTGCGGTGCGTCGACTGCGGCCGCCTGGAGATGGCCCGGATCGCCGAGTCGCTGACGGCGATGCTGATCTCGGTCAACGTCCGTCACAAGACCCACGCCGGGATCCAGATCACCGGGCTGCCGCCGGCCCGGTCGTGAGCCGGAGCCGGCCGTGAGCGTCGTGCTCCTGTCGGGCGGGTCGGGCGGAGCCAAGCTGGCCCGCGGCCTGTACGACGTGGTCGGCGACCGGCTGCGGGTGATCGCGAACACGGGCGACGACATCGAGATCTACGGGTCGCACGTCTCGCCGGACCCCGACCTGATCACCTACTGGCTGGCCGACCGGATCGACGACCGGGGCTGGGGGATCGCCGGGGACACGTTCGCCGTGATGGACGGCCTGCGCGAGCTGGGGGTCGACGTGTGGTTCAACCTCGGCGACCGGGACCTCGCGGTCTGCATCGAGCGCCGCCGCCTGCTCGACGCCGGCGTCAGCCTGACCGACGCGGTGGGGCGGCTCGGGGGGTCGCTCGGACTGACCGCGCGGGTCCTGCCGATGTCCGACCAGGCGGTCGCGACGCGGGTCCGGATCGACGGGGAGTGGACCGGCCTCCAGGACTGGCTGATCCGTGGGCGGGCGGGCGGTCGGGTAGACGATGTCGAGTTCGCCGGGGCGCTCGACTCAGCGCCGACCACCGCCGTCCTCGAGGCGATCGCCGGGGCCACGGCGATCATCATCGGTCCTTCGAACCCGATCATCTCGATCGGGCCGATCCTCTCGGTCCCCGGGATCCGCGAGGCCGTCGCCAACGCCGCGGCGCCGGTCGTCGCCGTCAGCCCGATCGTCGGCGGCAGGGTCCTCAAGGGCCCGACCGCAGGCTGCCTGGAGTGGGCGGGCCGGACGGTCGACGCGGAGGGCATCGCCGCGTGCTACGACGGCCTGCTCGACGGCCTCGTCGCCGACGAGCGGGTCGCCGGGCTGCCGGTGCTCGAGACCGACACCCTGATGGCCGACGCGGACGGCCGGCGGCGCCTGGCGCGGGCAACCTTGGGCCTGGCCCGGGCACTCGCCGAGTAGCCTCCAACCGCCTATGAGAACCCTCGCCGTCCTTCCCGTCAAGCGCTTCGAGCTCGCCAAGCAGCGCCTGAGCGCCGGGCTGTCGCCCGAGTTTCGCCACGCCCTGGCCGAGGCGATGATCGCCGACGTCCTCGTCGCGCTGGCCGCGTGTCCGGAGATCGAGGCGACCGTCGTGATCACCAACGAACCGGCCGTCTTCAGCCTCGCCCAGGCCGTCGGAGCCGAGGCGATCCCCGATCCCCACGAGTCCGGCCAGAGCGCGGCCGCGGCGGTCGGGCTGGCCCGAGCGGTCGCCGAGGGGTACGACCGGGCCCTCCTCGTCCCCGGCGACTGCCCGGTGATCGACCCCGGCGAGCTGAGCGGCCTGCTCGGGGACGTCCGCCCGGGACCGACGGTGGTGATCGTCCCCGACCGCCACGGACTCGGGACGAACGCGCTCGTGCTCGTCCCGCCGAACGCCCTCCACCCGACGTTCGGACCCGGGAGCGCCCGCCGCCACCAGGAGCGAGCGGCCGCGGCCGGCGCGTCCTGCCGGATCGCCCAGGTCCCGTCCCTCCTGCTCGACGTCGACACCCCCCGCGACCTCGAGGTGCTCCGCGAGGCGCTCGAGATCCGCGGCGACCACGCCCTGCGAACGCGGGCCGTGCTCGACGGCACCGCGCCCGACGCCGCCCCCGAAGGCCGCCCGCCCGCCAGATGACCCGGATCGCCGCCCGGGCGCTCGACGGGATCGGCGAGATCGGCCCGGGCGACGACCTCGCCGAGCTGATCCTGGCCGCGGGAGACGCTCCGGCGGCCGGTGAGATCGTCGTGATCGCCCACAAGGCGATCTCCAAGGCCGACGGGCGCGTCCGCCGGCTCGATTCCGTCGTCGTGACCCCGCTCGCCCGGGGCCTGGCGGCCGGCGGCCAGCGCGATCCCCGGCACGTCCAGGCGATCCTCGACGAGACGGCAGAGGTCGTCCGGGCAAAGGACGGCATCCTGATCTGCCGGACGCCACACGGATTCGTCTGCGCCAACGCCGGGGTCGACGCGTCGAACGCGCCCGACGCGGACACCGTCGTCCTGCTCCCGGTCGACCCCGACGCGTCCGCAAGGAAACTGCGGGCCCGCCTGCGCGAGCTGACCGGGGCCGGGCCGGCCGTCCTCGTCACCGACAGCTTCGGCCGGGCGTGGCGCCACGGCCAGTGCGACGTCGCGATCGGCGCGGCCGGCCTGGACCCGCTGGTCGACTGGCGCGGCCTGCCCGACCGGGCAGGCCGGGAGCTCGCGGCGACGTGGATCGCCCTGGCCGACCAGATCGCCGGCGCGGCCGACCTGACGCGGTCCAAGGACTCCGGCCAGCCGGTCGTCGTCGTGTCGGGCCTCGAGGGCTACGTCACCGACGACGACGGGCCCGGCGCGGCCGCCCTGATCCGGCCCGAGGCACAGGACATGTTCCGCTGAGCGACCCGACTCGCCGGCCGGCGCGTGCCGGACCGACCGACCGGCGCTCGCCGCCGCAGCGCGCCGGACCGACCCACCCGAGGCGGCGGCCCGGGAAACCCGCCCGAGGACCCGCGAGCCGGCTAGAGCAGCGGCGCGGCGCCGGCCGGGAGTGGCTCGAAAATTGACCTGATCTCATACAGGGTGGTCCGCTCCGCCGCCGTCCGGCCGGCTCGGTGGGCCGCGGCGATCAGCTCGGGCGGGTCGAGGCGAACGCCGTGGTAGGAGCCGGCCATCCGCGAGATCGACTCCTCCATCAGCGTCCCGCCGAGATCGTTGACCCCCCATCGCAGGGATTCGGTCGCGACTTCGACGCCGAGCTTGACCCACGACGCCTGGAGGTTGCGGATGCTCCGGCCGAGGGCCAGGCGGAAGACCGCCGTGTGCTTGAGGCTCTCGTCCGCGGTGATCTCCTCGATCCCGTGGGTCCGGCCGAGCATCGTGTGGAACGGGATGAATGACAGTGGTACGAACTCGGTGAACCCGCCGGTCCGGTCCTGGAGCTCGCGCACGACACGCATGTGCTCGGCCAGCTCCCACGGCTCCTCGATGTGTCCGAACATCACCGTGACGGTCGACGGGATCCCCTCGGCGTGGGCCGCCTCGATCATCTCGATCCATCGGGCGACCGGCAGCTTGTTCGGGGAGATCCGCTCCCGCACACCGTCGTCGAGGACCTCGGCGGCCGTGCCCGGCGTCGAGTCCAGGCCGGCCGCTCGCAGCCGGCGGACCACCTGGCGGGCGGGCAGGCCGGACACGTCGCACATGTGGGCGAGCTCCATCGGCGAGTACGCGTGCACGTGGATCTGGGGAGCCGTCTCCTTGATCACAGTCAGCCAGCGTTCGTAATCGCCCAGGCCCCAGTCGGGGTGGATTCCCGACTGCATGCAGATCTCCGTGGCCCCGTAGTCGACCGCCTCGTGTACGCGGCGGACCATCTCGTCGCGGTCGTGCTCGTATGCGTCGGGTGACCGGCGGCCCTGGCCGAAGCCGCAGAACGAACAGCCGACGACACAGATGTTCGAGACGTTGATGTTCCGGTTGACGACGAATGTCACAGTGTCACCAGCCAGCTCGCGGCGCAGCGTGTCGGCCGCCTGACGGATGTCCTCGATCGCCTCGGGCCGGGTCTCCGCGAACAGGGCGGTCAGCTCGTCAGGTGTGAGTGTCATGTTCTGTGTCGCACGTGTGATCGCCCCGCCGACGAGGTCACGGCGGATCGGGCGCGACTCGCCCCGGCCGGACCCACGCCGGGGGATGAACGACCAGTAGTTCTGGCGCACGACGTCGAGCACGCTCTGGTCGACCCAGTCGGAGTCGATGTACTCCGGGTAGACGCACAGCCGCTCGGTCAGGGCGAGTCCGTCGGCCGCCAGCCGCTTGCGGACCTGATGGGGCGAGGGGAAGGGGTGCTCGGGTGAGATGTGGTCGCCGTTGGCCGAAAGGCCGCCGAGGTCTGACGCGCCGGCGGCGATCAGGTCCGGCCACCAGTCGGAGAGGTTCGGCGGCGCCTGGATGCCGACGTCGGGCATCAGCCGGCGGCACTCGGCGACCAGGCCGGTCAGGTCGTCGAGCGTGATCGGGCACGCCCATTTCGGGAGGTCGAGAGCCGGGCCGTGGGTGATCCCCGTGCGCCAGTAGTCCGCTGCCGCGGCGTCGGCGATCTCGGCCGGTTCCTGCCCGTAGTAGCGCTGGTGGGGGACGTAGTTCTGGAGGATCACCTCCTGGATGTGGCCGTGGCGGGCGTGGACGGCGGCGATCGCCTCGAGCGAGGCGATCCGGTCTCCGGGGGACTCGCCGATCCCGACGAGGATCCCCGTGGTGAAGGGGATCTTCAGGCGGCCGGCCGCCTCGATCGTCTGCAGGCGAACGTCCGGGTGCTTGCTCGGCGACCCCTGGTGGGCGACCAGGTCGGGATTGATCGACTCGAGCATCAGCCCCTGGGAGGCCGTCACCTCCCGCAGGCGAGCGAGGTCGTTCGGTCCGATCGCGCCGATGTTCGTATGCGGCAGGAGTCCCCGGTCGAGCGCCTGCTGGCAGGCCCAGACGACGTACGCGGTGAAGTCGGCGTGCCCGTAGGACTCCAGGCGAGCCGCGACCTCCCGGTTGACCTCGGGCTCCTCGCCGGTCAGCACGAGCAGTTCCTTGACCCGCCGGCGGACCGCCCCGTCGAGGATCTCGGTGACCTCCCCAGGCGAGTAGAGGTGGGCCTTGTGGGTCGCGAACGAGCAGTACTTGCAGTGGCAGCGACACGTCCGCGACAGGGAGAGCGTCAGGTTGCGCGAGAAGGTGACCCGGCGGCGCATCTCCTGAGAAGTCTATGCCCGGGGCTCCCCGGCCTCCCTATAGTCCGGCCGATGCCGGCCAAGCCCAGGGTCCTCGCCGGGCTCGCGTGCCCGGTCGCCGTGGCCGTCGGCCTCGTCCTGGCGGCCTGCGGTGCGACGAAGTCCGGACTGCCGGCGGCGAGCCTGGTCCTCGACTTCACGCCGAACGCCGTCCACGCGGGGATCTACTCGGCCCACGCCCGCGGCTACGACCGGGCAGCCGGGGTCGACCTGAAGATCATCACGCCGGGGTCGTCGACCGACTCGGTCAAGCTGCTCCTGTCCCACCGGGTCGACTTCGCCGTGCTCGACATCCACGACCTGGCGATCGCCCGGGCAGCCGGCCAGGACATCGTCGGCGTGCTGCCGCTCGTCCAGCGGCCACTCGCGGCCGTCCTGGCTCAGCCGCAGATCAGGACGCCGCGCGACCTCGAGGGCCGGGAGGCCGGCGTGAGCGGGCTGCCGAGCGATGTCGCCGTGCTCGACTCGACCGTCGCCGGGGCCGGCGGCGACCCGGCGAAGGTCAAGCGGGTGACGATCGGATTCAACGCCGTCCCGGCCCTGCTCGGCGGTCATGTCGCTGCCGTGACGGCCTTCTGGGACGTCGAGGGGATCGCCCTCCACCGGGCCCGGCCGGCGACCCGCGAGTTCCGGGTCGACGACTACGGGGCGCCGGCCTACCCGGAGCTCGTCCTCTGCGTCGACGGCCAGACGCTCCGCCGGCAGGCCAAGCTGGTCGACGAGACGGTCGGGGCGATCAGACGGGGCTACGCCCTGACGATCTCGAACCCGGCGGCCAGCGCGGACGACGAGCTCGCGGCAAACCCGGATCTCGACCGTTCGCTGTTCATGGCCGAGCTGAGCGCCCTGCGCGGGGCGTTCACCGGCGGGCCCGGTCAGGCGTTCGGCGTCTTCGACCAGCCCCGGCTGCGGGCGTGGGCGTCGTGGGAGGCCCACTTCGGGATCGTCAGGAAGGTCCCGGACGTCGCGACGATGTTCGCGACGCTTCCCCCGTCGTCGTGAGCTTGCTGGGTCGTCTCTGGTCGACGTCGCATCGGGTGTGCTTCGGTCCGGGGGCGGACGGGCACGGGAGTTGGACCGGGTCTCGGGGCACCCAGCATCGATGGACGGGGACTCTCTGACCTAGATCCATACCCACGGAATTAGGTCTGAGAGAAGGCTGCCTGACTCAGGCAGCGATCTCGCGAGAAGGTTGCCTGACTCAGGCAGCGATCTCGCGAAGCAGGCCGCAGCTGCTTTCTTCGTCAGCGCAGTCCGGAAGCCGACCCCATCCGCCGGCGCGCGGCCACCGACCGGCCGGGCACCGTAGGCTTCCCGGGATGTCCGATCTCCCGACCGCCCCCGTCGCCGCCTGCGGTCTGATCGCTGGCTTCGGCGTCGCCGTGGCGACCGGCTCCCGCCCAGTCGGTGGCCTCGTCCTGGCGATCTTCGGAATCTGGTGCCTGGTCGCCTGGGACCGGCGCGACGGCCGGCGGGTCGCCGTCCAGCTCGGCGGGTGCGGGCTGGGGGCCTTCATCGCCTCACACATCCTCGGCCTCGTGATCGGCGCGTGGCCGGCGGTCTTCGTCGCAGCGGCGTTCACGGCGGCGATGGCCTGGCGACTCTCGGATGTCCGGCACCGGCCGCGCGGGGTCGCGCGCCGGGTCTAGCCGGGTCTAGCCGAACCCTCCACCCCGGCCGGCGCGAACCCACACCCCGGGGGCCGTCGGGGGATGCCGACGTCATGCCGCGGTATGTTCGTCAGGTGAGCGACCAGGACGACCAGATCATCGGCAAGACCGGAGCGGTGACGCTGGCGATCCTTCCGGACCGCGCCGGTGAGGTGATGATCGGCATCCGCGGAGGGACCGAGGCGTTCACCGCGGTCGCCGACGAGCCGATCGCCAAGCACGCCCGCGTGGTCGTGGTCGACCGGCTGTCGGCCCGCACGGTGAGCGTCACGCCGCTTCCCTGACCCCCCGCCCGAAAGGCCAACCATGCTGTTCTGGAACGTCCCGGCCCCCGACCAGGCGCTGCTGATCTCAGGCTCGCGTCACAAGGACCCGTCCACGCAGTTTCGGATCGTCACGGGCCACGGGTCGTTCGTGATGCCGATCAAGCAGAAGGCCCGCTTCCTGTCACTCGCCCTGCGTGAGTCCGAGGTCAGCGAGGACTGTGTCACGAGCCAGGGGATCCCCCTCCAGCTGATCGCCGTCGCCTTCTTCAAGGTTGGCGACGACACCGCGTCGATCGCCAACGCCGCCCGCCGGTTCCTCGACGAGCAGGGCCGCATGGAGGAGCTCTGCGGACGGATCTTCGCCGGCCACCTTCGGTCGATCGTCGGCGCCCTGACGGTCGAGCAGATCATCCGCGAGCGCGACCGCGTCGCGACCGAGGTCAAGGAGGGGTCCCAGCCGGAGATGGAGAAGCTCGGCATCGTCGTCGACGGATTCCAGATCCAGGAGATCGGCGACCCGTCCGGCTACATCCAGAACATCGCGGCCCCCCACGCGGCCGCGGTCGCCAGCCAGGCCCGGATCGCCGCAGCCGAGCGAGACCAGGAGGCCGCGGAGAAGGAGCAGCAGGCCGAGCGGGCGAAGGCCGGCTTCGCCAGGGAGACGTCGATCCAGAAGGCGAGGATCGCCGCCGAGGTCCAGCAGGCCCAGGCCGAGACCGCCCAGGCCGGTCCGCTCGCGGAGGCCCGGGCGTCCCAGCAGGTGATCGCCGAGCAGACGACCCTTGCGGAGCGCAACGCCGCCCTCAAGGAGCGCCAGCTCGAGGTCGAGGTCCGCCGGCCGGCCGACGCGGAGGCCTACCGCCAGAAGACGCTGGCGGCAGCCGCCCTGGAGACGACCAAGCTCGAGGCCGACGGCGAGGCATATGCGTCCCTGACGACCGCCGAGGCCGACGCCAAGGCGATCACCGCCCGGGCGGGTGCCCTGGCCGGCGAGAACCAGGGCCT
Source organism: Solirubrobacteraceae bacterium (assembly GCA_035553395.1). Taxonomy (GTDB): domain Bacteria; phylum Actinomycetota; class Thermoleophilia; order Solirubrobacterales; family Solirubrobacteraceae; genus Palsa-513. The sequence continues at coordinate 2,940 of DASZKP010000052.1, read as the reverse complement.
GATCGCGGCCAACCAGCTCGTCGAGATGCTCCCCGAGCTCGTGGCCGCGGCAGCCCAGGGGATCGAGGGGTCCCAGTTGACGATCCTCAACGGCGCCCAGGGCGTCAGCGAGGTCGCGAGCGGCCTGGCGGCCGAGGGCCTCGCCGTCTACGAAGCCCTCCGCCGCAGCCTCGCCACCGTCAGCAGACCCACCCTGATCGCCCCGGCCCCGGCCCCGGCGCCCGCCCCGGCAACCGCCAACTCGAGCACCGCCTAGCCGCCGCCACCGCGGTCATGCGGCGGGCATGCCTTTGTCGGGCCGACGGGCCGACGGGCTGACGGGCTGTCGGGCTGTCGGGCTGTCGGGCTGCGTGACGATGCCGGCATGCGGTCGTAGTGTCGGCAGACGCCGCGGGAGCACAACAGGCCACCTCCACGCCGGCCGGGCGGCGTGTTGGCACGGACGTGAAGAAGTGGGTGGCAACCACTGCGTCGATCGTGGCGATCGGCGCCGCGATCTGGATGCTCGTCGCCGCAGGCGGCTCGCCGGGCAGCCCGCGGCCGATCCGGCAAGCACCACCAAGCCCGACGCCGGCGACGGTGAGACTCGCGATCTACGCCGACGAACGACTGATTGCGGACCTCACGGTGCCGGTGTGCGGAAACGGCGCGAGCTGCCCCGCGTACGCGTTCCCCCCGATCCCGGCGGGCGCAACCCGCCTCAGCGTCGGCGAGGTGCTCCTCTTCCGCGTCAGCCGGAGGGTTCCGCTGGTCACCGTGACGGCCCAGGCGCCGATGCGGGGACTGACTGGCAGCGCCATGGCTGGGGCGCCGGTGCGCGGCCTGCCTGACAGCGCCACGGCTCAGGCGCCGCCGGCGCCTGCTGCGCCGCACCACATCACGTTGGCGCAACGGCGGGCCACGACCGCGGTCCGGGTTCGCCTCCCGGTCGCGGCGGCCGGGCCACAGTGGATCGTGCTCACCTTGAGCTACGCCGCCGGCACCGCGACCGTGACGCTTCCCGTCCGGATCGCCACTCCTTGACCGAACGCGACGGTTGAGGCGCGCCGCCGGCCTGCCGATGATCCTCCATGAGGCGCGGACGCGTGATGCTGCGCGCCGGGGTCGGGGTCGTCGTCGCCGCGATTTCGATCGCCTTGCCGGTCGGCGCGTCGGCCGCACTCGGTCCGGCTCCTGACGCGCTCCCGGTGACCGATGGCGAGGTCTTCGCTCAGCAGGTGGTCGGCGACACGCTCTACATCGGTGGGGCGTTCGGTCATGTCGCGATGCCGACCGGCCCTGCCGCGGAGTTCTCGACGGCTGACGGCTCGCTGACGACGGTGCCGGCGGTCACCGGCGGTGACGGACGGATCGAGACCGCGGTCGGCGACGGCGCCGGCGGCTGGTACGTCGCCGGCGACTTCAGTCGCGTCGGCGGGCTCCCGCGGCCCGGCCTGGCGCACATCCTCGCCGGCGGCACGGTCGACCCGGCGTTCGTCCCGGCGACGACCGTCGGTCCCGAGCAGACCAGCGGGATCTCCTCGCTCGCGTTGAGCGGCCGGACGCTCTACGTCGGTTGACGGCCCGGGCCAGCGCCGCCGACGGACGTCGCAGCCGAGCGGTAGAGCGCAGCCTTGCGGGCAGTTAAGAGGAGAGCACGTCAGTCGCGGAGGCCGACTCGCAGCCGCGCGTCTCAGGCTCGGGGGTGATGCTCCGCGTTGGCACGTTCGGCCTTGCGCGCAGCTTTCGCGAATGCCTCGGCGCGATCGGGCGAGCAGCGAGCTGACCTTGGCGGCATAGCGTTGCTGTGCACGCGTCGACGCCGCGAGGCTCACGCGGTCGCTCACCGCCTCAGCTCCCGAGCGTTGCGTGATAGCTCTCGAACTCAGGCGGCGGGACGAGGCGGGCGATCCGCTCGGCGAGCTTGGCGCCCTCGCGTGAGAGCACGACCGAAGCTCCTCAGATCAGACTCGTTGCCCGTACCAGAGGCCGGCGTAGTTCGCCAAACAGGCGGCGCTCGGAATTCCGCCAACCGGATCCCGCCAACCGATCGGACTGCTAGACCATGCGCGCGACGCTTCGCTGCTCGATTTCGCACAGACGAGCACGCTCGAAACGGCGCTACGCACCGGAAATAGCTGGAGAACGACGGACACAGGGAGCCCACGCCGATGTCGCCCACAGCCGGCCAGCTCGTCACCGAGACGCTTGAATACGACGGTGGCCGCCAGGTCACGGCGTATGTCCCGCCCGCTGCCCCCAAAGCCATCGTCTTCGCCGGTGACGGCCAGTTGATCGCATCGTGGGGAGGCATCCTAGAGGCGACCGACCTACTGCCCACGATGATCATCGGTGCACACCGTCTGGACAATGAGACGCTGCGGATCCATGAGTACTCACCGGGCGAGAGCACGGCCGCCTTCGCCTTTGACCCTCGACGGTTCGCGGCACACGAGAAGTTCTTTGTCGAGGACGTGCGCCGATGGGCGCAGTCGCGCTTCGACGTCGCCCTGCCGGCCGACCGAACCGCGGTGTGCGGGGTCTCGGCGAGTGGAGAGCTCGCGCTCGCGATGGGGCTTCGCCATCCCGACATCTACGGCGCGGTCTTCTGCGCGTCGCCGGGCGGAGGCTTCCGACCGCCTGCCGTGATGCCGAGCTCGCTCCCGCGGGCGTACCTCGTCGCCGGCAAGCAGGAGCCGTTCTTCCGCAAGAACGCGACCCGGTGGGCGGACGCGCTGCGCGACGCACGCGCGGACGTTGTCATGACCGAGCGGGGCGGGTCGCACGGCGGCGCGTTCTGGCGAGAAGAGTTCCCGCTGATGGTCGCGTGGGCGTTCGGACGCTGACCATCGCAGTGGCCCGGATCGGTGGCGACAACCGGATCGCCGCCCGGTCGATCGCGAACTGAGCAGCGACCCAGCCGGCCGCTTCCGTCGCAAACGGGACCCTGCTTGCTGCCCT
>DASZKP010000051.1:0-60945 GCA_035553395.1 Solirubrobacteraceae bacterium | reverse complement strand
GGCCAGCGCTGCTGGTAGGGGGGCATCTTCCAGACCTGGGCGGCGACGGTCGCGTAGTGGTAGCGCAGATAGGCGACCAGGTCGCCCCTGTGCTCCCGGCAGGCATAGCGTCTCGGGCCGAGCGGACCCCCGCCGTTCCAGACGAGCCAGCGGCCGGGAAAGGCGTCGAGATACTCGCCGAACATCCGCTCGGATACCTGGCCGGCAAGGCTTCGCTGGGTTCCGTGATCGGGAACCGCGTCGCAGAACTGGCAGCGGAAGATGGCTCGCGTGGGCATCAGGGCTTCACGTCCACCGGCACCTCGCGGACGCCCGCCGCGCCGGCCCGGGGCCCGGCCGGCTGGAGGCGGCAACGGACGGGAAGACCGCGGCGGAGGACGTGTCAGGTGACGAGGGTCTGCCCATCGCTCACAACGTCATGTACCCCGGATCGGCCGAGATCGATCAGGGCGAGCTTCTCCGGCCGGCTCAGGCGCTTGATTCGCGCCTCCTCCCGGCGGGCGGCGCCGGCGTCGGGCATCGGCATTGCGAGCGCGAGTTCGACCGGCAGCCGCGACCGGGTGTATCTGCTCGCGGTTCCCGCCTGGTGGGCGGACAGGCGCCGGGCGAGGTCGACTGTCCACCCGGTGTAGAGGGAGTCGTCGGCAAGGCACCGGAGGAGGTAGACCCAGGCGACGACCTCGTCGGCCGCGCGCTCCATCCCAGGACCTTGACAGGTCGCGAGTCGCACGCGCGCCGACACACACCGGCGACCGGAGCACTCAGGCGCCGGCGGTCGCCTCGACGACTGCGTCGACGGCCTCCTCATCGGGCTGTATCCGCGGGTCGTCGGCCGACAGGGCCTCGGGTGGAGCTCCGCGCGTCGGATCCCGCAGCGATCCGAGGACGACGTCATCCGGGGGCGGCGTGCCGGACGGAAGGAACCCCGACTTCATCGCGAAGTAGACAGCCTGCGGGTGGTGGGCGACGATCGCCATCGTCGACTGCTCGGGCTCGAGCGCGAACCCGCCGGACAGGCGCAGACCGATCGCGGGTGCGCCGAGCAGGCGGAACACCTTCTCGTGCTCGGATTGGTCTGGGCACGCGCCGTAGCCCCAAGAGTAGCGCCGGCCCTGTGTCGGGCCGATCCCGAGCTCGGTGCGGACGCGGGCGTGCATCCACTCGGCCATGCCCTCGGCGGTCTGGACGCCGAGCCCGTGCGTGAAGAGCTGCTCGGCGAACTCGCCGTCGGCTTCGAGCTCGGCCATCAGGTCGGTCACCGCGTCACCGACGGTGACCGCCTGGATCGCCACGACGTCGAGCTCGCCGCTCGCGCGCGGGCGGTAGAAGTCGGCCAGGCAGATTCGGTCGTGCTTGGGCTGGCGTGGGAAGACCAGCCGCTCGAGCACGGTCTCCCGGTCGGCCGGATCGAGCACGACGAGCTCGTTGCCCTCCGAATAGCACGGGAAGTAGCCGAGCCGGGCGCGCGGGTGGAGGTAGTCCTGCTCGCGCCACATCCGCTCAAGGCGCGGCTGGAAGTTCTCCTCGATCAGCTGGCGCCAGGCCTCGCCCTTGACGCCCCGGCCGCCCCAGTGGAGCTTGAAGAGGACGTGGGTGTCGAGGTGTGGGAAGACCTCCTCGAGCTCGACGTCGCGCTCGTGGACGCCCCAGTACGGCGGCTCGGGAACCGGGTTGTCGGTCGACGCCGTCGATCGGACGCTGTCGTCGTCGGTCGGCAGCTCGGCCGGCGCGGGGCCCTTGTCGCGCAGGCGCTTGGCCGCCGCCCTGGTGCTCCCGACGAGCTCGGCCCGGGTCTGGGGATCGATCAGCTGGTCCATCTTGGCCAGGCCCTCGAACGCGTCCTTGCAGTAGAAGACGCCGGGCTCGTACATCTCGTCGGAGTCCTTGCCCTTCGGGTAGAGGATCCGCAGGCCGAAGTCCCGGTTGATCGCCGCCCCGCCGATCAGGACGGGATACGGGAGCCCGCGCTCGTGGAGCTCGGCCACGCCGAGCGGCATCTGCTTGGACGTCGAGACGAGCAGGGCCGACAGGCCGATCGCCGTGGCGTCGTGCTCCTCGGCCGCCTCGAGGATCCTCGAGATCGGAACCTGCTTGCCGAGATCGATGACCGTGTAGCCGTTGTTGGAGAGGATCGTGTTGACCAGGGACTTGCCGATGTCGTGGACATCGCCGAAGACCGTCGCGATGACCACGGTTCCCTTGGTGTAGCCCTCGATCCGGTCGAGGTAGTTCTCGAGTCGGGCGACCGCCTTCTTCATCACCTCGGCCGACTGGAGCACGAACGGGAGGATCAGCTCGCCGGCCCCGAACTTGTCGCCGACCTCCTTCATCGCCGGCAGGAGCACCCCGTTGAGCGTCGGTACGGCGCCGATCTTCTCGACCGACCGGTCGATCCAGTCCTCGACGCCTTCCTTCTTGCGTCGCAGGATGTGGAAGTGGAGCGCCTCCTCGGGCTCCATCCCGGCAGTCGGGTCGGCCGACTCCTCCTCGGCTGACTCTCCCTTCTCCTCGAAGTGCTCGATGAAGCGCTGGGTTGCGTCCTCGCGCCGGTTGAAGACGAGGTCGTCGGCCAGTGCCCGCTCGAGATCCGGGATCTCCCCGTACGGCGTGATGTCAGCCGGGTGGACCATCGCGAGGTCGAGGCCGGCCTGGACGCAGTGGTGGAGGAAGGCCGAGTTGAGGACCTCGCGCGCGGCTTTGCCGAAGCCGAAGGAGACGTTCGATACGCCGAGCGAGGTCTTCACGCCGGGGAGCGCGGCCTTGATGTCGCGGATCCCCGCGATCGTCTCGACTGCCGAGTCCTTGAACTCGTCGGATCCGGTCGCCAGCGTGAAGGTCAGGGCATCGAAGATCAGCAGCTGCGGGTCCATTCCGTGCTCGTCGACCACGTACCGATGGATCCGGCGGGCGACCTCGACCTTGCGCGCGGCGGTCTTGGCCATCGACTCCTCGTCGATCGTCAGGGCGATCAGCGCGGCCCCGTGGGCCAGGCAGAGCGGGACCACGCGGTCGAGCTTCGCCCGGCCGGCCTCGAGGTTGACCGAGTTGACGATCGCGCGCCCGGGGATCTGCTCGAGCGCGCGCTGCATGACCTCGGGCTCGGTCGAATCGATCTGGATCGGGGCGGGCGTGGCCAGCGACACCCGCTTGGCCAGCACCCGCATCTGCTCGTCCTCGTCCTGGCGCTCGGTGAGCGCGACGCACAGGTCGAGCACGTGAGCGCCCCCGTCGACCTGGTTCTCGGCGATCCGCAGGAGTCCGTCGTAGTCGTCGGCCAGGAGCATCGCCTTGGCCCGGCGCGACCCCTGGGAGTTGACGCGCTCGCCGACGATCGTCGGCGACGGCTGCTGGGCGAGCAGCGTCGCGCCGATCATCGACGAGAGATGCGGCGGGCGGGGGGCGGGCCGGCGGCTGACGCGTGAGCCGGCGACGCGCTCGGCCAGGGCGGCGATGTGCTCGGGCGTCGTGCCGCAGCAGCCGCCGACGATGCCGACCCCGTAGCGATCGACGAACTCGCCGAGCGATGCGGCCAGCGGCCCCGGCTGTTCGGGGAAGATCGTCTCGCCGTCGGGGCCCTGGAGCGGCAGCCCGGCGTTGGGGATGCAGGCGACCGGGAGCGGGGAGTGCTCGCCGAGGAAGCGAACGGCGTCGCGCATGTCCTCGGGCCCGGTCGAGCAGTTGAGGCCGATGATGTCGACATGCAGGGCCTCGAGCGTGGTCAGGACCGCCGAGATGTCGGTGCCGAGCAGCATCTTGCCGCCGTTGGGCAGGAGCGAGACCGAAGTGTGGATGGGCACCGCTCGTCCGGCCAGCTTGAACGCCTCGCGGGCGCCGAAGATCGCCGCCTTGACCTCGAGGATGTCCTGGGCCGTCTCGATGATCAAGAGGTCCACCCCGCCGTCGATCAGGCCGCGCGCCTGCTCGGTGAAGACCTCGACGAGGGCCGGGAACTCGATCGCCCCGAGTGTTGGGTCGTCAGATGACGGCAGGTGGCCGGTCGGGCCGATCGACCCGGCGACGAAGCGCGACTCCCCCGCAGCCCGGCGGGCGATCTGCGCCGCCTTGACGTTGATCTCGACCGTATGGTCGGCCAGGCCCCACTCCTCGAGCTTGATCCGCGACGCCTGGAAGCTGTCGGTCTCGACGACGTCGGCCCCGGCGTCGAGCATCGAGGTGTGAACCGACTCGATCACGTCCGGACGGTGGAGGACGAGCGCCTCGTGGCACTTGCCCGGGAGTCCGCCGTAGTCCTGCGGGCCGAGCTCCATCTGCTCGAGCGTGGCGCCCAGGCCGCCGTCGTAGACGACGACGCGAGAGGCGATCTCAGCAGACAAGTCACGCACGCCGAGCATGCTAGCAGCGGCGACCCGAACCTTGACACAGGTATGCGAAGGTTTGGCCCGTCGGTCCACCGCGTACGGATCGGCTGCCGGCGGCTCGTCCGGCGAGCTAGCCTGTGCAACCTGATGAAGCTCGTCTACAAGCCGTTTGCGATGCTCTGCGGCCTGATCGCCGGGGCCTTCTCCCGGCGCATCGCCCGGAGCCTGTGGAGACTGGTCGACGCAGAGGATCCGCCGACGCCGATGACCGAGCGGGCCGGCTGGCCGAAGATCCTCGGCGCCGCCGCGATCGAGGGCCTGGCGTTCAGCGTGACCCGAGCCGCGGTCGACCGGCTGGGCGCGCGCGGATTCCAGCGGCTCTTCGGCGTCTGGCCGGGGGAGCGGGCGCAGGAGGCCGACTCGGCCTCGGAGTAGCCGTTAACGAACTCGCGACGCCCCCAGGACGCCGCGAGTCGAGACAGATCCGACACGATCGCCGGATTCAAAGCGTCAGACCACGACGACCGGCGGGTCGAGCGTGACCGGCGTTCCGAAGTGGAGCATCTTGCTGCGGGGGACGACGAGGACCGGGCTGGTCGAGTCCTCGATCACACGCTGGGCCGACGCGCTGACGAGGACCCGGCCGACGTTTGCCTCGGGCCGCGAGCCGACGACGAGAAGGCCGAGGTCGCGGGTCCCGGGCGCGACGATGGTCGCGCCGGTCGCGGTCGCCAGCGACCGTGCCGTCTCGGCGGCGCTGTCGTCGTTGCTGACCGGGCTGACGGCGACCGATGCGATCCGGGCGTCGGCGCGATCGCGCAGACCGACCGGGGCGATCGCGATCGCGACCATGCCGCCGTCGATCATCCGCTGAGCGGACGTACCGGGCGCGACGTGTCCGCGGGCGGTCCGGTACTCGGACCCGAAGACGACGATGTCGGCGTGCTCACGGTCGGCGAGGGCCCGGAGGCCGTTGCTCGTCGACGCGCTCATCACGACGTGAAGTTCGGTGTCGGGGCGACCGAGCTCGGCCGCACCGCGCTCGAGGCGATGGAGGGACTCGTGCTGCTCGAGCTCTTCCCGGCCGCGCTCGGCGGCCTGGGCGTGACGGACGTACGCGAGCGCGACCGAGGCGCCGGCGTCGGCGAACAGCCGGCCGAGGGCCAGCGCGTCGCGGTCGTTGTCGGTTCCGTCGTAAGAGACGATGACCTTGGTTGCCATGACTCTCCTTCCTTGCCCGTTGGGGTATCCGTTTGCCGTCAGAAGTTGGGAACCAAGCATGGCACTCTGCCGGCATCAGGACCAATGAAGTCTGTGATGGGTAACATTAGTGCTCCTAATGCTCAACGTGAACCGTCTCCGCGTCCTCCGGGAAGTCGCCAGCCGGCGGTCGTTCTCCGCGGCCGCGGAGGCTCTGTCCTACACGCAATCGGCCGTTTCGCAGCAGATCGCAACGCTCGAGGCCGAGACCCAGACGACCCTGATCGAGCGTCGGTCTCGCGGCCTGCGGCTGACCGCGGCGGGGGAGCTGCTCGTCGAGCACGCCGAGGGGATCATCGCCCGTCTGGAGGCCGCGCAGGACGCCCTCGAGGCGCTCGCCGGCGTCCGCGGCGGGAGACTGCGGATCGCTTCGTTCCCGACCGCCGGGGCCACCCTGATGCCGCTGGCGATCGCGACCTTCCGCAGGCGGTTCCCCCAGGTCGAGTTGAAGCTGGCCGAGGGCGAGCCGCAGGACATCGGGCCACGCCTGGAGGCCGGTGAATTCGACCTGGCGCTGCTCTTCGAGTTCCGCCGCCCGGGCCGCCGGCCGGGACCCGAGCTCGAGCGGGTCGAGCTGCTCGAGGATCCGATGTACCTCGCCCTGCCCGAAGCTCATCCGCTGGCCGCGGCGCAGACGCTCCGGCTGGCCGACCTGCGCGACGAGGCGTGGGTCCAGACGTCGGCATCGAGCCCATGCGCCCGGCACGTCGTGCGCAGCTGTCATGCCGCGGGGTTCGAGCCGAACGTGGCGTTCGAGAGCGACGACTACCAGACGGTCCAGGGGCTCGTCGGAGCCGGCGTCGGCGTGGCCCTGATCCCCGAACTGGCGCTCGCTCACGTCCGGGGGGACATCGCGATCAGGGAGATCTCGCCGCGGAGCCCGGTCCGGCGGGTGACCGTCGCCACGCCGCGGGGTGCCCGCACGCCGGCTGCGGCGGCGATGCTGACGATCCTCGAGGAGGCCGCGGTGAGCTATGCCGGCCGGCGGCGGGACGTCTCGGCGGAGGCTCCGGCGCGCCGGACGGCCGTGACCACCTGAAACGCAGCGGCGGTCGGGGACACGCGTCCCCGACCGCCGCAGCTGCTTTGCGTGTGAGAGACCCGGCCCCGGGTCAGACTGGTACGGCGAGCGGCCCAGACCCTCCAGTCGCGCCGAGCGTCGGGACGTCGGCGGGGTAGACCTCGTTCCCGTGGATCGCGTGGTCGCCGATCTCCAGCTCCTCGTCGCTGAGGCGCAAGGGGATGAAGACGCTGATCAGCTTGAGGATGATGAACGTCATGATGCCGTCGAAGCAGATGATGAACAGGCCGGCCAGCGCCTGCCACTTGAGCAGTGTGAAGTCGCCGTGGAGGACGCCCGGCACGGGCGTCACGCTGGGTGTCTTGCCGAGACCTACGTACTCGACCATGTTGGGGTCGGCGAACACACCTACCATCAAACCCCCGCTCAATCCGGCTATCCCGTGTGTATAGATCACCCCCAGGGTGTCGTCGACCTTGCGGAAGAGCGGTGCGCGGCTGAGGAAGCGGATCGACATCCAGACGATCGTCGAGGCGATCAGGCCGATGCATATCGCGCCGTAGCCGTTGACGAAGCCGGCAGCCGGCGTGATCCCGACGAGGCCGGTGATCATGCCGTTGACCGAGCCGATCAGGGACGGCTTCTCCTTGAAGGCGAAGTCCCAGGCGACCCAGGTGAGGAAGGCGATCGCGGTGCAGAGGTTCGTGTTCAGGACGGCTGCCGAGGCGTTGGCCCCGGCGAAGTACGGGTCCCCACCGTTGAAGCCGTTCCAACCGAGCCAGAGGAGGCCTGCGCCGAGCGAGACCATCGCGAGGTTGTTCGGCGCGTCGACTTCTCGATCTCGTTGGAGACGGGGCCCGATCACGGCCGCGGCAACGAAGCCGGAGACGCCGGCCGCGAGGTGGATCACGTACCCGCCGGAGTAGTCGAGCGAGCCGTGCTGGGCGAAGAATCCGCCGCCCCAGATGCAGAAGGCGTTGACCGAGTAGACACAGCCCGACCAGAGCAGGACGAAGGGGATCCAGGCCTTGAAGTTGAAACGGCCGAGCACGCTGCCGAGGAGGAGAAGCGGGGTGATCGCGGCGAAGACGAGCTGGAAGTAGACCAGCGACGATTGCGGGAACCGGAAGGCGGGTCCTGGCAGGTTGTCGACCAGGGGTATGTTCGCCCGCTCCTCCTCAGCCTGATGGCCGAGCTCCGAGCCTGGGTGGCCGAGGAAGTTGTTGAAGAAGCCGTGGGTGCTCCCACCGAGGTGGAACGGCACTCCGAAGCCCATCTTGAATTCGTACAGGACCCAGGCGATAAGGACGAGCGCGAACGCGGTGAAGGCCATCATCATGCTGTTCACAGACCAGCGCTTCTGCATCACCCCGCCGTAGAGCACGACGAGGCCCGGCACGCTCATCAGGCCGACAAGCGTCGCAGCGGTCAGCTGCCACGCGTTGTCGCCTGGGCTCAACCAGGATGGATAGGGGGAATACATGCGCCTCCTTATGGCGGTAGTTCTCGATCGCGCCTCCCTGCCCAAGCCACAGCGCGTGACAATGCGGCAAATTGCTCGCGCCGCAATCAAAACGGCGGGCGGCGGTTTCCAAAATGGCCCTGTGGCCAACAATCCGTGGATCGCCTTGTCCGATGGGACAGTCGGCTTTTTGGGCCTCGGCCGCGCGTGATCTCGGTGGCGTGCCGCGTGCGGGTGCCAGCTCGCGGGCCGGCGTGGTGGGGTCGGGCGGCTGGTCAGCCGCCGACGGGCGGGGCCGCGACCGCGGCCTTGGCGGCGACGCGCGGATAGCCCGCGAGCCGGCACTGGGTGCCGACGAGGCGGGACTCGAGGTCGTGGCGGCCGTCCTCGAAGGCGCACCACTCCTTCGCGGAGGTGCCGCAGCGGTGGAGCGCGGCGGTGCCCATCTCGCTCGCGAAGCTGACCGTGACGCAGCCGTTGGCCGAGCTGGCGTAGGAGTTGGTCTGGCGGCTTCCGTAGACGACGACGGCGGCGACGGCGACGGCGATCGCGGCGAGGATCGCGACCAGCAGGCGCTTGTGCCGGCGGTCGATCGGCGCGGCCAGGCGAGCCTCCTGTCCGACCATGATCATCGGCGCCGGCCTCGATCCGCGGGCAGAGCCTGGCGGCGGGCAGGCTGCGCCCGCGCACGGCGAGGCGTGCGCGAGCGGAGCTGGGCTGCGTCTACTTGATGAACAGGATCTCCTGGTACTTGGGCAGCGGCCAGATGTCGTCGGCGACGATCCGCTCGAGGCGGTCGGCGACGCCGCGGACGTCGGACATCGCCGGGATCACGGTGTCGCGCATGTAGAGCGCGAGGTCGGTCTCGGATAGCTCCTCATCGGGCCCGAGGTTGACCTTCTCGAGCTCGAGGATCGCCCAGTGGAGCTCCTCGACGAGCGGCTTGACCTCCTCGACGAGAGCGGCCAGGCCGGTCGCGGTGACCTCCGTCAGGTGGCGGATGGCGGCCGGGAGGATCATCGTGCGGGCGATCGCGGCGGCGGTCTCGGCCTCGATGTTGAGCTTCTTGTTGTACTGCTCGACGAAGACCTCGTAGCGGGAGTGGAGCTCGCGTGCGGAGAGGACCCCGTAGTGGTCGAACATCGCGATCGTCTGGTCGGCGATCAGTGCCGGGAGGGCGTCGGGCGTCGTCGGCAGGTTGGCGAGCCCGCGCTTCTCGGCCTCGGTGTGCCACTCGGCCGAGTAGTTGTCGCCGCCGAAGACGATCCGGCGGTTGGCGCTGTAGCTCTCCTTGACGACCGCGAGGACCGCCTTGTCGAGCGGGAGTCCGTCGGCGAGCTGCTTGTCGAGGACGACGGCGAGCTCGTCGATCGCCTCGGCGACCATCGTGTTGAGAACCGTGTTGGTCAGCCCGATCGACTGGCTGGACCCGAGCATGCGGAACTCGAACTTGTTGCCGGTGAAGGCGAACGGCGAGGTCCGGTTGCGATCGCCGCCGTGCAGCGGGAGCGTCGGCAGGACCGGCGTTCCCAGGCTGAGGAAGGCGCTCTCGGCCGACGAGAGGGTCTCGCCGTCGGCGATCGCGTCGAACACGGCCTCGAGGTCGGTCCCGAGGAAGATCGAGATGATCGCCGGCGGCGCCTCGTTGGCGCCGAGCCGGTGGTCCTGGCCGACGTTGGCGGCGGTCGCCCGCAGCAGCGCCTGGTGCTTGTTGACGGCGGCGATCGCCGCGGCGCAGAAGAACAGGAAGTTCAGGTTCTCGTGCGGCGTGTCGCCCGGGTCCATCAGGTTCACGCCGGTGTCGGTCCCGATCGACCAGTTGTTGTGCTTGCCCGAGCCGTTGACCCCGGCGAACGGCTTCTCGTGGAGGAGGCAGACGAGGCCGTACTTGCGGGCGACGTTCTGCATCATCTGCATCGTCAGCTGCTGGTGATCGGAGCCGACGTTGGTGCCCTCGTAGAGCGGCGCGAGCTCGTACTGGCTGGGGGCGACCTCGTTGTGTCGGGTCTTGACCGGGACGCCGAGCTTCTCGAGGTAGGTCTCGCTGTCCATCATGAACGCGAGGACGCGCTCTGGAATCGATCCGAAGTAGTGCTCGTCGAGCTCCTGGCCCTTGGGCGGCGTCGCGCCGAACAGGGTCCGCCCGGTGAGGACGAGGTCCGGCCGGGCGTAGAAGTAGTGCTCGTCGATCAGGAAGTACTCCTGCTCGGGTCCGACGCTCGAGAAGACGTGGGTGACCTCGTCGTGGCCGAGCAGCGCGAGGGCCTTGACCGCGGCGTCGGAGACCGCGTCCATCGAGCGCAGCAGCGGCGTCTTGTGGTCGAGCGCCTCGCCGGTGAACGAGACGAAGGCGCCGGGGATGCAGAGCAGGGCGCCGTTGGGGTTCTCGAGGATGAAGGCGGGTGACGTCGGGTCCCAGGCGCTGTAGCCGCGGGCCTCGAAGGTCGAACGCAGGCCGCCGCTCGGAAAGGACGAGGCATCCGGCTCCTGGCGGATCAGCTCCTTGCCGGAGAACTCCGCGAGCGCCGTGCCGTCGCCGACCGGCGAGTAGAACGAGTCGTGCTTCTCGGCGGTGATCCCGGTCAGCGGCTGGAACCAGTGTGTGTAGTGGGAGGCGCCGTTCTCGAGCGCCCACTCCTTCATCCCCTGGGCGACCTCGTCGGCCAGGTCGCCTTCGAGCGGGAGGCCCTTGGCGAGCACCGACTGGAGCTTCTTGAAGGCCGGCTTGGGCAGCCGCTGGCGCTGGACCTCGGTGCTGAAGACGTTGGCCCCGAAGATCTGGTTGCCGGCGACGGTCAGGTCGGGCGAGCCGAGACCGGCGCCGTTTGCGCTCCATTGGGCGGAGGTGACATTCGTGAGGCGTGTCGACATGACGGGCGGTCCTCCAGGGGAAGGTGGGCGTTCGATCGCAGCGGAGCCCTACGCGCGAGATCGTAGAGCGAACGCGCGGACTCGGAAACCCTATGTGCTGGCCTGGGGGTTGGCTTTGTACGCAGGGCCAAAGCAGGGATGTCGGGATTCGCCCTGGCGTCGGCCGGAGCCCGTCGGGAAGCCCGACCGGGCGCCCGGCTGCGGGGCGGCGGGGGAGCCGCGGGCGGCGGGCGCGATCCGCCGGCACGGCCGGGAAGCGGACGATGCTCGACCGCTGGAATGTCGTCTGTCCAAATCGGGGGGACGATCTTTCGACAGGCGGCCAAAGACCCACGGCCGCAGATCTTCGATGCTCCGTGGAACACCCGCCCCACCTCTGCCCCACATCCGCCCCACACGCGGCCGGCGCTGCCGGCCGCAGGTCCGACAGCCTGATCGCCCCGATTCGAAAGAGGCCCCTCGTTCATGAAGATGGTCGCCGGTCACCTGCGCCATGGCGTGTCTCAGACGTTCCGGCGACGGGCCTGAGGTGGCATCTGTGGAGCGAGAGGCAGCAACGCCGTTGGCTCGTCTGCGGGCTGTTCATCTCGAGATGGTCGACGCCGTGCTCGGTGGCGAGGGTCTGGTGCGGGTCGCTCGTATCGCGGCAGACGCCGTCGGCGCGCCGGTTGCGATCATCGTGCCGCGGCTGAGCGTCGCGTGTGTCGCGCCGACGCTGATCGATGTCGGCGAGCTCGAGCACTACGTCAGCGACCGGGTCGCCGGTCGACCGACGCGGGCGCCGCGGCTGGTCGCAGCCGAGGAGCCGATCGCGGCGGGAGAGGACCTGATCGGGATCGTCGCGCTGCTGCGGGGGGAGGCTCCGGTTCGGCCTGATGCGGCCGAGTACCTCCATCTGGCGGCTGTGGCGTCGCTGACCGAGGTCGCGGTGACCGAGGCGAAGGAGGAGGTCGCGCAGAATCTGCGGGGGTCGTTCCTCGAGGAGCTGCGGATGCGCAACGAGCTCGACGGGCCGGAGGTCATGCGGCGGGCGGCGCGCCTCGGCTGCGATCTCGTGCGGGGTGCGGTCGTGCTCTGCGCGGAGCTGCACACCGACCGGCCGGCCCACGTGGTGGCGACGATCTGCGGGGACTGGCCGGGGGCGCTCGCGCAGCACGACGGGTCGGCCGGTGGCGGCCGGGTCTACGCGCTGCTGCCGGCGGCCGGCGCCGACGACGCGCCCGAGGCGACGATCGCGGCGGCCCGGCGCCTGGCCGGACGGCTCCAGCGGCTCGGGACGGTCGGACTGTCGTCGTTCTACGCCGACCCGGCGGACCTCCACCGGGCGATCCAGGAGGCCGAGCTCGTGCTCGACGTGCTGCGGACGTCGGATGTGCCGATCGCGCAGGACATCGGGTCGGGGACCTACCGCCTGCTGTTCCGGGTGCTCGCGTCCCACCCGGAGGAGGTCCGTGCGTTCTACGAGGACACGGTCGCGCCGATCGTCCGCTACGACGAGCAGTACAGGACGGAGCTGCTGGCGACGCTGGAGGCGTACCTCGTCAACAACTGCAACATGAACGCGACGGCGGCGGCGATCTACGCCCACCGTCACACGGTCGCCTACCGGTTGGATCGGGTGCGTGAGCTGACCGAGCTCGACCCGCTCGTCTCGGAGGACCGGGAGCGGCTCGGCCTCGGCATGAAGGCCTACCGGATCATCCTGCCGCGACTGCCGCGTTAGCCGTCGTCGGCGTCGGCGATTGCTGCGGGCGTCAGTCGCCGGTCGGCGGACGCGCGTCGATCAGGACGGCGGCGGTCTCGGGGTCGGCCCAGGTCTTCCAGTCGAGCAGGATGGGCTCCCAGTCGGATCGATCGACGGGTTTGTCGGCGTCGCCGTCGGGCGAGGCCTGCCGGAGTCGGACGAGCGCTTCGTGGAGGAGCCCCCAGACGGCTGCCTCGGCGAGCGCGAGCCGCTCGCTGGCCCGGCGTTCGGGGTACCAGCGGTTGGCCAGCCAGAGCGCCTGATGGACGCCGATCGGGCCGGCCCGGGACTGGGCGAGGATCTCGCGACGGAGCGCGTCGAGCGCCGGCGTGATCGCCTGCCCCGGGGCGATCACGGCGGCGGCGAGCTGTCGATCGGTGACGTCCTCACCACGCTTGACGGCGTTTGTCCAGCCCCGCCCGAAGGACAGCTCGGGGGCCTCGAGGCGGCGGCCCTCGTAGATCTTCAGCTGCGTCCGGTCGCGTGTCCAGCGGCGATCGCCGAATGCGAGATCGTCGCCCCGGCGCCAGTCGACCAGGACCGCGCGATCGAGCTCGGCCTGGCTGAGGTTGAACGCGTGGGCGACGTGGATCCCGGACCGGAGCTCGAAGTGGAAGACGGTCACGCGAAGCCAGGGTGGCGGACGGGGACGGCGGTCAGGCCCGGGTCAGCTCGCGGACGCCGGCGTCTGCCGGGGGGCGATCGGGCGTCGCGTCGCGCATCGCGAGGGCGACGGCGAGGCGCTGGCGCTCGGTCATCGAGCCGAGCGTCTTGGTCTCCGACAGGGGGATCGCGGCAAGCAGCCTGCGGGCACGGGTCCGGCCCCAGCGGCGCTGGCTCATCAGGAGGTCGGCGACGGCCATGCTCTCGACCTCCCACGGCGAGGTCAGGATCACGTCGGCGGCCCGCAGCCGGCCGTCGGCGATCCGTCGCTTGAGGTCGGCTCTGGCGAGCCGAACCTCGTTGGCACGTTCGAGAGCGCGCAGGTGCTGTTGCGGGCCGCCAACGGCGGTCGCTGTCGCGTCCATGTGATCCTCCAAGGCGCCCCCCGTCGGGTGGGCGATCGTTCCCGCGTGAATTTGACCGAGCAGCGGCGACGAGACGAAAATGGAAAGCCGAAGCGCGAGGCAGCCACGGACTCATCTTCCGTAGCTGCAGCGGTTTAGCCCCACTTCCCAACCCCATGCGCCGAGCGCTCGCTGAAGCTACGTCAGGGATCCGGGCAGGTCAATCGGGTGACCCGCTCCGAGCGGGGTTTTTCTTATTCTCGCTCGGTCGCGGGTTGCGCGCCGGGTGTCGGAAGAGGGCCGTGCTCGGCCTCGAAGTCCCGTTTGACGGAGGCGAAGCAGTCGAGTGCGCGATCGAGGACGTCGGCGTCGTGGGTCGCCATCACGCTGGTCCGCAGGAGGGCGCCGCCGGGCGGGACGGCGGGATGGACGGCGACGTTGGTGAAGACGCCCTTGTCGTAGAGCGCCCGCCAGAGCAGCGCGGCCTTCCAGTCGTCGCCGACGCGGACCGGGACGATCGGCGTGAGTATCGACTCGACGCCGCGGGGCGTGGTCACGGGGGACGGCTCGACGACGCTGAACCCGAGATCGTGAAGCCCGCGATTGAGATGGCGGGCATTTTGGAGCACGCGTGCGAGGAGCGGCGGGCCGTCTGGGGAGCGGATCACGCGGAGCGCGGCCAGCGCGGCGCCGACGGCGGCAGGGACGCCGGAGGCGGTGAAGAGGAACGAGCGGCTCTGGATCCGCAGGTACTCGATGACGTCGGCGGGGCCGGCGAGGAAGCCGCCACACGAGGCGAGCGACTTGGAGAAGGTGCCCATGCGGAGATCGACGCGGTCCTCGACGCCGAGCAGCTCGGCGGTGCCGGCGCCGCGGGCTCCGAGCACGCCGACACCGTGGGCCTCGTCGACCATCAGGCGGGCGCCGAAACGCTCGGCGAGGTCTGCGATCTCCCGCAGCGGGGCGATGTCGCCCTCCATCGAGAAGACGCCGTCGACGACGATCATCACGCCGCCGCCGTCTCCGGTGGCCCGGTCGAGCGTCCGCTCGAGCTTGTCGATGCGGTTGTGGCGGAAGGCGCGGAGCTTGGCGCGCGAGAGGATCGCCCCGTCGAGCAGGGAGGCGTGGTCGCCGGAGTCGACGACGACCGTGTCGCCGGGCCCGAGCAGTGTCCCGAGCGTCCCGAGGTTGGTCTGCTGGCCGGTCGTGAAGACGATCGCGTCGTCGGTACCCATCCAGTCGGCGAGCTCCTCCTCGAGCTCGATGTGGAGCCGCGTCGTCCCGTTGAGCAGCCGGGACCCGGTCAGGCCGGTCCCGTAGCGGCGCAGAGCGTCCTCGGCGCCCTTCATGACGCGGTCGTCGGCGGTCAGGCCGAGGTAGTTGTTGGAGCCGAGCATGATCCGCGGAGCGCCCTCCATCTCGACGATCGGGAGGGCAGGGGAGGAGACCTCGCGGAAGTAGGGAAGCAGTCCGGCGTCGCGGGTGGCCCGCATCAGGGCGACCCGTTCGTGGCCGCGGACCTTGGCAAAGACGTCGGTAATGGTGTCCATATAGGCTCCTCGCGATGAGTCTGGAGGTCCGTCCAGTCGCTGGCGCACGCGACCTCGAGCGCTTCGTCCGCCTCCCGTTCGCGCTCTATCGTAACGAGCCGCGGTGGGTTGCCCCGCTCCTCACCGACGTCCGCAAACGGCTGGATCGCGAGCGCAATCCGTTCTTCAAGCACGCCGCGGCCGAGTACTTCCTGGCCTGGCGCGACGGCCGGCCGGTCGGGCGGATCAGCGCGCAGGTCGATCGGAACTTCAACGACCACCAGCACAACGACTGGGGCCTGTGGGGGTTCTTCGAATGCGAGGACGACGCGGAGACGGCCGAGGCCCTGTTGGCGGCGGCGGAGGTCTGGCTGCGCGAGCGGGGGCGCGACCGAATGGTCGGTCCGATGGACTTCACGACCAACGACGAGTGCGGATTGCTGATCGAGGGTCACGACCGGCCGGCGATCATCCTGGCGACGTGGCAGCACCCGTACTACCAGGGCCTGATCGAGGGTGCGGGGTTCGTCAAGGCGATGGACCTGCTGATGTGGAGCCTCCACATATCCGACCGCGAGCGGGTCCACCCGGCGATCTGGGAAGCGGCGGGAAAGGTCGAGAGCGAGCACGGGATCGTCTGCCGGCCGATGCGCAAGCGAGACCTCGATGCGGAGGTGACCGCCTTCCTCGAGGTCTACAACGCCGCGTGGGAGAAGAACTGGGGGGCCGTGCCCCTGACCGCGGAGGAGGCCCATCACTACGCGCAGGATCTGCGGCCGGTGCTCGACGAGAACTGGGCGATGATCGCCGAGCGCAAGGACACGGGCGAGGTCGTCGGGGCGGCGCTGACGCTGCCCGACTTCAACCAGGTCCTCTCGCACCTCAACGGGAGGCTGTTTCCGATCGGGTGGGCGAAGGCCCTCTACTGGCGGCGGAAGATCGACTCGGTCAGGGTCTTCGCGCTCGGTGTCAAGCCGGAGTACCAGCACACGGGGGTGGCGGCCCGGTTCTACCAGATGCACTTCGAGTCAGCGACGCGGACGCCGCAGAAGCAGGGGGAGATGGGTTGGATCCTCGAGGTCAACAAGCCGATGAACCGGGCGATGGAGGGGATGGGAGGCGAGATCGTCAGGCGGTTTCGTCTCTACGAGCGGGTCTTCGCCGGGTAACGCTCGGCGGCGGCCCGTGACCTAGACTCCGCGGCATGGGTGAAACCGCGCCGGCGCACGGAGCGCCCGACGAATCCGACGTGGTTGTCGAGGTCGAGGTGATCGACGGGCCGTTGGTGCTCGCCTCGTCGCGGGCGCCCGTCCTGCGCCAGGTGCCGCTCGGGCCGGCCCTCGTTCAGACGGCGGCGGTCGCGGCAACCGGGTTCGTCGCGGGCGTCGCGACCGCGGCGGTCCTCGGACGCCGTCGTCAGCGGCGCCTGACGGCGCCGGCGGCGGGCGGCGTCGATCCGTCGGTGCGCGCCGTGTCCCACCGGACCTACCTGGTGGACGTCCGGCTGCTCGAACGCCGCTGAACCCGACGCGCGGTTATGCGCGTCGCGTCGCGGCGCCTGCCGCCCCTGCCGGCCCGGCCCCGGCCTACTCGCCCTGGCCGGGGAGGAACTCGTTGTCGACGGCGAGGGCGGCGTCGGAGCGGACGGTGACCAAGCCGTTGGCGAGCATCCAGGCGTCGAAGGTCCGCCAGGCGACGGGGCTCTCGTAGCCGAAGGGGTCGCCCGAGCGGGTCGGCGCGAGTGCGGGGAGCGTCGCCTCGAGGGATGCGAGCGCGAAGCTCCGGTTGAGTCCGGGCCCGGCGGCGAGGAGGTCGGCGACGGCGTTGGCCGGGGCGGCCTGCTCGGCGTGGACGGCGAGCGTCAGGGCCTGGAGGAACGTACGCAGGAGCTCGCCGTGATTGCGGGCCTCGGTGAGGCGGACGGCGAGGACGTACTGGTCGAATGTCGGCACGCCGGCATCCTCGATCCGAATCACCGTCGGGGGGTGGTGCTGGAGCCTGAGCTCGACGGCATCCGAGTTCCACTGGCCGCCGAGGCTCGCGGCGGCCGTGCGGGACTTCAGGGGGGCGCTGAGGTCGACCGGGACGTGGATCGTCTTCACGCTGCCGGCGGGGACGCCGGCGGTCCGGAGCATCGTGTCCAGCTCGTCGGAGGCCAGTTGGGTGCCGCTGGTGGCGACCGTCTTCCCGGCCAGCTCGGCGACCGTGGCGATCGGGTGGGGGGGAATCGAGATCAGCGACTGGAGGGGCCCGTGCTCGAGCGCGGCGATCGCGATCAGCTGCTCACCGTGGGCGCGGGCGACGAGGAGGTCGGGCTCGGAGGTGACGGCGATGTCGACGGCGCCGGAGGCGAGCGCGGCCAACGACCGGCTGCCGTCGGCGCTCTGGTCGAGGGTCACGGAAAGCCCGGCGCGGGAGAAGTCGCCGAGGGGCCCTGCCGCGTAGAGCGGGGCGAGGACCGCGCCGGGTGGGGTGTCGAGCGCGACGGCGAGTCGGGTCGGCGAGGTCGGGAGGGTGAGCAGCTCGGGCTTCTCGCCGCAGCCGGCGAGGACGACGACGGCGAGCCCGACGGCGGCGCGCCCGGCGGATCGGCGGAGCTTCACGAGGTCGCCGCCGTGGTCCACGGGAGCAGCCGGCGCTCGAGCAGGCCGAGAGCGCCGAAGAGGAGCAGGGCGAATCCGGCCAGCAGCGTGACGGCCGCCGCCGCCCTGGCCGTCTGGAGCTGGGGGATCGCCTGCTCGACGAGCACGCCGAGTCCCCGGCTGGCGCCGGACCATTCTCCGAGGAAGGCGCCGATCAGGGCGAAGACGACGGCGACGCGCGCGCCCGTGAAGAGCCCGGGGAGGGCGTTCGGCGCCTCGACGCGGACGAACGCCTGCCACCGGGTGGCCCCGAGCGTCGCAACCAGCTTCAGCAGATCCGGGTCGGTCGCGGCGAGTGCGTCGAGCGTCGCGACGAGGATCGGGAAGAACGAGACGAGGACGACGATCACGAGCTTGGGAGCCAGGCCGAATCCGAGCCAGGCGCTCAGCAGCGGCGCGAGCAGGACGAGCGGGATCGCCTGGGAGGCGATCAGCAGGGGGTACACGGCGAGTCGGAGGCTGCGCGAGAAATGGATCGCCATGGCGAGGGCGAGCGCGGCGATCAGGGCGAGGCCGATTCCGCCGAGGGCCTCGCCGGCGGTGACGGTGAAGTTCGACCAGAGCAGACCGCGGTCGTCGAAGAGGGATCTCGCGACCGCAGTCGGCGGCGGGAGGATCAGGGGATCGACCGAGCCGAGCCGAACGTAGAGCTCCCAGGCGCCGAGCAGGACGGCGATCAGCCCGAGCGGGGCGAGCGCGGGGACGACTCGACGGGCCGACTCGCGCAGAAGGGCCGGGCGTCGCATGCGGCCGGGGGCGGCGAGAGCGCGGAGGACGGGGACGATGACGGCCGGTGGGGATGCTCTCATCGGAGGGCCTCGAGTCGGCGGACGTGGAGCGCGAGGAGCGCGGGCCTCATCGGAGGGCCTCGAGGACGCGAGCCCGGAGCGCGACGAGCGCTGGATCGGTTCGCGAGCGGGGGCGGGGAGCGTCGATTCGGAACTCGGCGACGAGGCGGCCTGGCCGGGGGCTGAGGATCAGCAGACGGTCGGCGAGGACGATCGCCTCCTCGACGTCGTGGGTGACCAGGAGGACGGTCCGCGGCTCGCGAGCGAGGGCCCGGGCCAGCCAGGACTGAAGCTCCATCCGGGTGATCGCGTCGAGCGCGCCGAACGGTTCGTCGAGGCACAGCAGGGGTCGTCCGGAGAGCAGGGTGCGGGCGAACGCGACCCGCTGGCGCATTCCGCCTGAGAGCTGATCGGGCCGGACCTGCTCGAAGCCGGCCAGCCCGAGCACCTCGAGCAGGGCGGCGGCCTCGCGGCGGGCGGCGGGACGCGACCGGCCGGCGATGCGCAGGGCGAGACCGGCATTGTCGAGCGTGTCGAGCCAGGGGAGCAGGAGGTCGCGTTGGGGCATCAACGCCGCGGCGTCGGCGGTCACCTCGCCGTGGTCGGGCTCCTGGAGTCGGCAGACGAGCTCGAGCAGGGTGGTCTTGCCGGCGCCGCTTGGGCCGACGATCGCGACGATCTCGCCGTGGCCGACCGTGAAGGTGATCTCGTCGAGCGCGGTCAGCGGCGCGGCCCGCGGGCGGGAGAAGCGCCGGGTCACCCCGCGCAGGACGACGGCCGGCCGGCCGGCGTCGGGCGCGAGACCGAGCGCCCGGGAGTGATGGGCCTCGAGGTGCGTCGGCATCGGGGCATCGTAGTGGGCGACCACGGGCGGGACGTCGGGCGCCCGGGAGGCCGCGAGGCCCGGCGTCAGGCCTGGCGGGGCTGGGTCAGAGCGCGGACGAAGTCCTCCAGCTGGCGGGTCGTCCAGCACTCGAAGGCCGTGCAGTGGGCGGCGTAGGCGAACATCACCGAGTCGCCGTAGCCCCAGTAGAGGCGCGGCTCGGGATTGAGCCAGAAGGTCCGCCCGGCGCGGGCGGCGATCGCGGCGAAGGCCTCGACGCACGGGTCGCGCCCGTTCGTGCGGGCGTCGCCGAGGACGATCACGGTCGCCCGGGGGTGGAGGTCGTCGGCGACGCGGTCGGCGAACTCCCGCCAGACGCGGCCGTAGTCGGTGTAGCCGGACACGTCGGCGACGCCGGCGTCAGCGCCGATCGCCTCGCTGACGGCCTTGAAGCTTCGCTGGGCGGCGAACAGGTCGGTGACCTCGGAGATCCGCTCGATGAAGACGAACGAGCGCATCTTGCGAAACGAGTCGTGGAGGGCGTGGAGGACGGAGAGGAAGAACACCGAGGCCGAGGTCACGCTGGTCGAGACGTCGCAGAGGACGTAGATCTCGGGGCGGCGGGGTCGTCTGGGCCGGTACTTGATGACGATCGGGACACCGCCGGTCTCGAGGGAGGCGCGCATCGTCCGGCGGACGTCGACGTGTCGGGCGCGTTGCCGGCCGCGGGCGACGGTTCCGTGGCTGGCGAGGCGCCGCTTGAGCTGGGCGACGACCCGGTGGACCGAGGCGAGATCCTCGAGCGGGCCGGTCGGCAGTGCCCGGTCGAGGTCGCGGAGCGGGCGGGCGGGGGGGAGGGTCTGGGTGCGCTCGATCAGGGCCCGCTCGAGCTCCCGCCTGAGGACCGCGTCGAATCGGCGGAGCCCGTCGCGGGGGAGGCCGTCGTGCCTGGGGTCGCGGGGGTCCAGCTCGGGCTGAGGGTCGGCCCGCAGGCCGAGGGCCCGGCGAATCCGCTGGACGTCGACGCCGAGCACGCCGGACCCGTCGCGGGCTCGGCCGAACGCGGCGATCGCGAGCCGGGCGAGATCCCGCAGGCGGGCGTCGCCGGCCTCACCGTCGCTCAGGGCGGCGGCGATCTCGGCGCGCAGGCCGTCGAGGTCGAGCTCCGCGGCGGCCCGGTCGGAGCGCCGGGGATCCGGGGCTTCGCCGAACCCCTCGACGAGGGCGGCGGCCTCGGTCGCGCGGAAGAAGAAGCGCTCGAATGTGAGCTCGAAGACGCGGCGGTCGTCGGGCGACTTGGCGAGCGTCGCGGCGAGGGCCTCGCGGAAGTCCCGCTCGTCGTGCCAGTCGATCTCCCGGAGCACGTCGAACGCGTCGAGCAGCTCGGACGAGCCGATCGCGACTCCCTCGGCGCGGAGTCCGTCGGCGAACTCTGCCAGGCGGCGGGCGATCTTCGGCGCGGGCGCGGCGTGTCGGGCGGGCGGCGGCTCAGGCACCGGGGCTACCGGCGCGGGCGGTCAGCTTGACGCCGACCCGGTCGGCGACGACGTCGAGGTCGGTCCGGTGCTTGATGATCACCGACATCGTCTCGCGGAAGGTCGTCGCGTCGATGTCCTGGGCGCCGAGCAGGAGGAGGCAGCGGGCCCAGTCGATCGACTCGGCGATCGACGGGGGCTTCTTGAGATCGAGTTGACGGACGGTCCCGACGAGCTCGACGAGCTTGCGGGCGACGGTTGCGGGGAGGTCGGGGGCGTGGAGCGCGACGATCGCGAGCTCGTGCTCGAGCTCGGGGTAGTCCAGCCAGAGGTAGAGGCAGCGGCGCTTGAGAGCCTCGGTCAGCTCGCGGGAGTTGTTCGACGTGAGGAGGACGACCGGCTGGGTCTTCGCCTCGATCCGTCCGAGCTCGGGAATCGTGATCTGAAACTCGGAGAGCAGCTCGAGCAGCATGGCCTCGAACTCCTGGTCGGTCTTGTCGATCTCGTCGATCAGGAGGACGACCGGCGACGGCGAGGTGATCGCGGTCAGGAGGGGACGGGCGAGGAGGAACTCCGCGCCGAAGATGTCGTCGTGGACGTCCGACCAGCCGGCGTCGTCGGCCTGGATCCGCAGCAGCTGCTTGCGGTAGTTCCATTCGTAGAGGGCCTTGGCCTCGTCGAGGCCCTCGTAGCACTGGAGGCGGACCAGCTCGCGGCCGAGATAGCGCGCCAGGGCCTTGGCGAGCTCGGTCTTGCCGACTCCGGCCGGGCCCTCGACGAGGATCGGCTTGCCGAGCCGGGTCGCGAGGAACGTGACGAGGGCGGTCGACTCGCCGGGGATGTAGCCGACCGCCCGCAGACCGTCGTTGACGTCCTGGGCGCTGGACGGCAGGCCGTCGACCATCAGCGCTCGCCTTCGGGGGTCGCGGGCGGGTCGGCCTCGAGCGAGAGCTCGTCGGTGGAGGTCCACGCGGCGTCGAGGTCGTCGAAGCGGGGCACGCGGCGCACGACGCGGGTCGGCTGGTCCGCGGCCGCCGGCGTGGCCGGCCGGCCAGGGGGCTCGGCGGACGCGGCGGCCGAGCGGTTGCCGGGCTGCGACGGTGGGATTCCCGATCGGTCGAACCCGCCGGTGGGTCGGACGTCGGTCTCGGCGTCGGCGTCGAAGGGCGGGGCCGGCGGCGGAGCGGGTGGACGCGGTCGCGGGGGCGCGGGTACTCGGTCGCCGGAGCGCTCGACGGCGTTCGGTGGCCGGGGACTCCGCGGTGGCCGCGGCGGTCCTGGGGGGCGGCCACCGGTTGGCCTGCCGGCGACATCCCGGGGGATCGTCGGGTCGTCGCGGAGCGCCGGCTCGGGGCGGTGGGCGGTGCGGACTCGGGCGCCGGCGTAGGCCAGGCTGATCGAGGCGGCGAGGGCGAAGAAGATCCCCCATTGGAGACCGACGGTCGTCGTCAGACGATCGTTCCCGGTCGTCCCCGGCTTGTCGAGCATCCGGTAGAAGATCAGCACGCTGACCCAGATCCCGCCGGCCAGGATCACGAGGCCGTCGCCGCCGGGGAGGTGGAAGGCGCGTCGCTCGGCCCGGGCGAAGAGGAGGACGAGGACGGCGCTGGCGACGAGCAGGACGGCGGCCTCGACGAACGAGAAGGCGCCGAACGCGCTGAGGTCGTAGCCGGCGGCGCGAAGCGAGTTCTTGACCGTCTCGGTCACGCTCTTGCCGTACCAGGGGAGGAACATCGAGAGCCACAGGGCGAGCGCGGCACCGGCGGCGATGCGCTGCTCGGGCTCGAGGGCGCGGATCGCCCGGGGCAGACGCGACGGGCCGCGGGCCGGGCGGGCGGCCGGGCCGCGGGGGTCGCCGTCAGGCGGTGGCACCGGCGCCTCGGATCGGCTCAGGCCCTCACGGCGCCGGCGAGCGTGAGGCGCTCGACGAGCAGCTCGGAATCGGCCGCCGTCACGGTGCGAAGCTGACCTTGGAAGGCGAGCTTCCAGTGCTCACGCGGCCACTTGCCGATGTGGGCGAGGTCGTCGACCATCGTCTCGGCCGGGATCCAGTCGGCCTCGTCGAGGACGAGCTCGGGTGCGATCGGGATGCGCCACGGATATTGGTCGGGGCTGCCGGGCTTGCCCGGCCAGATCGGCGTGCGGTCCTCGAAGAGCTCACCGGCGACCACGGCGCTCGCGGCAAAGGCGGAGACCTGGGTCAGGTAGAAGACGATCCGATCGCCGGTCGCCATCTCGAGCGCCTGGCGGCGGCGGCGCTCCTTGAAGCCGATCACCGAGAAGCCGAGCTCGCGGGTGACGGCGAAGTTCGCCGGTGAGCCGGTCAATATCCAGGTCTTGCTGGCCACCAGCGACGATTGTACGCTCGCCCCGGGCGGCAATCGCCGGGCTGAGCGCCGGCGCGGGGCTCGAGGTCGCACCCGGGGCGCCCGGGCGCCGGCCGGCGACCGCGGGCGAAACCGGTCGATTGCGGGCGTCCGGGGCGGGCCGTCCGGGGGGCCGGGGGCCTGAGACGGGCGCCTGGGGCGGGCCCGAGCGGGGAGACGGGCATCGTCGTGATGGGGCGATGGATAAAGAGAGGATGTCGACCCTCTCGGCGATTCAGCTGCCTGAGCAGGCAGCTTGTTCGGGGAGAGACACACAACCCGCTGCGACGATGTCTGCCCGGCTGGGGCGACCCTCGGCGGACGCCCAGCCGAACACCGCGAGCCGCCGCCCCGCCTGCTCGACTCAACCGAGCACGGGATCGGCCAGCGGGCGCCAGGTGGCCGCGAGGTTCTTGGCCGCCGCTCTTACCGGCTCTGTCGGGCGTGGGCCGGGGCGCGCCCGACGGTCACGGCCAGGCTCGTTCGGCCGATGTTGCCGGCGAGGTCGGTCGCCACGACGGTTATCGAGTAGCGGCCCGGCTGGGCCGGCGTCCAGCTGAGCGTCCGGGCGCCGTATCCGAGCTGCTCGCGAACGCTCGTGGCGACCCGGCCGGAGCGGGTGGCGACCATCGTGATCTCGGAGATCTTCGAGAGCGTCAGACGGACTGTGGCCGCCCGCCCGGCCCGGGGGGCGCCGGCCACGGCGAGCGAGAGCCTCGGCGGCTGGTGGAGGTCGGCGGCGAAGTCGGCGGCGGTCGCGCAGAAGACGTTGCTTTCCGGGGCCGGCGTGGGCGCCGGCGTGGGCGCGGGTGTTGGGGTGGGCGCCGGGGCCGGGGTGGGCGGGGTCCCGCCGGTCGGTGCCGCGCTCCCGCCGGTGACAGGACCGATCCCGACGAGGCCGGCGGCCCGGCCCGACACGGCGCGGCCCGACGCGGCGCGGCCCGACGCGGCGCGGCCCGACACGGCGCGGCTTGCCCGGCTCGCGGCGGTCCTCGCGGCCTTGGTCGCCACCGCGGCGAGCGTCGGAGCGATCGAGGCTGCCGGCTCTCGCGTACGTGTACATAGGTTCTCCAGGAACCCCTGGACCAGCTCGTGGTAGCCGAGGTCCGATTCGGTCGACTGGTCGTAGAGCGACCAGGCGCCGGTGTCGTAGTGCGGGACGTCGATGCCGGCCTCGGAGTCGCCGGCGGCGAACAGGGCGCGGCCGGTCGGGTCGTCGGCGAGGGTGGCGAAGTCGTAGAGGCCGACGAGCGACTGGACGAAGGCGTTGAGGACGAGCTCGTGGGGGGCGAAGCTGTAGATCAGGTACCAGGCGCCGGCGGGCGTGGCCAGGCGGACACCGAGCGGAGGGGGTGTCTCGAAGATCGTCAGGGCCTGGCGGGCATCGTTGAAGTAGTCCGGCCGGCCGAGGCGGAGGGCCGCGCGCGAGAGGGCCTGGATCGCGGTGCCCTGGGAGATCGAGCTGACCCAGGGAGGTGAGCCGCCGTCGAACTGGAAGTCGTACTCCCAGGCGATGCCGCCGGCCCGCTGGACGGCGAGCCCGACGAGCTCGTCGAGGATCTGCCCGAGGTGGGAGTTGTCGGCCGGGCCGGTGAGGAAGTAGCCGTTGGCCTTCCCGAAGCTGGCCAGCCACTGGATCTCGATGCCCTGGCCGGGGTAGTACTCCCAGACGAGGAGGCTGCCGGGGAAGGTCACGCGCTGCTCGAAGGAGAGCAGGGGACCGGTCGTCCACCACTGGCGGTTGCGCTCGAGCGTGAGCACGAGCGGGGCGAGGCGCGACGGGGTGAGCATGCCGGCCGTCGAGATTCGCGTGAGGTTGGCGATCACGGCGGCGAGCTCGACGTGCCGCGTGCCGGTGAGCTTGCCGAGCGAGTGCCGGGCGGCGACCATCGCGGCGAGGTCGGCGCGCTCGGTCGGCTGGGGGATCGCCCCGGCGGCCAGCAGTCGGGCGAGAGCGTCGGAGAAGCTGCGCGGGAGTCCGGCCGGCGGCTGGGCCGGCGCTGCTGGAGCCTGGGCGGCGACCGCGAGGGGCGCAATCGGCGGTCCGAGCTCGAAGGAGTCGGGTCTGGGTGCGGCGGCGCGCGCGCCGGCGGGCGGCGTCACGGCGAGCCCGACCAGCGTGAGCGCGGTGCCGGCGATCGCGGTCCAGCGCACGCGGCCGATGCTAGGCCGGGCGCGACCGGCACCCTGCAGGGGGCCTTGCATGGGCCCGGATCGATCCGACATCGTGTCGAGTCGACTTGGTCGGTGCCGGCCGCGGGCGGGCGAACCAGGGGCCGGTCGGCGGGGTGGTCACTCGGGAGCGGGAGCACCGGGAACCGGCGGTCGAAGGGCCCGCGAGGCGGGCGGGGACTCCGCCGCCCCGGACCTGCTGGGCATTCGAACTAAATACCCTAATTCCACCCGGTTATCTGGGGGTTGCGCCTCGGTGTGGGCCATGGTAGACCTTGCCGCCGGGCGAGGACCTCGACTGTCGGTCCAGGTTTCGCCCCTCAGAGAGAGAACTGCAAATCAACGGAGCGTCCGTTGGCAACCGTTTGAGGTGACTAGCCAATGTGCCTAGCTATTCCCGGGCAGATCATGGACGTCGTTGACGAGGCGAATCGCCTGGCGATGGTTGATGTCGCGGGTGTTCGGCGGAAGGTCAACATCGGCCTGCTCGACAGCGACGGAGTCGGCGTCGGGCCCGGTGACTGGGTCCTGATCCACGTGGGCTTCGCGCTCTCCCAGGTCGACGAGGAGGAGGCGCAGTCGACTTTGCGCCAGCTCGTCGCGATGGGCGAGGACTATGAGCAGGAGCTCGACGCGCTGCGGGCGAGCGTGATCGACTAGATGGATTCCTCCGCGGCACCCGAGCGGTGCATCACGTGCAGCGACGAGGGCCTGCCGATGCGAGTCGTGCAATTGCCGCGAGCCGACGGCATCGCGGTCTGCTCCGACGAGTCGGGGGTCGAGCACGAGGTCGCTGTGGATCTGCTTGAGCCGGTCGCCGTCGGCGAGGAGATCCTGGTCCACGCGGGAGTCGCGATCGCCATGGCCTGCATACCCGAGTCGGCACGCCGGCCGGAAAGGATGACCGCATGAAGTTCGTTGACGAGTACCGCGACGCCGAGTTGGGCCGGGCCGTGGCCGGGGAGATCCTCGCCACCGTCGAGCCGGGCCGGCACTACAAGCTGATGGAGGTCTGCGGCGGCCACACGCACTCGATCTACCGCTACGGGGTGGACGACCTGCTGCCGGAGAACGTCGAGCTCGTGCACGGTCCGGGGTGTCCGGTCTGCGTGATTCCGATGGGCCGCCTGGACGACGCGATCAGCCTCTCGCACCAGCCGAACGTGATCTTCACGTGCTTCGGCGACATGCTCCGCGTACCGGGTTCGCACGGGACGCTGCTCGACGCGAAGGCCGAGGGCGCCGACATCCGGATGGTCTACTCGCCG
Source organism: Solirubrobacteraceae bacterium (assembly GCA_035553395.1). Lineage (GTDB taxonomy): Bacteria > Actinomycetota > Thermoleophilia > Solirubrobacterales > Solirubrobacteraceae > Palsa-513. The sequence goes on along the minus strand of DASZKP010000051.1, from coordinate 34,198 downwards.
CTGGATGCCCTGCGGATGGCTCGGGAGAACCCGGACCGCGACGTGATCTTCTTCGCGATCGGCTTCGAGACGACCGCGCCGTCGACGGCGCTGACGCTCAAGCGGGCGAAGGCGGAGGGTCTGACCAACTTCTTCTGCATGTGCAACCACGTGATGATCCTGCCGCCGCTGCGCGCGCTGCTGGAGTCCCCGGACCTGCGCCTGGATGGCTTCATCGGGCCGGGCCACGTCTGCACGGTGGTCGGGGCCAGGCCGTTCGACTTCATCCCGGTCGACTACAACAAGCCGATCGTGATCGCGGGCTTCGAGCCGTTGGACCTGCTCCAGGCGATCCAGATGATCCTCCAGCAGCTGAAGGACGGCCGCTGCGAGGTCGAGAACCAGTACGCGAGGGTCGTTCCGACCGACGGCAACCTGCGGGCGCTCGAGGTCATGTCGGAGGTCTTCGCCCTCCGGCCGCACTTCGAGTGGCGGGGGCTGGGCTTCATCTCGCAGAGCGCGCTCAAGCTCTCAGACGCGTACGCCGACTTCGATGCCGAGCTGCGCTACGAGGTACCCGGTGTCAGGGTGGCCGACCCGAAGGCCTGCCAGTGCGGCGAGGTCCTGAAGGGTGTCATCAAGCCGTGGGAGTGCAAGGTCTTCGGCAGCGCGTGCACCCCCGAGCACGCGATCGGGACGTGCATGGTCTCGCCGGAGGGCGCGTGCGCCGCGTACTACAACTTCGGGCGGTTCGCCAGAGAGCGCGAGGTGGTCTGACCTTGTCAGGAGCGATCTCCGAGCGCGAGGCGAAGGTCCTCAGCATCATCGAGACGGCCCGGGCGAAGAAGGCCCGGTTTCGCGACAAGCAGATCACGATGGCGCACGGGGCCGGCGGAAAGGCCACGCAGACGCTGATCGAGGGTCTCTTCGTCCCGGCACTCGGCAGCGGGACGCTCGAGGCGATGGCCGACGCGGGGACGCTGGAGATCGAAGGCGTCCGCCTGGCGATGACGACCGACAGCTTCGTGGTCAAGCCGCTGCGCTTTCCCGGCGGATCGATCGGCGAGCTCGCGGTCAACGGGACCGTCAACGACCTGGCCATGGCCGGTGCCAGGCCGGTCGGCCTGACACTGTCGCTGATCCTCGAGGAGGGCCTCGACTCGGACATCCTGCGCGAGGAGGTCGAGGCGATCGCCGCGGCCGCACGCGAGGCCGGCGTGGAGATCCTGGGCGGCGACACGAAGGTCGTCGAGCGGGGTCACTGCGATGGCATGTACATCTGCACGACGGGCATCGGCCATGTCGATGAACGCGGAGCACAACTTTCGCCTGCCGGCCTCAAGCCAGGTGATCGGATCCTGGTCTCCGGAACGATCGGAGACCACGGGACGGCCATCATGCTCTCGCGAGGGGAGTTCGAGCTCGATGCTCACATCGAGTCGGATACCCGCTCGCTCTGGCCTGCCGCGGAGAAGCTGCTGGACGCAGTGGGAACCGAACTGCGATGCATGCGTGACGCAACGCGCGGCGGCGTAGCCTCGGTGCTCAACGAGTTGGCCCGGGCCTCGGGCGTGGCGATCGTCGTCCACGAGCGTGAGGTGCCGATCAACCCGACCGTAGGAGCAGCGGCGGAGCTGCTTGGCATTGATCCGATGTACGTAGCAAATGAAGGAAAGTTCGTTGCGTTCGTCGCGCCCGAGAAGGCAGACGAAGCGCTTGCCGCGCTGCGGTCGGTCCCAGGCTGCGAAGCTGCCGCCATGATCGGCGAAGTCCGGGGTGACCCTCCGGGGATGGTGTTGGTTGAAACTAGTTTCGGCGGCAGACGGGTGATGGACCAGCTCGTCGGTGATCCCCTGCCGCGGATCTGTTGACACGGAGAGAAGGAGCGTTTGATGGCAGGAGTTGAATTTGCGCCAGGACAGCACGCAACCGAAGCGGTCACGGCTCACGTCCTGTGGATGACGACAGGGCTCTCGTGCGAGGGTGACTCGGTGGCGATGACGTCGGCGACGAACCCGAGCCTCGAGGACCTGATTCAGGGCATCATCCCGGGCATGCCGAACCTGGTCATCCACAACCAGGTGATCGCCTTCGAGGTCGGGGATGAGTTCATCCAGGCGTGGTGGGACGCCGAGGCCGGCAAGCTCGACCCGTTCGTCCTGATCATCGAGGGCTCGCTCGGCAACGAGCAGACCAGCGGTGAGGGCTTCTGGACGGGATTCGGCGTGAACCCGGCCACGGGGCAGCCGATCACCACGAACGAGTGGATCGATCGCCTCTCGCCGAAGGCTGCGGCCGTCGTTGCGATCGGGACCTGCGCCACGTACGGCGGAATCCCGGCGATGAAGAACAACCCGACCGGCGCGATGGGCGTGCCGGACTACCTCGGTTGGAACTGGAAGTCGCTGGCCGGCCTCCCGGTCGTCTGCATCCCGGGTTGCCCGGCTCAGCCGGACAACATGACCGAAGTGCTCCTGTACCTGGCGCTTGTCCTCGCGGGCATGGCTCCGGTCCCGGAGCTCGACGATCAGCTGCGACCGAAGTGGCTCTTCGGCCGGACGGTCCACGAGGGCTGCAACCGTGCGGCCTTCTACGAGCACGGCGACTTCGCCACGGAGTACGGCTCCGATCACCGTTGCATGGTCAAGCTGGGCTGCAAGGGCCCGGTCGTCAAGTGCAACGTCCCGATTCGCGGTTGGCAGAGCGGCATCGGCGGCTGCCCGAACGTCGGCGGTATCTGCATGGGCTGCACGATGCCGGGCTTCCCCGACAAGTACATGCCGTTCATGGACGAGGACACGAACGCCAAGGCGTCGACGGCGCTTGCCAAGTTCACGTACGGCCCGCTGCTGCGCTGGGGTCGTAACAACTCGATCAAGACCAAGGGTGACAAGGAACCGGCTTGGCGCAAGCCCGGCCCGTCGAACGAGTCCGGCTACGTGAAGCGCTGGTAGCAGGCCCAGACCGCCCGGCACGCAGCTAACGAAAACTGGAGAGACAACACATGGCAACGCTTGCATCCACTGGAACAGGCACGGTCGTCAAGGAGATGTCGTGGGATCCGATCACCCGGATCGTCGGCAGCCTCGGTATCCACACGGAGATCGACTTCACGAATCGTCAGGTGCTGAAGTGCTACAGCACGTCGATGATCTTCCGTGGATTCGACATCTTCATGAAGGGCATCGACCCGCGCGACACGCACTTCATCACGAGTCGGATCTGCGGCATCTGCGGTGACAACCACTGCACGGTGTCGTGCCTCAACCAGAACATGGCCTATGGCGTGAAGCCGCCGAAGCTCGGCGACTACGCGTTCAACCTGGCCGAGAGCGCGGACTTCATGTTCGACCACGCGATCTTCAACGACTGCATGGCGAACGTCGATTTCTGCGAGCAGATGGTCAAGGACACGAACCCGAGCGTGCTCGCCAAGGCTGAGGTCACGGCGGCCCCGCACTCGGACATCCACGGCTACAAGACGGTCGCCGACATCATGCGCGCGCTGAACCCGTTCACGGGCAGCTTCTACCTGGAGACCCTCCAGGTGGCGCGTTACACGCGTGAGATGTACTGCCTGTTCGGCGGTCGCCACACGCACCCGTCGACGATCATGCCGGGCGGTTGCAGCGCGGATATCACCCATCAGACCCTGACGGACTACTACGTGCGCCTGATGCGCTACATGGAGTACGTCAAGCGGACGGTTCCGATGCACGATGACCTGTATGACTTCTTCTACGAGGCCATGCCCGGTTACGAGCAGGTCGGTTTCCGTCGCACGGACCTGATCTGCTGGGGCGCGTTCGACGATCCGGAGCACGTCACCTACAAGTACGCCGACATGACCTCGTGGGGCCGTCACCGGTTCATCACCCCGGGTCTCGTGTTCGACGGCGAGCTGATCACGACGGACCTCGTCGAGATCAACCTCGCAATGCGGATCCTCCTGGGAAGCTCGTACTTCGACGACTGGACGAACGAGCCGACCTTCGTACACAACGACCCGCTGGGTAACCCGGTCGACAAGCGCCACCCGTGGAACAAGCAGACCCTGCCCAAGCCACAGAAGCGCGACTTCTCCGACAAGTACTCGTGGGCCGCGTCGCCGCGGATGTACGACAAGCGCAACGACACGTACGTCGCGACGGACACCGGCGGCGGACCGTTCGCCCGCCAGTGGTGCACGGCGAAGGCCGGGCTGGTCGACATCGGTTACATGAAGGCGACCGGTTCGAGCATCCTGATCACCCTGCCGCGTACGGCGAACATGCCGGAGATGGACCTCGAGTGGAAGATCCCGCCGTGGTCCAACGCCGTCGAGCGCGACCGCGCCCGGACCTACCACCAGGCGACGTCGGCGTGCATCGGCCTGTACTGCCTCGAGAAGGCCCTGATCGAGGTGCGTGCCGGACGGACCAAGAGCTGGAACAGCTTCAAGGTTCCGGACGAGGCCGTCAGCGTCGGCTTCCACGAGGCAGCTCGTGGCGTCATCTCCCACCACATGGTGATCCGGGATGGCAAGGTCGCCAACTACCAGCCCTACCCGCCGACGCCGTGGAACGGCAACCCGCGCGACTCCCATGGAACTCCCGGCCCCTACGAGGATGCGGTGCAGAACACGCCGATCTTCGAGGAGAACGGCCCGGAGAACTTCAAGGGCATCGACATCATGCGGGCCGTCCGCAGCTTCGACCCGTGCCTGCCGTGCGGCGTGCACATGTACACGGGTGTCGGACGTGTGAAGAAGGTCCAGCACACCCCGACGGGGCTGTGCTGAGCATCGATCAAAACCCGGCCGACAGTCTTGTCGGCCGGGTGCAGGTCCTGAGCGAGCAGCTGGATGGACTCTCAGATGTCCACGCCCGCGAGCTCGCCCAGGAGCTGCTCAGCGCAGTGATGATCCTCTACGGGGACGGTCTCCAGCGGATCATGTCGGCGATCGAGGACTCCGGCCCTGTCGGCGTGCAGATCTGTGACGCCCTCGTCGCGGATCCGGCGGTCGGCAGCCTGCTGCTGATCCACGATCTCTACCCGATCGACATCGAGACTCGCGTCGCGACCGCGCTTGCGAGCGTCCGGCCGTACATGGAGTCGCACGGTGGCAACGTCGAGCTGGTCTCGCTCGAGGACGGCGTCGCACACCTCAAGCTCGAAGGGAGCTGCAGCGGTTGCTCGGCTTCGCAGGCGACGCTCGAGCTGGCGATCAAGCAGGCCCTCGACGAGCACGCACCGGATCTGGTCGGGCTCGAGGTCGAAGGCGTGATCGAGATGGCCGTCGGACCGGAGCCGACCGGCTTCGAGCTTCCGCTGGCCGAGGTGATCCCGCCGAAGTGGGTTCCGCTCGACGGAGCCAAGGACATCTCCCCGGGCGAGTTCGTCGCGTTCGACGCCGACGGCACGCCGCTCGTCGTGGCGAACGTCGCCGGTACGCTGCTCGCCTATCAGGATTCGTGCGCCGCCTGCGGCGCCGCGCTTCATGACGGCGCGCTCGATGGACGGATGCTCCGCTGCAAGGAGTGCGGGATGGAGTTTGACCTGCCGCGCGCTGGTCGTGCCGCGGGAGACGGACCGTTGCAGCTCGCTCCGGTCCCGTTTCTCGATGGTAAAGTCGCTGTATGAGCGCGAATCTCGACGCGATGATCGCCGCCCGGAAGCGGGCGGACCTCGTCGCCAAGCTCCGGCAGCTGGCCAAGCCGCCGGCGGCGCCGGACGTGGAGATCTGCGAGCTGTGCGAGACCACGGTGCCGAGCGACCACCGCCATCTCCTGCATCTCGTGGAGCGGCGGATCGTCTGCACGTGCGAGGTCTGTTGGGCCAAGCACTCAGGCGATCCGGACTTCCGCCCGGCCGGGATGCGCGCGCTGTGGTTGGAGGACTTCGAGTGTTCCGACGAGATCTGGGCCGGCTTCCAGATTCCGATCGGGCTGGCTTTCTTCATGCGCAGTGGCCTCACGAACCAGATCGTCGCCCTGTACCCCAGCGCCGTCGGGGCCACCGAGTGCGAACTCGACCTCGAGGCATGGGAGCGGCTGGTTGAGGCAAACCCGTCGCTCGGGGCGCTCGATTCGGACGGCGAAGCCCTGATCGTCGATCGGATGAGCGATCCACATCAGTATGTGATCGCACCGATCGACGAGTGCTACCGCCTCGTCGGACTGATCAAGACCCGCTGGGAGGGGATCTCCGGCGGGAGCGCAGTCGAGAAGGCGGTCCCCGAGTTTTTCGCCGAGCTCCGCGGGAAGTCGGCCACATACACCGGAGGAAAGCGATGAGCACCACCCCCGATCCTGGGCTGCGCAGTTACGTCCAGCCGCTCGACAGCCCGCTGACGCCGGCGATCGAGTTCAGTGTCATCAGCGTCGAGATCCTCCCGTTCCAGGTCGTTCCGACGCTCGTCTTCTCGCTCAACGCGACCGAGTCCAACGGGCTGGAGGTGTTCGCCGTCGCGCTGAGCACGCAGATCCAGGTCGACCCGGCGCGCCGGACCTACGATCCGGAGACGCGGGTCAAGCTCGCCGAGCTGTTCGGCGAGCCCGAGCGGTGGGGTGCGACGACGCACAGCTTCCAGTGGACGCGGATCGAGCACCTGATCCAGTCGTTCACCGGCGCGCGCGCGTTCACGGTCAACGTTCCGTGCACCTACGACCTCGAGGTCGCCGCGACCAAGTACTTCTACGGCCTGGCCGATGGCCGGGTCCCGCTGACGTTCCACTTCAGCGGCACGGTGATCTACAAGAACGAAGCCGGGAACATGCAGATCTGCCAGATCGACTGGAGCACGAAGGCCCAGTTCCACATGCCGGTCGAGGTCTGGAAGGAGGCGATCGCCGAGCAGTACCCGAAGGGTGGGTGGATCCGCCTGGCCGAGGACACGCTCGGACGCCTGCACTCGCGCCGGGGCGTCCGCGGACTCGCGTCATTCGACGCATGCGTGGTGGAGTTGCTCGACAATGTTGGATGAGCTGGTCAACTCCCTGCTCTACGAGGGGTACGCGCTCTACCCGTACACGCCCGGGTCCACGAAGAACGCGACGCCCACGCCGTTCGGGATCGTCTATCCACCGGCCTATGCCGCGCAGAGCGCATCGACATTCGACGTGGCCCGGATCCAGTGCATCGCGCAGGCACCGCCCGACGCGACCCTGACCGCGACGGTCTGGTTCCTCGTCGCCAGCGGCGATCGCCACGAGGCGGCCGAGCGGAGCGTCGAGCTCGGACCTGCCGGCCTCGGTGAGCGGGTCAGCACGCCGTTCCCAGAGGGGCGGCTGACGCTCTCGAGTGAGCAGATCCACCCTGACCGGTGGCGTGTGACGTGCAGCGTTCACAACGCGCTCGAGTCGTCGCCGGACATCGAGCGGGGTGCCGCCCTCCTGCGGTCGCTGATCTCCACGCACATCGTCCTGCGCGTCGCCGGCGGCACGTTCGTCTCGCCGCTGGAGGCGGAGGGCTGCGAGAGCGTCAACAGCTACCCGGTCCTCGCGACGCCCGAGGACGACGCGATCCTCGGTGCGGCGATCGTCCTCCCCGACCACCCGCAGATCTCGCCGAAGAGCAGGATCAACCTGTTCGACAACACGGAGATCGAGGAGGCCCTGATGCTCCACGTCCACGTCCTCAGTGAGGAGGAGCGGGAGTCGATGGCCGAGCAGGACCCGGTCGTCCGCGAGATGATTCAACGGGCCCTCGCCGCGACGCCGGCGGACATCATCGCCCTGCACGGAGGTTTCTCCCCGACCGACATCCTCAAAAATGGGTAGCGGCAGCGGCGGATTCCGTCCTCGGGTGGCCGGCGGGGCCGTCGAGATTCCCGGCGAGCAGCGTCTCGAGGTCGACGGCGTGGTCTACGAGCTTGGCGGGAAGATCGTCCTCAAGCCGGGGGTCGACCGCGATCCGTACGACAAGATGCTCCACGGCAGGGTGGCCACGCTCGAGCGGATCATGGTCGACTACGACGGGAAGGTTCATCTCGGGGTCACGGTCGACGACGACGCGGCCCAGGAGATCCTCCGCGAGACCGGTCGGTACCTGTTCTTCTTCAAGGACGAGGTCGAGGTCCTGTGAGCGAGAGCCAGAAGATCAAGCTGGCCGTCAACGTCAGCCCGGACGGGAGATCCTTCCAGGAGACCGAGACCCCGGTCGCTCCCGAGCGGCAGATCCTGATCGCTGCGATCGGTCCGGCCTGGCGGCCGGAGGACGACTTCGCGACCGCGGTGGCCGATCTGATCGAGGCTCGCGAACTCCCGAGCGGCGTCTCGAACGTCGACTTCGGGACCGGAGCGATCGGCATCGCCTACGAGGTCATGCGAGGCTATGACGCGCTCGTGCTGATCGACATCGACGCCGCCGACGCGGACGTCAGGGCCCTGTCGGTGACCGAGGTCATCGAGGAATCGGTCGACGGTGGTGTCGAGGACGGGCAGGAGCTCGAGCCGAACGGGATGGACGCGGACACCGTCCTGCGCTTCATCAAGTACATCGGCGGTTGGCCTGGTCGGATCTTCACGATCGGCGCGGCCGCGCCCGAGCAGGCCGACCCTGCGGCGCAGGCGTCGCCGGTCGGACCGGGTGAGGCCGTGGACCTCCTGCTGGCGACGGTCGAGGATCTCCAGCATGCATGAAATGTCCCTGGCCAGCGCGATCGTCAACACCGTCGTCAAGCACGCCGGCGACCGCAAGGTCACGCTGATCACGCTGAAGACCGGCGGGATGCGCCAGGTCGTCGTCGACTCGCTCGAGTTCTACCTCGGCTTCGTCGCCCGCGACACGTGCTGCGAGGGCGCGAAGCTCGAGGTGATCCTCGTCAAGACCCGCTTCAAGTGCCGTCCGTGCGGCGAGGAATGGGAGCCGGATCTCCCGCATTTCCGCTGCCCGAACTGCGAGAGCGCCGACGTCGCGATCATCGCCGGCGAGGAATTCGAAGTCGACTCGATCGAGATCGACGAGGAGGAAGCCGCATGCACCGCACCAAGGTGAAGATCGTCGAGGAGGCACTCGACGCGAACAACACGATCGCCCGCGCCAACCGGAGCGACTTCGACCGGTCGGGCGTCAGCGTCGTCAACCTGATGAGCGCTCCCGGCGCCGGCAAGACGACGCTGCTCGAGGCGACGCTGGGCGGGCTCGACCTCCGGGTCGCCGTGCTCGAGGGGGACGTCCAGGGCAGCGCTGACGCCGACCGGATCGCGGCGATGCACATCCCGGTGGTTCAGCTGAACACGGACGGCGGCTTCGGCGGGGAGTGCCACCTCGACGCGAACATGGTCCGCTCGGCCCTGCCGGCGTTCTCGCTCGACGACCTCGACCTCCTGATCATCGAGAACGTCGGAAACCTCGTCTGCCCGGCCGAGTTCAAAGTCGGCGAGGACACTCGGGCGATGATCTGCTCGGTGACCGAGGGCGAGGAGAAGCCGCTCAAGTACCCGCTGATGTTCCGGGCGTGCGAGTTGGTCGTGATCAACAAGATCGATCTCCTCGAGCACCTCGACTACGACCTCGACAAGCTGCTCTACAACATCGATGCCGTGCACCCGGACGTCCCGAAGCTGCTCGTCAGCGCGAAGACCGGCGAAGGCGTCGACCAGTTCCGCGACTGGCTGACCCAGGTCGCCGCGGGAGCGCCGGCGCCGGCATGAAGACCGCGCCTGCCGTCGCCGCGGGGGAGCGCTTCTTCACAACCGAGGCCGAGCGGATCGCACGGCTCTGCCACGCGATGTCCGACCGGTTCGCCCGCGGTGGCCGGCTGATCGCGGTCGGCTGCTCGCCCCAGGCACGCTCGGACGCCCGCCACGTGGCAGTCGAGTTCGTCCACCCGGTGATCGTCGGCAAGCGGGCTCTCCCGGCGCTTGCGGTGACCCATGAGCCCCAGCAGCTCGGGCTGCTGGCCGAGCCGGACGACATGGTGATCGCGTTCGACGACTCATGTGGTTGGCTGACCGACGATTCCAAGCCGGTGTACCTCGGGATCGGTTACGCCGGCAGCGGGGCCGAGTGGGACTTCGACCCCGGCTGCGACGATCCGTTCGTCGCGCAGGAGCTGATCGAGACCCACTATCACCTGCTGTGGGAGCTGGTTCACGTCTTCTTCGAGCACCGCGGGCGTCAGGGCGGGGCCGCCCAGGACGGCGGCCCGGCGGCCTGGCTCTACCCGATGCTCGGCGAGCGGGCGCGCGATCCGGAGGCCGTCGTCGGCGATGTCGCCGCGTCGGTGCTGATGAAGTCGGAGGAGATCTCGGCCCTGCGGACACAGACGCTCGACGAGAACGAGGATGCCCTGACCGCCGCGGCCGCGGCCATGCGTGCGAGCTTCGCCAAGGGCGGACGGCTTCTGAGCTTCGGGAACGGCGGCTCGTGTACTGACGCGATGGACGCCGTCGCCGACACGTCGTTTCCGCCCAACGGCCTGACTCCTCACCCGGCGCTCGATCTCTCCGACGACGCGTCGATCCTCACGGCGATCGCCAACGACATCGGTGTTGGGGCGATCTTCTCGCGACAGGTGATCGCCCACGCTCGTGCTCAGGACGTCGTCCTCAGCTTCTCGACCAGCGGGAACTCCGAGAACGTGATCGAGGCGCTGATCGAAGCGCGCAAGCGCGGGGTCACGACGATCGCGATGGTCGGCTACGACGGCGGGAAGATCGCCGACCAGGGCCTCGCCGACCACGTCATCGTCACGAGGTCGCAGCACATCCCGCGGATCCAGGAGGCACAGGCGAGTGCCTGGCATGCGCTCCGGGAACTCGTCGGCTAGCCGGACGCCACCGGCTGACCAGATCCCGCCGGCCGGGGCCGCCAGCGCCGCGACCGCCGCCGGCCGGCCGGGCGGCCGGATTCGGGTCCGGGTCCGGGTCGCCGGAACGGTCCAGGGCGTCGGCTTCCGCCCGCACGTCTACCGTCTGGCCCACGAGATCGGACTCGACGGGTTCGTGCTCAACGACACCCGCGGCGTCCTCGTCGAGGTCGAAGGCCGCCCGGCGGACCTCGACGGGTTCGTCGCCCGCCTGAGCTCCGACGCGCCGCCGCTCGCCCGGATCGAGCGAGTCGACCGGTCAGCCGTCCCGGCGACCGGAGAGGCGGGCTTCCGGATCGTCACGAGTCAGGCCGGCGGCGGGCGCGATCAGCAGGTGGCTCCGGTCTCGCCGGACATGACGACCTGCGACGACTGTCTGGCCGAGCTCACCGACCCCGACGATCGGCGCTACGGGTACCCGTTCACCAACTGCACCAACTGCGGTCCGCGGTTCACGATCGTCCGGGGGGTGCCCTACGACCGGGCGCTGACGACGATGGCCGGCTTCAAGATGTGCCGGCTCTGCCAGGCCGAGTACGACGATCCGCTCGACCGGCGCTTCCATGCCCAACCGAACGCCTGCCCCGTCTGCGGGCCTCAGCTCGTCTTCCTCGACGCGCCCGTCGATCCGAGTCGCGCCGCGAGTCGGGCACCAGCCTCGGCCGATCCCCGGCCGCGTGGGCCGGCCGCCCTGAGTGCAGCCCTCGCTGCGCTCGACGCGGGGAGGATCCTCGCGATCAAGGGGCTCGGCGGGTATCACCTCGCCTGCCGGGCCGATCATGAGGCGGCCGTCGCCGGCCTGCGCAGCCGCAAGCACCGCGAGGAGAAGCCGTTCGCCCTGATGGTCTCCGGGATCGATGCCGCCCGCCGGCTGGCCGTCGTCTCGCCGGTCGAGGCGGAGCTCCTGCTCGGACGCTCCCGCCCGATCGTGATCGTCGCCCGCCGGCCCGACGCGACCGTCGCCGGGGCGGTCGCCCCGGCGTCGCCGGATCTTGGGCTGATGCTCCCGTACTCGCCGCTCCACCATCTCCTGGTCGGCGATCGCGACCTCGTGATGACCAGCGGGAACGTCTCCGACGAGCCGATCGCCTTCCGCGACGAGGATGCACTCGAACGGCTGGGTCCGATCGCCGACCATTTTCTGATCCACGACCGTCCGATCCACACGCGAACCGACGACTCTGTCGTTCGCGCCGGCCTGATGATCCGCCGGTCGCGCGGCTACGTTCCCGCGGCGCTCGGCCTCCCGGTCGCGGCCGGCCGGCCTCTGCTGGCGTGCGGGGCCGAGCTGAAGAGCACGTTCTGCCTGGCCAAGGACGACCGCGCCTGGGTCTCCCACCACATCGGCGACCTCAAGAACTGGGAGACGCTGTCCTCCTTCCGGGAGGGCGTCGCCCACTTCGAGCGGTTGTTCGCGGTCAGCCCGGAGGCCGTCGCCCACGACCTCCATCCCGACTACCTCTCGACCCGGGAGGCGACCGAGCACTTCCGGACCGCCGTCGAGGATCCGCCGACGTTCGCGATCCAGCACCACCACGCCCACCTGGCGGCCGCGCTGGCCGAGCACGGCGAGACCGGCCCCGCGGTCGGAGCGATCTACGACGGATCGGGCTACGGGCCCGACGGAACGGTCTGGGGCGGGGAGATCCTCGTCGGCGGGCTGACCGCCTTCGAGCGGGCCGGACACCTCCGGCCGGTGGCCCTTCCAGGCGGCGACCGGGCGGCCGCCGAGCCGTGGCGGATGGCGTGCGCCTGGCTGGTGGAGGCGCTCGGTGACGAGCCGGCGGTGCCGGCGTCGCTCGCCGGGATGGTCGATGCCAAGCGGTGGGCCGCGGTCGCCGGCCTGGCCAGGAAGGCCGTGCGGACGTCGAGCATGGGCCGGCTGTTCGACGCGGTCGCCGCCCTCTGCGGCGTCCGGGCGGTCGTCACCTTCGAGGGTCAGGCGGCGATCGAGCTCGAGGCGCTCGCCGATCACGACGAGCGACGAGCGTACCCCCTGGACGCGGACCTCGACCCGCGGGACCTGATCCTCGCCGTCAGGCGGGACGTCGCCGACGGTGTTCCGATCCCGCTCGTCTCCGCCCGCTTCCACAACGCCGTCGCCCGCGGCACCGCCCGCGCGGTGATCGCCACCGGCCTCGACACGGTCGTCCTCTCGGGCGGCTGCTTCCAGAACCGCCTGCTGACCGAGCGGACGATCGCCGAGCTTCGAGGCGTCCGCTGCCTGCTCCCGCGCCAGCTCCCGCCCGGCGACGGGGGGATCTCCTTCGGCCAGGCCGCGATCGCTGCCGCCCTGCTCGCCTGAAGCCCGCGCCGGCAGGCTGACGCTGCCGGCCGGTGGCCCGAGCGCATGCCGGAGGCCGGATCCGCAGTTCGGCGGCCGGAACCTGGTGCCAGCGGCCGGTGAGCACGCCGCGGACGCGAAGGGGGGACCGCAGAATTTCAAATGATCCGTCAAATAGAAAAGTGAATCTGTATTTCCCTATTGGTCCGGGAGCTTGTACGGTTTGCCACAAGCAGGGGGAGGATTCAGATCATCCGATTTTCGAACACACGCAAGCAGGATCGAGCAAAGGAAACCCGTGGAGAAGACAAGCCGGATACTTGTTGTGGCAAACCGGACGGCGGCGACCGAGCCCCTGCTGAGCGAGATTCGCCGCCGGGCGGCGATCGGGAAGGCTGAGTACCACCTGGTCATGCCGTCGTCCCCCCACGGGCTCCATCGGGTCGTCGATCCCGAGGACAACGGTCGCGACGAGGCCGGCGTTCGCCTGGCGCACGCGCTGCCCCTGCTGACCGCGGCCGCCGGGACCGACGTCACCGGCGAGGTCGGCAGCCACGACCCGCTCGGGGCGGTCGCCGACGCCGTCAACAGGGGGGAGTACGACGAGATCATCGTCTCGACGCTCCCCCGCCGGGTCTCCCGGTGGTTGAAGCTCGATCTCCCGAGCAAGATCGGCGCGCTCGGCCTGCCGGTGACGCTCGTCAATCCCGATCGCGGCGCCGTCCCGGCCGCGGGCCTCGAGCTGGCTGCCGCCGGACGCTGACCGCGCTCGCGTCAGAACAACCCCGGTCAGGCGAGGACGGTCACCAGGACGTCCTGCGGTAGTCGCGCAGGACGGCCTGGGCCTCGGTGCCGGCGACGAACGACATGAAGCCGTCGACGTGCGGCCGGCGGGGGCCGACGGCCGAACGCAGGACGTACCAGTCGCGCTGGGGGAGGGGGCTGGTGACCTGGACGGTGCGCAGTACGCCGGCCTCCAGCTCGAGCTCGATCGCCAGGCGGGACTGGAGGGAGATCCCGAGCCCGGCTCGTGCGGCATGCTTGATCGCGCCGTTGGATCCCAGCGTCAGGACCCGGGGCCGCAGACCGTGGGCCTCGAGGTAGTGCTCGGTCATTGCCCGCGTCCCTGACCCCTCCTCACGCAGCAGCCACGTGCAGCCGCCGAGCTGCTCGTCGGTGACCGCGTCGTCGCCGACCAGGGGGCTGTCGGGCCGGGCGATCAGGGCGATCTCGTTCTCCATGAACGCCGCCCCGGTCAGCCGGTCGCCGCCGGGCGGACGGCCGCCGATCGCGATGTCGACGTCGTGGTCGAGCAGCTGCCGGAGGACCCGGTCGCGGTTGCCGACGTCGAGCGTCAGCATGATCGACGGGTGGCGTTCGCGGAACGCCTGCATCAGGGTCGGGACGAGGTACTCGGCCGCTGTCGTCACGGCCGCGATCCGCAATTCGCGGTCGGCGACGCCGGCGGCCTCGAGCGCGGCCCGCCGTCCCTGCTCGAGCAGGCCGATCACGTCGGCCGCGTAGTCGGTGAACGCGTCCCCGGCCGGGCTCGGCCGGACGCCCCGGCCGATCCGCTCGGTGAGCTTGACGCCGAGCTCCTCGGAAAGGGCCGAGACGGCCGCGGAGATCGACGGCTGGGTTACGAAGAGGCGCTCAGCCGCGGCGGCCGTCGAGCCTTCGCGCACCACGGCGAGGAAGCTCCGCAGCTGCGTGAGCGTGATTGCCACTCATCGGAATATAACTCGTACGAATAGGACATGGCCGTCGGTTGGCCGAGCCGGACGACGTTGGCCGGTGCCTGGGTCGCGGCGTCCGTGACGGCTGGTTGCCGGGGCCGGCACGCCAGACGGCGTTCAGGGCCGGCGGTGAATCCGCCGGCCCTGACCCGGGCATCGGTGGGGACGGCGCCCGACGCGCCGTCCCCGAGTTCGAGCGTCAGGCGACGAGCGACTCGGCGAGCTCGCCGACGCTGGCGTCCGCGTTCGCGCGCGTCCGCTCGAGCAGGGCGTCCTGCGCGGCCGACCGGTTGGCCTCGTCGCCGACCCACGCGGCCAGTGCCGGGTCGACGAGGGCGCGGCCGAACGAGAAGCTCAGGCGCCACGGCTGAGGGCCGAGCTTGTTGATCGCGTTGAGGTGGGCGCTCGCCAGCTCGGGGGTCTGCCCGCCCGAGAGGAAGACGATCCCCGGGACGGCGCTCGGGACGACCCGCCGGAAGCAGCGAACCGTCGCCTCGGCGACCTCTTCGACCGACGCCTGGACCGGGCACTTCTTGCCGGAGACGACCATGTTCGGCTTGAGCAGCATCAGCTCGAGCGAGACGCGCTGGTCCTGGAGCTCGGCGAACACCCGGCGCAGCGTGGTGGTCGTCACCTCCTCGCAGACCTCGATCGTGTTGTCCCCGTCCATCAGGACCTCCGGCTCGACGATCGGCACGATCCCCGCCTCCTGGCAGAGGGCCGCGTACCGGGCGAGGGCGTGGGCGTTGACTCCGATCGCGTAGTCGGTCGGCAGACCGTCGCCGATGTGGATCACGGCGCGGAACTTCGCGAACTTCGCACCCATCTCCTTGTACTCGGCCAGCCGCTCGCGCAGCCCGTCGAGGCCTTCGGTCACAGTCTCGCCGGGCGCCCCGGTCAGCGGCTTGGCGCCGGTGTCGACCTTGATGCCCGGAGCCACACCACCGGCGGCGAGGGCCTGCGGGAAGGGCGTCCCGTCGGGGAGCACCTGGCGGATCGTCTCGTCGAAGAGGATGATCCCGCTCACGGTCTCGCCGAGCCCCGGCGCGGTACCGAGGATCTCGCGGTAGGCGGCCCGCATCTCGTAGGTCGGCGGAACTCCGGCCTTCTCGAGCCGGCTCGACATCGTGCCGATGCTCTCGTCGGCTGCGAGGATCCCCCGCGGTGGGGCCAGCAGGTGTGTGATTGTCTGCGCGAGCTCTTCGCTCGTCGTGTTCTCGCTCATGCGGTCGCTGCCTCCGGCTCGGGAGTTACGTTGGCCGGCGGTGACTCGTGACGGCTGCGGCCGCCGTCACCGCCAAGGGCGATGGCGGCCTTCACGGTCGCCATGTGGTAGAGGATCAGAAGTTGGACGAGCGCGAGCGACTCGGACCGGTGCAGGTCGGTTCCGACCGTGAACTCGCCGAGGCGCTGGGTCCGCAGGTGGCTCGCGAAATGCATCCGGTCCCAGATCGCC
This sequence comes from Solirubrobacteraceae bacterium, assembly GCA_035553395.1. Taxonomy (GTDB): domain Bacteria; phylum Actinomycetota; class Thermoleophilia; order Solirubrobacterales; family Solirubrobacteraceae; genus Palsa-513. The sequence goes on along the minus strand of DASZKP010000051.1, from coordinate 17,951 downwards.
TCTTCGATGCGCGCGCCCTGGGCTGGCTCGAGATTCCCGGGAATCCGGAGGAATCGCTCGCCGGCTCGGGTCTCGAGGAGGATCGGACTGTCGGCGTCGATCACCGGCGAAAGGTCCGGATGGACCAGGCCGTCGCGTAGGGTCAGCTCCGCGTCGAGGTGATCGGGGTCGCCGTTTTCGTCGGCGTGCGGGACGAACGAGATCACGATGTCCGCGTGACGGCGCTGCGGCCGGATGAACGACGCCGAGTCGCCCTCCCGGCGGTCGAGCTCGGCCAGCACCTCGTCGGTCGTGTAGCCACGCCGGGAGCAGTCGCGCTGGACCTTCCAGTGCCGGCGGAGCTCCTCCGGCGGAGCGAGGTAGACACGGACGTCGCACGCGTCGCGCAGCGGCCCGGTGTAGTAGCCGAGCAGACCCTCGATCACCGCGAAGCGGCCGGGAATCACGTACTTCGGCGGGCCGAACGTCCCATCCGCGTGGAGATACGTCGGCTTGAGGATCGGCTCGCCCTTGCGGAAGTGTGCGAGGTCCTGCGCGATGATGTCCAGGTAGTTGCAGTCCGGGTTGAGCGGCGTCATGCCGTTCTCGGCCCGGGCCTTGCGGTCGTACTTGTGGTAGTCGTCGGTGCAGACGTGGGTCACGGCGTCCTCGCCGAGGACGCGGACGAGACCCCGCGTAATCGTCGTCTTGCCGGTCGCGGAGTCGCCCACGACGCCGAGGATCACGGGGCGGGGCACGCGTCAGTCCCCGCTCTTCGACGCGGCCACGGCCTCATCGAGCTCTGAATCCGTCATTGATTGTGCCTCACCTTCGCCGTCGTCGCCGAATACCCGACTGGCCAGGATATCGTCCGCCTCGATCGTCATCAAGTCCTCGCGCGAAGGCGCCCCTCCCTCGTCGAAGATCCGCTTGGCCTGGCGCAGCCGGGCCCGCTCGAGGGCGTTGCGGATGCTCCTGGCGTTCGAGAACCGCGGACGCTTCATGCGCAGCTCGACGTAGCTCGCGAAGGCCTCCTCGGCCTCTGGCGTCATCTTGTACGACGTGTGCTTGAGCATCAGCCGGGCGATGTCGAGCAGCTCGTCGCGCGTGTAGTTCGGGAAGTCGATGTGGTGGGCGACGCGCGAGCCCATGCCGGGGTTGCTGCGGAAGAACTGCTCCATCCGGTCGTGGTAGCCGGCGAGCACGACGACCAACGTGTCGCGCTCGTTCTCCATCGCCGTCAGGAGGACCTCGATCGCCTCGGCCCCGTAGTCGCGCTCGTTGTCCGGGCGGAACAGGAAGTACGCCTCGTCGATGAAGAGGACGCCGCCCCGCGCGCGCTTGATCACGGCGGTCGTCTTCGGCGCCGTGTGGCCGACGTACTGGCCGACGAGGTCGTCGCGCGTGACCGCGACGACCTGGTTCTTCTCGATGTAGCCGAGCCCGTGGAGGATCTTGGCGATCTCGAGGGCCACCGTCGTCTTGCCGGTCCCCGGCTCGCCGGTGAACGACATGTGCAGCGACGGGCGCTGCGAGCTGAGACCGACCGCCTTGCGCAGGCGGTCGACCACGAGCAGGGCGGCGATCTCGGAGATCCGCTCCTTGACCGGCGCGAGTGCGACGAGCTTCTCGTCGAGTTCGGCCAGCACGTTGCTGACGTTCGACTCGGCGAGGACGTCCGCGACGTTGAGCGGCGCCCCCTCGGTATCGGGGGCGCCGCGCTCGGCAGTGGTCACTCGCCGTTCTCCGGGGCTGCCGTCATCCGCTCTTCCTTCTGGACGCCCTGGGCCCCGTAGCGGTAGCCGACGGGCTGCTCGGTCGCGTACGAGTGCAGCGTGTAGCGCATCGTCCGGTCGTTGGACTCCTGCCGGTCGAGCCGGAAGCCCGGCTCGTGCTTGGGCCGGTTGACCATGATGCTCAGCCCGGTCGTCTGGCGACCGATCGTGCTGTCGTAGGCGACCAGCTTGATGTACCGGTCGGCGTACGCCTCACGGCACGCGTTGATGTCGTCGAGCACGAGGTGCGCGTCCGACGGCTCGACGTCGAACCGCGGCTGCTCCCACATCTCCCAGAGCGAGTTGCGCGGGTGCGGGTCGTCGGTGTGCTCGACCATCATCGCCCAGCCGTTGCCGATCGCGTACTTGATGTGCAGCGCCAGCCGCTCGTCGGAGAAGTCCGGGAGGTAGCTGAATGTGCCCTGTGTGACTTTCATTTGATTCGCTCCGTTCAGCCGGCCGGGGTTACGGTGGGCACGTAGTCGGGGGTGTCCGTCGACGCGTAGTTGAAGCTGATGTCCTTCCAGACATCGAGTGCCGCGTCGAGCTCGGGGCAGCCCTTGGCCGCCTGGATCAGAATGTCCGGGCCCTCGTTGAAGTAGTCGCGGCCCTCGTTGCGGGCAGCGACGATCGCCTCGACGGCGACCCGGTTGGCGGTCGCGCCTGCAGCGATCCCCATCGGGTGACCGATCGTTCCGCCACCGAACTGGAGGACGACGTCCTCGCCGAGGTACTCGAGCAGCTGGTGCGTCTGGCCGGCGTGGATGCCGCCCGATGCGACCGGCATGACGCCGGCGAGCGAGGCCCAGTCCTGGTCGAAGTAGATCCCGGTCTCGGGGTTGGCGACGTTGTAGCGCTGACGCAGGACGTCGTAGTAGCCCTTGATCATGTTCGGGTCGCCCTCGAGCTTGCCGACGACCGTACCCGCGTGGATGTGGTCGACGCCGAGCATCCGGCACCACTTGGCGATCACGCGGAAGCTGACGCCGTGCGTCTTCTGGCGCGTGTAGGTCCCGTGACCCGCCCGGTGGAGGTGGAGGATCATGCCGTTTGCGCGAGCCCACTTGCTCATCGAGCTCATCGCCGTATAGCCGACGGTGAGGTCCTGCATGATGATGATCGAGCCGATCTCCTTGGCGAACTCGGCCCGCTCGTACATGTCCTCCATGGTCGCGGCGGTCACGTTCATGTAGTGACCCTTGACCTCGCCCGACGCGGCCTGCGCCCGCTCGACGGCCTCGATTGCGAAGCAGTAGCGGTCACGCCAGCGCATGAACGGCTGGGAGTTGATGTTCTCGTCGTCCTTGGTGAAGTCCAGGCCGCCGCGGAGCGCCTCGTAGACGACGCGGGCGTAGTTCTTGGCCGACAGGCCGAGCTTCGGCTTGACGGTCGCGCCGAGCAGCGGCCGTCCGAACTTGTCGAGGTACTCGCGCTCCATCACGATGCCGTGGGGCGGACCCGGGAAGGTCTTCAGGTAGGCGACGGGGATCCGCATGTCCTCGAGGCGGAGCGCCTTGAGAGCCTTGAATCCGAACACGTTGCCGATGATCGACGACGTCAGGTTGGCGACCGATCCCTCTTCGAAGAGGTCGATGTCGTAGGCGATCTTCGCGATGAACTGGCCCTCGACACCGGGCACCGGCTCGACTGAGTACGCCTTGGCCTGGTAGTGCTGGTAGGGCGTCAGGCGGTCGGTCCAGACGACGGTCCACGTCGCGGTCGACGACTCACCCGCGACGGCGGCGGCTGCCTCGATCTCGTCCACCCCGGGCTGGGGGGTGATCCGGAAGGCGCACAGGACGTCCGTCTCCTTGGGCTCGTAGTCGGCGTCCCAATACCCCATCTCGGCGTATGGCGTCACCCCAGATGTCCAGCGGTCCTTCTTCGGCGGAGCGCCGTTGCCTTCGCTCATCAGTGGAGTCTCACTTTCCTTGGCAATGATCTGATATGGCCAGTATGGACCTTTGGTCCATGAAAAAATACTCAATAGTTCGGGCGAATACTTCGCGCTTTCTCTATGAGTTGCGAGCCCGGCCGCCGTGTGGTCGACCGAGCAGGCGGGCGTTCGGGGCCGTCAATTGGACTTGAGACGCAGGCCCTTCGGTGAGACTAGCCTGCCAGACGGTGACCCGGTCGAGGTGGCTAAGCGGTGATCGTCGCGACCGACGTCGTCGACTCGACCACTCTGGGCACGACCTGGAGGACGCTCTCCCGGACGCACCAGGCGATGTCCTGGGCCAGACCGACGTCGACCAGGACCCTGCCGTTCATGCTGTTCTCGAACAGCTCGGTCGTCGATCGCGTCGCGGCCGCGACCAGCTCGGCCGTCCGCGCCGCGTCGGTCGCCGGGCCTCCGAGGGCGGCGACGATCCGGCCGGCGACGTAGATGTCCTCGATCGCGAGCCGCCCGTTGGTGCCCGAGCAGACGAGCAGGAGGTCGTCGGTCCGGTCCTCGGCTCGCAGGCACTCGACGAGTGCGTCGAGGTTCAGGAGGCTTCCGAGCAGGACCTCGTCGGCCGCACCGGCCGCGGCGACGATCGCCGGGGCGCCGTTGGTCGTGCAGATCACGAGCTCCGTCCCCGTCGCGGTCGCGACTCCCGCCGGCGAGTTGCCGAGGTCGAAGCCGTCCGGCGGGAGGCAGCGCTGCTCGCCGGCCAGCACCCGCCCGGGGGCCCGGAGGGCGAGTCCGTCGTCGAGCGTCGCGGTGCACAGGACGCGGGCGTACCCGCCGTCGAGGGCCTGGGCGATCGTCGACGTCGCCCGGAGGACGTCGATCACGACCGTCACGCCGGCCGGGCGGAGGTCGTTGGACTTCAGCGCGACATCGATCATCCGCCGGCGCCCTGAGGCCGGGGCGACGCCGATCGGCCGGCCATCACGCGGCGGCTGATTCGCCCGACGGCTCGAGCGTCCCGAAGCCCGAGCTGTAGAGCTCGTCGAACGCGGCGAGCTCGTCCGCGTCGAGCGGCGGCACGTCGGTCGCCCGGCCCCACTCGTCGAGTTGGGCGGACGTGTTGACGGTGTGGACGACCGTGGCGATCGCCGGCTGACTGAGGATGTAGCGGTAGGCGACCTGGGCCAGCGTCCGCTCGCCGTCGCGCGTCAGGAACGCCATCCGGTCGACCTTCTTGAGCCCGTCGATCAGCCACGACCGCGGCCGGTGGCGGCGGTGGTCGTTGCCCTCGAAGGTGTGCTCCGGCGTGAGGTGGCCCTCGAGCAGACCGCTCGACGTCGGCACGCGGGCGATGATCCCGACGCCACGGGCCTCGCCGAGTTCGAGGAACTCGGCGCCCGGCTCCTGCTCGAGCATGTTGTAGACGGTCTGGAGGGACGTCAGCGGCCGCGTCTGGAGGGCTTTGACGCCCTCGTCGCGCCAGCCGATCTTCGGGCCCAGCGCGATCCCGTAGTGACGGATCTTGCCCTCGGCCCTGAGCTCGTCGAGGCAGGCGAAGAGCGCGTCGTCGTCGATCGCGTCCATCCGGGGGTTGTGGAGCTGGTAGAGGTCGACGTAGTCGGTCCCCAGACGCCGGAGGCTGGCGTCGAGCGCACGGCGGGTGTGGGCCGGCGACCAGTCGTGGGGTCGCTCGGACTCGCCGTGGTCGGTCCGCTCGCTGTCGAGCAGGTACCCGAACTTCGTCGAGATCTGGATCCGGTCACGGGCGACGCCGGCCTTGGCCAGACCGGCACCGACGAGCTCCTCGTTGAGCCCCTGGCCGTACGTGTCACCCGTGTCGAAGAACGTGATCCCCAGCTCGAGCGCCCGCGCGATCAGGTGATCGGGGTCCTCGTGATCGCCCCACCAGTCCGAGCCGAGCGCCCACGTCCCGAAGCCGACGGCCGAGGTCTCGAGGTCGGTCGTGCCGAAGCGACGGGTCTCCATACCGGCCATTCTACCCGTGGGGCCGGTCCTCCCGGCGTGCGTCGCCCGATCCGTGGCGAGGACCCGGCCGGACCACTGGAGAACCCCGCCCGACGTCGTTTATCCTTAGGACGATATTTCGTTGACTGACCAGTCAATCTGCCGATGAGTGTCCTAGCACCCCAACCGCTCTCGCCCGACCTTTAGGAGACATCAGATCGTGGTCGATTTCACGCTGACCGACGAACAGAGGAGCCTGCGCGAGCTCGCGCACGACTTCGCCAAGAACGAGATCCGCCCGGTCGCCTGGGAGTACGACAAGGACGGCCAGTGGCCGGAGAAGATCATCGAGCAGGCGTGGGAGCTCGGCCTGATGAACAACCACATTCCCGAGGAGTACGGCGGCCCGGGGATCGGCTATCTCGACGGCGCGCTGATCGAGGAGGAGATGTCGTGGGGCTGCTCGGGGATCCAGACGTCGGTCGGCTGCAACGGCCTCGCGACGGCTCCGCTGATCCTCGCGGGCTCGGAGGAGCTCAAGAAGGAGTACCTCGGCCGGCTGACCGAGGCCCCGCTGCTCGCGTCGTTCTGTCTGACCGAGCCCGACGCGGGTTCGGACGTCGCGTCGATGAAGACGCGGGCCGTCAAGAAGGGCGACAAGTGGGTGATCAGCGGGTCGAAGTGCTTCATCACGAACGGCAGCTACGCGAACTACTACACCGTCTACGCAAAGACCGACCCCGACGCCGGCCACCGGGGGATCTCGTGCTTCATCGTCCCGCGCGACGCCGGGGTGATCGTCGACAAGAAGGAGGACAAGATGGGCCAGCGGGCGTCGAACACGGCGACCGTGACCTTCCCCGACGTCGAGATCCCCCTCGACCACCTGATCGGTGAGGAGAACAAGGGCTTCAAGATCGCGATGATGACGCTCGACCGGACGCGGCCCGGGGTCGCCGGAATGGCGATCGGGATCGCGCGGGCGGCGTTCGAGTTCGCCTGCGACTACTCCAAGCAGCGCGTCCAGTTCGGCGTGCCGATCGCCGCCCACCAGGCGATCCAGTTCATCATCGCCGACATGGCGACCGAGATCGAGGCGTCGCGCCTGCTCTGCTGGAAGTCGGCGGTCCTGCTCGACCAGGGCAAGCCGAACACGCTGCTCTCGTCCCACGCCAAGCGGTTCGCCGCGGACACGGCGATGAAGGTCACGACCGACGCGGTCCAGGTCTACGGGGGCTACGGCTTCATCAAGGAGTACAAGGTCGAGAAGCTGATGCGCGACGCGAAGATCATGCAGCTCTACGAGGGCACCGCCCAGATCCAGCGGATGGTGATCGCCCGCGAGACGCTGATGCCCCGGCGGGCTACGGCCGGCGTGGCCTGAGTCCGGTCGTCGTTCGGAGCGCGCCCTCGGCCCGATGGCCGGCGTTCGGTCGCGAGCCGGTCGGCCGTCGGCCGGCGGCGGGATCGTGCCGGCGACCGGGGGCCGGCCACGGGATCGCGCCGGGTGGGAGGGGGGCGGGACGGCCGGCTACGAGACGACGCCGGCGAGGCGCACGAGGGTCGCCGGACCGTAGCCGGTGACGTGGCCGCCCTCGACCGGCAGCACCCTGACCCGGTAGAAGCCGCCGTGGTGGGCGCGGATCGTCGCCGAGTAGGACGAGCTCCCCGGTGTCGCCGCCGTCGCGTTCCCGCCCTTGACGAACTTCCACGTCCGGCCGACGAGTCGCTCGACGCCGACCCGGGCTCCGACCTCCGCCGGGGCGATCTGCCCGGCGAATCCGATCGTGTACGAGCCGGGCTTCGTCCGGTGTCGGGTGACCCGCGTGGTCACGGCGAGCGCGACGTACTCGGTGGTCACCGGACTCCCGACGGCCTGGCCCCCGCCCGTGCTGACGACCCGGAACTGGGTGGTCACCGGGAGGGCGAGGAGGTTGAAGCCGAAGCTCCCGGTCGGCGTCGTCACCACGGCGTTGCCGACGTTCACGAAGCCGGTCGTGAACGGATACGGGTTCGCCTGGAGGATCACGTCCCGGCTGCCGGCGCCGGTGCCCGAAACGGTCCCCGAGACGGTCAGCGGAGCGCCGTAGACGATCGGGTTCGGGACACCGGTGATGCCGACCGACAGGGGGATCTTCGGTGTCGTGAAGGATTTCGCCCCGCCCAGGGTCGTCCCGCCGGCGCTGACGGCGACCAGGCGGTAGAAGTACTTCGTGACCGGCTTGAGGCCGCCGACCGGGCCGCCGGCTGCGACCGCCGTCTTCCCGCCCGCGAGGCTGACCGGCGCCGACTGGCCGCCGTAGCGGGTCGACGTTCCGATCTGGAAGAAGTACACCGTCGGCTTGCCCTCGGGGTTGACGGTTCCCGTCAGGCCGGCCGACTGGTAGGTGATCGCCTTGGCCGCGCCGGTCGCGACGACCGGCTTGGCAGGGATTGCCGCGGCCGCGAGTCCGGCCGTGCCGAGAACGACGCCCGCCGTGATCGCTGCGAATCGCACCATCCGTCCGAGTTACCCGCAACCCGCGGCTCTCAAACCCGACGATCGCCCGCGAACGTCGGCGGTCGGCTGCGCTAGATTCAGCGACCCAGAGCGAGGAGAGCAATGTTCGTCTTCAAGGCCGCCGTCGTCGGCGCCGGAACGATGGGCGGTGAGATCGCCCAGGTGATCGCGGCTGCCGGAGTCCCGGTGATCCTCAAGGACATCGACCAACGTTTCGTCGACCAGGGACTGGCCAGAGCAGAAGAGGTCACACGCGGCCAGCTCGATCGGTTGCGTGCCAGGGGGAAGCTCACGCCCGACGCGGCCGAGCGCCAGGCCGGCGAGATCCTCGGCCGGATCGTGCCGGCTCTCTCCTACGACGGGTTCGGCGACGTCGACTTCGTGATCGAGGCCGTCCCCGAGCGGCTGGCCGTCAAGCAGGCCGTCCTCGCCGAGCTCGACCTCGTCACGCCGGGGCAGGCGATCCTCGCGTCCAACACGTCGTCACTGTCGATCACCGAGCTCGCCCACGCGACGTCCCGACCCGACCAGGTGCTCGGCTTCCACTTCTTCTACCCGGCCTCGATGATGCGGCTGATCGAGGTCGTCCGCGGCGAGCACACGTCGGCCGCGGCGCTCCAGGTCGCATTCAACTTCGCCCAGGCCCTCCGCAAGGTCCCGATCGCCTCGGCCGAGACGCCGGGGTTCGTCGTCAACCGCGTGCTCAACTCCGCGGTCTCCGAGATCTGGCGCGTCCAGGAGGACCGCGGTCTGTCGATCGCGGCGATCGACCAGGCCGTCGCCGCGTCCCGCGTCGCCCCGATGGGCCCCTTCTTCCTCGGCGACCTGCTCGGCCTGGATGTCGTCCACCACGTCGCGACCCACCTCGAGGCGTCCTACGGCGACCGTTTCTACGTCCATCGGGGGATGGCCGACCTCGTCGCCAGGGGTGAGCTCGGCGCGAAGACCGGACGTGGGTTCTACGAGAACGGCGAGGCCCGGACCGGAGGATCCGACGAGCTCGACGGGCTCGATCTCGTCGAGCGGTTCGCGCTCAAGGCGCTCGTCGAGGCGTGCATCCTGCTGGAGGAGGGCGCCGCCACGGTCAGGGACATCGACCTCGGGATGATGGCCGGTGCCGGCCTGATCCCACCCCCGTTCGCCCGGGCCGATCAGGCCGGTCTCGACACGGTGCTCGCCGCGCTGGAGGCCGCGGCCGCCGACTGGGGCGACCGGTATGCGCCGCCGGCGATTCTCCGCCGCCTCGTCGCCCAGGGCCGGCTCGGCGTCAAGACCGGACAGGGCTTCCTCCCGTACCCGCAGGTCGGACCAGATCAGGACGGCCCGGTCAAGCTCGAGCTGCGCGGCGAGCTTGCGATCATCTGGCTCGATCGGCCGCCGGCCAACTCGATCTCGCCGGACGTGGTCGGCGCCCTGCGCGAGACGTGGGATGCGATCCGGGCTGGCGGCGAGGTTCGCGCGGTCGTGATCGCGTCGGCCAACTCGACCCTGTTCTGTGCGGGCGCCGACATCAAGTCGTTCACCCAGATCGACGCGGCCGGCGGACGCCGCCTGGTCGACGAGATGCACGGCCTCCTGCGCGACTGGGAGACGTCGTCGGTCGTGACGATCGCCGCCGTCAACGGCGCGGCCCTCGGCGGCGGCTGCGAGCTCGCGATGGGCTGTGACTTCCGGATCGCCGCCGAATCCGCCAGCTTCGCCCAGCCGGAGATCAACCTCGGGATCATCCCCGGGTTCGGCGGCACCCAGCGGCTCCCGCGGCTGGTCGGACCGGCCAAGGCGCTGGAGATGAACCTCACCGGGCAGGGGATCTCCGCCGACGAGGCCTACGACTTCGGACTCGTCCATCGCGTCGTCGCAGACCACGAGTTGCTCGACGCCGCGCTCGCCTGGGCGCGCCTGCTCGCCGGCCAGCCGCCGCGGGCGATCGAAATGGTCAAGCGGGTCTCGGATGCCAGGGACCTCGACGCGGGAATCGCCGCCGAGAAGGCCGCGTTCGCCGACGTCTTCGGGTCGGCCGACGCCCGCGAGGGAATCGACGCCTTCCTCACCCGCCGCCGGCCCGAGTTCACCGGCGGCTGACAGACCCCGGCCGGCAGTCCGGACGGGACGCGGGGCGGACGGGGAGGCGGCGACGCCGTCACGCTCCGCGGCCGACGAGGCCCTTAACGACGACGGGCGCTGCGGCTGCCTTGGCAGCGCGCAACGCCCGTCGGTCAGCCCGTGCGTGCCTGCGTCAGGGGCCGGTCGGTGTGTTGTCGGGGATCGCGAACGGCGACGGCGTCGCCGAGACCACCGGGTTGGCGATCGCTCCGAGCCGTGAGATCAGCTCGATCCACTGCTTCGGCTGGAGCGCGGCGTTGACCTCGTGGCCGAGCTTCGAGTTCGCGTCGTACTGCGGCAGGAACCCGACCTGGATGCTGCTGGTGTGGGTCGGGATCGCCAGTGCGTTGGCACTCCCCGGGTAGGTCATCGTGCTGACGATCTCGTGGGGTTGGAACGTCCCCTGGAGGGTCAGCAGCTGGCGGATCACGAGATCTGTGATCGAGCCCGGGCCCTGGTGGCCGAGGATCGGGATCCCGTTGATCGCGCTGATCGTCGCCGCGTCGCCCGCCGCCTGTTCGGAGACGAGTCCGCCGCTCGACGCGGCGCTCGCCCCGCACTTGAGCTGCGAGACCGTCGGCTTGAAGCCCTGCACCGAGAGGAACTCGAGCACCGCCAGCACCCGCTGGTCGATCTGTCCCGACTCGATGTCACGCCGTCCGCACGAGTAGATCGTGACCGCCGGATCCGAGAGGACCCGCTCCTGGAGCTGTGTCTTGCTCTCCAGCAGGATCTGGCCGAGCGTCGGGTTGGCGCCCGTCAGGCTCGCCAGCGGGCTCTTGTCGGCCGAACGGTAGATCGCCGTCGTCTGGAGGAGCTCCCACCCGTCGAGGATCGGCTTCGGGTCGATCAGCGGCGAGCCGGCACCGGCCGGGCGGATCATGAACGTCACGTGCGGCGCCATCACCGAGGACGTCGTCCCGATCCGTCCGAGGATCGTTCCGGCGATCACGTGGGCACCCTTGACCAGGGACTTCAATTCCAGGTCAGACGCCTTGAGGCCGTACGGCTGGGTCAGGTAGCTCTTGACGTTGACCGGGCTGCCGGTTGCGACCTGCGTCGCCCCGCCTGCCGCGTAGTCGGCCGGCCGGTTCGGGTGGGCGAACAGCCGGTTGGTGCTCACCGTGTCGGTTGCCTGTGCCGTCGCGGTCGGCGTCACGCTGGTAACCGCGCTCGGCGCCGCGCTCGCGACGGCCGACTGGTGCCCGGCGGACGCCGGAGCCGTCGGCTTCGGGTCGGTCGGGAGGGTCAGGGCGCGGTTGACCGTCGGCGACGACGCGCTCGTCGCCTTGGGCACCGGGTAGAACGTCGCCAGCCGCTTGAGGCCGGCGTAGTAGTAGACGTTTCCGAACGCGTCGACCAGCTTGACGTAGTTGCCCAGGCTCGGCGAGTGGCCCATCCCGATGACCGTGCCGTCGTTGACGGCGACGACCGGCGAGCCGGCCTTCGCGTAGATGTTCGTCGCGGTCTGCGCCGCGCTCGCCGTCACCGGGAGCGCCGCGTTCTGCTCGACCGCGGCCCGCTTGACGAGCGCCGTCTCGGCCACGTCGTCGGCGTACCTGGACGTCGCCGCGACCGGGAACAGGCCCTGCGTCAGGCCGGTGATCGAGTTGACCAGGCTGGACGGCATGCCGCCGATCAGCTTGGCCCGGAGCAGCACCGAGTCGACGTACCAGTTCGCGTGGTTGTAGCTGAAGATCGCTCCCCGGAGACTCGTCGACGCGCCCGCCGCGTGGAGGTAGCGGGCGGCCGCGAAGATCGCGTCGGCCGGGTTGTCCGGATCCTTCACGCCGCTGCCGGTCGCGTCGACCCCGTACTGGGCCCACGTCGCCGGCAGGAACTGCATCCAGCCCTCGGCGTTGGCGCTCGACACGCTGAGGTTGCGGCCGTAGTTGGTCTCGATCTCGTTGATCGCCGCGAGCACCTGCCACGGCACGTCGTACTCCGTTCCGGCAGCCTGGTAGATCGGCAGGAGGAACGGCGGGATCTCGAAGTTGTCGATGAAGAAGTTCGGCACGTCGGTCCCGACCGGGTCGAACGGTGCCACCTCGAGCGTCGGGTTCAACGCCGTCGGAAGGCCGTCGGACGCGCGGAACGTCGTCGCCTGCGGCTTGACGGGTGCGGCGGTCGCCGCCGACTGCGGGGCGCCGAACACGGTTCCCGCGATCGACTTCCCGAGCTTGCTGCCCGTCGACGTCTGCGCCCTGCCTCCGGCGACGAGCGGAACGCTCGACGTGGCCGGTAGCGTCGGCGCCGGAACCAACCCGGTGCCGGGCAGCGACGGGACTACCGCCGGCGCGCTCGTGACGGCCGCGCCCGGGTCTCCCGTGACGGAGATCCCGACGATCGGCGAGATCTCGGCCGGCAGCTTGAGATCGGCCAGCGGGGTACCCGCGGGGACGTTCATCAAGAGCGGAATCTTGAGTCCATTCAACAGCGTCAGCACGACGTTCTCGCTGGCTGCCGATGCCGGCACCGCGGTTCCCGCCAGCCCGACACCCAGAGCGCTCGCGAGCGCCGTTACAGTAATCAGCTTACGCCTACCTGAAATCAACCTGACTCCTCCCATGCATCGCGGGCCGCTCTTGGCGGCCCGTCTGGCATCGCTCTCCCGGGGACACGCAGCCGCAAACCTACCGTCCCAACCCGCGGATTGCAACGCGGCGCGCCCCTGGCCTGACCACGCACGTGAGGTCCCGGCCGGTGGACGTCACCCGGTAGGCTTGCCGGCGAGCCCCGATGACCGACGATTCGACATCAGACGGCGTCCGCGACCGCTTCGCCGCGCGGGGCGAGGAGGCCCTGGGAAAGCTGGCCCAGGACCTGCTCGAGAACCCGATCGTCAACGGAGCCCTTACGCGGGCGCTGGGCGCGCGTGAGATGGCCGCCCAGGCTCAGGAGGTCGCGATGGGCGCCCTGAACATCCCGTCGGCCTCCGACATCGAGCGTCTGACCCGCCGCCTGCGATCCGTCTCCCAGCGCCTCGAGGGAATCGAGGACGGCCTCGATCGCATCGAGCGCGTCGCCGGCCGCGGGCCTTCCGAGGCGGCCGACCTCGGCCGCCGGCTGGCGGCGATCGAGGAGCGGCTGACGAGCTTGAGCGCCCAGGTCGGCGACCTCTCCGACGGGCCCGATCACGTGCCTCGCGACCAGGAGCGCCTCCGCGTCGATGATGACGCGCCCGATCCGCCGGCCGCCGAGACGCCCCGCAAGCCGCGAAGCCCCGCCGCCCCCCGGCGGCCCCGCAAGACGGCCTAGACCCCGCGCCGGACGTTCGGCTGGGCACGGCCCCGCCTCTGGCCGACCCGCCCGGCCGGCCGCGGGGCCCCGCGGTCAGCCCCCCGGGGCTCGCAGTCCCGCCGCGCCGAGTCGACCGGCCTGCGCGCAGGCCTGCTCGAGGTCGTCATCCGCGATCCGCGCCCACCCGCCGTCTGTGATCACGTCGGCGACGACCAGCACGCAGCCGACCGCCACCCGTCGGCGGACGCCCACCTGGAAGAGCGCGGCCGTCTCCATGTCGACGCTCGCCGCCCCGGCCGCCCGCACGCGGCTCGGCAGGCCGGCGTCGTCTGCCAGACCGTGGAAGAGGTCGGTCGAGAACACCAGACCCCGGTGCGCCGTGGAGTCGGCCCGGCCGATCGACGCACACAACCCCTCGTCCCCGCCGACCGATCCCTCGGCTCCGAGCGCCCGGCTCGTCCCGTCGGCCGCGATCGCAGCCTCGGCGATCAGCAGATCGCCCAGCCCCAGCCCCAGCCCCAGCCCGAGCCCCGGCCCCGGCCCCAGCCCGAGCCCCTGCCCCAGCCCGAGCCCCGGCCCCAGCCCGAGCCCAGGCCCCAGCCCGAGCCCCGGCCCCGGCCCCGGCCCCGGCGCGGGCTCGCGGCCGGCGGCGGCTGGCAGGACGGTGCAGGTCCCCACGCGGACCGCCCTCTCGAGGCCCAGCCCGATCAGCTCCTCGAGCACGATCGCCGCCGACGGTCCGCCGATGCCCGTGCTCTGGATCGTCAGGACGGCCCCGTCGCCGGCCAGCCCCGTATAGCCCCAGAGGCCCCGGTTGTGGTTGAACATCCGCGGCGATTCCAGCAGCAGCTGTGCCAACCCGAGCGCCAGCCCGGGGTCGGCCGGCAGGAGCGCTCGCTCGGCGAGCGGCGCCGTCGGCCTGATGTGGATCGACACGGGCGGGCGGATCATCTCACGGGCGCGCGAGCCCCGGCACTAAGCTCTCCCAGGCGAGCTGACCGGCCCGGGCAACGTGACAAGAGGAGAACGATGGAGACGGCCTTCGAATCGTCCAAGGAGTTCCGGGAGGTGATGGACCGGATCTTCACGATGATGAGCGAGGACCCCGAGATGGGTCCCAAGCTCCGCGACGCGAACTGCCCTCAGCGCTTCGAGTTCGTGGATTTCGACGCCGTCGTCAACATTCGGGCCGGCCGTCCGGAGGAGGGCGTGAACCTCTACTGGGAATGGACCGACGACGTCGACTGGGACGCCAAGGTCCAGATGACGATGTCCTCGGAGATCGCCAACAGGTACTTCCAGGGCAAGGAGAACATCGCGATCGCGATCGCCAGGCGGCGGATCAAGACTGGCGGCGACATCAAGGCCGCGCTCGCTCTGATCCCGATCACCAAGCCGATCTATGCGCGCTACCGTCGGGTCGTCGAGACCGAGTACCCCCACCTGAAGGTCTGAGGCGCCCGAGACCCGTGCCCACGTCGGTCGAGCGCGTCCTCGCGGCGGCCGGCGACCCGCCCCTGCTGGCCCCCGGTGATGCCGTCGTCGTGCTGGTCTCCGGCGGTCGGGACTCCGTCTGCCTGCTCGACGTCGCGGTCACGCTCTGCGGCGTCGATCGGCTGCTCGCGCTCCACGTCAACTACGGCCTGCGCGGGGTCGAGTCCGACGCCGACGAGGACCTCGTCCGCCGGCTCTGCGACCGCTCCGGCGTCGAGCTCGCCGTGATCGGAGCGCCGGCCGCCCCGGCCCGCGGCAACATCCAGGCCTGGGCCCGCGACCTCCGCTACGCCGGGGCGGTCTCTCGCGCGCGCGAACGCGGCGCGCGGATCGCCGCCGGTCACACCGCGACCGACCAGGTCGAGACCGTCCTCTACCGGCTGGCCGCGTCACCCGGCCGCCGCGCCCTGCTCGGCATGTCGCCGGCCGACGGCCTGCTGATCCGGCCGCTGCTGGGCGTGACCCGCGACCTGACGGCCGCCTACTGCTCCGAGCGGGGACTCGACTGGCGCGAGGACGCGACGAACTCCAGCCCCAGGTACGCCCGCAGCCGCTGCCGCCACGGCCTGGCCGCCGCGCTCGCCGACCTCCATCCGGCAGCCGCCGAGAACGTCATCCGCACGGCCCGGCTCCTGCGCGACGAGGCGGCCGTGCTCGACGAGGTCGTCGCCACCGCGCTGGCCGGCCGCGACCGGATCGCCCTGTCGCGCCTCGCGGAGCTCCCCCCCGCGCTGGCCCGGCTCGTCGTGATTCGCCTGGCCGAGGATGCCGCCGGCCGCCTCGTGCCCGCCGCCGGCGGCCGGGTCCCCGAGCTGCTCCGGCTGGCCCTGCGCGGCGGTAGTGCCCGCCTCGACATCGGCGGTGGAGTTCGCGCGGTCGTCGAGTACGGCGTGCTCCGGATCGAGCCGGCGGAAACCGAGATCATCCCGGCCTGCGTGTCGCTCCCCGTGCCCGGGAGCGTCCGCTTCGGGAACTGGCAGCTCGACTCCGAGCTGGTGCCGGCCGGGCCCGGTCCGCTCGATCGCCAGCCGGCGGACGTCGGGCTGCTCGACGCGGACACCCTCCCGCCGGGGGGGCTCACCGTCCGCCCGTGGCACTCCGGGGACCGGATCGCGCCACCAGGGCTCGGCGGGACCAAGAGCCTCGCCGACCTCTTCGCCGAGCATCGGATCCCCCGCGCCGAGCGCCGCACCCTGCCCGTCGTCGCCTGCGGTCGGGAGATCGCCTGGGTGCCGGGCCTGGCGACTGCCGAGCGGTTCCGCGTCAGCGCGACGACGACCCGCACGGCGATCCTCAGCGCCTACGCCGCGGCCGGTGCCCCGGAGCCCGGCCAATAGACTCCCCGGCGGCCATGAACCCCCACGAGATCGGCGATATCCTCGTCCCCGCTGAGGATCTCGAACGCCGGGTGTGTGAGCTGGGTGCCGAGATCAGCCGCGACTACGCCGACCGCGACCTCCTCCTGATCGGCGTGCTCAAGGGCGCGGTCTTCTTCCTCAGCGACCTTATGCGCCAGATCCACGTCCCCTGCCAGCTCGACTTCATGGCGGTCGCCTCCTACGGATCGGCGACCGACTCGTCGGGCGTCGTGCGGATCCTCAAGGACCTCGACGGGCCGATCGAGGGCCGCGACGTCCTGATCGTCGAGGACATCGTCGACTCCGGCCTGACCCTCCAGTACCTCCTGCGCAGCCTCGGCGCCCGCGGGCCGGCGACGCTCGAGGTATGCGCCCTGCTGACGAAGCCCGATCGCCGGAAGGTCGAGCTGCCGACGCGGTACGTCGGCTTCGAGATCGACGACCGCTTCGCGATCGGTTACGGCCTCGACCACGACGAGCGTCATCGCAATCTCCCGTACGTCGCCGCCCTCGCCGGTTCCTAGGTTTCCCGGGTGGCCCGCCGGTCTGCACCGACGGGCCCGGTTGGCTGGAGGCCCGGAAACGCCGTGGTAGGCTTGGAGTCCTTGCCCGCCTCACCCCAAGCCGGCGCTGCGCGCGCCAGGAGCACGCTGTGAACCGGTTCGTCAAGAGCGCTGCGTTTCCGATCCTGATCGTCGTGATCCTTGCGTTCTTTGCCGAGAAGCTGATCGCCCCGAGCCCGAACGCAGGCCCCGTCCACAGCTACGAGACCCTCGTCGCCAAGGACATTCCCAGCGGCGAGGTCCGGTCGGCGGAGATCAGGACGAAGGACAACACGGTCGACGTCACGCTGCGCAACGGCCAGAAGTACTCGGTCGGCTACGTCGACGGAAACGCCGCGGCGACGCTGATCACCGACCTCGAGAACGCTCCCGGCCACCCGCAGTTCAACATCCAGGGCACCGGAAGCAGCGGCTGGCTGTCGCTGTTGACATACGTCCTCCCGTTCCTGATCTTCATCGGCTTCTGGATCTTCCTGATGAACCAGGTCCAGGGCGGCGGCTCGAAGGTGATGTCGTTCGGCAAGTCGCGCGCCAAGCGGATGTCGGTCGACAGTCCGAAGATCACCTTCCGGGACGTCGCCGGGGTCGACGAGGCGGTCGAGGAGCTGCACGAGATCAAGGAGTTCCTCGAGAACCCGAAGAAGTTCCAGGCGCTCGGCGCCCGGATCCCGACCGGCGTCCTGCTCTACGGCCCGCCGGGCACTGGCAAGACGCTGCTCGCCCGCGCCGTCGCCGGCGAGGCGGGCGTGCCGTTCTTCTCGATCTCTGGCTCTGACTTCGTGGAGATGTTCGTCGGCGTCGGCGCGTCTCGTGTGCGTGACCTGTTCGAGCAGGCCAAGCAGAACAGCCCCTGCATCATCTTCATGGACGAGATCGACGCCGTTGGACGCCACCGCGGCGCCGGCCTCGGCGGCGGCCACGACGAGCGTGAGCAGACGCTCAACCAGCTGCTGGTCGAGATGGACGGCTTCGAGATGAAGGACAACATCATCTTGATCGCCGCCACGAACCGCCCCGACATCCTCGACCCGGCGCTGCTGCGCCCGGGCCGCTTCGACCGCCAGATCGTCGTCGACCGCC
>DASZKP010000050.1:0-33301 GCA_035553395.1 Solirubrobacteraceae bacterium | reverse complement strand
CTTCCGTACCGCGAGATCGACCAGTCGGGGGTGCTGTCGACGGCCCTGGCCTTCGGCAAGGCGCTCGTCCTCTCAGACGTCGGCGGCTTTGCCGAGGTCGGCGCGGGAGCGCTCGTCGCGCCCGGGGAGCCGGGCGAGCTGTACGCGGTGCTCGGTCGCGTGCTCGGGGACCCCGCCGAGCGGGAGCGCCTCGCCGGCGCGGCCCGCGACGCGGCCAGCGGACGCCTCTCGTGGGCGGCGGTCGCCCGCGAGACCCGCGCGCTCTACGAGACCCTGTGCCCGCCGGCTGGTGGGGCGGCGGCGTGAGCGTCGCGGCGATCGTCTTCTGGGTCAGCATCGGGCTGATCGTCTACGCGCAGCTGGGCTACGGCTTGCTGCTCGTAGTTTGGGCCGGTCTCCGCGGCTCGCGGGGCGGCGGCGACGCAGCCGGCTCGCGTGGTTCGGGCGGCGCGGGCGGCGAGCCGGTCGTCTCGCTGATCGTGGCCGCCCACGACGAGCAGGAGGTGATCGGCGCGAAGGTGGCCGACGCCCTGGCCCTCGACTGGCCGCGCGAGCGGCTCGAGGTGATCGTCTGCTGCGACGGCTGCACCGACCTGACGGCTGCCCGGGCGTGGGAGGCCGGCGCGGATCTGGTGCTCGAGCTCGCGCGCGGCGGGAAGGTCCGCGCGCAGAATGCCGGCGTCGAGGCCGGGCGGGGAGAGCTGCTCGCGTTCTCGGATGCGAACTCGACCTGGGAGCCGGACGCCCTGCGGGCTCTGGCGGGTGCCTTCGAGGAGCCGGAGGTCGGCTACGCCTGCGGTGGGGTGAGCTTCGCCCGGGCCGACGGCGGCGACAACCAGGAGGGCGTCTACTGGCGCTACGAGCTCGGTCTGCGGGCGCTCGAGTCGCGGCTGGGGTCGATCACGGCCGGCAACGGCGCGATCTACGCGACCAGGCGCGACTCCTACATCGTCGTCGACCCGATCATGGGCCACGACCTCAGCCTCCCGTTCAAGATGGTCAAGCGCGGCTGGCGGGCGGTCTACGTGGCCGGCGCGCGCGCCCGGGAGAAGATGGTCCCGACGATCGAGGGCGAGTTCGCCCGCAAGCGGCGGATGATGAGCCACGCGTGGCCGATCGTCGTCCGCGGGGGGATGCTCTCGCCGCGCGGGTACGGTCCGGGGTACGCCGTGATGATCTTCAGCCACCGCATCCTGCGCTACGCGTCGCCGGGCCTTCACGTCGTCGCCTTCGCGGCCAACTGCCTGCTGCTCGGAGACGGCCCGGTCTACGTCGTCTGTCTCGTCTTCCAGGTCGCGCTGCTCGCCGGGGCCGCCCTCGCCGGGCGGCTGCCGGCCCGGCCGCTGCTGGTCGCCCGCTACTACGTGCTGACCACGGCGTCGCTCGCCCTGGGCCTGTGGGACTGGCTGCGCCACGGGACGAGCGCCGCGTGGGAGGCGGCCGAGGGCACGCGATGATCCGCCGTGCCGTGGACATCCTCGTCAGCGCGGTCGGCCTGGTCTGCGCGGCCCCGGTGATCGGTCTCGCGGCGCTCGCGATCCGCGTCGAGTCGCCCGGGCCGGTGATCTACCGCCAGCGGCGGATCGGCCTGGACGGGCGGTCCTTCGACGTGCTCAAGCTGCGCACGATGGTCGACGGCGCCGAGCACATCGGCGCGGGACTGGCGGTCGACCGGGGCGACGCCCGGATCACCCGGGTCGGCGCCGTGCTGCGGCGCAGCTCGCTCGACGAGCTGCCGAACCTGCTCAACGTGCTGCGCGGCGAGATGTCGCTGATCGGCCCGCGGCCGACGCTGCCCCACCAGGTCGAGGCCTACGACGAGCGCCAGCGCGGCCGCCTGGCGATTCGTCCGGGGATCACCGGCTGGGCGCAGGTCAACGGGCGCACGGCGCTGCCGTGGCCGGAGCGGATCGAGCTCGACCTCCACTACATCGAGCACCGGTCGCTGGCGCTGGACATCGAGATCCTCAGACGGACGGTCGGCGTCCTCTTCGGGGGCGAGGGCCTCTACCGGGGCGAGACCGGTGGGTGGAGGGGATGACCCGGTGGCGCCCGAGTCCCACCCCGCGCGCGACCCCGAGCGGCGGCTGCGCCCGATGAGCGCGGTCATGATCACCGGCGCGGGCCGCCGCTACGACATCGTCGCGTCGTTCGCCCAGCACACGACCGTCGTCGCGACCGAGACCAGCCGGCTGGCGCCCGGCCAGTACGCGGCGCAGATCCGGGCGATCGTCCCGCGGATCGACGATCCGCAATATGTCCCCGAGCTCCGCCGGCTGTGCGCCCAGCACGATGTCGGCGCGGTGATCCCGCTGATCGATCCGGACATCGCCGTGCTGGCCGCGGCGCGCGGCCGCGGCGAGCTGCCGGCCCTCGTCCCGGACCTCGCGATGGCCGAGGCTACGTTCGACAAGTACGAGACCCATCTCCTGCTCGAACGCCTCGGTCTCCCGTCGCCGCCGACGATCCTGCCGGGTGAGGCCGGCGACACGGCCGGAGGCCTCGGGGACGTCGAGCATTACCCGGTGATCGTCAAGCCGCGGTGGGGCTCGAACTCCCGCGGCATCCAGCTGGCCCGCGACCCGGCGGAGGCCGCATTCTTCGTCGGCTACTCCGACGAGCCGGTGATCGTCCAACGGGCGATGGGCGGGCCGGAGTTCTCGATCGACTGCCTCTGCGATCTCGACGGCCGCTGTCTCAACGCGATCCCCCGCTCGATGACCGAGTCGCGGGGTGGCGAGTCGGTCAAGGGGACGGTGCTCGCCGACGACGAGCTCGTCGAGCTGGGACGGGCCGTCGCCGAGGGCGTCGGGGCACGGGGGCCGTGCATGGTCCAGGCGTTCCGCGATCCGGAGCTCGGGCTGCGCGTGACCGACGTCAACATCCGCTTCGGCGGCGGCTATCCGTCGCACATGTACGGGGCGCTGCCCGGGCAGACGTACCCCGAGCTGATCGTCAGGCTGGCGCGCGGCGAGACGGTCGAGCCCCACGTCGGGGATTTCCGCGCCGGGGTCACGTTCGCCCGGTACTACTGGCAGCTCGAGCTCGACGCCGACCTGCGGCCAACCGGCCGCGACATCGTCGACGGGGGTCCGCCGGCACCGCGCTGAGCCTGCTCGGCGGGCCCAGCTGCAAGAATCGAGCTGATGCGCCTGTCCTTCCCCCGGTCAAGGAGGTCCGCGAGCGCGCCGGACGCACTGAGCCCGCACTGCGCCAACTGCGGCAACCCGCTCGCCGTCGGCCAGGACTGGTGCCTGGACTGCGGGACGGCCGTCCGCGGGCGGCTCGGGAGCGGGCCGGGCATCGGTTCGTCGATCGGCGTCGTCGGCCTCACCCTGCTGCTCGTGCTCGGTGCCGTCGCGGCTGCCTACGCGGCGCTCAACTCCGACTCCAACAAGGCGGCCAAGGCCCCGCCGGCGCTGGTCGCCACGGCACCGGTCGCACCCGACGTCGGGACGACCACGCCGGGCGTGAGCGCCGGGACGCCGGTCGTCGTCGGCGCGACCGGAGCGACCGGGACCACCGCGGCGCCGATCACGCCAAGCACGGCCGTGCCGCTGCCGACGCTTCCCAAGATTCCGGGTGTCACGGCGACGCCTCCGGTTGCCAGCCCGACGACGACCCCCCCGGTGGCCGCGCCGCAGACGACGACCCCCCCGGTGACGACGACGCCGAAGACGGCGACCACGCCGACCGCCACCACACCCACGGTGACGACTCCGACCGCGACGACGCCGACCGCGACGACTCCGACGACGACGTCGGCCCACGCGATCCTCCTCGATACCGACGCGGCCACCACGTACAACCCGTACAGCCTGCCGGCATCGAGCTTCACCGATCCGTCCCACGCGATCGACGGCGACCCGGACACGGCGTGGACCTACCAACTCGATCCGACCGACGCCGGCAAGACGCTCGTCGGGCTGGCGATCGACATGAAGACGCCCCAGGCGGCCCGGGCGGTCAAGATCACGACGCTCTCGCCGGGGATGACCGTCGAGTTCTACGGCGCCGCCGGGTCGACCGAGCCGGTCTCGATCACCGATCCGGGATGGGTCCACCTGGCCAACCGTTCGGCGATCAAGCCGTCGACGACCGTCGTCCTCAAGACGCAGGGCAAATCGTTCCGCTACCTGCTGATCTGGATCACCCACGCTCCGGCCGGGGTCACCGCCGGGTCGGTCGGGATCTCCGAGGTCTCGGTCACGAGCTGAACCGGGCCCGCCGTACCAGCGGTCCAGCCGGGCCTCGCGGATGTTGGACGCCCGGCCCTTTCGGGCAAAGCCCGGCTCCTGCATGATCAACCCATGACGAAGCAACCCCCTTGCACGCCGGCTGAGCCCCCGGCCTCCCGATCCGCATCCAGCACCTGACCGGCGTTCTGGTGCGGCACGTCGCTCGCGACGTGACCTCCGCGACGTAGACGCGCTCCGCGGCAAGCCCCGCGGCCCGCGTCCGCCGCGTTTCGCCAACCCGCAGTCCACCCCACGCCGGCGGCGCCGCCCACGCGCCGCCGGCGGGCTGCGGTAAACGGCCGGCGACCGCTTCGCCGGGCGGGTCGGCCCTGCGCCTGACCGGGTGATCAGGGGCCGAGCGTGAGAATCTGGATCGCCTCGCTCGAGACCGACGTGTGGTCGGGGCGGACGTGGACGATCGCGAAGACCGTGAGGCTCTGCCCAGCGCTGGTCGCGTAGGCCTTCAGGGCGGTGCCCTCCGAGTTGAGCGAGAAGGCGAGCTGCCCGGTCGTCGAGCTGTGGGTCAGCGTGTTTGCCATCGTCGTGAAGCCATCGTGGCGCGGGAAGCCCTTGTTTCCCGGGCGGATCTCCTTGGCTCGCAGGACGATGCGCAGGCCGCTCGAGCAGTCGGACTTGAACGCGCCTCCCGGAGCGCCGGTCAGGGCCGCCGCTAGCGCGCTCAGCACGGAGTTGGCCATCGCCTGGGCGACGGCCGGGCTGCACGCCGGCTGCGCAGCGGCAGGTCCGATCGCCGACGCCGGCACGGTGACCGCCTCGGCCGGGTCGGCGCACGACCCGGCGACCGCGGTGTTGTTCGCGTCGCCGCCGTAGTGGGCGATCCACCGATAGGTCCCGGCCGCCGGCGGACGGAAGGCGCTCGACACCGTCGAGGTCGAGGCCGGCTCGGCGGAGGTGAAGACCGGACTCGCGCAGGTCGCGTCATTCGGGCCGTAGGCGTTGAACGTGATCAGTCCGGTCGGCTTGTAGCCGCCGGTGAGCGCCGCCGTGTCGGTCAGCGTCCCGGCGCTAGAGACGGCCGAGGCGGCCGTGATCAGGGTCGGGGTAGCCTGCGTGACGGCGACCGATTCCGCGATCTCGCCGCACGTCCCGGTGACTGCGGAGTTGTTCGTGTCGCCGCTGTAGGCCGCGATGATCTGGTAGGTGCCCGGGGCCGTCGGCGTGTAGGCCGGAGAGACCGTCGGGACGGCCACCTTGACCGCCGGCGAGGTGAAGACCGGGGTCCCCGCGCACTTGGTGTCGGTCGGCCCGTAGATCGTGAACGTGATCGTGCCGGTCGGGCTCGACCCGCTGCCGAGGATCGCCGTGTCGGTGATCGTCCCGCCGACGGGGACCGACCCGGACGCGAAGGTCGCGAGGGTCGGCGTGGTCAGCGCCCGGACCGGCGGTGAGAGGATCAGCAGCGCAGCGAGCGCACCCAGCAGGCCCGCCACGGCGACACCCGCCCGTCCGGCGCTCGCCGGTCGGGAAACTGGGCCGCTGATCTTGAGGCTCGGTACTCGCATCGTCGGTGTGACGGCGCTGCCGCCACCGCCGGCGCACTCTAGACGATCCGCTCGACGCCACCGCCGACGGTGAGGTGCGACACGGCCGCGAGCGCCCGGTTGCGGACACCGGCTCGGGGTATGCTCGCCTCGTCATGGAGATCGGGCCCCGGCCGCAATGAGGATTCGCGCCGCCGTCCTCGAGGAGTTCGGCAGGCCGCTCGTCGTCGCGGACGTCGAGCTTGCCGAGCCCGGCCCCGGCGAGGTGCTCGTCAGGCTGGTTGCGTGCGGCGTCTGCCACACCGACATGTACACCGCGTCGGGCGCCGACCCGTCGGGCTACGCGCCGACCGTGCTCGGCCACGAGGGCGCCGGGGTCGTCGAGCGGGTCGGCGCCGACGTCCGCCTCGTCGCGCCGGGCGACCACGTCGTGACCCTGTTCTCCCCCCAATGCGGCGAGTGCGTCCACTGCCGGAGTCCGCTGACCAACCTCTGCCTCGCGATCCGCGAGCAGCAGAACCTCGGCTTCCTCCCGGACGGGACGACCCGTCTGTCGGTCGGGGCGCAGCCCCTGCGCCACTTCATGGGAACGTCGACGTTCGCCGAGTACTGCGTGATGCCGGAGATCGCCCTCGCCAGGATCGACCCGGAGGCGCCGCTCGACCGGGCGTGCCTGTTCGCCTGCGGCCTGTCGACGGGGCTCGGCGCCGCGATCAGGACGGCGGCCGTCCGCGAGGGCTCGACCTGCGTCGTGTTCGGCGCCGGGCTGGTCGGCCTCGGCGCCGTCGCCGGTGCGCGCCTCCAGGGGGCCGAGCGGATCGTCTGCGTCGACCTCTCGCCCGACCGGCTCGAGCTCGCCCGCGGCCAGGGCGCGACCGACGTCATGATCGGTGGCCGGGACGCCGTAGCGGCGATTCTCGAGATGACCGACGGCTTCGGTGCGGACTACACCTTCGAGGCAACCGGCAACGTCGCCGTGATGCGCCAGGCCGTCGAGGCCGCCCGCATGGGCTGGGGCCTGTGCACGGTCGCCGGCGTCGCCGGCCGCGGCGAGACGCTCGACATCGTCCCGCGCTACCTGATCACCGGCCGTCGCGTCTGCGGGAGCTCCTTCGGCGGGCTCAAGGGGCGCGACGACGTCCCCGCCCTGGTCAGCCGGTACCTGGCCGGCGAGATCGACGTCGATCCGCTCGTCTCCCACCGGATCACGCTCGACGAGGTCAACCGGGGCTTCGAGCTGATCGAGGCCCACGACGGCATCCGCAGCGTCATCGAGTTCTGAGCCCCGAGGGCCGGACATGCGCGTGATCGGCGAGGCCGGCCTGCCCGATCGCATCGACCTCGACGACGACCTCCTGATCGAGGCCGACAACGCCGCCGTGCTCGACGCCCTCCCCGACGGGGCGTTCGACCTGATCTACATCGACCCGCCGTTCAACACGGGCGTGCGACAGACCCGAAGGACGTTGGAGGTCAAGCGCCTCGAAGGCGGGACCCCGGGCTTCGGCGGCCGCGGCTACGCCCGGACGGAGACCGCCCGCGCGGACTACGCCGACGACTTCGACGACTACCTCGGCTTCCTCGCGCCCCGCCTGCGCCGCGCCCGCGAGCTGCTGGCCGTCCACGGGACGCTGTACGTCCACCTCGATTACCGCGAGGCCCACTACGTCAAGCTCGAGCTCGACCGGATCTTCGGCCGCGAATGCTTCCTCAACGAGCTGATCTGGGCCTACGACTACGGGGCCAAGTCCAAGCGTCGCTGGCCCGCCAAGCACGACACGATCCTCGTCTACGTCCGCGACCCGGCCGCCTACTGGTTCGACTCGACCGCGGTCGACCGCGAGCCGTACATGGCCCCCGGCCTGGTCGGCCCGGAGAAGGCCGCCCGCGGGAAGCTGCCGACGTCGGTCTGGTGGCACACGATCGTCCCGACCAACGGCGCCGAGAAGACCGGGTATCCGACGCAGAAGCCGGAGGGCGTGCTGCGACGCATCGTCACCGCGTCGTCGCGTCCCGGCGGGTGGTGCCTGGACTTCTTCGCCGGGTCCGGAACGCTCGGAGCGGTCTGCGCGGCGCTCGGCCGCCGCTTCGTGCTGGTCGATTCGAACCCCGCGGCGGTCGCGATCGCCCGGGCCCGGCTGGAGCCGGCGCCCGGCCGAGGTGACGGCGAGGCGGGGCAGTCGAGCTTGTTCGCGCAGGAGTAGTCGCCGGGCGTTCAGGCGACGCGGGGCTGCGTCGTCGGGGGCCCTTCACGATCTGTCCGATGTCGCCCGACGATCGGCGGCAGGTCAGCCGACTCCGGCCGGTGCGCGGCGCGCCTTGAGCGTCTCGAAGCGCCGCTCCCAATCGCTCTGGCGGCGCTTGGCGTCGCCGATGAACGGGGAGAACGCGATCGCCTTGAGGATCAGCGCGTTGACCGCGCTGACCGGGAAGCTCAACGGCCTGACGAAGTCGACGAAGAGGACCACGCGGACCTCGTCGGTCTCGTTCCACGCCTCGTGGTCGTAGGTGTCGTCGAAGACCAGCGAGCCGCCTTCGGACCAGTGGCGGACGTCGTCGGCGACCCGGATCCGGCACCCCTCGGACGGTTCGGGGATCTTCAGTCCGAGGTGGTAGCGCAGCACGCCCTTGTAGGGCCCGCGGTGGTGCTCGATGTGCTTCTGGGGCGAGAGGATCGAGAAGAACGCCGTCTTCATCCCCGGGATCTCCGCGCACAGACGCGCCGTCTCCGGGCAGCGGTCGCAGTTGGCCTGTGACTTGAAGCCGTAGCCGTAGAGGAAGTACGTCTTCCACCGGTCGTCGTTCGTGATGCTCAGCTGGTCGACCGAGATGTCCTGGAAGTTCGGCAGCAGCTCCCGGTCCTCGAGCACCCGGTCGAGCTCTGCGCGGATCGCCGGCCAGCCGTCCTCGAGTCTGCGCGTCCAGGCGAAGTCCGCCGGCTCGAAGAACGTCGCCTCTCCGACCAGCGAGGCCTTGCCGATCAGTCGCTCGATCCGCCAGAGGATGCGCTCCCCGACGAACACCGTCGCCTCGACGATTCGCTCCCGCACCGCGTCCCGCATGACTGCCTCCTCGGTCGATCCCGTCGATCCCGCCCCGCGCGCTGCCGCCGAGCTCGTCCTGCCGAGCGCGGCGACTCCCATGGTAGGAGCCTCGGTCCCCGACCCCCGGCAGATCCGCGGACCGCCGTCGGCTATTCGGCGGCTGGCGTGATCTGCGAACGGCCGCTCGCGAGCGCGCTGAGCACCAGCGCGATCAGCCGGTTGTTGCTCAGCAGGCACGGCCGCTGGCAGCGGGTGCAGCGAAAGCGCCACCGCAGCAGCGGCTCTCCCGGCATCGCGACCGGCACGCCGGCTCGTTGCTCGCCCGCCGGGTCCCACCGCCCGTCGTCCGGCGGGGCCGCGCTGAAATGCACTCGCGCCGTCGTCGCGTCGAGTCCGCACCAGACGAACGGTTGGGTGCACGTCGCGTTCGCGCACAGCAGCGCGGTCGGCGGGTGACCCCGGAACGGTGTCAGCGCGTAGTTGAGCTCGGGGTCGCGGATCGCCTGTGAGAGGCCGAGCAGCCGCAGCCGGTCGAGCGCGCGGCGCAGGTCCCGGTCAGTCGGTCCTTCCGGCGTGGTCACTGGCGGCGCGGAGATCTGGACACGAGCATCGATCCAGCCTAGCCGCGAGCCCGTCCGAGCGCGGCCGATGGCGCTCGCCCACCCCGTGCGGTCGGCCTCGCCCCGCCGACCGCGGGCCCCGCCCCCGCCGGACCGCAGGCCCCGCCGGG
This sequence comes from Solirubrobacteraceae bacterium, assembly GCA_035553395.1. Taxonomy (GTDB): domain Bacteria; phylum Actinomycetota; class Thermoleophilia; order Solirubrobacterales; family Solirubrobacteraceae; genus Palsa-513. Next base: position 23,787 of record DASZKP010000050.1, on the reverse strand, counting down.
CCCGCGGCACGCCTACGAGTGGTCGGCGACGGCGGCCGCGTTGAGCAGGGCGCCGGCCGTCATCATCCGCTCGATCGCCTGGGCCGCGCGGTTGGCCGCCTGGGCCATCGCCTCGTCGAGGTGCGCACCCATCAGCAGAACCGCCGTGTCCGGGTCGCCGGACCGCAGGGCATCGAGGATCGCGAGGTGTTGAGTCGTCGTGACGAAGATCCGTTCCTGGTGGACGAAGTTCTGCATCCGGACGACCCTGATGCGGTCGTTGACGACCTGCAGCTGCTCGGCGACCGCCGGGTTGCCGGCCGCCTGGGCCAAACGCAGATGGAAGCGCTCGTCGATCAAGACGAGCCCCGGGTCGGGATCCGGCGGGTTCCCGGCCAGCTCGGTCCAGTCGTCGTGGATCGCCTGGAGGGCAGCCTCGTCGTGGGACTCGCCGTGGGCCCGCGGACGGACCAGGCAGGCCAGCTCGAGGACCCGCCGCAGCTCGTAGAGATCCCGGATCCCGGCGAGGTTCGGGCTCCGCGGGTAGAAGCCGCCCTTCGGCCGGCGGACGACGAGCCCTTCGGCCTCGAGTCGCATCAGCGCCTCCCGGACCGGCGTCCGCGACGCGCCGAGCCGCTCGGCCAGGCTGACCTCGGCCAGGCGCTCGATCAGCGGGTACTCACCGAACAGCAGGCCCCGCCGGAGCTCGTCGTAGACGTCGCTCGATCGCGGCCTGGCCGCCTTCGGGCGCGGCCTGATGCGCGGGCGGCCGGTCACCGGACGACGGTCTGGAGGTCGAGTTGCGACACGTGGGCCGTAACGATCCTCCATCCGTCGTCGGTGCGCACCCAGGTCTGCGACTGGCGCCCGGTGACACCGGACTTGGTCCGCCGGAACTCGGCCGACGTCACGGCGATGTCGCGCCCGAACGTCGTGACCACCGAGTAGAGGATCTTCCGCTCGAGGTCGTCGACCGACCGCTGGCCGCGGAAGCGGGCGATCGCCTCGTGGCTGTAGAGGTTCTCCCCCGCGCCGTAGCGCACCGTCAGGGGGTCGTTCCAGAACAGCCCGTCGAGCTCCTCGATGTCGTTGGACAGGAACGCCGTCTCGTAGCGCTCGAACTGGGCCGTGACCTCGGCGACGATGTCCGGGAGGTTCACCTCCACGGGGTCACCGCCCTCGCCACGCCTGCCAGGCCGCGCTGCTCGAGCTCGGCCGCGACCCGCAGGAGCGTGCTCTCGGCGAAGTGCCGGCCGATCAGCTGGACGCCGAGCGGCAGGCCGCCGGTCGTGGTCACCGGGATCGCGAGGACGGGCAGGCCGGCGAACGAGATCGGCTGGGTGTAGACGCCCAGGTACGGCTGGGTCAGGACGCTCGACCCGTCGACCACGGCGTCCCGCTGGCCGACGACCGGCGCCGGAAACGGCGTGGCCGGTGCGAGGATCACGTCGACCGTGTCGAACAGCTCAGCCATCCGCTCGCGGAAGGCGACCCGGAACGCCTGGGCCTGGAGGTAGGCGCGGGCCGGGGCGAGTGCACCCGCCAGGAAGCGATCGCGCGTCATCGGGTCGAAGTCGCCCGGCCGGCGGCGGAGCGACTCGAGATGAAGCTGGGCTCCCTCGGTCGCCGTGATCACCATCGCCGCCGCCCGTGCCTCGCGGGCGTACGGAATCGAGATCCGCTCGCTGACGCCGAGCGCGTCGGCCAGGTCAGAGACCGCCGCCAGCGCGTCGGGGGTCCCGCCGCGCGCGAAGTATCCGTCGGCGACGGCGAGTCTCAGGCCGTCGATCCCCGCGCCGAGGTCGATCGCCGGGTCGCGCGGCCGGTCGGCGCTGACCGGGTCGGCCGGGTCGTGGCCGTGGAGGATCGCGAAGCTGACGGCCAGGTCCCGGACGCTCGGCGCGAGGGCGCCGACGACGTCGAGCGTGTCGCAGAACGGCAGCATCCCCCGGCAGGAGATCCGGCCGAAGGTCGGCTTGAGGCCGAAAACACCGCAGAGCGCCGCCGGGACGCGGACCGACCCGTTGGTGTCGGAGCCGAGCGTCAGCGGGACGAAGCCGGCCGCGACGGCCGCGCCCGACCCGCCCGAGGACCCGCCGGCGACGCGAGTCAGGTCGAAGGGGTTGCGGCAGGCCCCGTAGTGGGCGTTCTCGGTCGTGAAGCCGTAGGCGTACTCGTCCATGTTGAGCATGCCGATCAGCACCCCCCCGGCCTGCGACAGCCGCCTGACGGCCTCGGCGTCGGCGCTCGCCGGCGGATCGTCCGCGCTGATCTTCGAGCCGGCGACCGTCACCTCGCCGGCGACGTCGAAGAGGTTCTTGACCGCGAACGGGGCCCCGGCCAGCGGGCCCGGGTCGCCTCCCGCGGCGACCGTCTCGTCGACCCGCCGGGCGTCGGCCAGGGCCCGGTCGGCGACCACACCGGTGAAGCTGTGGATCGCGTCGTCGCCCGCGGCGATCGCGTCGAGCGCTCGCTCGGCGACGGCGACGGCCGAAAGCCTGCCCGCCCTCACCTCCTGGGCGATGCCGACCGCGTCGTCGAGCGCCGGGCTCACCCTCCGGCCTCGCTGCTCGGCGGGTGCTCGCCGGAGCCGGCGGTCGTCGGGATCCCGACCGCCTCGACGAGGGCGGCGTTGTCGCAGAGGACCGTCAGGTGGCGCACCACCCCCGGCCACCAGGCGTCGTCGATCTCGAGCCCGGCCAGCCGGGCGGCCGCGCGGGCGTAGGTGTCGAGCTCATCCACGGCGGGCCTCCGGAACGCAATCGAGGGTTGAGCCGGCGCGACGCGGCGGTGAAACGCGGCGGCTGGTCTGTGGACACCACGGTATACACGCCGGCCCGCAGAAGCGATGGCCCGCCTGTCCATGCCGGTTTGTGCCCTTGGTCCATGGCGCGGGCGATCGGCCGGTCGTACGTTGTCGGCACTCAAGTCTGTAGACGACGCTGTATACAACGGCTCGGGCCACGGCCTGGGTCGGCCCCAGAGGAGGGGTCCAATGACTCCCACGCTTGGTCTCGACCGGACGCCGGCGCAGGCCGCCGCCGTCGCGGCGCAGCCGTACCCATTCAGCCTGATCCCGGCAACGACCGCGCTGGTGATCATCGACATGCAGCGCGACTTCCTCGAGCCCGGTGGCTTCGGCGAGGGGCTCGGCAACGACGTCAGCCTGCTCCAGCGGGTCGTCGGGCCGCTCCAGGCCGTCCTGGCCGCCGCGCGGGCCAACGAGATGCTCGTCATCCACACCCGCGAGGGCCACCGCTCGGACATGACCGACTGTCCGCCGAGCAAGCGCGCCCGCGGCCAGCTCGAGTTCGGGATCGGCAGCCCGGGTCCGAAGGGCCGGGTCCTGATTCGCGGGGAGTTCGGCCACGGCATCGTCGACGAGCTGGCGCCCGCGCCAGGGGAGATCGTGCTCGACAAACCCGGCAAGGGGGCCTTCTACGCGACCGACCTCGAGCTGATCCTCCGCAACCAGGGGATCACGAGCCTGATCGTGACCGGCGTGACGACCGAGGTCTGCGTTCACACGACCGTCCGCGAGGGCAACGACCGGGGCTTCGAGTGCCTCGTGCTCTCCGACTGCGTCGGCTCGTACTTCCCGGAGTTCCACGAGGTCGGGCTGCGGATGATCGCCGCGCAGGGCGGGATCTTCGGCTGGGTCGCCGGCTCGGAGGCCCTGCTCGGGGCGCTCTCCGGCGACGCCGGGCCGGAGCCGGAACCCGAAGCCCAACAACTTGCCACCGCCACCAGTCAGGGGGAGTAGCCAGACCATGTCGACCGCCGCTTCAAGTCAACCGCGTCGCTCGCCCTTTGGCAGCTCGCTCGGTCCGCTCTGGACCAGAGGCGATCTGAACGCCTTCTTCGGGCTGGGCATCAACATGCTGGTCAACGTCCTGGTGATCGCCATCCTCTGCCTGACGGCGGCCCATCTCGACGACAACACCACCTACCGGGTGATCCTGCCGGCGCTCGGTGTGGAACTCCTGCTCGGCAACCTCTTCTACTTCACGCTGGCCCGCCGGCTCGCCGCCAAGGAGAAGCGCGACACCGTCACGGCGATGCCATACGGGCCGAGCGTGCCGCACATGTTCATCGTCTCGCTGGTGATCATGCTGCCGATCTACCTCAAGACCCACGACCCGATCAAGGCGTGGGAGGGCGGCATCGCGTGGGCCTTCATCATCGGCGTGATCATCCTGATCGGCGCCTTCGTCGGCCCGACGATCCGCCGCTTCACCCCGCGGGCGGCGCTGCTCGGCACGCTCGCCGGGATCTCGCTCACGTTCATCTCGATGCGTCCGGCCGCGCAGATGTGGGGCGCCCTGTGGATCGCCCTGCCGACGTTCTTCATCATCGTGATCGGCTTCGTCTCGGGTGTCCGCCTACCGCGGAACTTCCCCGTCGGGCTGGCCGCCCTGCTCGTCGGGTCGGCGATCGCGTGGATCGGCGGATACATGAACACGGCCGACGTCAGCTCGTCGGTCCACCAGATCGCGATCGGCCTCCCGTCGTTGAACATCGGTCACCTGGTGACCGGCCTGAAGGGGATCTCGCCGCTGCTGGCGACCGCGATCCCGCTCGGCATCTACAACTTCACCGAGGCGATGAGCAACGTCGAGAGCGCGTCGGCGGCAGGTGACAGCTACAACCTCCGCCACGTGCTGCTGGCCGACGGGACCGGCGCCGTCGTCGGCTCGCTGCTCGGCAGCCCATTCCCGCCGGCCGTCTACATCGGACACCCGGGTTGGAAGAAGGCCGGCGGACGGATCAGCTACTCGCTGGCCACTGGCGTCGGTATCTTCCTGTTCTGTCTGATCGGCCTCTTCCCGCTGTTGGGCGCCCTCCTGCCGATTCCGGCGATCGTCCCGATCCTGCTCTACATCGGCCTCGTGATCGGCGCCCAGGCCTTCGCCTCGGTGCCGCGGGCCCACTACCCGGCGATCGTGATGGCGACGATCCCGAACATCGCCCAGTGGGCCTCGGGGCAGGTCGACGACACGATCTCGGCGGCGGGCACGACCGCCACGAAGATCGGAATCGCCAACCTCGAGAACGCCGGGGTCATCTACCCGGGCCTCGAGTCGCTCGGCCAGGGCGCGGTCCTCGCCGGGATGGTGCTCGGGGCGATCGCGGCGCTGATCATCGACCGCAGCTTCGTGATGGCGGCCGGATACTCGTTCTTCGGGGCGATCCTGGCCTTCTTCGGCCTGATCCACGGCCCGCAGGTCGGTTGGGCGGAGTCGCCGAAGATAGCCCTCGGGTACGTGTTCGCAGGGCTCGTCTGCCTCGCGTTCTCGCGGATGAACGTCCCCCGGCGGGAGTTCGATCTCGACGACCCGATCGACGCAGCCGATGCGGCCGCACTCGCGCTCCTGCCGACGACGAACGGCAGCGGTCCGCATCACGACACCGGTGTACCGGGGGCCGAGCCCGTCCCCGCCTGACCCCGCGGCGCGGGGCTACCTCAAGCAGCCCGGCGCCATGAACCACGACCTCGGCATTCGGGGCCTGCTCGCCGCCTACGCAAGCGGCGAGCGGGCCCCGATCGAGGTTCTCCGGGCGGCGCACGCCCGCGCGCGGGCGTCCGACCAACCGGCCTGGATCACGCTGCTCGACTGGGACGCGGTCGCCGAGCACGTCGACCGGCTCGGCCCGCCGACGGCCGAGCTCCCGCTCTACGGGATCCCGTTCGCGATCAAGGACAACGTCGACCTGGCCGGAGTGCCGACGACGGCGGCCTGTCCGGAATTCGCCGCCGTGCCGCAGCACAGCGCATTCGTCGTCGACCGGCTGATCGCGGCCGGGGCAATCCCGCTGGGGAAGACGAATATGGACCAGTTCGCGACCGGTCTGGTCGGAACCCGAACCCCCTACGGGGCGTGCCGGAGTGTGATCGACGAGCGCTACATCTCGGGTGGCTCGAGCTCGGGCTCGGCCGTCGTCGTGGCCGCCGGGATGGTCAGCTTCGCGTTGGGCACCGACACCGCCGGATCCGGCCGGGTCCCGGCCGCATTCAACGCGATCGTCGGCCTCAAGCCGTCGCTCGGCCTGCTCAGCACGCGCGGCGTGCTGCCGGCCTGCCGGACGCTCGACTGCGTCTCGGTCTTCGCGCTCGACGTCGTCGACGCCGCCCGGGTGTGCGCTGCGGCCGCCGCGTACGACGTCGCTGATCCGTACTCCCGCAGGGTCGCCCCGCCCGGCCGGCCGGCTCGCGGGCAGCGGCGGATCGGGGTCCCCCCAGACGCCCAGATGCGCTTCTTTGGCGACCGGGCGGCCGCAGCCGCCTGGCAGATCGCGGTCGAGCACGCCGCCGGGCTGGGCTGGGAGCTGATCGAGATCGACTTCGAACCGTTCGCCGCCGCCGCAGGGCTGCTGTACGACGGCGGCTGGATCGCCGAGCGCTCAGCTGCGGTCGGGGAGTTCGTCGCAGCCCGGCCCGACGCGGTCGACCCGGTGGTCGCCGAGATCATCGGTCGCGGGACCCGCCCGAGCGCGGTCGACGCGTTCCGCAGCGCCTACCGGCTGGCCGAGCTGCGGCGAGCGACGCAGGCCGACTGGGAGCGGATCGACGCGCTGCTGCTGCCGACCGCGCCGACGATCTTCACCCACGCGGAGATCCGGGCCGACCCGATCGGGACGAACGCCGTGCTCGGGACCTACACCAACTTCGTCAACCTGATGGACCTCTCGGCGATTGCCGTGCCGGCGCCCGTGCGCGACGACGGCCTGCCGTTCGGCGTGACGCTCGTCGGCCGGCGCGATCAGGACGGGCTCCTGATCGACCTGGCCGGGTCCTGGCTGGGCGAGGACCAGGCGGCGATCGACGCGGAGCTCGGGTCGCCGACCCGCAGCTCGGGCCCGTCGCCTGGGGAGACCCTGCTGGCCGTGGTCGGCGCCCACCTCAGTGGGCTGCCGCTCAACCACCAGCTGACCGAGCTCGGCGCGACGCTCGCGGCGCAGACACTGAGCGCCCCAATCTACCGCCTCTATGCGCTGGCCGGAACCGTTCCCGCCAAGCCCGGGCTGGTGCGGGCAGCCGATGGCGACAGCGGCGAATCGATCGAGGTCGAGGTCTGGCGGATCAGCCACGCCGGCCTCGGGCGTCTGATCGGCGGCGTCGGCCAACCACTCTCGATCGGAGCCATCGAGCTGATCGATGGCACGACGGTGTCAGGCTTCGTCTGCGATTCGCGGGTGATCACGAGCGCGCGCGACATCACCGACTGGGGCGGTTGGAGGGCGTTCGTCGCCGGCGGCCCGCCGGCGGCCGTCGCAGGCTGAGGCGCGGCAGCCTGCGCGGACGGCGCCAAGCTGGTCGGGGAACTCGCGCTGTTCCATAGGCACCAGGCGGGCCTTGGTACCCCCTTTGGAAGCTAGGGGCACCCGTGGGTGCCCCCGCCACTCATACGAACAACGCGACGACGCCGGCGACGGTGCCGACCGCGCTGATGATCTGGTTGATCACACCGCTGAGATCGATGCTGACGGAGGAGCGCCAGCTCGAATGCTGCCCGGCCGCTGCCAGCACCAGCCAGTTCTGGGCAACCGTCGGGTTCGCGGCGTTCTGGTCCCAGTTGTCGTCGCGCGACCCCGATTCGAACGTGCCCGCGATGTTGCCGGTGTGCCCGAACGTGTACGCCTGGTTCGCCACGTCCTTGACGACGCCGGCGACGCTGTAGTTGTACGCCGCGGCTCCCGAGTCGTGCATGTGGCCGGTGAAGTGGCACGTCCCGTCCTTGGCCAGCGTCAGGTGCGCCCCGCCTCCTGCCGCCGTGCCGCTCGGAAAGGTGATCGAGCCGGCGTCGTACTCGAGCACCGTGGGGACGGCCCCGTTGATCGCGTGGGCCCCACCCACCGGCGTCCAGATGATCGTGCCACCCTGGAACGTGTTGAACCGCCCGGTGCCGCCATGGTCGCTCGACGACGTCTCGTTGCTCAGCGGATACCCCAGGAACGACTTCTCCCAGCCGATCGACGACCAGAGGTCGCGAATCACTCCGTGGACCTCGTGCGCGCCGGTCGCCGGCGTCCAGTAGATCGAGCCGCCCTGGAAGTGGTTGTAGCGACCGACCGTGTCTGGCGTGCCGGACTCGTTCGTGATCGGGTACCCCAGGAAGCTCCGCTCCCAGCCGAGCGAGGACCACAGGCCGCGAATCGCTCCGTGGACCTCGTGTGCGCCCGTTGCCGGCGTCCAGTAGATCGATCCGTTCTGGAAGTGGTTGTAGCGGCCGACCTTGTCCGGCGTGCCCGACTCGTTGGTCAGCGGGTAGCCCAGGACGCTGCGCTCCCAGCCGAGCGAGGACCACAGGCCATGGATCGCGCCGTGCACCTCGTGCGCGCCTGTCGCCGGCGTGTAGTAGATCGACCCTCCCGCGTAGTGCTGATAGTGGCCGACACCGTCGGGACAGGTTCCCAACCCCCCGCTCGGTGCTCCCAGGACGCTGGCGTTGCCGCCGAGCGAAGTCCAGAGCTGCGAGATCGCCGCATCCGGAAGGGTCGCGTCGGCCGTTGTCGTGGCAGATACCGGCATTTGATTCCCCCTGACTTGTCTTATGTTCTGGACGCGCGGCTCCGCAAGAGAGTCCGCGTTGTCCAATTCCGCCGGAAACGTCCCACGACAGGCCGAGACGTTGTGTGACATTCGTCACACAAGGTTGCAAATGCCGTTGCTGCGCCTGGCGGGCCCGCCCGGAGTCGACGAATGATCGACGTCGGCCGGGCGAGTATGGACCGGCGGTCCGGTACGCTTAACCCAGATGGCGATTCAGGCCCCTTCATCGCACTCCCCGGCCCCGTCTGACGGCCGGCTGGCGCGCCGTCGCGCCGCCCGCCTGCGGCGCCGCGAGATCCGCGACGCCGTCCGCGGTGAGTGGGAGCTCGAGCCGCGCAAGCGCGGCTGGGCCGCGCTCCGCGCGTACGCCAGCCAGGTTGGCGAGCTCGAGCAGGCGCGGCTCAGCGCCCACGCAGCCCACGCCGAGCTCGCCCGCCGCCCGCTGCAGGTTTCAAGGCCGGGGGAGTCGCTCCCCAGCCAGGCGCAGGCGGCCGCCACGCCGGCGCCGCCGCGCGCCAAGCGCGTCTAGCGTCCAGCGCCGCATCGCGCGGTCGCGCCGCGCTCGACCGCGGAGGTTTCGCCTCCCCTGACAGATCGCCCGCCGACGGCGGTGATCGGCCGCCGGTGGCCCCTCACGGAACTCCCTGTGGTCGGACAGGCAGCCCGATTTCTTGGCCCGTCGGTCGGTAGCGCGGACCGTTGCTGAGCCAGACACTGTGGTCAGTGCATCGCGCCGGCGACGCAGAGCCCGGCGCTACGGAGGCCAACGAGGAGGCTCGCCAATGTCAACCACCCCTGCGCCGAGTGGCGGGAAGTCGCTGCGCCGAAAGTTTGCCGGGCTCGTCGAGAACGAGATCCTCGAGGACTACTCGCTGCGGTACGCGCCGTCGAAGTTCCGGACGTGGAGTGAGTTCGTGGTCGCGTCCGCGGCGCTCGGCGGGATCGCATACCTGGCGGACTTCGCGATCGGCGCGTCGATCGCAATCACCTACGGCTTCACGAACGCGCTGATCGCCGTTCTGCTGGCGGCGACGGTGATCTTCCTGACGTCGGTCCCGATCGCGTACTACTCGGCGAAGTACTCGATCGACATGGATCTGCTCACTCGGGGGGCGGGCTTCGGGTACCTGGGGTCGACGATCACGTCGGTGATCTACGCAAGCTTCACGTTCATCTTCTTCGCGCTCGAGGGGTCGATCATGGCCCAGGCGCTCCAGGCCGGGATCGGGATCCCGCTGTGGTTGGGGTATCTGCTCGGGGCCCTGGTGATCATTCCGCTGGTCTGCTTCGGGATGACACTGCTCTCCAAGCTCCAGGTCTGGACCCAGCCGATCTGGCTGATCCTGCTGTTCGCACCTTTCGTAGCGATCCTCTTCAAGGACCCGAACGCGTTCGCTCACTGGACGCACTTCAAGGGGAACGCCAAGAGCTCGGGCTTCGACGGGATCTCGATGGGCCTGGGTGCCGGCATTGCGCTGTCGCTGATCGCCCAGATCGGCGAGCAGGTCGACTACCTGCGCTTCATGCCGGTCAAGACCCCGGCGAACGCCAGGAAGTGGTGGACGGCGGTGATCGCGGCCGGGCCGGGCTGGGTCGTGCTCGGGGCGTTCAAGCAGCTCGGCGGGGCGTTCCTCGCCTTCTACGTTGCCGGCAAGGTCGGCCTGGTCAAGGCCGACGAGCCGATCCAGCAGTACATCGGCGGCTTCAACTCATTCCTGCCGAGCGGCATCGTGCTCGGCGTCGCGGTCTTCTTCGTGCTCCTCTCGCAGGTCAAGATCAACGTCACCAACGCCTACTCGGGGTCGCTGTCGTGGTCGAACTTCTTCTCGCGGATGCTTCACTGGCATCCCGGGCGGGTCGTCTGGGTCTTCTTCAACGTCGGGATCGCCCTGACGCTGATGGAGGTCGGGGTGTTCAGCTTCCTCAACACGGTGCTCGGCTTCTACTCGAACGTCGCGATCGCCTGGATCGGCGCCGTCGTCGCCGATCTGGTGATCAACAAGCCGCTGAAGCTCAGCCCGTCGTACATCGAGTTCAAGCGGGCCCACCTCTACACGATCAACCCGGTCGGGTTCGGCGCGATGACGGTCGCCTCGATCATCTCGATCCTCGCCTTCTACAACGCGTTCGGCAGCGTCCTCGCGGCCTACTCGCCGTTCCTGGCGATCGGGATCGCGATGGTCCTCTCGCCGGTCATCGCGTGGGCGACGAAGGGCAAGTACTACATCGCCCGCACCGACGTGCTCGGTGGCGATCTCGCCGCCCAGGACACGACTGAGATCCAGTGCGTCGTCTGCGGTGAGGCCTACGAGACGCCCGACATGTCGACCTGTCCGTTTCACCAGGGCGCGATCTGCTCGCTCTGTTGCACGCTGGAGAAGTCCTGCCACAACGTGTGCAAGACACCGGGCCAGCCGGGAGTGCCGACCCCGGAACCAGCTGCGGCGGTAGCCGTGTAGGGGCATCTCACAACCCCGCCCCGGCCCGGGGGTCCACGGCGAGAACAAATGTGATGGGCGTCGGCCGGGCCGCCGACGTCCGTCACAACATCCGACCGAAGGAGGGGAAGTGGCATGCCCGAGGTGATCTTCAGCATCGATCGCGACCTCAGCGTCCCGATGGCCGAGCAGGCCGTGGCGGGACACAACCGCTGGCACCCGGACATCCCGGCCGTCGCGAGCATCGACCCGGGCGGGAGCTACCGGATCGAGTGCAAGGACTGGACCGACGAGCAGATCCACAACACCGACTCGCCGGCCGACGTCGCGGGGGTGAACCTCGACAAGACGCACATGCTGAGCGGGCCGTTCCACATCAAGGGCGCCGAGCCCGGCGACATCCTCGTCGTCGACATCCTCGACATGGGGCCGTTTCCCGAGCACGAATGGGGCTACACGGGGATCTTCGCGAAGGGCAACGGCGGTGGCTTCCTGACCGACTACTTCCCCGAGTCGGCGAAGGCGATCTGGGACATCGAGGGGATCTTCTGCTCCTCGCGCCACCTCCCCGGCGTCCGCTTCGCCGGCCTCTCCCATCCGGGCCTGCTGGGCTGCGCTCCGTCGCACGACCTGCTCGCGGAGTGGAACCGCCGCGAGGCCGACCTGATCGCCCGCAACCCGTCCCGCGTCACGGGCGAGCCGATGGGCGACACGGTCCAGGATCCGCCGCTCGCGCTGCTCCCACTCGAGAAGGATGCCCTGCTGGGAAGCCTCACCGGAGCGGAGTTCACGCGCGTCGCCAAGGAGGCCGCCCGGACGGTGCCGCCGCGCGACCACGGGGGCAACTGCGACATCAAGAACCTCTCCAAGGGGACGCGGATCTACTTCCCGGTCTACGTCGAAGGCGCGCTGTTCTCGATCGGCGACCTCCACTTCTCCCAGGGCGACGGCGAGATCACGTTCTGCGGGGCGATCGAGATGCCCGGCTTCATCGATCTCGGCTTCGACCTGATCAAGGGCGGCGTCGCCAAGTACGGGCTCGCCGCGGCCAACCCGCACGGCAACCCGATCTTCAAGCCGGGGCCGGTCGAGCCGCACTACTCCGAGTACCTGATGTTCGAGGGGATCTGCGTCGAGGACGGCAAGAACTACTACATGGACGCGACGGTCGCCTACCGGCGGGCGGCGCTCAACGCGATCGAATACCTCAAGCTGGCGATGGGCTACACCGGCGAGCAGGCATACCTCCTGCTCGGCGCGGCGCCGGTAGAGGGCCGGATCGGCGGGATCGTCGACATTCCCAACTGTGCGGTCAGCCTCGGCATACCGCTGTCGATCTTCGACCGCGACATCCTCCCCCACTGATGCCGGTCTACGAGTACACCTGCCCGGCGTGCGGGCCGTTCGACCGCGAGCAGCCGGTCGCCCTGGCGTCGGCCGCGCCGGTCGCCTGCGGGTCGTGCGGACTGGAGAGTGCGCGGGCGTTCCACGCCCCCGGCGGGCGCGGCCCCCGACGGACCCGCCAGCTCGACGGGGCCGGGCGCTCGACGCTCGAGCGGATCGACCGCTCCGAGCAGGGGATCCCCGAGGTCGGGTCGCCGCCGGCCGGCCGGCGCATGCACGGCGGGGTCCCGGCTCCGGGCGCCCACAGCCGGCATGCGAGCCGGCCGTGGCAGATCGGCCACTAGAGACCCCCGCAGCTCAGCCACTAGAGTCCCCGGCCAGTGCACCTGACGCCCTCGGACACCGAGAAGCTGCTGCTGTCGGTTGCCGGGATGATCGCCCGGGACCGGCGTGAGCGGGGCGTCGTGCTCAACTACCCCGAGGCGATCGCGATCCTCTCGTGTTGGGTGATCGAGCGCGCCCGGGAGGGGGCGACCGTGGCCGAGCTGATGCGCGACGGCCGAGGCGTCCTGCGGCGGGACGAGCTGATGGAGGGCGTCCCCGAGATGCTCGACGAGGTCGCCGTCGAGGCGACCTTCCCCGACGGTCGCAAGCTCGTCACGATCCACCAGCCGATCCCGTGATCCCGGGGGAGCTCCGCGTCGCGCCGGGGACGATCGAGCTGGCACCAGGGCGGGAGCGGATCCGGGTGGACGTGATCAACACCGGGGACCGTCCGATCCAGGTCGGCTCGCACTTCCACTTCAGCGCCGTCAACGCGGCTCTCGAGTTCGACCGCCCGGCCGCCGCCGGCTTTCGCCTGGACATCCCGGCGGGAACGTCGGCGCGCTTCGAGCCGGGCCTCGCCCGCGAGGTGGCGCTCGTCGCACTCGCTGGCGCCCGCCGTGTCCCGGGCCTTCAGATACCGGCGGAAGAGGAGGAGGGTGAATGAGCGAGATCAGCCGCGAGCGCTACGCCGCCCTCTACGGGCCGACCGTCGGCGACCGCGTCCGCCTGGCGGACACGAACCTCTGGCTCGAGGTCGAGGAGGACCGCTGCATTGCCGGCGAGGAGGCAGTCTTCGGCGGCGGCAAGACGATCCGCGAGTCGATGGCCCAGGGCTTGACCAGCCACGCCGACGGGGCGCCGGACACGGTCATCACGAACGTCGTGATCCTCGACCACTGGGGCGTGGTGAAGGCCGACGTCGGGATCCGCGACGGGCGGATCTCGGCGCTCGGGAAGGCCGGCAACCCGGACATCATGGATGGCGTCCACCCGGCCCTGCGAATTGGCCCGACGACGGACGTGATCGCCGGCGAGGGGCGGATCCTGACGGCCGGCGGGGTCGACTGCCACGTCCACTTCATAACGCCTTCGATCGTCACCGAGGCCCTGGCGAGCGGGATCACGACGCTGATCGGGGGAGGAACGGGCCCGACCGAGGGGACGCGTGCGACCACGTGCACGCCGAGCCCGGCGAGCCTGGCCATGATGCACCGAGCTCTCGACGGCCAACCTCTCAACATCGTGCTGCTCGGGAAGGGCAACACCGTCTCTGCGGAGGGCCTGGCCGAGCAGGCCCTGGCCGGGGCGGGCGGCTTCAAGCTGCACGAGGATTGGGGCTCGACGCCGGCGGCGATCGACGCCTGCCTGCGTGCGGCCGAGCGGTTCGGCGTCCAGGCGGCGATCCACACCGACACGCTCAACGAGGCCGGCTTCCTCGAGTCGACAGTCGCGGCGATCGCCGGCCGATCGATCCACAGCTACCACACCGAGGGCGCCGGCGGCGGCCATGCGCCGGACATCATCGCGATCGCATCCCAGCCGAATGTGCTCCCGTCGTCGACGAACCCGACCCGGCCGCACTCGATCAACACGGTCGCCGAGCACCTCGACATGCTGATCGTCTGCCACCACCTCAACCCCAAGGTCCCCGAGGACCTGGCCTTCGCCGAGAGCCGGATCCGGGCGAGCACGATGGCGGCCGAGGACCTCCTCCACGACCTCGGGGCGATCTCGATCATCGGCTCGGACGCGCAGGCGATGGGCCGGGCCGGGGAGACGATCATCCGGACCTGGCAGACGGCTCACGCCTGCAAGGAGCGCTACGGCCCGCTGTCGGGCGACGGTCGCGCCGACAACACGCGGGCGCGGCGCTACGTCGCCAAGTACACGAGCTGCCCGGCGATCGCCCACGGCCTGGGCGACGAGCTGGGCTCGGTGGCGGTCGGCAAGCTCGCCGACCTCGTGCTCTGGGACCCGGCCTTCTTCGGCATCCGCCCACGTCTGGTCATCAAGTCAGGGGCCATCGTCTGGGCGCCGATCGGGGATGCCAACGCATCGATCCCGACACCCCAACCGGTGCTCGGGCGGCCGATGTTCGGCGCTGCGCCGGCGGCCGCTTCGCATCTGGCCTACTCGTTCGTCTCGCCGGCCGCGCTCGCCGACGGCCTGGAAGAGCGGCTCGGCCTCGACCGCCGCCTCTTGGCGGTGGCCGACACGCGCGGGGTGAGCAAGCTCGACATGCCCAACAACGCGGCCCTCCCGGAGATCCGCGTCGACCCCGAGACCTTCGTCGTCTCGGTCGACGGCGAGCCGGTCTCACCCCAACCGGCGCAGTCGCTGCCGCTCGCCCAGCGCTACTCGCTCTTCTGAGTTGATGGCGAACCCTCCACGAGCCGCACGGGCGTGACCGGTTGAGCGCGGCCGTGCTCGAGCTCCTGCTGGCCGACGGGCGGACCCCGAGTGGCGGCTACGCCCACTCGGGCGGGCTCGAGGCCGCGCTCGCCGCCGGGCTGGCGGCCGGCGACATCCCGGGCTTCGCGCGGGCCCGGCTCCACACGCTCGGGCGCTGCCAGGCCGCCCTGGCCGCCCTGGCCGCGGGTTGCCGGACACTCGAAGGGCTGCTCGAGCTCGATCGCGAGGCTGTCGCCCGGGTCCCGGTGGCCGGCCTGCGGGCGGCTGACCGCCGGCTGGGGCTCGGACTGCTGCGAACCGGCCGGACGCTCTGGCCGGTCGACGAGCTGCTCGGCGCGTATGCGGCCGAGAGCCTGCTGACGCCGCGGGCCGTCGCGCTCGGCGTGGTCGTCCGGGCCGGCGGGATGGAGCCGCGCCAGGCGGCCCGGCTCGCGCTCTACGAGGATGCCGCCGGGGTCGCGGCGGCCGCGGTCAAGCTGACCGCGCTCGACAGCGCGCGTGCCTCGGCCTGGGTCGCCGACCTCGCGGCGGAGATCGAGGAGCTCGCCGAAGAGGCCTGCGCGGTCGTGCTCGAGACCCTGCCGAGCCCGTCGGTCGCGCTGCTCGACCGGCGGGCCGAGCTCCACCTGGCGAGCCCGGGGAGGCTCTTTGCGAGTTGAGGACATCACGCCGCACGACGCGCCGGCCACTCGGGCCCCGGGGGCGACTCGGGCCGCTCGGGCACTGCGGGTCGGCGTCGGCGGTCCGGTCGGGACTGGCAAGAGCTCGCTGATCGCGGCGCTCTGCCGGGGGCTGTCGGGTGAGCTCGAGCTCGGGGTGGTGACCAACGACATCTATACGACCGAGGACGCCCGCTTCCTGCGCGAGCAGGGCGTCCTCCCGGTCGGGCGGATCGAGGCCGTCCAGACGGGGTGCTGCCCGCACACGGCGATCCGGGACGACATCTCGATGAACCTGCTGGCCGTCGAGGAGCTCGAACGGGCAGAGGGTCCGCTGGACATCGTCTTCGTCGAGAGCGGCGGCGACAACCTGACGGCGTGCTTCAGCCCGGCGCTCGCCGACACCCAGATCTTCGTGCTCGACTGCGCCGGCGGGGACGACGTCCCCCGCAAGGGCGGGCCGGGCGTCGCCCGGTCGGATCTGCTCGTGATCAACAAGGTCGATCTCGCCCCGTACGTCGGCGCCGACGTCGCCCTGATGCTCAGCGACGCAGCCGACCGGCGGGCCGGACGGCCGACGCTGGCGCTCAGCCTCCGCGACCGGGTCTCGATCGAGGCGCTCTGCGGCTGGGTCCGGCGGATCCTCGCGTCCTGGCAGGACGGGACGCTCGTCAGCGCCGATCCCGGGCCCCCGGCCCCACACGGCCATTCCCATCCAGCCGAGCCCGCCGCCTCCGGTCATCGCTCGGGCTGAGCCGGGCGTCGGCCTGGCGATCCGGGCCGAGCTGCGCGACGGGCGCACGACGATCGTGGAGCTGTCGGGGACCGAGCCCTGGCTGCCGCGGATCCTCCAGTCGGACGGCCGTCTCGCGCGGGTCGTGCTCGTCCAGAGCCGGGCGTCGCTGCTCGCCGGCGACGACGTCGCGATCCGGATCGAGCTCGGCCCGGGCGCGGCGCTCGAGATCGTCGAGCTCGGGGCGACGGTCGCGAACGACGTCCGCGGTGGTCGGCCGGCGTCGGTCGACGTCGCGGCCTCACTGGCGGCTGGAGCCGGGCTGCTCTGGCTTGCCCAGCCGTTGATCGCGTCCGCCGGCTGCTCGGTCGATCGGTCGCTGCGGGTCGACCTCGAGACCGGCGCCCGGGCGCTGATCGGCGAGTCGGTCGTGCTCGGCCGCCACGGGGAGGAGCCGGGGCGGGTCGTCTCGCACACGCGGATCACGCTCGACGGGCGCCCGCTGGTCGACGAATCCCTCGCGACCGAGCCGGCCTGGCTCCTGCGCTCGGCGGTGGTGGCCGGCGACGCCGGGATGCTCGAGGCGCTGACGCTGGCCGGAGTGCGCGACGACGCCGCCCCGACCGCGACGTTCCAGGCGCACGGGCCGGCGACGCTCTGGCGCAGGCTGGGCCCGGCTCGTGCCGAATTCCACGGCGACGCGGCGCTCGTCGACCGTTGGCGGGTGCTGGCGCTCGCTGGCCTCGACGCCCCAAGCCGCCCGCCGGCTCGCAGACGCGAGCCCACGGCTTTGGGTGATCAGAGCTAGACCTGGCAGACCCGCCTGTGCGTCTAGACCGACGCCGCGTGGCTGCGCATCGCTGACGCGGTGACCACGAGCCCGATCCCGAGCACCTCGACCACGCCGGGGAGCTGCCCGAGCACGACGGCGCCGATGATCGCCGCGGTCGCCGGAAGGATCGACAGGAGGAGGGCGAAGCGGGCGCGCGGGAGGCGTGTCATCGCGAGCTGGTCGATCGCGTAGGGGACGACGCTCGAGAGCAGGCCGACCAGCAGGCAGGCGCCGAGCCGCCAGGGTGCCGCGAAGGCCGGGGCGGCGCTCGACACGAGGAACGGCGCGAAGGCGAGTGCGCCGATCCCCATCCCGGCGGCCAGGCCGTCCCGCGGGCGCAGTTGGGTCTCCATCGCGAGGCGGTGGCCGAGGACGATGTAGAGCGCCCACAGGCCGCCGGCGGCCAGCGCGAGGCCGACACCGAGCGGAGCGCCGGAGAAGTGCAGGTCGGCCAGCAGGACGACGCCGCCGATCGCCAGGGCGAGCGCCCCGAAATCACGGCGGGTGCGCGAGCCGAGCGTGGCGACGGCGATCGGACCGGCGAACTCGATCGCCACGGCCGTCCCGAGCGGGAGGCGGTCGATCGCCAGGTAGAAGGTCAGGTTCATGCCTGCGAGCGCCAGGCCGAAGACGGCGGCGAGGCCGAGTGTCCGCGCGCTCCAGCGGGCCTGCCACGGCCGCCGCCAGATCGCCAGGGCTCCGGCCGCGGCGAGCACCCTCAGCCAGGCGACGCCGCTCGCCGGGACGACCGCGAAGAGGAGGACGGCGAGCGAGGCGCCGACGTACTGGGCGAGCGCTCCCCCGATGAAGAGCCCCTCGGCCGGGATCCCGCCGAGCGGTCCGGTCGCCGCGGGCGAGCCGGCTGCCGGGGCTCTACCGAGCGCCGGAATCGGGCGGGCGCTCGACATGGCGCTTGAGCGCGGCGACCGGTCGGTCGATCAGGAACTCGCCGGCCTTGGCCTTGACGAGGTGCTCGACGAACGGGCCGCCGGGGACCTTCATCTCGACGCCGATCGCATAGGTCGCCGTCGTCGGCCCCTCCGCCGGGCCGTCGAGGATCCAGCCGTCTCCGTCGATCTGGACGCCGTCTGAGAGCGTCACCGCCCGGACGCGGTTGGGCGTCGGCTGGTCGATCTGGAGGACGCACTCGATCTCGGCGAGGATCGGCATCCCCGTGGTGAAGACGAGCCGGGCGGTCGGCTGGGGTCCGCCGGGATCGACGACCTCGGCCGTCGTGACGCCGGGATACCAGGCCGTGTAGCTCGCGAGGTCGAGCAGCGCGGCGACGCATTCGGCGGGCGTCGCCTGGATCTCGAGGGTTGCCGACCCGTCGATTCGCACGCTTTCAATCTACTCGGGCGCCGGCGCGTCGGGTTGACGGAGGCTCGGTGCGAGGATCACGACGGCCAGCGCGGCGGCTGCCGTGATCGCGCCGAAGAGGAACGCCGAGCGGGGGCCGTCGGCGTCCCAGAGGGCGCCGGCGATCACGCTGGCCGGGAGCAGGAGGAGGCCGCTGGCGGCCGCGTTGAGCCCGAACGCCTGGCCCCGGCGGTCAGCCGGGACGAGCGTCGTGATCCAGGCCTTGATCACCCCGTCGCCCGCGGCGTAGAAGATCCCGTAGGCCAGGAACAGCGCGATCAGGCTCGCGGCCCCCTGGGCGAATGCGAAGCCGACGTAGACGAGCACGTAGGTCCCCCAGGCGACGACGATCAGCGGCCGGCGGCCGAAGCGGTCCGAGAGGACGCCGGCCGGGATCGCCAGCAGGGCATAGACGAGGTTGAAGGCCGCGAACAGGAACGCCAGCCCGGTCACCGAGACGCCGGCCGAATGGGCGCGGAGCAGGAGCAGGGTGTCGCTCGAGTTGGCCAGGCCGAAGAGCAGCACGGCGCCCAGCAGGACGTGGTACGGGCGACCGAGCGACGCCCGCGGAGTGTTCGATCGGCGGGCCGGGACGCGGGTGTCGTGGGCGCGCGACAGCTGGCGTGCGGCGCCGAGCGCGGGGATCGCGGCCAGCGCGAAGCAGATCCGCAGGCCGCTGGCCCGATGGCCGACGACGAGCAGGATCACGCCGGCGAGCAGGGGGCCGGCGACCGAGCCGAGCGTGTCGAGGAGAGTCTGGATCCCGAACGACCGGCCGAGCCGCCGGCGGTCGGCGTCGGCCGCGACGAGCACGGACTTGGGCGCGTCCTTGCCGCCCTTGCCGAGGCCGTCGGCGACACGCAGCAGCGCGACGACGCCGACGGTCGGCGCCAGGGCGATCAGCGGCCTGGCGATGAGCGAGACGGCATACGAGACGCGCGTGAGGCGCAGCGGCGAGGCTCCCCGGTCGAGCGCGCGGCCGGTCCACAGGCGGGCGAGCGTGATGCCGACCCCGAGCAGGCCCTCGACTGCGCCGAGCGCGGTCTTCGACGAGCCGAGCGCGACGACGAGGAAGACCGGCAGCAGCGGATAGATCATCTCCTGGGCCATCCCGCTCCAGAAGGCGGCCCACCCGAGCGTCGTTACGTTCGAGGGGCCGGCCGGCCGCCGGTCCTCGGCGCTCTCCGGTCCGGCCGGCTCGGCGCTCATGCCGGCGGGCCCGGGCCGCTCGCGCGAATCGAGTTCGGCAGGAGATCCCCGGGCGTCTGGGTCTCGGCGACCCAGTCGACCGACTCGGGGTCCGCGGCGCCGCCGGGGCCGCTGGCGGCGACGGGCGCGGAGATCCGGGCCGAGTAGATCGAGGGTGCGCCGAGCAGCCGGGTCACGACGGTGGCCTCGACGACGGCGATCAGGATCGGGACCATCAGGGCGTCGGCGTGGTGGGTCAGCTCGAGCAGGAGGACGACGGCGGCGAGGGGGCCCTGCATCGCCGCGCCGAGCACGGCGGCCCCGCCGATCACCGCATAGGCGCCGAGCGGGGCTCCCGGCCAGATCTCCGCCCATCCCCGGCCGAGCAGGCCGCCGAGCAGGACGCCGAGTGCCAGGGTCGGGGTGAACAGGCCGCCGGGGGCGCCGCTGCCGAGGCAGGCGGCGGTGGCAAGCGGCTTGAGCACGAGCAGCGCGGCGAGCAGGCCGACGCCGATCTGGCCGACGAGCGCGAGCGCGACGACGTTGCGGCCGTTGCCGAGCAGCTGGGGATAGGCGATCGCGAGCACGCCGAGGGTCGTGAAGACGATGAGCGGAGCGAGCAGGCGGGCGGCCGGGCGGCCCGTCGGGCGCAGGCGATGGGCAAGGGCGATCATGCGAACGAAGCCGACCGCGACGAGGCCGGCGATCGGGCCGAGGAGGATCGCCCAGACGACGAGCGACCCGCGCAGCGGATAGGTCGGGATCGCGTAGGTCGGCCGGTCGGGAAGGGCGATCCAGGCGACGGCCGTCGCGATCAGGGTTGTCGCGAGGGCCGGGAGGACGAGCGGGAGGGTCAGGGTTCCGAGCAGGACCTCGAGGGCGAAGAGGGCGCCGCCGAGCGGCACGTTGTAGACGGCGGCCATACCCGCGCCGGCGCCGGACGCGACGAGCAGCCGGCGCTGCCAGGCGGGCAGTCCGGCCCACTCGCCCAGCGTGCTGGCCAGGCCGGCACCGACCTGCTGGGGGGCGGCCTCGCGGCCGAGCGAGGCGCCGAGCGCGACGAGGACGATCGCCTGGACGGCTCGCGCGACGCTCGGCAGCAGCGGGACACGCCCGGCCCGCAGCCAGATCGCCTCGGAGATCTCGCCGCCGTCACCGAGCCGGGCGAGTCCGAGCGCGCCGGCGCCGGCGAGCAGACCGGCGGCGGCGAGGACGAGCACCCGATGGGCGGACGACGTGCGCTTGACGCCGTCCAGGAAATCGCCGTGGTCATACGACCAGGCGACGTGCTGGACGACGTGGAGGAGCTCGATCAAGAGGGCCCCGCCGAGCCCGGCGCCGACGCCGACGAGGCCGACGAGGGACCAGAAGCGCAGGCCGTAGCCGGCGACGATCCCCCGTCCGGGGACGTTGGGCTGAGCCGAGCCGGCGGGCACGCGGCGAAGTCTGACGACGCGGCGCCGGCCGGGTGTATTCAGTTCGGCGTCAGCCGGGCGGCGGTCGTCAAGGGATCGGGCGGCGTCC
Source organism: Solirubrobacteraceae bacterium (assembly GCA_035553395.1). Taxonomy (GTDB): domain Bacteria; phylum Actinomycetota; class Thermoleophilia; order Solirubrobacterales; family Solirubrobacteraceae; genus Palsa-513. Next base: position 2,441 of record DASZKP010000050.1, on the reverse strand, counting down.
CGTCGGGCTTCTCGTGCTGGCCTCGCCCGGCGGGTGCGGCAAGCTCGTGGAGCAGGGCGGCGAGGGGTTCGGGCAGCGAGAGCATCGACCAGTGACCGGTGGGGAGCTCGCGGAGCTCCCAGTCGTCGGCCGCGAACGTGGCTGCGCGGGGGTCGCCGGCGGCGATCAGCGCGCGGACGGCGGCGAGGCTCATGCCGCCGTCCGAGCAGAGGATCGCGGCCCGCCGGATCCGTGGGTCGGGGCCGGCGTTCAGTCGGACGGGTTGGGTGAACGTGGCGAATGGGTGGGGTGTGCCGCGGTCGGCGAGGAGCTGGAAGTCGGCGTCGGTGAGGCCGGCGACGCTCCCGAAGATCCCCGTCTCGAGGGTCTGGCGGTCGGGCACGGGCCAGAGCCAGCCGTCGGCGAGCGTGGACTGCTGGAGTTCGCGTTGGGCCGGCGACTGGACGTCGACGATCGCCGTGCCGTCGGGAAGCGGACCGGTGTCGAGGTAGACGACGGTGTCGAGGCGCTCGGGCCGTCGGTCGGCGACGGCGGTGACGACCGTGCCGGCGTAGCTGTGGCCGACGAGGACGGCCCGGTCGAGCCGCTCGTAGTCGAGCAGGTTGACGATGTCGGTGACGTGCGTGTCGAGGTCGACCGCCGGGCCGGCGAGGTGGGCGCGGTCGCCGAGGCCGGTCAGGGTCACCGGGTAGACGTCGTGACCTGCTCTGCGGAGCAGGCGGGCAACCTCCTGCCAGGCCCAGCCGCCGAGGCAGGCACCGGGAACGAGCACGAGCGGTCTCGCGGCCATATGGCACAGCATAGCGTTCTGCTATCGCTTGATAGCAGAGCCCCGCGTGGGCGCGGCGGTGGTAGCGCTACGGTTCAGGGATCGCGGATCTTCCGGATCAGACGCCGATTCTCGCCAGCGACGCGGAGCGCGAGCGGGGGATGGCGCTGCTGCGCGAGGCGGTCGCCGAGGGCCGCCTGACGCTCGAGGAGTTCGCCGATCGGGTCGGGGCGGCCCACGTCGCGAGGACGGGTGACGATCTCGCGGTGCTGACGCGAGACCTGCCGGCGCCGGCCGCCGCGCCGGCCACGGTCGCGGTCGCGGCGGCGCGCCATCTCGCGTTCTGCTCGCGGGTCGTCCGGCGGGGGCCGTGGGACCTGGCCGAGCGGTCGTCGTTCCGGTCGATCTTCGGGACGATCGACCTCGACCTGCGGCAGGCGCGTCTTGGGGGACCGGAGGTGGAGTTGGATATCTACAACCTGTTCGGGACGGTCTCGGTGATCGTCCCGGAGGGGATCGCCGTCAGCGTCGAGGGCGGCGGCCTGTTCGCGAGCCAGGTGATCGATGCTCCGGGAGTGGCTGCGATCCCGGGCGCGCCGGTTCTGAGGATCCGGTGCTCGGGCCCGGGCGGGACACTCTACGTGCGGACTCGGGAGCCGGAGCCCAAGAGCATGTGGCGCATGCTCAGCAAGGGCGGGTGACCCGCCCCGGCCGAGCTTGCGGTGAGGGATCAGGCGGGCGCGAACTCGCGGACCTGGGTGAGGCGGAAGTTGTGCCAGACGGGTCGCGGAACCCGGCGTCGATCCCGTACGGACGGTCTTCTGGCAGCTCGCGGAAGTCGACCCCGCGGGCCTTGAGCTCCTCGTAGGCGGCGTGACAGTCGTCGGTGGCGAGGAAGACCGTGCCGGCGAAGCCCTTGGCCATCAGCGCGCGGACCTGGTCGGCGGTCTCTGAGTCCATCACGGGGGGGCCGGGGATCGCCATCAGGACGATCGCGAAGTCGGGCTGACCGGCGGGACCGACGGCCAGCCAGCGGAAGTTCCCCATCTCGGCGAGGGTCACGTCGGAGCGGACCTCCATGCCGAGCTTCTTGGTGTAGAAGTCGAGTGCCTCGTCCTGGTCGTGGACCCAGACTTGGGCGTTGGCGATTGAAAACATGCGGCTTCTCCTGTTTGCGCGGGTTGGACGACTGCCGACGATGCTAGGTCGGCGAGGGCCGCGTGTCTTCTCGAAACGTGCGGTGTTGGGGGCGTCCGTAGGCGGCGACGACGCAGGCCGGGACGCGGGCGAGGTTGCTCGCGGGGGGAAACCTGATCCGGTAGGCGGTCGGCGAGGCGCCGAAGGTCCGGGTGAAGCTGGTCGTGAACGAGCCGATGCTCTGGAGGCCGACCGACAGGCAGATGTCGGCGACCGACCGGTCGGTCGTGCGCAGGAGGGCTGCGGCGCGCTCGAGTCGGCGGGTCAGGAGGTAGGCGTGGGGTGAGTCGCCGAAGGCGCGGCGGAACTCGCGGCTGAAGTGGGCCCGCGACAGGCTTGCGGCGCGGGCCAGGTCGTCGACGTCGAGCGGCTCGGAGTAGCGGGCGTCGGCGAGGTCCCTGGCGCGCACCAGCCGCCGGGTGGGCTGCACGAAGGCCATGGGGGCAAGTATGCCTTGCGGTTGCCGCTGGGGCCC